>CALKBV010000011.1 GCA_937775265.1 uncultured Pseudomonadales bacterium
TATTGACCACTCGCTCAAACGCGGCGTCAGCATCCCGGTTACTCACCAATCTCATGTAAGCCAACACGTTGCGAATCTCTACCCGTTCAAAAAAACGTTGCCCACCGTAGATACGGTAGGGCATCTGGGCCCGCAACAACGCTTCTTCCAATACCCGCGACTGTGCGTTGGATCGATAGAGAATGGCCGATTCCGAGTAGAGGTTACCACTATCCGACCAGGACTTTATCCGCTCGACGATATAACGCGCCTCATCAATCTCGTTATATCCCGCATATAGCTGTATGGGATCACCATCACCCATATCGGTCCAAAGTTCTTTCCCCAGACGACCCGTATTCTGGTCAATCAATCCATTGGCTGCCGTCAGAATGTTCGACGTAGACCGGTAGTTCTGTTCAAGTCTGACTGTCGAAGCATTCGAAAAATCTTTAGTGAACTGCTGGATGTTCTCAATTTTCGCACCCCGCCAACCGTAAATAGACTGGTCATCATCACCCACGACCATCAGGTTATCTCTGTTACCAGCAAGAACCCGGAGCCAGGCATATTGAATGGTGTTGGTATCCTGGAACTCGTCAACCAGCAGGGCAGCGAAGCGATCCTGGTAGTGCTTCAGGACCACTGGGTTTTTAAGCCAGAGTTCATGGGCTCGCAACAGAAGTTCAGCAAAGTCGACCATGCCACCGCGCCGGCAGGCCTCTTCATACGCCCGGTAGATTCCCAGATGGGTTTTCAGGTATAGGTCACCATAATCCTCAATACTGGAGGGTCGAAGCCCTTCATCTTTCTGGCCATTGATCCACCATAGGGCTTGCCTGGCAGGCCACTTCTTCTCATCGACATCAAGACTGATCATCACCCGTTTGACCAGGCGAAGCTGGTCATCAGCATCCAGTATCTGGAAATTTTGAGGCAGGCCTGCCTCGCGGTGATGGGCTCTTAACAAGCGGTGCGCAATGCCATGAAAGGTCCCTACCCACATGCCTCTTGCTGGAAGAGCGAGCAGTTGTTCGAGTCTGCCTCGCATTTCTGCCGCCGCCTTGTTGGTAAAGGTAACGGCAAGAATACTGTATGGAGACAGCTCTTCTCTCTGGATCAGCCAGGCGATTCTATGGATCAGCACACGTGTTTTGCCACTACCTGCGCCCGCAAGAATTAGGGAACTGCCACGAGGCGCAGCGACAGCCTCGCGTTGTCGCTCATTCAGAGAATCCAGGAGATGGGAGACATCCATGGTTATTCGACAGTCACCGATTTGGCCAGGTTTCGTGGCTGGTCTACGTCCGTGCCTTTATAAACCGCAACATGATAGGCCAATAGTTGCACAGGGATTGTGTAAACCATGGGAGATATCAATGCGGAGCACGAAGGAACTTTTAGTACTGTGACGCGTTCAGCCTCCCTCATGGTGACATGTTCGTCTGCGAATACAATAAGCTCAGCACCCCTGGCCCGGACCTCTTCAAGGTTTGATTTGAGTTTCTCGATCAGTTCACCCCCCGGTGCTACTGTGACCACCGGCATATCATCATCAACCAGGGCGAGCGGGCCATGCTTCAACTCGCCAGCGGGATAACCCTCTGCATGTATATAGGAGATCTCTTTCAGCTTCAGCGCCCCTTCAAGCGCAATGGGATAATGGCTGCCGCGTCCCAGGAACAGTGCATGGTCCTTATCAACAAATTTTTCAGCAATATGACGGATCTGGTCATCAAGTTTTAACGTCGACTTCACAACATCCGGCAGGGTCTTTAACGCTTCCACCAGTTCACGGTGGCCAGCATCATCAAGCTCATTGTACTGGCCTATTGCCCCTACAAGCAGCAATAAATCAACCAGCTGGTTGGTGAAGGCTTTCGTTGACGCCACGCAGATCTCTATGCCAGCTTCCAGCATTAGGGACAGATCGCTCTCTCTGACCAGGGAGCTGTTAGGGACATTACACAGACAAAGGCTGGCAATGTAATTCTTGTCTTTGGCATTCCGCAGTGCCGCCAGCGTATCGGCGGTTTCACCGGACTGGGATATCGTCACCAGCAACGTCTTTGGAAGAACCACTGTTTTTCGATAACGAAGCTCGCTCGCTATCTCAACCTGGCAAGGAATACCGGCATACTCTTCGAACCAGTACTTCGCGACCAGTCCGGTGTAGTAACTGCTGCCACAGGCAACAATCTGCACAGCTCCAACTTCCCGAAAGACTGATTCTGCAGCGATACCGAATGCATGCGTCAATACGTGCTTATCACTCACTCGCCCCGCAAGGGTCCGTCCGATCGCAGCAGGTTGTTCGAAGATTTCCTTCTGCATGTAGTGACGGTAGTTACCCTTATCCGCCGCATCGTGGCGCTCGTCCAGCGTAACTGCGCGACTTTCAACAACATCCTTGTTATGCCCGAAGATGGAGACTTCAGCCGCCGTGATTTCGACGAGCTCTCCTTCTTCCAGAAAAATGAACCTGTCCGTGACTGGTCGCAGGGCCTGGGGATCAGAAGCGATATAGTTTTCACCGATGCCCAGGCCGACGACCAGAGGGCTACCCAACCGCGCCGCCATCACTCTGCCCGGATGATTCTCATCGATGACCGCAACGGCGTAGGCACCTTCCAGTTGATCAAGTAATCGACCCATCGCATCTCGCAGACTGGGCGCGGTCTTCAGTTCGTGATGCAGCAGGTGTGCGATCACTTCAGTATCAGTCGCAGATTCAAACACGTAACCTTCTTTGGTCAGGTTCTCTCTCAGCGATTCATGGTTTTCAATGATCCCGTTGTGAACGACCGCAATCCCCCCGGATGCGTGTGGATGGGCATTTAGCTCACTAGGTTCACCGTGCGTAGCCCATCTTGTGTGAGCTATTCCAGACCTACCAACGGGTCGAGTTTCACGGCAGGCGTCACTCAATTCTGAGACTTTTCCCTGCCTTCTGGTCCGCTGGAGTTTGCCGTCTTGGTTCAACAAGGCGATACCGGCTGAATCGTAACCCCGGTATTCAAGCCGCCTTAAGCCCTCAAGAAGAATCTCACTAACTTCACGTTGCGCAACAACACCGACTATCCCGCACATAGTATTTCCTAATCCTTCTTCGTCGGTCGTTGCCAGTTGGCAATAGATTTCTGCTTGCCACGACCAAGGGCCAGCACATTCGCTTCAACATCCTTGGTGATGGTTGAACCAGCGCCAATAGTTGCTCCTGCACCAATACGCACCGGGGCAACCAACGATGAATTAGACCCAATAAACGCCCCATCACCAATATAGGTTTCGTATTTATTCACGCCATCGTAGTTGCAGGTGATTGTTCCGGCACCAATGTTAGCCCCGGCACCGATGCTGGAATCTCCAAGGTAGGCGAGATGACTGGCCTTGCTCCCTTTACCTAGCTTAGTTTTCTTTATTTCGACAAAATTGCCGACAGCTACCTCATCTTCCAGTTCGGCCCCGGGCCGGAGTCGAGCAAAAGGCCCCACTGAACAACGTTCTCCTACTATCGCCCGCTCAAGCACAGAATTCGCTTTTATGACCGAACCAGTACCAATTTGACTATCAGTGATCACGCAATTGGGGCCAATAGCAACATCGTCACCTATAGTCACTTCACCTTCAAAAATATTATTGACGTCTATCGAGACACCGCGACCAACCACCAAATTGCCGCGCACATCAATCCGTGCAGGATCCATCAGCTGAACGCCCTGGTCCATAAGTTGTTGCGCCATTTTTTGCTGCAATGCTCTCTCCAGACCCGCTAATTGCGAGAATGTATTGATACCAGTCACCTCAACCGGATCATTTGTTTTGTAGGCCTTCACGATCGACCCTCCGTCGTTTGCATAACGAACAATATCAGTGAGCAAAAACTCCTTCTGAGCATTGTCATCAGTTAGCTGCTTAAGCCAAAACACCAGCTTTCTACCATCGGCGACCATGACACCTGAATTGATTTCCGTGATTGATCGCTGCTGCTTATTGGCGTCTTTTTCTTCAATGATCTCCATCACCCGTTCATCTTGTCTCAGGATACGCCCGTAATTATAGGGCTCCACCATATCGACAGTGAGCACCGTAAGATCTGCGTCAACCGAGGTCAGCTCATCGAGGGTCGTCCTTTTAACAAGCGGTGCATCGCCTAAAAGGATCAATACCCGGGAATCCGGGTCAATACCGGGCGCCGCCTGTTGCATGGCATGCCCAGTGCCTTTTCGCTCGGCCTGGTAAACCCACTTAATATCTGTTCGGTCGGCAAATTTGGCCTTAACTTCTTCAGAGCCTTGCCCTACGACAACATGAACCCTGGTGGGAGAGAAGCTGCTTACCGTTTCAAGTAAATGCTCAAGTAACGGTTTTCCTGCCAGCGTCTGCAATACTTTAGGCTTGTCCGAGCACATACGACTGCCGACGCCTGCCGCCAGGATGCATACTTCAAGGGATTGGGTCATGGCAAAAGTTTACCTCAAAAGACGTATTCTAAACGGACACAAAAAAGGCGGCCAAGGCCGCCTCGTGTCATTTTATTGATGTCATCGCCATCCCAGCCGAGATGACAGTGCTCGGCGCGCAAACTCAGGGCAATTGAACAAACGGCCCTAAACACTAAATAGCCGACCACAAACAGTCTAATTTTTTTTGTTGCGAACCTTTTGAATGGTTCGCAGCATTGCCGCTTGTTCCTGCAGGTCCGCGGTAATACGTGCGAAGTCGATATCCGATCTCTGGCCTGATAGCTCCAGTTCCGCTTTCTTCTTCGCCTCCAGCGCCTCCGCTTCGTCAAGATCGTCGGCACGCATAGCCGTGTCTGCCAGAATAGTGATTGAAGTTGGCTGAACTTCAATGAAACCCCCCGACGCAAAGAAGGTTTGTTCTTCGCCACCCTCAAGGATTAACCGAACAGGGCCGGGCTTCACCCCGGACAACAGAGGTGTGTGACCCGGTAAAATACCCAACTCGCCAATGGTGCCAGATGCAACAACCATCTCTACCTGTCCGGCAAAGATTTCTTGCTCTGCGCTAACGATGCTACAAAAAACTGTAGAAGCCATTTAGTTACCTATAGTGTTTTGGCTTTTTCGATGGCCTGTTCGATGCTGCCGACCATACTAAAGGACGCTTCTGGCAAGTCATCATATTCGCCATCCATAATACCTTTGAAACTTCGAATGGTATCTGCAAGAGACACGTATACACCGGGCTGACCGGTGAATACTTCTGCAACGTGCATTGGCTGCGAGAAAAACTGGCTGACTTTCCGAGCCCGGTAAACAGTCAGTTTATCTTCTTCTGACAACTCATCCATACCCAGGATCGCAATGATGTCCTTAAGTTCCTTGTATCGCTGCAAGATACTCTTAACGCCTTCTGCGACATTGTAATGTTCATCACCAACCACTAGTGGATCAAGTAATCTTGACCCTGAATCAAGTGGGTCTACCGCTGGATAGATGCCCAGTGAAGCAATATCTCGGGACAGAGTCACCGTTGAATCAAGGTGGCCAAATGTCGTTGCCGGGGAAGGGTCAGTCAGGTCATCAGCGGGCACATAGACCGCCTGAATGGACGTAATAGAACCGGATTTCGTCGTAGTAATTCGTTCCTGAAGAACACCCATCTCTTCCGCCAGCGTGGGCTGATAGCCTACAGCTGATGGCATACGACCTAATAGCGCTGATACTTCCGTACCCGCTAGTGTATATCTGTAAATATTGTCAACGAAGAACAACACGTCACGACCATCATCACGGAACTTTTCTGCCATGGTCAGACCAGACAGCGCTACGCGAAGCCTGTTTCCAGGTGGTTCATTCATCTGTCCGAATACCATCGCAATCTTGTCGATGACACCGGCATCCTGCATCTCATGATAGAAGTCGTTGCCTTCCCGAGTACGCTCCCCAACACCAGCAAATACAGACAGACCACTGTGTTCACTCGCGATGTTGTTGATCAGCTCAAGCATGGTGACTGTTTTACCAACGCCCGCTCCACCAAACAGACCAACCTTACCGCCTCTGGCAAAGGGGCAGATCAGGTCAATAACCTTTACACCCGTTTCCAGCAGATCACGACTACCAGCCTGCTCTTCGAAGGTAGGTGGTGACCGGTGAATCGGCATACGTTCTGTTTCATTGATCGGGCCGCGATCATCAATTGGGTTACCTAACACGTCCATAATCCGGCCAAGTGTTTGTTCCCCAACCGGCACTGATATTGGCCCCTCGGTATTTGATACCGCAAGTCCACGACTAATACCTTCGGATGAACCCATCGCAATTGTTCGAACAACACCATCACCCAACTGCTGCTGGACCTCCAACGTGGTGTTGTTCTCGTCAATCATCAAGGCGTCATACACCTTGGGTACATCGTTACGTGGAAATTCAACATCAATAACCGCACCAATTACCGATACGATACGTCCGCTACCCATTGCTAATTCCTCTTCTACTTAACACTATGGAGGTGCCTGCTATACCGCTGCAGCACCACTGACAATTTCTGATAGTTCCTGTGTAATCGCAGCCTGCCGGGCATTGTTCATGATCAGCTGCAGCTCATCAATCAGATCACCTGCATTATCTGTGGCGCTCTTCATTGCGATCATCTTCGCAGCCTGTTCACAGGCTACGTTCTCAACCACTCCCTGATACACCTGGGATTCAATGAACCTGGTGACCAGGCCCTCAATCAACTGGCGCGCATCCGGCTCATAAATATAGTCCCAGCGATGCTGCATACCCTCGTCTTCCTCAGGGTCCAGCGGGACCAATTGTCTGATCGTGGGCGTCTGGATCATGGTGTTAACGAATACGTTGTTAGCAAGAAAAATCTTGTCGACTTTACCTTCCTCAAACGCATCGAGCATAACCTTGATGCTACCTATAAGATCGCTGATCTGCGGAGATTCACTCACATGTGAACTGGCCGCAACAACGTTTCCGCCGTAGCTTCTGAAAAATTGCGCTCCCTTGTTACCGATAAGACACAAATCGTATTCAATTCCCTGTTCTGACCAGGTTTTTATTTCACTAATCACTTTCTTGAGCAGGTTTATGTTGAGACCACCACACAAACCCTTATCGGTGGTGATAACAATGAAGCCGACCCGTTTAACGTCACGCTCTACCATAAACTCGTGGTGATACTCGGGCGAAGCATTGGCGACATGACCAATCACAGATCTGATGTGATCAGAATAGGGCCTGCCCCTTGCCATGCGTTCCTGGGCTTTACGCATCTTGCTCGCCGCTACCATTTCCATGGCACTGGTGATCTTCTGCGTATTCTTAATACTGCCTATCTGTTTTCGGAGCTCTTTGGCATTCGCCATAACTGCCTCGTTAGTGAACTATTGCTTACCAGGACTGTGTTGATTTGAACGCTTCGACGGCCTTGTGCATCCGATCGACTACATCATCGGAGTAAGCACCTTCTGCATTAACCTCATTCATAAAGTCAGCGTGCTGAGAGTTCATGTAAGAGACCAGGGCAGCTTCGAAATCCAGCACCTTCTCTACCTCAACATCCTGCAGAAAACCTTCGTTCGCCGCATAAAGCACCACGCCCATTTCAGCAACGGTCATCGGGGCATACTGTTTTTGCTTCATGAGCTCGTTAATTCGCTCACCATGTTCCAGCTGCCTTCGAGTCGCGTCATCGAGATCAGATGCAAACTGTGAAAAAGCCGCCAGTTCACGATACTGAGCTAGTGCAAGCTTGATACCACCAGAAATCTTGGACATAAATTTCATTTGAGCATCACCACCAACTCTGGATACCGAAATACCCGGATTCATGGCGGGTCGTTCGCCCGCATTAAACTTGTCAGATTCCAGAAATATCTGCCCGTCTGTAATCGAAATGACATTGGTTGGAACGAATGCAGATACGTCACCTGCTTGCGTCTCAATAATCGGCAGTGCGGTCAGGGAACCTGTCTTACCTTTAACCTCACCATTAGTAAAAGCTTCAACGTAATCGGCATTTACTCGAGCTGCACGTTCCAGCAAGCGGGAGTGGAGGTAAAATACATCACCTGGATAGGCTTCACGTCCTGGTGGACGTCTTAGCAGCAAAGATACCTGTCTGTATGCCCAGGCCTGTTTTGTCAGGTCGTCGTAGATGATCAGTGCATCTTCACCGCGGTCACGGAAATACTCACCCATCGCACAACCAGAGTAGGCTGAAACATATTGCATAGGCGCAGGGTCCGCAGCACCAGCGACAACGACAATTGTGTTCTCCATCGCTCCATGCTCTTCAAGGGTACGAACCACGTCTGCAACCGATGAGAGCTTCTGGCCGATAGCGACATAAACACACTTAATACCAGACTTAGCCTGGTTAATAATTGTATCGATGGCAATCGCCGTCTTGCCTGTCTGCCTGTCACCAATGATCAATTCGCGCTGGCCCCGGCCAACGGGAATCATAGAGTCGATACACTTGAGGCCAGTCTGGACCGGCTGGTCAACATGCTGACGAGCAATAACACCCGGCGCTACCTTTTCAACGGGCGATGAACTGGAGGCGTTGATTGACCCCTTACCATCGATAGGATTACCTAGCGCGTCTACGACGCGACCGAGCAATTCAGGTCCGGCTGGAACTTCAAGAATTCGACCCGTGCATTTTGCAGTCTGGCCTTCTCGAAGACTTTTGTAGTCTCCCAGCACTACCGCACCGACAGAGTCGCGCTCTAGGTTCAGAGCAAACCCGAACAAATTGCCCGGAAACTCGATCATTTCACCGTTCTGGACATCCGCCAGGCCATGGATCCGGACAATACCGTCAGATACACTGACGATGGTTCCTTCATTTCTGGCCTCGGACGAGACATCAAGCTTTTCAATTCGTTGCTTGATAATCTCGCTAATTTCGGAAGGATTCAGTTGTTGCATATCCTGTTCCCCAAAGGAAAGTTAAATTCTATTCGTACGTTCAAATTCTCTTTACATCGCGGCTCAATCAAGCCGTTGTTACATTATCTAACCAAGCTTCTGAATCTAGCTAAGCACCAGAGATAGCTTTTCCAGCCTGCCTTTCACCGAGTCATCGATAACCGTATCCTCTGCTCGAATGACTACACCGCCAATTAGCAACTTGTCGACCTCGGTTTCAATATTAATGTCTCGTTGCAGCATGCGTTGCAGCGCCGCACCCAATTCAATTTTTTCCTGATCAGATACTTCGAATGCGCTAGTTACCTCTACGTCCATGGTCTTTTCATGGTTCGCTTTTAACAACTCAAATAGCTCAGCAATAGTCGGCAGCAAAGCAAGTCGACCATATTCGGCCAATACGCTTACAAAGTTCTGGCCGTCCTGGTTAAGACCATCACCCATCAGCTGCAGAATAAGGCTGGTTTCGTCTTCTGTCGTCAGTGTCGGGTTATCGAGTACTTCTTCTACTATAGGTTCCGAGACTGCTGCAGCCAGCAGGCTCAGCATCCTGGACCAGGTTCCAAGGCCGTCTGTTTGATCCAGCCCCCTTGAAAACGCTGCTCTCGCGTAGGGCCTGGCGATCGTTGGTAATTCTGCTTCAGCCATCCTAGCCTCTAGAGTTGCGCGCTAAGTTTAGACAGCATCGCTTCGTGTGCAGCACGGTCAACAGATGTTTCAAGAATTCTCTCAGCACCCTCAACTGCTAGCTCACCAACCTTCGCCCGAAGCTCTTCCCTGGCGCGATTGATCTCTTGATCAATCTCTGCTTGAGCGCCCTCTACAATACGGGCTGCCTCATCAGTAGCCTTGGCTTTAGCTTCTGCTTCAATCTGCGAAGCTCTGGTTCTGGCCTGAGCAATCAGTTCTGCTGATTGCTTCTTGGCTTCTTCGAGTTCAAGGCCTGCTGATTCGTTGGCTTGCTCCAGCTGCTTCTCCGCGGCCGTTGCTTTCTCTAGTCCGTCAGAAATAGCTTGCTGGCGTTCTCTCATAATTGACGTGAGAGGCGGCCAAACATATTTCATGCAAAACAAGACGAAGAGGATGAAAGAAATCGCCTGCCCCAGCATCGTCAAATTAATATTCACAGTTCACCTCTGGCTTTAATTAAGCGTCTCGCGAGAATCTATAGCGCAAAGATCATGTAAAGCGAAATACCTACTGCAATAATAGGCACAGCGTCAACCAGCGCGAGTACGATAAATAGTTGCGTCAGAAGCATAGGTTGTAGTTCCGGCTGACGAGCAACACCTTCAAGGTATTTACCGCCTAGAACACCAATTCCAACTCCACTACCGATGGCACCTAACCCCATAAGGATTCCACCTGCGACCAAGATAAGCTCTTCCATTAATTACTCCTACTTTATAAGCCGTTTTTTAAAATCAGTGTTCGTCTACTTCACTGGCCTGGGACAAATAAACTATCGTCAGGATCATGAAAACAAACGCCTGTAAAACAATGATCAAAATATGAAAGATCGCCCAGGGCAGCGATAGCGCCCATTGCGCCCAGAAGGGCAACAAAGCAATCAAAATGAAAATCATCTCGCCGGCATAGAGATTGCCGAACAATCGGAGCCCGTGAGACAAAGGCTTAGCCACCATGTCCACAAATTCCAGAATAAAGTTAAACCAGTACATGCTCCAATGAGGTATTGGATGCGTAACCAGGCTGGCGCCGAATTTTATCGGACCTTTCATTTTAAAGTTATAAAAGAGCACCAAAAAAAACACAGAAATTGACATGCCCAGGGTCGCGTTTGGATCAGTGGTAGCGACCACCTTCATGTAGGGAATCCCAGTCATTGACGCCACATAGGGGATCCAATCAACAGGCACTAAGTCCATCAAGTTCATCAAGAATACCCAGACCAGGATGGTCAAGGACAAAGGACCAATAATCACATTCGGTTTGTTTCCGAAGACTTGCGTAATGTTGTCTTCTACAAACTCTACGGCCATTTCGCAGATATTTTGCAGCGCGCCAGGCACACCTGCCGTCGCACTTCTTGCCGCCATCGTGAATATGGCAAGGAACAGTCCGCCAAGGAATATCGACCAGAACATGGTGTCCACATGGATTGACATGAAACCCATTTCAGCAATATCTTCAGGCCCATGGGCAAAGCCCCACTCACCATCAGCAAACCTTCCATAAGTGAGGTTTGTCAGGTGATGCTGAATATACTCGGAAGAGTTTGCGTAATCCCCAGCCATCTTTATCTGCTGTCCTTCTGTTTAATGCGCTTTGGTAGAAGCTGCCGTCTGAAACATATCTTCAACCTGCTTTATTAGTGTCAACGCTTCAGTAACCTGCGAGACCCATACCAAAGGATAACAGCTACACACAACTGCAATCCTACAAATGTACCGAAAAACACTAACACATTCAGTGGCTTAACGAATACAAACACCAGAGCAAACAGGGCTATTGTTAGGGCAAACTTGCCCACCTCGCCTCGCAGTGCCTGGCTAAGGCCTGGATCACCTTTGATCACAGGTCTCAAGCTCACCACCAATGTGTAACACCCGGGAACGATGCACGTTACTCCTGCCATCACGGCAGATATCGCCGCTACCCGGTCAAAAACCAAACACAAAGCTGATGCAAGAAATGTCGCAAAGAACTGTGCTGCAACGATTTGAAAAATCGGCGATTTGGTTAAATTGCCCAATCGGTTAGACGCCTTTGCTTTCATTAAAACCAAAAGATTTCTTATTCAAAAACGCCCGCTTCGTCGCGCAGCAGAGTATAGAGATTAAGCAGTACCGGGGCAACTTGGAACGTCAGTTTTTATGAGGTTAAGTCGGAATTACCAATACTTTGCTAAAGAAGCACTAACTGTCAGTTCTTTACTCCTCCTGGTATCCCATCTTCGACAGTATTCCGTCGAGTTCATCGAGGGAGCTGTAGCTGATCACCAACTTTCCTGTGCCTTTCTTGGTATGCCTTATCTGGACTGGCTGACCCAGGGTTTGGCCAAGACTTTGCTCAAGCCGCCTTGTATCTGCATCCTGACCCGGCTTCACTCCTGCGCCCCCTGCAGTCTTACCGGCAGCTCGAACCAATTCTTCTGTCTGTCTTACGTTTAGCCCCCTGGCAACAACCTGTTTGGCGACCGCTACCTGTTCATTAACCTCTAGCGTCAGCAGCGCACGGGCATGACCCATTTCCAGGTCTCCTGCCACCAGCATTTCCGCAACCGGCGGTGCCAGTTGAGTCAATCGCAGAGTATTTGTCACAGCACTGCGAGATTTACCTACCGCATCAGCCACTTCCTGATGAGTAAACTGGAAATCATCGATAAGCCGCTGCAAGGCGGTAGCCTCTTCCAGTGGGTTCAGGTCTTCCCGTTGGATATTCTCGATAAGAGACATCGCAAGGGCTGATTCGTCATCGACGGTTCGGATAACTGCCGGTATTTTTTCTATGCCTGCTAATTGTGCAGCTCTCCAGCGCCTTTCACCCGCAATGATCTCGTAACGATCATCGCCAATTGGCCGCAGCACAATTGGCTGGATGACACCCTGGGCTTTTATCGAGTCGCTCAGCTCTGCAATGGATTCCTCAGCAAAATAGGTTCTCGGCTGATACTTTCCAGGCTGAATGAATTCTATCGGAATCTCTTCGAGACCGGTTTTGGGTGGCGCTACTTCGTCCTTCTTTGGAAGCATTGCATTCAGGCCCCGGCCCAAGCCTCTTTTCTTAGCCGCCATTATTTAGATTCCTCGAAGTTGCAACGCTTGCTGAATTCTGTCATGGAGAGCCCGGGTATTGCTTCAACACCTCACCCGCGAGCGCCAGGTAAGCTTTCGCCCCACGTGAGTATTTGTCATAAAAAAGTATCGGCACGCCGTAACTTGGCGCTTCAGCCAGGCGGACATTTCTAGGTATTATTGTTCGGTAGACCGCATCGCCAAAGTGATCAATCAACTCCAAGGACACTTCCCTGCTTAGGCTATTACGCGGATCATACATGGTACGAACCAGCCCCTCGATCTTCAGCTTCGGGTTGAGCGATGATTTTAAACGACTGATGGTATCCATCAACGCAGATAATCCCTCAAGCGCATAATATTCACATTGCATGGGAATGATGACACTGTCCGCAGCAACCAGTCCATTTAAAGTCAGCAACCCCAGCGCAGGCGGGCAATCAATGATAATAAAATCATAGCGTACTCGAACGCCGAGTAGTGCCTCACGGAGCCTGTATTCCCGCCGGTCAAACTCAATAAGCTCAATCTCTGCACCGGACAGGTCAGCATTTGCTCCCAGTAAGTCGTATCCAGCCGCCTCAGCGTTTTCAATCGCATCTGCCGCCTCGGCGTCACCTAACAGAACATCATAAATCGATTGCTCCAGGTCTGATTTGTCGAGGCCACTACCCATTGTCGCGTTACCCTGGGGGTCGAGGTCAACTAACAACACTTTTCGATTCATCTTCGCAATGGAAGCTGCAAGGTTTACGCTGGTTGTCGTTTTACCGACACCTCCTTTCTGGTTAGCAATGGCCAGTACAACTGTCATCGTCCAATCTCTATTAGATAGCGCTCGGAGGGTAAACCAGGAACATTCAGTTGATGAATACTCTGCTTAAAACCCGGTAGAGGTGTAACTTCGCTTTCCGCTGGCCCCTTCATGGCAAGCAGGCTTCCTCCTGGCGCCAACAGGTGCGAGCAAGCCTTAACAAAATCGTCCGTGCCTGTGAATGCGCGACACACGACTTGATCGAATTCCCCTTGGAAATCTTGGGCTCTTGATTGAACTACTTCTATATTTTTGATGCCCAATTCGATCGTTACCTGAAGCATAAACCGCGTTTTCTTGCCGTTAGAGTCGAGCAGTATAAAGTCTTTGTCTTCATTGATCAGCGCGAGAGGTATACCCGGCAAACCGGCTCCACTGCCCACGTCAAGTATCCGGGGGCCGCTAAGATAAGGTTGAATGGACAGTGAATCCAGTAAATGTACCAAGACCATCTGTTCCGGGTTATCGATCGAGGTCAGGTTGGTAACTTTGTTCCATTTGGTGATGAGCGCAAGGTATTGCTCCAGCTTGTCGGCGACCTCGAGATGAGATTCAAGCGACAACGCGACCAGGCCGCGCTCTATCTTCTCTTTGAGGTTCATCAGGCGCGCTGTCTTACCTGGGTCTTACCCTGCTTTTTCAAATGGATCAGCAATATGGAAACGGCTGCTGGTGTTACACCGGATATTCTTCCTGCCTGACCCAGGGTTGCTGGTTTTACCTGGTTTAGTTTCTGGACGACTTCGTTCGAGAGCCCATGAATCTCAGTATAATCAAGGTCTCCCGGCAGTGGATAATCTTGCTGCGCCTTAATACGATCTATTTCATCCAGTTGCCTGACGATATATCCCTGGTACTTACAATCAATCTCTACCTGTTCGGTGACATGCTCGGGTAACCTCTCGTGGCCGATTGCGCCGAGCAGTTCGCTGACTTTTACTTCAGGTCGCTTTGCCAGATCGTGCAGCGAATACTCCCTGCTGAGGGTTTGACCGAGCAGCGCTTCAACCCCCGCATCACCCGGCTGGATGAAACCGACCCTCATTTCATCGCTCAGTCGATCGATCTGATTCCGCTTTTCACAGAAACTGTTCCATCGATCTTCGCCGACTATGCCAAGCTCTCGTCCCGTTTCTGTCAAGCGCCTGTCGGCGTTATCTTGTCTCAATATCAACCGGTACTCTGCCCGGGATGTGAACATTCGATAAGGTTCACGTGTTCCCATGGTAATAAGGTCATCAATCAACACACCGATGTAAGCCTCGCTCCGTTTGGGGCACCATGGCGCTTTACCCTGCGATTGTCTGGCAGCGTTAAGACCCGCCACCAGCCCCTGCGCGGCGGCTTCTTCATACCCGGTCGTACCATTAATCTGACCTGCAAAATACAATCCTTCTACATGGCGCGTCTGGAGACTGGGTTGCAGTTCTCTTGGTTCGAAATAGTCATATTCAATGGCATAACCCGGCCGCGTGATGTGCGCGTTCTCAAACCCCTTGATCGAGCGAACCAGATTGACCTGAACATCATAGGGCAAACTGGTACTGATACCGTTCGGATAGAGTTCATGGGTACCCAGCCCTTCTGGCTCTATAAATATCTGGTGGGAATTCTTATCCGAAAATCTAACAACCTTGTCCTCAATCGATGGACAATAACGAGGCCCTACGCCTTCTATTTCTCCCGAATACAGGGGAGAACGGTCCAATCCGCCACGAATAATATCGTGGGTTTGTTCACTCGTGTGGGTGATATGACAGGAAACCTGTCTCGGATGATCAGCAAGGGTAGACAGATAAGACATCATCGGCCTTGGTTCATCACCGGGCTGTTCTTCCAGGTCGCTAAAATCGACTGATCTACCGTCAATCCTTGGCGGGGTTCCTGTTTTTAACCGATCGACCGTGAAGGGTAATTCTCGCAGTCTGTCTGCCAGAGCGTTGGACGGGGCATCACCGGCTCGACCACCGGCTTGTTTGTCCATACCTACATGGATCAAGCCCCCTAAAAATGTTCCGACGGTCAATACAACCGTAGGCGCATGGAACGAAAGCCCCATGTTGGTGAGTACACCGGTGACACGCCCATTTTCAATGTGCAGATCGTCAACCGATTGTTGGAAAAGTGATAGTCCTTGCTGGTTTTCAAGAATTTGCCGGATGGCCACCCTGTATAACTGGCGATCGGCCTGGGCCCGGGTAGCCCTGACAGCCGGGCCTTTTCTGGAATTCAATATTCTGAAGTGAATACCCGCGTGATCAGCGGCGATGGCCATTGCACCGCCCAGAGCATCTATTTCTTTGACCAAATGACTTTTGCCAATCCCGCCAATTGCTGGATTACAAGACATCTGACCAAGCGTTTCGATATTCTGAGTCAGCAATAGAGTTGCTGCGCCTGCTCGGGCAGACGCGAGGGCAGCCTCGGTTCCGGCATGGCCGCCACCAACAACTATCACATCAAAACGGTTCTGGTTACTCACGATCTCTGCCCTTCGAGGGGGAATGTCTTATAGAGAATGACGGGACGGGAAGTATACGGAAGGCTCTACCAAAGTCACGCCCCTCATTATTCTACTTTCCTATGCAAAAACTGCCAAATATCTCGCCCAGCAGGTCGTCCGCCGTAAACACCCCGGTTATTTCTGAAAGATTCTGCTGGCAAACCCTAAGCTCCTCGGCCACGAGTTCACCGGCTCTCTGTTCAATAAGCAAACTCCTGGCCGCAACCAGAGACTCTTTACAGCAACCAAGGGCAATAATATGTCGATTTCTAGCGGTAAACCCGGAACCCGCATTTGGCGATAGTCCAAGTCTTTTCTTGAGCTGATCTTTAAGGCTCTGCAACCCCAAACCAGTCTTGGCAGACATCTGTATTCCATCGGTTAACAGGCCAGTATCGGCGACAAGGTCAATTTTATTGAAGACAACCACCGTTCGTCGATCTTCCAACAGCGATTCGGCCTGTTTCATTGCATCTGGCTCGCTGGCATCCACCACGGCGATCACCAAGTCTGCTTCTTCTCCCGCCGCCAGTGCCCGTTTGACTCCCTCTGCCTCGATTTTATCAAGGCTATTTCTTATCCCCGCAGTGTCTACGAGTCTCAGCGGTATGCCATCCAACTGCAAGGTTTCGTTAACGACATCCCGTGTAGTGCCCGGAATATCTGTCACTATCGAGGTATCCCTGCCCGTAAGAAGATTCATCAAACTCGATTTACCTGCGTTCGGCTTGCCCATTAAAACGACAGATGCACCTTCAACCAAAAGAGCACCGTGACTGGTTTCATCCAGGACCTTGTCCAGCTCCTGGTGCACTTCAGCCAGCTGTACCTCAATTCTTTCGTCAGAAAGGAAGTCTATTTCTTCCTCTGGAAAATCAATGGATGCTTCAACAAAAACACGCAGCTCTATAACTTTGGCGACAAGGTGGTTAATCCTGGTAGAAAATTCACCCTGCAGCGAACGTACCGCTCCTCTTGCTGCAGCCTCTGTACTGCTGTTGATCAGGTCTGCTATCGCTTCTGCCTGGGCAAGGTCCATTTTGTCATTCAGGTAGGCTCGCTGACTAAACTCACCGGGTGCCGCGATTCTTGCGCCTAAATTAATAACTCTATTGAGGAGCATTTCGAGCACGACAGGCCCACCGTGACCTTGCAGTTCAAGAACATCCTCGCCTGTAAACGAACCGGGTGAGTTGAAATAGAGCGCTATCCCTTGGTCAATAACATCTTCGCCGTCTCGAAAATCCGAATAGATCGCTAGTCGTGGCTCGGGTATCTCTCCCAGGATATGACGACTAATCTCTTTTACACCGGGACCAGAAACACGAACAATACCGATACCACCTCTGCCTGGAGCAGTTGCCCTGGCAGCTATCGTGTCTTTGATATAAGGCATCTATTTAGGAGGTAACAGCGATCGTTGTCAGGAAGCTTTTTCTAACTGTCTGGTCACATAAACTTGCTGAAGGATCGACAAGATATTGTTAACAAGCCAGTACAGAACAAGACCGGATGGGAACCATAAGAAGAAGAACGTGAACATGATGGGCATGAACTTGAAAACCTTTGCCTGAATGGGGTCAGGTGGTTCCGGCTGCATGCGTTGCGTCAGGAACATGGAGATACCCATCAATATCGGGAGAATAAAGTACGGGTCCATCGCTGACAGGTCATAGATCCACAAAAAGAAGGGTGCCTGGCGCAGCTCAACACTTTCCATCAACGTCCAGTAAAGGGCAAGAAACACTGGCATCTGCAACAAAATAGGCAAGCAGCCACCCAACGGGTTCGCTCCCTCTTTCTTGTACAATTCCATCATTGCCTGGGAGAATTGCTGGCGATCATCACCAAAACGTTCTTTCAGGCGGGCCATTTCAGGCTGAAGCTTGCGCATCTTTGCCATCGACCTGAAGCTCGCTGCTGATAAGGGGTAAAGGCAGGATTTAACGATTATCGTGAGGCCAATAATCGCCAGACCCCAGTTCCCAACAAACGAATGAATGCCCGTAAGCATGTAAAACAGAGGTTGGGCCAGCCACCAGAGAAAACCGTAATCAGTTGTTAGCTCAAGCCCCGTTGCTATCTCTTCAAGTCTGTACTGGTCTTTCGGCCCGGCATAAAAGCTGGCTCCAATGGTCCCTGTCTCTCCCGGAGCTATCGTGACCGGCGGCGTGGTAAGCCCAAACAGATAAATATCCTGATCTTTTAATTTTCTGCCACGGTAGGTATTTCCAATAACCTCCCGGGGCACCCAGGCACTCACAAAATAATGCTGTACCATGGCGATATAACCTTCATCAAGAGTCAGCTTGTAGCTTTCCTCCTCGATGTCATCAAATTCCAGCTTTCTATATAACTCCTCGTCTGAACGGGTGGCACCACCGACGTATGGCTGCATTCCCATAAGATTTTCTGAAGAAGACGCAGGGCTTTGGCCGTCCCGCTTGATCTGCGCGAATAGTCCACCTTTCCAGGGATCGGGACCCAAATTAGTAATGTGGTAGTCCACATCAATCAGGTATTCCCCACGCGTAAAGTGGTAACTTTTGAGAATCCTGCTGCCATCCTGCTGGACTGTAGTCAAGGTGACCGCCAGCTCCGGTGCGTTACCCATTTCAAAAGAAGTACTGTCGGCGGTGAAAGTTGGCCTAAACCCTTGTTTATCTGTGCCGCTCGGGCCAATGAGTCCACTCTGCGCAACATATAAATTTTTGGGATCTACCAGGACAAAAGGAACGTCTGGCGTTTCTAACTGCGCCGGATATTTCGGTAGAGCCACACTAACAATGTCACCGCCAAGGGTATCGATCTTGACAACCAGCACATCGGTCGTGACCGTCACAAGATTTCTGGGTACCTGAACTTCCGCTACTTCTGGCGCTATATCTTCGCCTTCTAGGAAAGGAACGATGTCTGCTCGACCCACGGGGGTTGATTCGGAAATTGTCGGCAGTATGTCTCCGAACGAAGATGGCTCGTTGCTAACGACTGACTCAGCTGGCGTTTGTGTCGAGCCCTGATAATAGTCTTCGTTCCACGCCAGAATAAGCATGTAGGAGGTCACAGCCAGACCCAACAGGATTAGTACGCGTTGAATATCCATCTAAATTCCTTCTTCAACTGCACTGGGTTGCTGGTCAGTGGGTACAGGGTCGTACCCACCGGGATGAAAAGGGTGGCATTTACCGATCCGAACGGCGGTCATTCCCAGGCCTCTGATCACGCCATGAGTCTCTATTGCTTCTGTACTGTAGGCAGAACAAGAGGGATGAAAACGACAACGTGGTCCAAGAAAGACGCTGATGGTCAATTGGTAGAATCGAATTAGTGACACTAAAGCTCGTTTCATATCTTGCGTAATTACCTAAGTTTCTCAGCGAGGGACCTAAAGGAATTTTGTAGATACCCTGTAAGATCCACTTCGGCATTGATTTTTGGCCGTGTCAACACCACGATATCCCATCCCAATTCGTGTTCTGGCGCAATCTTGCGAAATGTTTCCCTGATTCTGCGCTTAACTTTACTGCGCTTAACCGACCCAGGAATACTCTTTTTGCTTACGATCATGCCCAGGCGATTAAATCCCCGGGTGTTTTGCTTTGCAAGAAGCAACAACGAAGAAGAGCTAATTCGAGCTTCGTTGTTGTCAAAGACTGCATCAAATTCATAGGAATGTGCCAGTCGATGACTTAAAGGGAAGCTCTGATTTAGCTGTTTTTGGATAGCGATGGCACTCGCCTCAAAGGCCAGTCGGGTTAGCGCAAGGGCCCTGTATCAGGCGGAAAGTATTTTACGGCCTTTAGCTCTGCGCCTTTTTATAACCAGACGTCCGCCCTTGGTGGACATCCTGGCGCGGAAGCCATGGGTTCTTTTCATTTTAAGAACGCTGGGTTGGAATGTTCGCTTCATGATAATTACCCGGTAATTCGATGTTGAAAAGGAGCGCGATTCTAAAGAAGATGTAGGGTTAGGTCAATTCCATGTTTATTGGGGTTTCTGAAAATCAGTGTGTTCTTTATAAATAAAGTTCTTATATATATATAATTTATTATTACTATTTCTATTATAAGCCGCTTTTCTGTGTGTAAGTAGGTATTATGTTTGGATATCAATGGTTTATAAGCGTAATAACTACCGTGTTATCCGGTGTCTTAACACTGGGTAGCCTGTGTAAAAACTGGTGGTAAATAGGGGACTTATCCACAGACCCAACAGGTTTACTAAGGGGGTGGATTTAACCCACAACTTATCCACAGGTTAACCACCGGTTAGCGGGGGCATTTGTGCATAAATAACTGAAAAATAAATACTTTTCGTTATGTTTTTTACATCATTTGCTTGGCTTGAATGGTGAAATCAAGTTACTATCCTTTCGTGCTTCAAGCATTATCAGGTGCCTCGATTTACCACTGAACCAGTTCATCTCGGTAGAGAAAATCCAAGCAAAGCAAGAAACACGAACAATAATTAGCATAGCTAATATGGGGGTATTGTGGGGGCCAAAATTTGGCAGAAGTGTCTTGATAAGCTTGAAGATGAACTATCTTCTCAGCAATTTAATACCTGGATAAGGCCACTGCAGGCGGTTGGCGATGATGACAACGTTAAGTTACTGGCGCCAAACAGGTATATCAAGGATCAGGTTAACACTCAGTTCCTGAATAGAATTCGGGAACTGCTATCAGAAAACGGTTCAGGGTCTGTAGAGCTCGGGATTGGCAGTAGTGGTAAGGTGGTTGAGGGAAAATCTGAAGCATCTAATACCTTTGCGGCGCGAGAGCGTTTCTATCCGCTGTTGGATCTCAACAAAGAGTTTACGTTTGATACCTTTGTGGAAGGTCGTTCTAATCAAATAGCCAGAGCAGCTGCGCTGCAGGTTTCAGAGAATATTGGTGGCTCTTCATACAACCCGCTGTTGCTCTATGGAGGAGTTGGGCTCGGCAAGACTCACCTGATGCATGCGGTAGGCAATTCAATCGCTGATCGTCACCCGAACTTGAAGGTGGCTTACATGTACTCGCAGCGATTTATGGAAGACATGGTCAGGGCCATCGAGCACGGGACCATGGGTGATTTCACTCAATACTACCGGTCTGTCGACGTGCTCTTAATGGATGATATTCAGTTTCTGGCAAAGGGGATGAAAACCCAAGAGGAATTCTTCCATGTTTTCAATAGGTTACAAGAAGACGGAAGCCAAATTGTGTTGACCTGCGACCGCTATCCGAAGGAAATTGAGGGGCTGGAACCCCGCCTGGAGAGTCGCTTTGTCTGGGGCATGACTGCTCCGGTTGAGCCACCCGATCTAGAAACCCGGGTAGCTATTCTGCTGAAGAAAGCCGAGATTGATCAGGTGCACCTGCCGAGCGAATCAGCCTTTTTCATAGCAGAAAGAATTAGATCAAACGTGAGGGAGCTGGAAGGCGCATTGAAGCGTGTCATTGCCAACTCAAACTTTACAGGCGAAGCAATTAGCAACGAGCAGGTTCGGGAGTCGCTCCGGGACTTGCTGGCGATCCAGGATCGCCAGATCGGAGTCGATAATATACAGAAGACAGTTGCTGATTATTATAAAATTCGCCTTGGTGACCTTCACTCAAAAACGCGAACCCGATCGATAGCGAGACCAAGGCAGGTTGCCATGGCATTGGCAAAAGAGCTGACTAATCACAGTCTGCCGGAAATTGGCAACGCCTTTGGTGGCAGGGATCACACTACGGTCCTTCATGCGTGTCGCAAGATCGAGGAACTCAAGGAAAGTAACCGGGGCATCAGGGAGGATTACAATAATCTCCTACGATTGTTAACTTCCTGAGCGCGGCTTATGTGAAGTTGTTGAACTGGTTGATGTCATTGGATGTCGAATGAAATTTACGATTACTAGAGAAAAACTGCTCGATCCACTGCAGCTTACCAGCGGTGTGGTGGAGCGTCGTCAAACGAGCCCGGTTCTCGCGAATCTCCTGCTTAATCTCGAAGAAGATAGGTTGGTAATTACAGGTACTGACCAGGAAGTTGAACTTACCGTAGTGATTACTGATGTTGTGGTTGATTCTCCTGGTGAGGTGACTGTGCCGGCGCGGAAACTGTTGGATATCTGCAAGAGCCTTCCCGATGGAGCGGAGATGTCTGCTAACCTCGAGGGCAACCGCGTTGCAGTTGATAGCGGGCGGTTTAATTCCTTTCTCGCTACATTACCTGTTAGTGAGTTTCCCAATATTGAGACCGGAGTCTATGAAGTATCGATAGCGCTGCCAGTTCAGGAACTAAAGAGGCTATTACAGCGCACCAGTTTTGCGATGGCACAACAGGATGTTCGCTACTTTTTCAACGGCGTGCTGTTGGAAGTCCTGGATGGAGTAGTGAGGTTTGTTGCGACCAATGGCCAAAGACTTGCGACGAGTTTTGTCAGTACGGGTGCCCAGGGTAGTCACCAGTTCATCATTCCAAGAAAGGGCGTGGCAGAGTTGGTCCGGGTTCTCGATGAAGATTCGGGAGAACCGGTAACGCTTAATTTCACAGCGAATCATATGCAGGTAGACCGTGGCAATGTTAGGCTGATCACAAAGCTGATTGACGCAACTTATCCGGATTACTCTCGGGCGATCCCGAGTGGCGGTGATAAAGTAGTCATTGCTGATCGGCGGTTATTGAAGGAAGCGCTATCCAGGACAGCGATTTTGTCGAATGAGCTCTATAGGAATGTCAGGTTGATGTTGAGCCCCGGGAAGTTGGATATGCATGCCAACAACCCGCAACAGGAAGAGGCAGAGGAAACTGTTACGGTAGAATATGAAGGAGACAGTCTCGAAATTGGCTTCAACGTTAGCTACCTGATTGAGGCGCTATCAGCCATGAAGGGCGATACAGTCAGGATGACATTTAGCGACCCGGGTAACGCTTGCCTATTGGAAGACCTGGATGAAGCTGAGTCGTTGTATGTGATTAGTCCGATGGTGTTGTAACGAGATACATTAGATAGTGAGCGCTTGCTTACTTGTTAGATACGGTGGAATAAGAGTATGAAGTTTTCAGTTAACCGTGAGCTATTGCTGAAGCCGCTTCAGCAGGTTGCGGGCGTCGTAGAACGACGACAAACATTGCCAGTACTATCGAACTTATTGTTACAGGTCAGTGGAAACCAGCTGTCCATGACTGGTACCGATCTTGAAGTAGAGCTGATCGGACGGCTGGAGGTCGTTACGCCAGAAGATGGTGAAATCACCGTGCCGGCTCGAAAGTTAGTCGACATCTGTCGTGAAATACCCGAAAAAGCAGATATCGAGTTCTCGCTGAATGAAAACCGGTTGCAAATACGGTCCGGTAGATTCAGGTCAACCTTATCGACGCTGCCGGCCGTTGATTTTCCCTCAGTGGATCAATCTAGTCCTGAAATGACAGCGGAGCTGGATAGTAAGTCCTTTAAAAAGCTGCTCGACCAGACGGCCTTTGCCATGGCGCAGCAGGATGTTCGTTACTTTCTTAATGGAACGCTAATAGAGCTCGGAAACAACCACGTCCGTGCGGTAGCAACCGATGGGCATCGATTGGCAATGAGTGATTTGGAGCAGGAGGGTATTGAAGGGCCAACGAAGCAGGTCATTGTGCCACGCAAAGGCATCATTGAGATCCAGCGCCTGCTCCAGGAAGTGGAGGATAGGGTAGCCGTTTCAATTGGCAATAGTCATCTCTGTGTGACGTCCTCTATGTTTACATTGACCACCAAACTGGTGGATGGCAAGTTTCCGGACTATGACAGGGTGATACCGAAGGATGGAGACAAGGTCGTTCTCGCGGATAAGCAGGAGCTTCGACAGGCGCTAAGTCGCACTGCTATTCTGTCTAATGAAAAGTTCCGCGGTATTCGTGTCTCGATTTCAAGCGGTCAACTACAGCTTTCTGCCAATAATCCGGAACAAGAAGAGGCAGAAGAAACGGTGTCTGTTGATTATCAGGGAGATAGCCTTGAAGTAGGTTTCAATGTCAGTTACTTACAGGACGTTCTTGGTGTTATTGGTAACGACAAAGTCAGGTTGACCCTGCACGATGCTAACAGCAGTGCCGTCCTGGAAGACCCGGAACGTGAAGATGCAGTCTATGTAGTCATGCCTATGAAGTTATGAGCCTGAAATGGCTCGAAGCCAGGCATTTCAGAAACCTCACCCACATCTCGGTAGATCTTGACCCTGGCTTAAACCTCCTTTTCGGTGAGAATGGGAGTGGCAAGACCAGCCTCCTCGAATCCAGCTATTTTCTTTCTACCGCCAGGTCCTTCCGCGACACGGGCCTTAACCCTGTTATCCAGCGTGGAGCCGAGGATTGTCTTCTGCGCGGCAAAGTACAGTCAGGGAGTATGGAGCACCATATTGGTATCAGTCGCAATCGTGGCGGTAGCCGGGAAATCAAAATCAATAGTGAAACAACGAGGAAGTCCTCCGAGCTGGCAAGACTATTGCCGACGTTGATTCTGGGGCCGCAGTCTGTGGACTTGCTGATCGGTTCGCCAACACTACGCCGCCGGTTCCTGAACTGGGGATTGTTTCACGTGAAACCAGGGCGAGTGGATTCTGATTCATCGAATTCCAGCTTTACGGCAGCAGGCGCTTCACCCATGGACTTCCCGGTGAATTGGGCGGAGGCTAATCGCTGCCTTCGCCAACGCAATATGCTGCTCAGACGATATACTGCTAATACTGAGGCGGGGAACCTCAAGGAATTGGAAACTTGGTCTGATCGTCTGGCTACCTATGCGAACCAGATAGACCTGCAAAGGACGCTGTATGTTGAGCTATACCGGCCCTTGTTTACCGAAATCGTTCAGCAATTGGCGGGCATTGATGAGGTGACGTTCGATTACTACCGCGGCTGGCACCGGGAGGCTGATCTTTTGGATATTTACTTAAAAGAGGCTGATCTTGATCAAAAAAGAGGCTTTACACAGAAGGGATTTCAGCGCGCAGATGTTAGAATAACCGTATCAGGACAGCCAGCCGCCAAAGTCTGTTCGCGAGGTGAGCTCAAATCGCTTGTTTGGGCGATGATTTTGGCGCAGGGCTCACTCGCGAGCGATACTGGCACATCGGAAGGTGGCAGGGGAACACTCTACCTTGTCGATGATTTGGCGTCCGAGTTTGATGAAGAGCATCGGAGGCGGGTATGCAAGTTTCTTCTAGAGACAGGCCAACAGGTATTGCTTACCGGCGTAGAGGAAAAGCCTCTGCTGGCCGCCTGTAAGAATCAGTATGGTCGCTTGTTTCACGTGAAACATGGTGAAGTAGAAGTACAGGAGCATTAAATGACAGATAATAAATCTTACGACTCCTCCAGCATTAAGGTTCTAAAGGGCCTGGATGCGGTTAGAAAGCGGCCGGGTATGTATATCGGAGATACCGACGATGGTACCGGTTTGCACCATATGGTCCAGGAGCTAGTCGATAACTCCATTGACGAGGCGCTGGAGGGGCATTGCTCGGATATCAAGGTTTTGATTCACCCGGACGAGTCCATTACTGTTTCTGACGATGGGCGGGGAATACCCACCGATATCCACGAGGAAGAGGGCAAGTCAGCAGCAGAAGTCATTATGACGGTCCTGCACGCGGGCGGAAAGTTCGATGACAGCAACTATAAGGTGTCCGGCGGTCTCCACGGTGTTGGTGTATCGGTAGTTAACGCCTTGTCCTCTGAGCTCAACCTGACTATTTGGCGTGAAGGTAAGATATGGGAACAGACCTATCACGATGGTGTGCCCGCTTTTCCACTTCAGGTTGTTGGTGAAACCAACGAAACGGGTACCAGTTGCCGATTCAAGCCATCACCCGAGACCTTTAGCAATATAGAGTTTCATTACGACATCCTGGCCAAAAGGCTTAGGGAGCTGTCGTTCCTGAATTCAGGAGTGTCGATCCAGTTGACGGATGAACGCAGCGGTAAGCAGGAAAAATTTAATTATGAAGGGGGGCTACGAACTTTTGTCGAATTTCTGAACACCAACAAGACGCCGATCAATGACATTTTTCATTTTGCAGTAGACCGGGAAGATGGGACAAGCGTAGAGGTTGCGCTTCAATGGAACGATTCTTATCAGGAAACCGTATTGGCATATACCAACAATATTCCTCAGGGTGATGGCGGTACTCACCTCGCTGGTTTTAGAGGTGCGCTGACCAGAAGTCTCAATAATTATATCGAGCGTGAAGGGTTCGCAAAGAAGTCTGATATCAATGCAACTGGGGATGATGCACGTGAAGGGTTAACCGCGATTGTTTCCGTGAAGGTACCAGATCCCAAGTTTTCCTCTCAAACCAAGGAAAAATTGGTGTCTTCAGAAGTAAAGACTGCTGTCGAGCAGGAAATGGGGAATTATTTTGCAGAGTATTTGCTCGAGAAACCGCAGGAAGCGAAAGCCATTGTGCAAAAGATGATTGATGCCGCCAGGGCCCGTGAAGCAGCCCGTAAGGCAAGAGAGATGACTAGGCGTAAAGGGGCGCTTGATATCGCGGGGCTGCCCGGGAAACTGGCAGATTGCCAGGAGAAAGATCCTGCTAACTCGGAAATTTACCTGGTGGAGGGTGATTCTGCCGGGGGCTCTGCTAAGCAAGGTCGGGACAGGAAAAACCAGGCGATATTGCCGCTTAAAGGCAAGATTCTGAATGTCGAGAAGGCCAGGTTCGACAAGATGTTGTCGTCTGTCGAGGTGGGAACACTGATTACGGCGCTGGGGTGCGGAATAGGAAGGGATGAATTCGACCCGGACAAACTCAGGTACCACAGAATCATCATCATGACGGATGCAGATGTTGACGGCGCACATATCCGTACGCTGCTTCTTACCTTTTTCTTCAGGCATATGCCTGAACTCATCGAGCGTGGACATCTGCTGATTGCGCAGCCCCCTTTGTACAAAATGAAGCGTGGTAAATCGGAGCGATACATTAAGGATGAAGGAGAGTTAACTCGATACCTTCTGGAAGTGGCTCTTGAGGATGCCAGTCTTGATCGAGGTAATGGTGAAGTAGTGAGTGGTGAAGAGCTGCGAGACCTCGCCGAGCGCTACTACACAATTCAAACCATGATGAAGCGACTGGATCGGGTATATCCTCTTCCAGTGCTTGGAGAGATGATCTACCTCCCCCGGCTCAAATCGGAACAGTTAAAGGAAGAGACGGTAGTACAGGCGTGGACCGAAAAACTGGAAACCAAACTTTCATCGTTCAATACCCCACGAATTCAATATGAAGTTACGGTTCAGGAAGACAACGACAGGCACCTTTATTACCCGCACGTAACTACTGTACGAAACGGAGTGAGGCGTCATTATGTGCTTAATCGGGATTACTTTGCGTCGGCTGACTACGAGGCCTTTGCAGCTTTCCAGGAACGAACCACTGACCTTTTGCAAGAAAACGGGCAGGTCCGAAAAGGTGAAAAATCTGAAAACGTGCCTGGGCTCGCTGAGGCGCTGGGATGGTTGCAAACGGAAGCACTAAGGGGACAGACTCGCCAAAGATACAAAGGACTTGGTGAGATGAATCCTGATCAGCTTTGGGAAACGACTATGGATCCCAGCAGCAGAACAATGCTACGGGTGACTATTGAAGATGCGATTGCGGCGGACCAGGTGTTTACTACCTTAATGGGTGACCAGGTTGAACCGCGGCGGGAGTTTATTGAGCAAAATGCGCTAGCCGTTGCTAATCTTGACGTGTAACGAGTGATAACTGCATTTTGATATCAGGACGTCATGTCCTGGGCGAACGCGAGCAGGTCACTGAAAATGTATTCATGGTGCGGACGTAGTTGCTGAGTCTCGATGCCGTTTCCAGTCAGCACCAGGATACCCGTGCAGCCAGCTGACGCAGCTGCTCTAAGATCTTTAAGTGAGTCACCGACATAGTAACCTTCCTCTAGGTTCAATTGGTGGGTGGTTGCCAGATCTTCCAACAACCCAGGGTTTGGTTTACGACACCAGCAATTCTCGTCTGGATGGTGCGGACAAAATTTGATATCAACAATCCTGCCACCTGCTGCTTCAACTTCATGAACCAGTTTTTCGTGAATGCGATCTAGAGCATCGAGTGTTAATTTACCTCGAGCGATACCCGCCTGGTTGGTGGCGATATAGACATCGATATTGTTGGACGTAAGTAGTGCGATAGCTTCGAGGGACCCCGGAATCGGCATCCATTCATCGGCGGACTTGATATAGTCCATCGAGTCCTGGTTGATGACACCATCACGATCGAGAATAACGAAAGAAGCCATAACTGAACTCCATTGAGCAGTATTACTATTGTAGGAGCGAGAAATCAGCAACTTCAAGGAATTGTTGTCGTAATTTCCGGAGAAGTCCCAGACGGTTTTTCCTCACCTTTTCGTCTTCCGCCATGACCATCACTTCATCAAAGAAGTGATCAACTGGCTCCTGAAGTACCGCCAGCTTCTCCAATTTTGCTCCGGCGCCTTTACTCTTGCTGAGATCCAGTTCGGTCAGCGCGCGACCTAGCGCAATCTCAGCCTCATCGGTCGCAACGGTAGCGTCGAAACTACTGGCAAGGTCGCTCGGGCCTGCCTTTTTGAGAAAGTTTGCTACCCGCTTGTTTGCTGCGACGATGCTTTTCGCCGCTGGTCCATTGCGAAAGGACTGCAGCGTTCGAACAACGTCGTCAATCTCTAACAGATTTACAGAGGTGCTCGCGCTGTTTGTCGCTGCTTCAACCACATCGCCTGGGATTCCCTGTTCCTGATAGTAGCTGGTTAATCTTTCTACGATGTAATTTGAAACATTAGCGGTGTCGAAGCCCCTTCCATAAAGCCTGGAGGCCTCATTCAGACAGTCATTCAGAGGAATATTTAGCTGGTTTTCTACGCAAATTCGTATGACACCGAGAGATTGGCGGCGCAGCGCGAACGGATCTCTGGAACCCGTTGGGGGTTGGTTGATGCCAAAGATCCCGATCAGACTATCGATCTTGTCCGCTAGCGCAACACAAGAAGCCACATCAGAGGTTGGCAAGATACCCCCACTTTGTGTGGGTCTGTAGTGTTGCGCGATCGCAATGCAAACTTCCTCGGTTTCATTATCATGTCTGGCATAGTAACTACCCATGGTTCCCTGAAGGTCAGGAAACTCGCCGACCATATCACTAACCAGATCCGCTTTGCAGAGCTTGCCCGCCCGCTTTGCAGCGTCGGTGTCTGAACCAAGCTGCTGGGCTATGTAGGCAGCCAGCGCAGCTATTCGATCGCATTTTTCCGCATAGGTTCCTAGGTCAGCCTGGAACACAACGTTCTCTAGCCGTGCGGATTTTTGCTCCAGTGAAGTTCGAGTGTCCTGATCGAAGAAAAATGCGGCATCTGCAAGACGAGGCCTTATGACACGTTCGTTACCGGCAACGACCTGTGAACTATCCAGACTTTCAATATTGGAAATAGTGATAAACCTGGGAACGAGTTTCCCGTTGTTATCAACCAGGTGGAAATAACGCTGGTGTTCTTTCATTGCAGAAATCAACACCTCTGGCGGTACATTCAAAAACGAGCTGTCAAATCCACCGGCGAGTGCCCTTGGCCACTCTACAAGGGACGTGACTTCATTAAGTAAATCCTCATCGATTTCCAGATGGGCTTTCTCCTGGGAGGCGAGGTCGACAACTTGCTCCCGGATGAGATTCTTACGCTCGGTAAAGTCTGCCAGGACATAGTTTTTCCTGCACAACTCTACATAGTCGTTAGCTTTAGTGATCTCAAACTGACCAGCCGGACATGAATCGATGGCCCGAGCTGGTGTTGCTAGCCTCTTTGCCCAGAAGTTGAATGGGAATGACTGAGCTTCCGTACAGGCAAACGAGCCACTGTACTGGTCGAACGAACTCCAATCTGCTTTTACCCCATCGCATTCTTCTGTCAACGGGCAGGGCAGTTAAGGCCGACCCGAGAAGGCCTTCCAGCAGGGATGGTAAATCAAGACCGCTTTTTGTTGCCCGATAGACTAGATAGTCGCCCTTGTTAGTTGTAATAGTGTCAAGCTGTGATGGGTCAGCCACGTCGCAACCCCTCATGAATCCAGCCAGCGCCTTGGTCGGTTCCCCATCGTCATCAAACGCAGACTTAACCGCAGGCCCACGCTTCTCTACATTCTGGTCTGGCTGTCGGTCCGCAAGGTCGTGAACCAGGATGCCGAGTCTTCGTGGGGTGGCGAAGCTTTCAACCTGTCCGTGTGACAACTCGGCCTGGTTAAGTCCTGCCTCGATATTTTGTTGTAGCGCTTCACGCAGATTGTTCAGGGATTTGGGCGGAAGCTCTTCAGTACCGACTTCAAGTAACAGCGTATTAGTTGGCACGCTTGAGCTCCTTCTCTACAAATGCTCGGGTATCATCGTCAGCAAGTGGGAAGCCGAGTGCCTGTCTTGAGTCAAAGTACTTTTGCGCGACCCCGCGGGACAGGGCTCTTACTCTTAAAATAAACCTTTGACGCTCGGTGACCGAAATGGCGTGACGCGAATCCAGAAGGTTGAAGGCATGGGAAGCTTTCATGACGAATTCGTAAGCCGGTAGCGGTAAGTTGGCTTCCAGTAGGCGAGTGGTTTCTTTCTCGCAAAAATCGAACTGAGCGAACAGCGCATCGACATCTGCCAGGTCAAAATTGAAACGGGACATCTCGACCTCATACTGGTGATAGACGTCAGCGTAGGTGATTGTCTTATCGCCATTCTCGGTCCAGACGAGGTCCTTAAAGTCCTCTACGCCCTGAATGTAAAGCGCCAGTCGCTCCAGCCCGTAAGTGATTTCACCCATCACTGGATAGCACTCAAGTCCTCCGACCTGCTGGAAGTAGGTAAACTGAGTGATCTCCATACCATCCATCCAGACTTCCCAACCGAGGCCCCAGGCCCCCAGCGTTGGTGATTCCCAGTTGTCTTCAACAAACCTTATGTCATGGGTTTTGGTATCAATTCCCAGATGTTCCAATGACGCAAGGTATAGCTCCTGGAAGTTAGGTGGTGAGGGCTTCATGACGACCTGATACTGGTAGTAGTACTGGTACCTGTTGGGGTTTTCTCCGTATCGGCCGTCTGTTGGTCGACGGCAGGGTTGAACATAAGCTGCCTGCCAGTTTTCAGGCCCAATGGCCCTCAAAAACGTCGCTGGGTGGAAGGTACCGGCGCCAACTTCCATGTCGTAGGGTTGCATTAGCACACAGCCCTGCTCGGACCAGAAAGTTTGCAGGGAAAGGATAAGGTTCTGGAAGTTCATTGGCGTTCTCTTGGTAACATTGGCGTTGTGCGGAGCTGCTCCGAGCAAAAAAGGACGTAAGTATACCTCGGTGCTCAGAAATCAGATAACCTCCTGATCATGGCGAATGAAATCGAAAGATGTGGCTGGTGTGTCGGCAATGAGTTGTACGAAAGCTACCACGACGCCGAATGGGGCTCGCCAACTTATGATGACCAGCTGCTATTTGAGTTCCTTCTGCTTGAAGGAGCTCAGGCAGGGCTATCGTGGATAACAATTCTCATGAAGCGCGAGGGTTATCGTAAAGCTTTTGATGGCTTTGACGCGGGGAAAATGGCGCGATATCGACCCGCTCGAATCAATAAGTTACTCCAGAACCCTGAAATTGTACGCAATAGGCTCAAAGTAGAAAGCGCCGTGTCGAACGCCAGGTTATTTCTGAACATACAGGAGCGAACAGGCAGTTTCTCTGACTATGTCTGGCAGTTCGTGGATCACCAACCCAGGCAAAACCGTTTCCGATCCATGAAACAGGTCCCGGCAACGACGCCTGCGTCTGACAGTATGTCCAAGACGATGAAAAAAGACGGGTTTAAGTTCGTGGGCTCTACGATTTGTTATGCCTATATGCAGGCGACAGGGATGGTCAATGATCACCTTGTGAGCTGTTTCAGGCATGAGGAATGCTGCCGGTTGTCAAATTGATGGCCTCCCTGGTACAAATTCTCCTTTATCTTTTGAGCCTGTTGCCACGAAAATTCTCCCAGCGCATGGGTGCCGTTGCTGGAATGCTGAACGGTAAGTTGGGTTCCCGCTCAGCACAGGTTACCAGGGCAAACATTGATCTCTGTTTAACGGGTTTGGCGGATAATTTAGCAGACAGCGATAAGTTCTCGACCCAGAGTCTTATTGAAACTGGCAAGACACTGATGGAAACACCAGCGGTCTGGCTGGGCGATATTGAACGAATCGATGGGTGGATACAGGTTGTGCACAATGAGGCCATGCTGCAAGAACATCTCAATGACTCTGCTGGACTTCTTGTACTGTTGCCGCACATGGGTAACTGGGAACTGTTCAACGTTTTCTACCGTCGATACGGCCAGATGACGGCGCTATATCAACCACCCAGGCAGGACTACATGCAAAAATTGATGCAGAAGGTGCGTCTACGGCATGGTAATCACATGGTGCCAACCACACGGTCCGGTCTCAAGCAGTTGTACAAAACGCTGCGTGAGGGTGGAACCGCAGTGATCCTGCCTGATCAGGTACCCACTACAGGCCAATTCGTACCGTTCTTTGGTCACCCGGCGCTAACCGATGTGCTGGCCAGCAGGCTTCTGAAGAAGACGGGCGCAAAAGCACTGGGGATTACGATGGTACGAAATGAGGAAGGACTTTTTGAAGCCCATGTTCTTGCGCCTGATTCATCTATCTATGAACCCGATGAACTAACTTCTATCGGGGCGGTAAACGACCTGATGCAGACCTGCGCCGAAATTGCTCCAAAGCAATACCAGTGGGAATACAAGCGGTTCAGGGAGAGGCCCGCTGGATCAGAGAAAATCTACCGATTCAATAAACCATCGGGTGTTCATTAATTGCCGTCACTAACCAATGGGTTTACGAGCGATGATGAAGGCTCGACCTGCTAGCGGGTCATCCCTGTTTAGATTATGGCTCTCATCTTTAAAGGCGAGTATCTCGCAGTCTGGAACGAATGACTGGAGCTCATTTGGTTGCAGCAGGAATTCGGGATTGCTAGGTCCCTTATTGATCTGTTTTTCTGCCGTGAAAGTCTGGTAGCAAATGAGCCCCCCTGGACGCGTTGCATCCAGGATTGCCGGTGGCAGGGACCTGTCCAGATAATGACTGGTAAGCACAAGATCGTAACTTTCGGTCGGTAGTACTGCAGCAGTGATATTGACGACTCGTGTTTGAATGTTCAGCCCCAGTGCGCCCGCTTGTCCTGCCAGATCGTTGACTGCAACTTTCGATATATCCCAGGCATGGACTTCTAGCCCCCTTGTCGCAAGGAACAGGCTGTTCGTTCCAAGACCACATGCCAGGTCCAGCGCTATCCCTTTGGTGGGAAGAATATTGTCGTTGTCTGTGAGTACAGCCGCAGGCAGACCAGGAAGCCGGTCTTTTGAATAGATTCGATTCCACTTGTCTCGTACTTTGTTCATTGGAATCCTGGTTTGACGGAGATTATAGTGCGCTCACGGAACGTGATCTCTGGAACTGCCTTCTGTGGAGCCTTTCTTTCTAGCGCTATCTTCACCAGCCTTATTTTCTCCAGAACTACTTTCTCCAGAACATGGGCGAAAAAAGTACCAGCAGTGTGAAAATTTCGAGGCGCCCGAGGGCCATCGTGAAGCAGAGTAGGATCTTGGCGGCATCGGATATATCGGCGTAATGTAGAGCGACTGTCCCGAGCCCAGGGCCAAGGTTATTAATAGTCGCACCAACGGCTGAAAAAGCCGTGATAAAATCCAGACCGGTCATGATCAGTGCAAGTTGCATAAATAGAAATACGATCACGTAGATCGAAAAAAATCCCCAGACCGCTTCTATGACCTGGCCTGAAACCTGTCGATGGTTAACCTTTACCGGGAAAACGGCATTGGGGTGAATCAGCCGATGTACCTCACGTAGCCCCTGTTTGCAGATCAACATGACCCGAATGACCTTCATTCCGCCACCGGTAGATCCGGCACAGGCACCCGTGAAAGCGCCGAAAAAAATCAGGTAAGGCAGCATGTTCGGCCATGCTGCGAAATCTGTTGTCGAAAATCCGGTAGTCGTAAATATTGATACAACCTCAAACAATCCGAATCGAATCGCCTGACCGAAGGTATGGGTCTGCTCGTACCAAAGTACCCCGGTAACGGCCACGACGGCTATGAACAGTAGAGAAAGATAAAACTTCACCTCATCGTCTCGAAAGTAATGCCGGATCGATCTTTCTTTGAATGAAAAAAAGTGCAAGCTAAAATTCATCCCCGCTAGAACCATAAAGAAGATGGCGATGGCTTCGATAACCCACGAATCGAAATAGCCAATCGAGGCATCGTGAGTAGAAAACCCCCCAATGGCGATAGTTGAGAAGCTGTGGCAGATGGCGTCAAAGCCGCTCATCCCGGCACCCCAGTAAGCGATTGCACAGACAACAGTAAGCCCAAGATAGATAGACCAGAGCGCAACTGCGGTCTCTTTAATCCGGGGAGTCAGCTTGGAATCTTTAACCGGCCCGGGCGTCTCTGCCCGGTAAAGTTGCATCCCACCGATCCCAAGCATGGGTAAAATCGCAACGGCAAGAACAATGATTCCCATACCGCCAAGCCACTGAAGTTGTTGTCTGTAATAAAGGATCGACTTAGGCAGTTCATCCAGCCCTACAATGACGGTAGCGCCTGTCGTCGTGAGTCCCGAGAAAGATTCGAATAGCGCGTCAGGAATAGAGAGCCCGAGCCCATGTTCATCGATAAATGGCAGTGCGCCGAAAGCGCCCAGGGCAATGTAAAATAACACCGTCACCAGAAACCCATCCTTGATGCGCATGTCTGCCTGGTTCCTGACAAACATCAGCCAGAGAAAAAACCCAGCGACGAAGGTAATGACAAATGCCTTGGTGAAGATACCTGTCACGCCATCCTGGTAAATGAGTGAGACGAAAACAGGGGGCAGCATCGTCAAGCTGAACATCATCAGCAGGATGCCTACAATCCTTATTGCGATCTGTATATGCATACTTTACTTAGAAGAAACTGAGTGGAGCCTGAAAAAGCTTCTCCACGTCTTTAATGCGTCCCTTGTCGACCAGGAAAAGCACAACATGGTCACCAGACTCTACAACAATGTCGTCGTGGGCTATAACGACCTCATCCCCCCGCACAATAGCGCCGATGTTAGTTCCCGGTGGCAGGTCGATATCCTCGATTTTTCGGCCGATTAGCTTTGAGCTGGATTTATCGCCGTGGGCGATCGCCTCGATGGCCTCTGCAGCACCTCGCCTTAGCGAATGCACTCTTGCGATGTCACCTCGCCTGATGTGAGTAAGAATAGATCCAAGGGTTGCCTGCTGGGGGCTAATAACGGTATCAATGGTTCCCCCTTCAATAAGGTCAACATACGCGGCGTTGTTGATCAGAGTAATGACCTTCCTGGCACCCAGGCTCTTGGCCAGCATAGATGACATGATGTTGGCTTCGTCGTCATTAGTAACCGCACAAAAAACATCTGTTTCTTCGATGTTCTCTTCCAATAGTAAATCCCGATCAGAAGCGTCGCCCGACAAAACTATTGTTCGATCCAGTGTTTCTGACAGTTCGTAACAACGTTGCCTACTGTGCTCAATAATCCGCACGCCATATCTACCCTCAATTGTACGGGCCAGATGCTCCCCGATATGACCGCCTCCAGCGATTACAACTCGTTTATTGGGCTTCTCGACACGACGCATTTCGGACATGACGTTCTTGATGTCCTTACTCGCTGCGATAAAGAAGACTTCATCATCTGCTTCGATGACAGTATTGCCCTTTGGAATGATTGCCCTGTTTTTGCGAAAGATTGCGGCGACCCGTGTATCTACCGTGGGGATGTGTTGACGAAGATAACGCAGTTCCTGGTCGACAAGAGGTCCGCCGTAATAAGCTTTGATGCCTACCAATTGTGCCTGGCCTTCTGCGAAATCCATGACCTGCAATGCACCGGGATTATCGATGAGACGTCTGATGTCGTGAGTTACAATCGCCTCGGGGTTGACGATAACGTCGACTGGCATGGCATCGTTGCGGAAAATTCCATCATCTCTTATATAGGCGGAGGAACGAATTCGGGCAATTTTTGTTGGCGTGTTGAAGACGGTATAGGCAACCTGGCAAGCTACCATGTTGATCTCATCACTGTTTGTCACAGCGATAAGCATGTCGGCATCTTCGGCGCCGGCCTGACGCAGGATATCTGGATGAGAAGCCATGCCCCGAACGGTTCGAATATCGAACCTGTCCTGAAGTTCTCTCAGTCGATCGCTATTAGTGTCGACGACGGTGATGTCGCTCGCTTCCTGGGTCAGGTTCTGGGCAAGATTGCTACCAACTTCACCGGCTCCGAGAATGATGATCTTCATATAGCCACCTTACGAATACCGGCGTAATAGAAACCATCATGTTCCTGGGCTGTTGGCAGGAATTGCAGGCCGTATTCCGTCGCAATCAGCGTAGCGCCTTCAATACATCCCGGATGACTAAGTGGCATGAGCTGTTTACTGGCGTCTCCTTCAATAAAACCAGCGATGACGCTGTCGTTCTCCTGGCGAAGAATAGAACAGGTTGAATAGAGCATTTCACCGCCGATTGTGAGCAAGTCGAAAGCCTTGTCTAAAAGTCCTCGCTGAATAGATGAAAGCTTATCAACATCCGATTTCGTGCGCAGCAACTTAATGTCAGGATGTCTTCGGATGATGCCGGTTGCAGAACAGGGAGCATCCACCAGTATACGATCAAATTCGGTTTCAGTTATATATTGCTCGAACGATTGTGTCACCAGATCAGCCTGTAGGGAAAGACGCTCAAGGTTTTCGGTTATAAGGTGAATCCTTTTTCTATCCCGGTCAATTGAAGTGAGCTTTATGCCGGGTTCGCTTTCCAGCAGATGGCAAGTCTTGCCGCCGGGCGCGGCGCAAGCGTCAATGACCTTTAGGCCTGGCTCAAGGTTCATTAATCCGGGTACTAATTGTGGTGCTTCGTCCTGGACTGACACTTCGCCATCCCTGAAGCCAGGTAGCGCCTCGACAGGCATGGCCTTGCCAAGTATCACCGCTGATTGCGCAAAGGCGCCAGCTCGCGCCTCAATATTATCGTTAGATAGTTTGGCAAGGTATTGTTCTCTGGTGATTTTCGACGTGTTAACCCTTAGCGTCATTGGAGGTTGGTTGTTGTTGTGCTCGAAAATTTCCGGGTGGTCGGGCCAGTCATCTCTAATTAATTCGATTAACCATTGCGGATGGTTCAATCGAGCTTCATCCGATTGCATCATCTGTTGCTTCAGGCTGTCCGCGTCACGGCCGTAACGCCTGAGTATAGCGTTGACTAGACCTTTGGCCCAGGGCTTGCCGAGTTTGATTACTGATTCGACAGCGTGATTAACAGAGGCGTGTTGAGGACGATGAAGGTGGTCAATACTGTATAGGCCAGCCATGATAATCAACCAAAGATCCAGATGTTTCTCCGGTAGGGGCTTGTCCAGTAGTGCTTCTGTCACACGATCGTAATAGAACCAGTTTCTAGTTACGCCATAACAAACTTGTTGGGCGATGGGGCTTGTGTTTTCCAGGCAGTCTCCCAGATGACGGTCTTCTTCCAACATTCGGGATAGGGAGTTTGCGACTTCGAGGTATTCACTCATCCGAGTTTTTCACCGAATGTTGAGCCAATTTTAAATGTATCGGTCCAACCGTTTAGCATATCTGCGCCAGACAAGACGGCTCCTTTTCCTATTGGAAGCTGGATTTTCTCGATGAGGTAGGCCTGATTACTACATCCCACCATCAAACCTTTTGAGGATAACTCAAGAATAGCACCTGGCTTGCAAACATCGGATTTGACCATCCGACCTGAATGGATCTTGACCCGGGTTGTATCAAGAAAGGTAAAGGCGATAGGGTCGGGGTTGAAAGCACGAACAATTCGATCGACCTGCTGCGCATCCTGCTGCCAATCAATCATTGCTTCTGGTTTCTGTATTTTGTGAGCGTAGGTCGCAGCATCGTTGTCCTGTGGATCTTTTTTGGTCGTTCCTCTGTCTATAAACTCGAGGGTTTCTAGTAGAAGTGGCTGTCCGATGTTCGTAAATTTGTTGAGCAGGTCCGCAGTGGTATCAAGGGTCGAAATGGGTACGACAGACTTTGTGAGCATGTCCCCTGTATCCAGACCTGCGTCCATCTGTATCAGGGTGACGCCAGATTCCTTGTCACCGGCGAGAATGGCGCGCTGAATCGGCGCTGCACCCCGCCATCTTGGCAAGATAGAGGCATGGATATTGATACATCCATGCCTTGGATGCGCCAGTACGTCGGGTTTCAGAATCTGACCGAAAGCCACGACGAGCATCAGATCACATTCCAAGTGTTGAATGTCAGTGAGCGCTAATTTTGTAGGCTGTATCACCGTAAGCTTGGCTCGCTCTGCAAGCTGTTTTACAGGGCTTGCCCGTAATCTTTTACCGCGTTTACCCGGCCTATCCGGCTGGGTAATAACGGCAACAACTTTGTGCTCGCTCTCGACTAAAGACTCAAGGAAACCCGCGGCGAACTCGGGAGTGCCGGCAAATAGTATTTTCAAGTTAGCTCAAGCCTATTCGCAATTTCGTTTAAGCCCACTGTTTTTGGAGCTTCTGAAGCTTTTTACGAATGAGTTGTCGCTTGGTGCTGGTCAGGTAGTCGACGAAGAGTTTTCCATCGAGATGATCTATTTCGTGCTGTATGCAGACGGCCAGTAAATCAATTGCTTCCATGGTGAATGGCTCACCATCCCGACCTGTGGCTTCGAACTGAATGTGCTGGAATCGATCCACTGGTTCATAAAACCCAGGGACTGACAAACACCCCTCATTGGTTTCAATTTCACCTTCCCCCGAAATAATAGTGGGGTTGATTAGGATAAGCGGTTGGTCGTTGGTTTCCGATACATCGATCACGATCAGTCGCTGATGGAAGTTCACCTGTGTCGCCGCCAGGCCAATACCTGGCGCTTCATACATGGCTTCCAGCATCTGGTCGGCCAGAGCTACTATCTTTCCGGTCACTTCTTTCACAGGCTTTGCCACAGTGCGTAGTCGTGGGTCGGGGAATTTTAGAATTTCTAAGGGCACCATATGGGTTTGCTATATACCTCTAGTAAAAGAGCAACTTGTGCTGCTAAGATTATGATCACCTTGATAATTCAGGGGAAATTTACCCCGATGTCTGGGGTATTATACATCGGATATTGTACTCTTTTTACTGGTTGGATTCGCCTATGAAGATTCGCCTGGTATCGTTATTCGCCCTAATAATGCTGTTTCTTGCAGGTTTTGCCTATGGCGATCAGGATTCAGGGGCGGAAGCGTCATTGTTGCGTGAAGGACATCCTGATCAGTATTTGGTGAAAGAAGGCGATACCCTCTGGGACATAGCTTCCAAGTTCCTTAAAAAGCCCTGGTACTGGCCGGAAATCTGGTATGTTAATTCTACTATTAGTAACCCTCACCTGATTTATCCTGGGGATGAGATTTTCCTCAAATATGTGGGCGGGGATCCGCAGATATCGCTAAAACGTGGCCCGGGGGAGAGAACCTATAAACTGAAACCCGAGCAGAGAGTTCGTGAGGGCGATCGATACGAAAAAATGGAGCCTGCCGTCAGGGTGTCTCCGCTCGAAAGCGCGATCCCGGCTATTCCTCTAGACGCTGTGGCCAGTTTAATGACAACAGGTCGAATAGTTGAACAAGACACACTTGCCCTTGCCCCAAGGATTCTGGCCGGAAAGGTCGAGACCCTGGTGTTCGGTCCAGGCGACCGGTTTTATGCTAAGGGCGTTTGGGACGAGGACACCTCTACCTACGGAATCTTCAGGGAAGGGGATGTTTATGTAGACCCTGAAACTGAGGAAATCCTTGGCTATGAAGCAGTTGAGGTTGGGTTGGCTAAGGCATTAGCCCGAGAAGGCGATGTTGTGACCTTCGAGATGAAAAGCGTCCAGGGCGATGTGCGTATCGGTGATCGGCTGATGGCGACGGAAGAGCGGCGAGTTGAATCCACGTTTTACCCAACCCCGCCTGACCAACAGGTAGAGGGTTTAATTATGGCTGTGCTTGGCGGTGTTACCCAGGTAGGTCGCAATGACGTCGTTGCCGTGAATCGTGGTCTCAACTCGGGTGTTGAAGTGGGAACCATACTGGAGATTGCCAAGAAAGGCGCACTGGTTCGTGATCACTTCGAGGGCGGTTATGTCCAGTTGCCAACCGAACGTGCCGGGATCTTGATGATTTTTCGGTCTTTCGAGAAAATGGCTTATGGCCTGGTTTTGCAAACCACCGAGTCGCTCCGTGTGGGGGATTTCGTTCGCAATCCCTAGTGTTTTCGCGCGTTAGAACGAGCTTTTATACCGGCGATATATCGGGGCTTTCCCGCAGGTTTCAAAACTTCCTGACCTAGAATAACGGCTCCCTTTTGTCGCGAGTCATTTGTGAATCCTGATCTGCTTGCCTTGTGCCGACTATTGTCCAATCGGCCAAGGGAACTCACCAGACTTTTGAAGTCACGCTCTCCTCGTGACGTACTCGATCAAGATAGCTCCTTGATTGTTAATGACGCACTTAAGCTGGAAGTCGCACAGGACGTTAATTGGCTTTTGGCGGAAGAACACCACCTTATATTGCTGGAGGATGATGACTATCCTGCCTGCCTGAAACAAATATACGACCCACCTTTCTTTTTGTTTGGGGTAGGTGACCGATCCGTTCTTACGCGCTACGCGGAGAGAGTCGCGATCGTTGGTGCAAGAAAAGCCAGTCAATATGCATTGAAGCAGGCGATGTCTATTGCTGAAACCCTGGGACGATATTCGGTGCTAGTGGTGAGTGGTCTTGCCCTCGGGATTGATGCCGCAGCCCACGAGGGCGCGCTGGCTGCGGGCGAGGCGACGGTCGCGGTACTAGGGTCTGGCTGCGACCAGATTTATCCAAGACGCCACTGGCGGCTTGCCGAGCGAATTCAGGAAAAAGGACTGGTGGTGAGTGAATTTCCCCTGCGAACTCCTGCGCGACCGGCCCACTTTCCGCGGCGTAAACGAATAGTGACGGGCTTAAGCAAAGCGACAGTCGTTGTTGAGGCGGCGCTAAAAAGCGGTTCTCTGATTTCTGCAAAACTCGCATTGGCGGAAGGTCGCGAAGTGATGGCTGTGCCCGGTCTTGTTACGAATCAACAGGCGCGTGGTTGCCATCAACTGATCAGGGACGGAGCCTCGCTAGTTGAATCAGGCGAGGATATTCTGAAAGAACTGGGTATTGGGCCGGGAGATACGCTCGACCTTTCTTTGACAGTACAAGGCTTAACCCATGAGCAGGAAAGATTGCTCGACTTGCTGGAGGCAGGGCCAGTGTCGATGGATGCGCTCTTATCAGACCTTGAGCTTTCCATTGAGGATCTGACAGTCGCAATCGTGATGTTAGAGGTCATGGGATTGGTTCATTCTGAAGGTGGGCGATTTCAGTCCACCCAGCTACGGCCGTCTTGAGAGTTGTAATGTTGAAAGCTGATAGTGACTAGGCTAACGTCCATTTCTCGTAACCTTTTTTTCATTGGAGTAAACATTATGGCGTTTGTGGCCATCCTGATGGGCTCGGATTCTGACTTGCCTGTTATGCAATCCACCGTCGATGTGCTGAAAAGTTTCGGCATTGAATATGAGGTTCGCATCACGTCAGCGCATCGAACACCTGAAGACACCAGGAGTTATGTGAGCGATGCCGATGCGCGGGGTTGTGCCGTATTTATTGCAGCGGCTGGAATGGCTGCGCATCTTGCCGGGGCTGTGGCTGCACATACGCTAAGACCGGTTATCGGGGTACCAATTGATGCTGGGCCACTGCAAGGATTTGATGCACTATTGTCCACTGTGCAAATGCCTGGTGGAATTCCGGTTGCAGGTGTAGCGATAGGCAAGGCCGGCGCAAAGAATGCCGCATACCTTGCGGTTCAGATCCTCGGTGTCTCGAATGAGGTGTTGCATCGTGCCTTGATTGACGAGCGACAAGTAAACGCAGAGGCAATTAGACAAAAAAACATCGACCTGAATTTGTGAACGCCCTTGCCGGATGGCGGAAAAACCTGATTTCAGCTCATCTGGTTGGCGATGGTGTCATCGCCTACCCAACCGAGGGTGTCTGGGGATTGGGTTGTTTACCGGTATCTGCTCAGGCTGTTGCGCGAATCCTGGCATTAAAACGGCGTAGTTGGGCGCAGGGTCTATTGTTAGTCGCGGCGGATATTAGCCAGTTCGAAGATTACCTGGTCGGATTGGACGACGAAAAGCGAGGTGAGCTCGAGAACAACTGGCCTGGCCCAGTAACGTATCTACTGCCGGATAATGGCGTTGCGCCATGGTGGGTGATTGGAAACAACACTACAGTTGGGCTTAGGGTCAGTGATCACCCGGTTGTTCGCGCGCTGTGCGAATCAGCTGGTCCGCTGGTGTCTACCTCGGCCAACGTAACAGGACATCCTGCGGCTGTGACATCCCTGCAGGTAAGGCAGTATTTTGGAGCAGGGGTTGATCATCTGGTGCCAGGACAGCTTGGAAATTCAGTTGGGCCGAGTGTTATCAAGCATCTGGTGACAGGAGAGAAGATCAGATGAGCCGGTTCAAACTAGGCGTGCTGGGGAATCCGGTTGCTCACAGTAGATCTCCCGATATTCATCAGCAGTTTGCCGCGGCAACGGGCATTTCGCTGTCTTATGAAAAGGTGCTTGTGTCAGACGGCACATTCACTTCGGTGGCTAATGATTTCCTCGATTCGGGTTTTGGATTCAACATTACTTTGCCCTGTAAGCGGGACGCATGGCAGTTTGTCGATGAAGCTAGTGAACGTGCAAACCAGGCGGAGGCAGTTAACACGATTTCCCGGACCGCAGATGGAAAGCTACGCGGTGATAATACTGATGGCCCTGGCCTGGTTAACGACCTGTTACAGAACCTGGGTTGGCCTATAAACGATAGCAAGATACTGGTGATTGGAGCTGGGGGCGCAGTCAGGGGCGTTTTGGCGAGCCTGCTGGCCGAAGCGCCGGGCATGCTGCATGTGACAAACCGGACGCATGTCAAAGCACAGGAACTGGAAAAAAATTTCGCGGGCGCCACTGCGGTTCCGATTGATCGCCTCCAGGAAAGTTACGACTTGGTGATTAATGGAACCTCCGCAGGGTTATCTCATCAGGACCTGGAGATCTCTGGGTCGGTCATTACTGGAAACACTCGCTGTTACGACATGATTTATGGTTCCGGCACTACTCGTTTTAATCAATGGTGCCAGAAACAGGCGGAATGTGATGTTGCCGATGGATTGGGGATGTTGGTTGAGCAGGCTGTACTAGCTTTCATGATCTGGTTTGGCGGACAGGTGAACACTGCGCCGGATACACGATCGGTGATAAACATGATTAGAAATAACCTGGATTAGGCACTGGAAGATGATTAACCCGCTACTTGAACACAATACGCTACCTCCTTTTAATAGCATTGTGCCTGAGCATATTGTGCCGGCTATTGAGACGATACTTAAAGCGTTGAGGGTAGGTATCGAGGAACTGCTGGAGACCAGACCCTACAACTACGAGAGCGTCGTTAAAGCGCGGGAGGACCTTGAGGACAAGTTGCATCAGGCATGGTCTCCGGTTTCACACCTGAACTCTGTCATGAACTCGGTTGAGCTTCGTGATGCTCATACCGCCTGTTTAGCAATGATTACAGACTACTATACGGAGGTTGGGCAGAACCGTCCTTTGTTTGAGGCTTACCAGGCGATTGCTGAGTCAGCGCAATACGATTCACTATCGCAGGCCGCTAGGAAAGTGATCGACAATGCGCTCAGAGATTTTCGTCTGTCAGGGATAGACCTCGCCGAATCAGAGCAGGTCAGGTTCTCTGAGTTGTCGAGGGAAATTTCTGGTTTGAACAGTGCTTTTAATAACAATGTACTGGATGCGACCCAGGTCTGGCAGAAACTATTAAAAGAAAAATCTGACCTGTCAGGTGTTCCCCACAATGCGCTTGTCTCGATGCACCAAAATGCGGTCGACAAAGAGCTGCAGGGCTATCTTTTGACTCTGGATGCGCCATGCTATCTGGCAATCATGACCCACTGCGACGATCGAACGCTCCGCCAGGAGTTATACACCGCCTTTGGAACGCGGGCGTCTAACCTGGGTCCCAACGCTGGTGAATTTGATAACTCTGATGTAATACATGCCTTGTTGTCAGCGCGTTTGGAGCAGGCTAGTTTGTTGGGCTTCAAGAATTACGCGGAGTTGTCGGTCGCGCGCAAGATGGCTCGTTCCGCTGAGGAAGTTCTGGGTTTTCTCGACAATCTGGCTGAAAAATCAAGGACATTCGCCCGGAACGATTTTGAAACCCTGGTGGCCTTCGCTGAGAAAAGTGGTGGTCCCGAGGATATGAAGCCGTGGGATGTGCCCTACTACGCCGAGAAACTAAAGAAAGCTGCTTTTGACATTTCGGAAGAGGAACTCCGGCCCTACTTTCCCGCACCAACAGTACTCAAGGGTATGTTTGAGGTTGTGCGCCGGTTGTTTGATATCGAAGTCGTCCCTTGTGATGGAATGTCTGTCTGGCACGAAGACGTGCTGACTTATGAAATCAGGAAAGACGGCGTGGGTATCGCCCGGTTTTACTTCGACCTGTACGCGCGGGCCAGTAAGCGTGGTGGAGCGTGGATGGATGATTGCCGTGTCAGGCGAGTCGACGACTTTGGTTCACTACAACTCCCGGTGGCTTACCTCACCTGCAATTTTAGTGGTCCGTTGGGTGATGACCCTGCCCTGCTCAGCCATAATGAAGTTGTGACACTTTTCCATGAGTTTGGCCACGGTCTGCATCATATGCTTACCAGAATTGATGCCGCAGCAGTTTCCGGCATTAATGGTGTCGCCTGGGATGCTGTCGAGCTGCCCAGCCAGTTTATGGAGAACTTTTGTTGGCAGGCAGAGTCACTTCTATTTATTTCTGGACATTACGAGACGGGTGATCCATTGCCTGACGATATGCTGGATAAGCTGTTAAAGGCCAAAAATTATAACGCAGCCATGATGATGGTCCGGCAGTTGGAATTCGGTCTGTTCGATTTCCGTTTACACGTCGAGTTTGACCCTGATGACCAGAACCAGGTACAGCGCTTACTGAATCAGGTCAGGCAGGAGGTAGCCGTCATTCTGCCTCCGGCAGAATATGCTTTCCAGCATGGGTTCTCTCATATATTTGGCGGCGGTTATGCCGCCGGTTATTACAGCTACAAATGGGCGGAAGTCCTGTCAGCAGATGCGTTCGCGAAATTCCTGGAAGACGGTATCTTCAATCGTCAAACGGGAGAGAAATTTCTGGTTACGATCCTTGAAAAGGGGGGCTCTGAGGACGCGATGGATCTGTTTATCGCCTTCCGGGGCAGGGAACCAGAAGTTGAGGCGCTGTTAAGACAAGATGGTATGGTCGCTTGAAAAGATTCATCAGTGGCGCTACCTGCCCCAGCTGTGGCCAAATCGATAAAATTTACGTTCTGAAGGACGACGACCGGGAGTCCATGCATTGTTCCCGGTGTGACTATATCGAGACAAAAAAGGACTATAACGCGGGGATTGAAGTCCAAGAATGGTCGCCGATAAATCTGCCGGATACATAGACAACGATACTACAAAGTTATGTCCCGACAATGTCCCGTAGACCTTGAAAGATGCGGGTTGAGAAAAGAACCGCCGCTGCTATAATCGCCCACTTTTTTGCATAGCAACAAAAGTGCTGTCGAGCCGATATCGGTTTAAAAACCACCTGAACAGTTAAAAGTGCTTATCGCACGTGTATTTTTATATGGAGTCTCATTGATGAATAGAGTGATGCAGATGTGGCAAGCGGGATTGTCGCTGCTGCTATGTAGCAACGTTGCGTTGGCCGATTGGTCTACGCTGAACATGAGGCAAGGTGTTACGGAGATTAGTCGACGAGTCTATGACCTGCACATGCTTATCTTTTATATTTGTTGTGGAATAGGAGTATTGGTGTTTGGTGTCATGATTATCTCGATGCTGATGCATCGGAAATCTCTTGGTGTGACACCAGCGACCTTTCACGAGGATACACGGGTAGAAGTAGCCTGGACGGTCATTCCAATCATTATTCTGTTGGTTATCGCGGTACCGGCCACCAGTACGCTGAGGGATATGTATGAATCAGCGGATTCTGATCTTGATATCGAAGTTCGCGGCTATCAGTGGAAGTGGCAATACACCTATCTGAATGATGACCCTGCCAAGGAAATTCAATTCATGAGTGCCCTTAAAACACCACAGAATGAAATCCAGAACCTGGAAGCAAAGGGTGAGCACTATTTGCTGGATGTTGATAACCCGCTGGTGATTCCGATCAATAAGCGTATCCGGTTCCTCGTCACATCGCAGGATACGATCCACGCCTTCTGGGTACCTGACTTCGCAGTGAAGCGGGATGCTATTCCCGGATTTGTTCACGAATCCTGGGCCGTTGTTGAAGAGCCTGGTGTATATCGCGGTCAATGCGCAGAGCTGTGCGGCAAAGACCATGGCTTCATGCCGATCGTTGTTCATGCCGTTGAACAGGCGGATTATGATCTTTGGGTAGCTGAAAAGCAGGCCGAAGCAGAAGAGGTCTTCAACACCGTCGGCAAGACCTGGACCAAAGATGCGCTGATGGTCAAGGGTGAAGAAGTTTACCTGCAGCATTGTGCCGCGTGTCACCAGCCAAATGGCCAGGGCATTCCGCCAGCATTTCCTTCGTTGGTTGGCCAGGGCATTGCTGTCGGGCCAATGAGTGATCACATTGACATTCTGTTGAATGGACAAGCAGGAACAGCAATGCAGGCATTTGGTCAGCAACTGAACCCAGCAGAAATCGCAGCGGTAATTACCTACGAACGTAATGCCTGGGGCAATGACATGAACGATATGGTTCAGCCAAAAGAGATCAACACCATGATGGCAAGTGAATAGGAGATACCGATGAGTGCTGTTATAGAAGAACTTCATCACGACGGCCATCACCATGGTCCTGATAAGGGCATCATGCGTTGGGTTTTTACGACTAACCACAAAGATATTGGTACGCTTTATTTGTGGTTCAGTTTCCTAATGTTTCTTACCGGGGGTGTACTTGCGCTCGGTATTCGCGCTGAACTATTTCAGCCTGGTCTGCAAATCGTTCAGCCGGAACTATTTAACCAGCTGACTACAATGCACGGTCTGATTATGGTGTTCGGTGCGGTAATGCCTGCGTTCGTTGGCTTGGCAAACTGGCTGATACCCATGATGATCGGCGCACCGGATATGGCGTTACCGAGAATGAACAACTATAGCTTCTGGATTCTTCCGTTTGCTTTTGGCATGTTGCTTTCTACCTTTTTTATGGACGGTGGTGCACCAAATTACGGATGGACTTTTTACGCGCCGTTGTCTACTGACTACGCACCGCCTAGCGTAACCTTCTTTATCTTCGCGGTTCACATGATGGGCATTTCATCGATCATGGGATCAATTAATGTGGTTGTCACTATTCTCAATATGCGTGCCCCGGGCATGACTCTGATGAAGATGCCGCTGTTTGTCTGGACCTGGTTCATCACAGCCTATCTGCTTATTGCAGTAATGCCGGTACTGGCGGGTGTGGTAACGATGATGTTAATGGACATTCACTTTGGCACCGCATTTTTTAACGCCGGCGGTGGTGGTGACCCGGTATTGTTCCAGCATGTATTCTGGTTCTTTGGACACCCAGAGGTTTATATCATGATCCTGCCGGCGTTCGGTGTTGTGTCTGCAATCATTCCGACGTTTGCGCGCAAACGACTGTTCGGTTACGACTCCATGGTTTATGCAACGGCGTCGATTGCCTTCTTGTCTTTCATCGTATGGGCGCACCACATGTTTACTGTTGGGATTCCTCTTGCGGGTGAACTCTACTTTATGTATGCAACCATGCTGATCGCTGTGCCCACGGGTGTGAAAGTGTTCAACTGGGTAGCGACTATGTGGCAAGGGGCGATGACTTTTGAAACGCCAATGTTGTTTGCGATTGCGTTTGTCATTCTGTTTACCATCGGGGGTCTCTCTGGCTTGATGCTCGCGATTGTTCCGGCTGACTTCCAGTATCACGATACCTACTTTGTCGTGGCACACTTTCACTATGTCCTGGTGCCTGGTTCGATTTTCTCCATTATGGCTGCGGTCTATTACTGGATCCCTAAATGGACTGGAAACATGTATGACGAAACGCTGGGTAAGACACACTTCTGGCTTTCTTTCATCGGTGTGAACGTTACGTTTTTCCCTCAGCACTTTATTGGCCTGGCTGGAATGCCTCGAAGAATCCCGGACTATGCCCTTCAGTTTGCCGACTGGAATATGGTGTCAAGTTGCGGTGCCTTCCTGTTTGGATTCAGCCAATTGCTGTTCCTGTTCATCGTGATCAAGTGTATTCGCGGCGGCAAGAAAGCAACTGACCAGGTATGGGAAGGTGCTCATGGTCTGGAGTGGACGATTCCATCTCCGGCGCCGTATCACACCTTCACCACGCCGCCGACTAGTATGAAAGAAGCGCACGGTTAGGTCACGACAGAGATGAGCGGTAAAACTGAAGCCAGCAAAACCATCAGGCAACTTATTTTTGTTGTTGTGGGGATGTTTGGCTTTGGTTTTGCGATGGTTCCGCTCTACGACGTATTGTGCGAGGTTACTGGTTTTAATGGTAAGACTGCAGGTAAGTACACAGCGACAGAAGTACCGGATGTTCGTGAAGACAGGCTGGTAACTATTCAGTTTCTGGCGAGTAACAATGCGGACATGCCGTGGGAATTCAGGCCTAAGGTGAGAACGATGAAAGTTCACCCGGGTAAGCTGAACACAGCGGAGTTTTATGCGCGCAATGTTACCGGTGAAACGATGGTGGCTCAGGCGGTACCTAGTGTAACCCCTTTCCACGCTGCAGAGTTTTTGCATAAGACCGAATGTTTCTGTTTTGAACAGCAACGATTGGAGGCGCGTGAAGACCTGGACATGCCGCTCAGGTTTATTATTGATAGCCAAATACCGGAGGATGTGAAGACGCTAACATTGTCATACACCCTCTACGATGTAACAGAACAAATTGGGTTAGCGACAAACTAACCAACAAGTTTTATCAGGAGAAATATATGTCTGCCCAAGACGCTTACGAAGAGTACTACGTACCTCACAATAGTAAGCTGCCGATTTTTGCTTCTTTCGGAATCTTCTTGACGCTCTATGGCATGGGTAACATGTTTAATGAGATGAAGGCCGGTGTTGATAGCAGTTTCGGTGAGCTGGTGTTCATGACGGGTAGCCTGGTGATGGGTGGAACTCTGTTCGCCTGGTTCAGCGTTGTCATCAAAGAGAATCAGGAGAAGCTTTATAGCAACCAGATGAACAGATCATTCGTCTGGGGAATGAGCTGGTTCATATTCTCGGAAGTGATGTTCTTTGCAGCTTTCTTTGGTGCACTCTTTTACGTAAGAGTCTTTGTTGTTGACTGGATTGGCGGTGTGGGTGAGAGAGGCCCTTCAAACATGCTCTGGCCGGAATACCAGCCTCACTGGCCTATGCTTAATACGCCGGATCCGATCCGATTCCCGGGTGCAGCGGATTTTGTTCACTGGTGGCCGTTGCCTTTTGTCAATACGGCCTTGCTGCTGACATCGAGCGTTACGGTAACTATTGCGCACCATGGCATCAATGAGGGTAACCGCAAGAAGCTGGTCACCTGGTTGGGCTTTACGGTTGTTCTGGGTCTGATTTTCCTTTGTGTTCAGGCCTACGAGTACTATCACGCCTACACTGATCTTGGACTGACACTGAACGCGGGTATATTTGGCACAACCTTCTTCATGCTCACGGGGTTCCACGGTGCTCACGTCACCCTGGGTACGTTCATGTTGGCCGTAATGTTCTTCAGAGCCTTAAAGGGCCACTTCAGTAAAGAAGATTGCTTTGGGTTTGAGGCTGCGGTTTGGTATTGGCACTTTGTAGACGTTGTCTGGGTAGGTTTATTTTTGTTCGTTTATATTCTTGGAACTTAAACGTTCGAATGGGTTTTAGAAATGCCCCAGCCTTCTGGGGCTTTTTTATGGTCTGTTTTCTATGGCCGTCTACTGATCAGGATTATCCCGCAAAGCTTGAACGTGTCCCATATTACTAGTGCCAAGTAACGCTGAAGGCTCCCCTCACAGTTCAAAATTGCGGAAGAGCCCTGAGCGTTACTTAGTTCAATATTGTTGGGACCTGTTGAGGATTGTGGGGCAAATCTGGTTAGTAGACGACCATAACTAGTAGCTCAGCCAGGGCGCAGAGGCGCCGAGTTGGCCCGTGATCAATCCGACGGCGACAACGGCGAGTAGTGCTACTGCAAGTATCACTCGGACAGTAAGGTATTTTACGGTTTTACCGGAACTGTCGGTTTGGTCTTTCAGCAGCGCTCTTAGGGCCGCACCAAGCGCCACGATATTTGCGATGAAGAGTATGATGACGATAATTTTAAAAACCATGGTGCTTGCCTTGAAACTTGACATAGGAGTATACGTTCCGAACCCTGAGAATTGTGTACAAATGAAGGAAGTAGTGTGAAGCGAGCGTTCAGGTTTAACTGGAGGGTGACGGTTTTTTCAGCTCTGTGCCTCGCTGGCTTTGTGCGCCTGGGTATTTGGCAGCTCGAACGGGAAGTCGAGAAGCGGGAGTTATTGGCACAGAAGGCGTATCGAGTGTCTCTTCCGTCGTTAGAGGCCGCAAACCTACTTGAAGAAGGTGATTTGGAAGGTCTGCCCGTTCGGCTAGTGGGTGAGTACCATGAGCCTGTTCTACTGCTAGATAACAAGGTGTTGAAGGGTAAAGTTGGCTTTGAGGCACACCAGTTATTCCGCGACGATACAGGACTGCTCTTCCTTGTTAACCGGGGTTTTGTCCCAATGGGTCGGACCCGAGAAGTCCAGCCTAAATTTCCCAAAGTGCACCATGAGCCTGCGGATATTCGGGGAAGAATTTACCAGCCTGGCAAACAGATCTTGCTGCTGAACGATCAGAACCCACTGACGACTGAATTTCCGATTATTGTGCAACAAATCGATGTTGAAAAAATGAATGCTGCTGTGGGTAAGCCGATATATCCGTTTGTGATCAGGTTAGAGGCAGGCCAGTTTGGTGCCCTTCCGCGACACTGGCCCGGTACGGTGATGTCCCCGGAGACGCACAGGGGCTACGCGATTCAATGGTTTTCTATGGCACTGGCGGTTTTGATCGCCTGGCTGTTTTTTAGTTTTAGTAAGGACTTATCTCGTGAATGAACCTGAACCGGACTCTTCTTCAGACGCGCCATCGGGAAAATTGATGGCGAGCAGAAAGCGATTCATAGCCTTGTTACTGATCGCATTTGTTCCAATGTTCATCGCCTATGCTACATTTTTCCACTTTCCCGACTGGGCGCCGACGGGGACAACGAACCAGGGTGAGCTGGTCACGCCATCGGTAGATGGCACGACCATGAGTGAAGAACTCGCCAATTTCAGTACCTGGGTATTGATCCAGCCGATAGAAGGTGGTTGTGGCGATCAATGTCGAGAAATGTTGTATCTGTCAAGGCAGGTAGTCACCGGGTTGGGTAAAGATGCAAACCGTGTTCAGCGGGTGGTGCTGATTTCGACCGATACACCAGAGCTTATGGAACACCTCGGTGTCGAGCATCCGGACGTTAAGGTGGTCTCTGGCATCACCACCATCAAGCGTGTTGCTGCCGGCGACGGTCCGGTTTTGCTGCTAATGGACCCTAACCACAACGTCATGATGCTTTACAGCCTGGACAAGGCCGGTAAGCCCATGCTTCGGGACTTGAAGCATCTCCTGAAACTCTCCAATATCGGCTGAGGGTAGCTTCTGGTTTTAATGGTCGCGTATCTCGGGCTAACGCCTGCGGGTTTTTCTCGGGTGCTATTGAGATTGAGCCAAATCGACTTAAGTGCGATTTGGGGTCGCTTTTTCATGCAAATGGGTCGTAATTTCGGTAAAATTGCCGGTCAATTTGCGACATCCTGACCATGACTGATATCACCCAAACAATATTGCAGGCTCCATCCTGGCGAGATTACCTGGAGATGTGTAAACCCCGGGTCGTCCTGTTGATGTTGCTTTGCACGTTGGTCGGAATGTTTCTGGCAACCAATGAAATGGTGCCACTTGATGTGATTGTGTTTGGCAGCCTTGGTGTGGCGCTAGTTGCGAGTTCTGCTGCTGCGCTCAATCATCTTGTTGATGCCAATATCGACGCGAAAATGGCCAGAACCCGGAATCGTCCTCTTGCCCAGGGACGGGTCACCAACATGCAAGGTGCCGTTTTTGTGGGTGTTACTGGTATTGCGGGTATTGGCATCCTTGCTGTGCTGATTAATCCGCTGACAGCTTGGCTTAACCTTGCTTCGTGGCTCGGTTATGGTGTTGTTTACACCATGTACCTGAAACGCGCGACCCCCCAGAACATTGTTATAGGCGGTTTGTTTGGCGCGGCTCCTCCATTGTTCGGCTGGACAGCTGTGACAGGCAGTGTTGATGGTGGTGGGTTATTGCTGGTTCTGATTATATTTGCCTGGACGCCGCCGCATTTCTGGGCTCTGGCGATTGACCGCATGGAAGAATATCGGGATGTCGATATTCCCATGTTGCCGGTAACTCATGGCGCGCACTACACCAAGGTACATATCCTGCTCTATACGATCATCATGGTCATTACGTCGGTGCTACCGTTCGTTATCGGGATGAGCAATATTCTTTACTTGTTAACGGCGTTGGCTCTCGGTGCGGGCTTTATGTACTGGGCGTTGGTCCTGTTGTTAACGGATGACGAAAAAGCACCGATGGAGACATTCCGGTATTCGATCTTTTACCTGATGGCAATATTTGTTGCACTCCTGGTAGATCATTACCTTTTCCCCGTCACTTATACAGCCTAGAACGAGCTACCTAACGATATGGAACCTGGCGTCAGGAACACACTGCTTGGCATAGCCGCCTTTATTTCAGTCATGCTGGGACTGATGCTCGCGAGCATCATAATCCCAAGACCCATGAGCGCCGAAGACGCCGCAAAGCTTGGATACTATCGATTTGATGAACCCCGACTGATCTCTGGGTTCGTCATGACTGACCACCTGGGACGCCGTGCTGAGTTATCCAGTTTGAAAGGAGGTTGGTCTTTACTCTTTTTTGGGTTCACCACGTGCCCTGATGTTTGCCCAACCACTTTAAGCGTACTAAATGACGCCATTAGCCCTCTTGATGATCCTCCAGCCGTTGTGATGGTGAGTGTCGACCCGGACCGCGATACACCGGAGCGGCTCGCGCAATACGTCCCGGCTTTTAACCCCAATTTCATCGGCTATACCGGTACATTTGAAGAAACCGTAAAGCTCGCGGCGCAATTGAATATTGCCTTCGGGAAAGTGCCCGGCCTTCTGCCAGGGTCTTATCTTGTTGATCATTCGGCGTCTCTGGTTCTGATAGATCCAGACGGTCGGTATGCCGGGTTTATTAAAGCGCCGCACAATTCTTCTAACATACAACGAGTCCTTCGGGACCTGTCATTCTAGCTTGCGCCATAATCGATTCGTTGGCAGAATAACCATTATTTCGCGGTACAGTTTTAAAACCACATGTCCTACAATGGCCGCAATATCTATGCTGGTGTCCCTGTGAGTGCCAATCTGCAATTAGAAAATGAATCCCAGCTGGCGGCACTCTATCTTTCAGTCAGGAATCAGACACTGGCGCTTTGTGCGCCTCTGGAGGTAGAGGATTACCAGATTCAGCCAATGGCTGACGCTAGTCCTCCCAAGTGGCATCTGGCTCACGTCACCTGGTTTTTTGAAACTTTTTTACTAAAGCCGTTCAGCAATAACTACCGCGTTTTTGACCCATCTTTCGAAGGGCTGTTTAACTCTTATTACAACGGTGTTGGTAAACCTTTTAGCCGGGCTAACCGGGGTTTTCTGTCGCGCCCTACCCTTGCGCGTGTGCTTGAGTACCGGCATTACGTTGATGAGAAAATGCTTGAACTGATTCAAACGTCGATGATTGATGAAATCGGTTTTCGAATTCAACTGGGGCTAAATCACGAACAGCAACACCAGGAATTAATCCTGACTGATATAAAATACAACCTTGGAAATAACCCGCTTAAACCCGTATATGTTGACCAGAAAGCTGACGATAGCCTCGAATTTAACGCCCGCTGGGTCGAGTTTGACGGTGGGTTAGTTGAATCAGGTACAGATGCAGGCCAAGAATTTGTCTTCGATAATGAAATGCCCAGGCACCATGTTTTCCTTCAGCCATTTAAGCTATCTACGAATCTTGTCAGTAATGGTGAGTTTGTAGAGTTTATTGAAGATGGTGGTTACGAGAGACCGGAGTTGTGGCTTTCAGATGGTTGGGCAGGATTGCAGGCGCAGCAAGATCAACGGTGGAGCATGCCACTTTACTGGCGTAAACAAGGTGACAATTATTTTGAATACCGCCTGACAGGGGAACAATTGGCTGATCCAAACCGTCCGGTCTGTCATGTCAGTGCATACGAGGCAGATGCCTATGCCAGATGGAAAGGGTGCAGACTACCTACTGAGCACGAGTGGGAACATGCAGCAGTAGACGCGCCTGTCGAGGGCAATTTTGTAGACTCGAAGCTGTTTCATCCTTCAGGTCAAAGCGGTGAGGGAATGCAAAGCCAGTTTGGTAATGTCTGGGAATGGACCCAGTCAGGTTACGGGGCCTACCCCTCCTTCAAACCGTTTGACGGACAGTTGGGCGAATACAATGGCAAGTTTATGGCGAACCAACTGGTGCTTCGAGGAGGATCGTGCGCGTCACCCCGCTCCCACATCAGACCGACCTATCGGAATTTCTTTTACCCTCCAGATCGATGGCAGTTTTCAGGCATTCGACTTGCGCAGGATTTAATCAGCAAGGAACGTTTATGAATGCCCTGTCTACGGTTTACTTCTATGATCAGGGAGTTGAGGCCAGTGATTTCACTGATGAGATCGTGGTGGGTTTGAGCAAGACTCAAAAAACCTTGTCGCCAAAGTTTTTCTATGACGAGAAGGGGTCGCAGTTATTCACAGAGATTACTCGGCAGCCAGAGTACTATCCGACAAGAACAGAAACGCAATTATTGCGTGACCACGCGAGTGAGATTAGCCAGCTGATCGGTGAAGACTTTCTGTTGATCGAATATGGCAGTGGGTCTTCAGAGAAGATAAGAATCCTGTTGGATAGCCTGAGACCAAGTCTTTACGCACCGCTCGACATATCCAGGGATTACCTGGCCCAGGCGGCTGAAGCCCTTGGTCGAGAGTACCCTTGGTTGGAGGTTCATGCGACCTGCGTTGATTTCACGGCTGACTTTGAACTGCCCTTTGAAAGTGAAAAAAGACATGTGAGCTTCTTCCCGGGTTCCAGTATTGGTAATTTTGAGAGAAGCGATGCGATGGCGTTTTTAACCCGTATCCGCTCACTGGTAGGAGCCGACGGCGGTTTGTTGATAGGCGTCGACATGAAGAAAGACATCAAAGTGCTAAACGAAGCCTATAACGATAAGAGCGGCGTCACCGCAGATTTTAACCTTAATATTCTCGAACACATCAATCGGGAATATGGTGCAAATTTTGACCTCGGCCGGTTTAGACACGAAGCAACATACGATGTGGCACAAGGTTGTATCCAGATGTTTCTGGTAAGCACCTGCGATCAATCTGTCAGTGTTGCGGGTCAGAACTTTCAATTTTCTGATGGCGAGAAAGTACACACAGAAAACTCCCACAAATATACCGTCGATGAAGTACTGGGAATGGCGGTGAACGCTGGTTTTTCGAGAGCAAAAACCTGGCTCGATGAAGACGAACTATTTGGTGTTTTTTATTTATACAGTGAGTGAGCTTGCAAGACGCAGCATTTCTGCCGGTGGCTTGAGCGGTGGGTCGCCACTTAGAAAACGCGTCAGGGCAAATCGGGCCGCGCTGGTTCGTTGAAGTGGAACCAGTGCCTGGGCCTCTTCTTTCTCCAAGGGGCGGATCTCTTCATAGCCAGCAATCAATGAAACGCGAAACGCTTCATTGATGGTTCCTGAGGATGTCTGACACCAATCATTGATAGCGATTGCTATATCCTGAATCAGGATGTCGTGACATGCGTGATAAAAATCGATAACACCTTTGAGTTCACCCTGATCGGTGAACAGTGCATTGTCCTTGAACAGGTCTCCATGGATCACGCCAGTCGGCAGTTCCAGTGCGTCAATGCGCTCGTACTCGCCAATTAATTTCGTGAGCAGCGTTCTTTCGGGATCGCTCAGCCTGTTTGAAATAGAATTCAGAGTGCTTTGCATCCAGCCAAGATGGTATGGATTTTCCCGCGTCGGTTTGAAACTGCTTAACGCCTGATGAGCGCCACTAAGAAATCTTCCGATTTGAAAGCAATGATCTTCGTTGACCGTTACCAGGTGGCTACCTTCAAGTCTCGGTTGCAGGAAAGTGGGTTTTCCACAAAAAATGGTAGAAGACATTCCGTCGAGCGTGGAGTGCGGAGCAGCGACCGGCAGGCCTTGATAAAAGAGATGTGACACAACCTTGTTGAAAAAAGGAGCCTCATCGAAACCGAACTGTTCGATGATGGTCAGAACATACTCAACATCGCCTGAACCGCTATCCAGGGTGATAAAATAATTAGAGTTCTCTATGCCACCCGTAACAGGCGTGCACGCCTTGAGCTCGCCTTTGCCAAACATCACGAGGTATCTTTCGAGTGCTTCCTCAGTAAATGTCGTAAAGGCTGCCATTGGCTACCATTCCTTGATGACCCATTGGGGGTAGAGCTTTTTCTGGTGATCAAGGCCCTCAATCCGCTGGGCGCCGTTTAATGGAACCATGTAGTAGGCTAGACCCTTTTTTGGAACGACTTTGATCATGGTGAGCATTCCGTTCTGGCGGTACTCATAAATCAGGCGATCTTCGCCTTCGATGAGTTCAATTTGATCTTCGTCGTATTCTTCCGGTGATGGTGCAGCAGATGCTATTTCTGTAAGAAACAGTAAGCCAACTAGCAGTGCCAATGGAAAAAGGGTGGTGTTCACAGTATCTTTGCCCTTCATGAGCGAGGTTAAAAATGAAGAATAATTATCAGGTGGTGCTGGTCGACGGGTCATCGTACCTTTTTCGAGCATATCATGCACTGCCGCAACTGGTTTCGTCCAAAGGCCAGGCAACCGGGGCCATCAAGGGTGTTATCAGCATGATTCGTAAGCTGATAGCGGAGTATCCCGACAGCCATATTGCCGTCGTGTTTGATGCAAAGGGTAAGTCCTTTCGTAACGAGATTTATAAGGATTACAAAGCCAACAGACCGCCGATGCCGGATGAGCTGCGCAGCCAGATAGAGCCCATCCATAACATTATCCGATTGATGGGGTTACCTATTCTAGTTGTTGATCACGTAGAGGCGGACGACGTCATTGGGACACTCGCCACGCAGGCGACGGCAAAGAAAATGGATGTGCTGGTCTCAACAGGAGACAAGGATATGGCGCAGCTGGTGACGCCCCATGTGACCTTGATCAATACCATGACTGATACCCTGATGGATGGGCCCGGTGTGGAAGAGAAGTTCGGCGTTCGCGCCGACCAGATCATTGACTACTTAGCGCTGGTGGGTGATACCTCAGATAATATTCCGGGTGTCCCAAAGTGTGGTCCCAAAACCGCGGTGAAGTGGTTGCAGGCGTTTGAGTCGCTCAACGGAGTGATGTCAAATGCGGAATCGGTAAAAGGTAAAGTTGGCGAGTATCTGCGTGATTCGCTGGAATTCCTACCGATGTCTTACGAGCTTGCCACTATCAAAAAAGACCTGGAGCTTGAGTATAGTGTTCATGAGCTTGCGCCCTCAGAGCCAGATTCAGAGGGGCTACTTGCCATATTTACCGAGCTCGAGTTCAGGCCCTGGGTAAATGAGATAAATAGCGATGCATCCGCCGACACCAACGAGAGCCCACTTACGCCGACCGTTGTGACTGAATACGAGACTGTATTTGAGGAGACTCAGCTGGATATTTGGTTGGAAAAACTGGCAAAGGCTGATGCGTTTGCTTTTGACACTGAAACAACCTCAATCGATTATATGAAAGCGAAACTGGTCGGATTGTCTTTTTGCTGTGAAGCAGGAAAGGCGGCCTATGTGCCGATGGCACACAACTATGAAGGTGCACCAGTTCAACTTGCAATGGAGTTGGTGCTATCGAAGATACGATTATTACTCGAGAACCCCGAAAAAACCGTTATAGGTCAAAATCTTAAGTACGATATTAGTGTGATGGCTAGGCATGGCGTGAGCATCAAGGCAAAGGTAATCGACACCATGCTGGAATCCTATGTTCTGAATTCTGTCGCGTCCCGTCACAATATGGATGACCTTGCGTTGAACTATCTTGGTCTGTCGACGGTGCATTTTGAGGACATTGCCGGCAAGGGCGCCAAGCAGCTGACGTTTAATCAGATTGAGCTTGGCAAGGCGGGACACTACGCAGCGGAAGACGCTGACATAACGTTCCGGTTGCACCAGGCCTTATGGCCAAGACTTCAGGCCGAAGGCAGATTGGCCTCGGTCTATCAGGATATTGAAATACCTCTCGTGCCTATTCTGTCGGATGTGGAACGCGGTGGTGTACTACTGGACGAGGAACAGTTAATGCTGCAAAGCAGGGAGTTGGAAAAACGCCTTCATGAACTTGAACAGGAAGCCTATGGCTTGGCAGGCGAAGAATTCAACCTCGGTTCTCCAAAACAATTGCAGCAGTTATTTTTTGAAAAACTGGGTTTACCGGTTATCAAAAAGACGCCCAAGGGCCAGCCTTCAACTGCGGAACCAGTGTTACAGGAATTGGCACTCGACTACCCTTTGCCCAGGGTGATTATGGAGTATCGCGGGCTGTCCAAGCTCAAATCTACCTATACCGATCAGCTGCCTAAACAGATAGCGCAAAGCACGGGCAGGATACATACCTCTTATCATCAGGCAGTGACGGCGACCGGGCGACTTTCAAGCTCGGACCCAAACCTGCAGAACATTCCCATCAGGACGCAAGAAGGTCGGCGCGTAAGGCGGGCATTTATTGCGCCAGATGGGTACAAGATCATGGCGGCTGACTATTCCCAGATTGAGTTGCGAATTATGGCCCACCTTTCGCAGGACAAGGGCCTGATACATGCCTTTAAAAATGGGCTCGATATTCATAAGGCAACCGCAGCTGAAGTGTTTGGGGGGGCGGTGTCAGATGTATCTGATGATCACAGGAGAAGTGCTAAAGCGATTAACTTTGGCTTGATCTACGGTATGTCTGCATTCGGTTTGTCGAGGCAGCTGAATATTTCTCGCGGCGCCGCGCAGGATTATATCGACCTTTACTTTAATCGTTACCCCGGTGTGAAGGATTACATGGATCGAACGCGTGCTCTAGCAGCGGACCAAGGCTATGTGGAAACCATTTTCGGACGAAGGCTATACCTCCCGGAAATCAGGGCTAGTAACTTTCAGCGTAGGCAGGCTGCAGAGCGGACGGCGATTAATGCACCGATGCAGGGAACAGCGGCGGATATTATCAAGAAGGCCATGATTACTGTGCATGGTTGGCTGGCATCATCGAACCTTGATACGCGTATGACGATGCAGGTTCACGACGAACTGGTCCTGGAAGTGCCTGAGGGAAATGTCCAGGAGGTAGCAAGCGGTGTTGAAAAGTTGATGTCCGGTGCCGCTGAGCTGTGTATTCCTTTAGTTGTTGAGGCTGGGGTTGGTGACAATTGGGATGAGGCTCATTAGAGCGAGCTTTGACGAGAGCTCCGGTTTTACTGGTTTTTCCAAAAAGTGGAGTAACCTCCACTTTTGTTGTTGAACTTTGCTGTGATCATCCGGTCATAATATACGTAAGCAATAGCTTCGGTAATTTTCCCCCCAAAAGAACCGAAGTGCGGGCCCTGGTCACCACTCTCCCCTAACGTTGGCCAGGGCCTTCTTTACTTAAGGTTCCAGCCACTCCGTTAGACTTTTTTCAAGTTCTTTAATGCCTAGTTTTTTGGTTGCAGAGAATACCTGGGCCGTTATCTCAGGTGGCAGATGTTTCCGCAGACCCAGCAGGCCGTTCTGTTGGCCGCCTCGTTTCAGTTTGTCGGCCTTGGTTAAAAGGATGTGTAAGGGCAAACCACTGTCGATAGACCATTCAATCATCATTTTGTCGAATTCCTTCAACGGGTGCCGGATATCCATTAGCAGCACCATACCGCGGAGGCTTTTCCGATCACGCAGATACTCATCCAGATGGCGATGCCAGTGCTCTTTGATCGAAATAGGCACTTTCGCGTAACCGTATCCAGGCAAATCTACCAGTTTGGTCTCGTCATCGAGCGTAAAAAAGTTGATTAACTGCGTTCGACCGGGCGTCTTACTGGTCCTCGCCAGCCCTTTCTGGTCGGTCAAAGCATTGATAGCGCTGGATTTACCCGCGTTGGAGCGCCCGCAAAAAGCGATCTCGGCTCCTTCATCTGTGGGACACTGAGACAGCGTTGCTGCGCTGGTGACAAATTTTGCTGTTTTGAACTTAAAAGACATTTTTAGCCGTATTATCCCAACTGCAGGTGCTTTGTTATACAATGCGTCCCGCATTCTAGCACCCTCTTCAAATTAGGGCGTGCCTGGCAACACCAACTGTTGCCTTCACACAGAAAAGTGGACTTAAGAAGTGACGCTATGAAAAAGATTATAATATTTGCAGTACTCGCCTTTATGGCGCCAATGACTTATGCAGAAGGTAACGCCGCAAGCGGCAAGGGTCTCGCTGGTACCTGCCTTGCCTGCCACGGAGAAATCGGCAACAGCCCTGCGTCAATGTTCCCAAATATTGCGGGACAAAACGCTCAGTACCTTCTCAAGCAATTACTTGAAATTCAAAGCGGTCAAAGACAAGTGCTCACCATGACGGGCATTCTGGACAATCTGTCCGAAAGCGATCTGTCAGATATCGCCGCCTACTACGAGAGCCAGTCCCGGAACCAGGGTACGGCGAAGCAAGATCTTGTAGAGTTGGGTGAATCGATCTATCGCGCCGGTATACCGCGCAAAAATATCGCAGCATGCACCGCCTGCCACTCGCCAACCGGTAACGGTAACGGTCCAGCGGTCTTTCCTGCACTCGCAGGTCAGTGGCCTGAATATACAGTTACTCAGCTAAAAAACTTTCAGTCAGGGGAACGGCACAATGATGGAGATTCCCAGATGATGCGGATTACAGCGATGGACATGAACGAAAAAGAAATGACGGCTGTTGCCTCGTACCTATACGGACTGAGGTAGTTCCTGAACATTCGATGGAGGGCGGTATTTTCCGTCCTTTTTTTATCTCTTCCATAATGGCAGGATTCGCAGGTAAGAACGAACCGCGCAAAATTCTGTGCGGCAATTCGTCACAGAAAGAGTACCTAACGTAATAATAGAAAAGAGGTTAAATATGGTTCGGAAACTGATGACGAATGTTCTGGTGCTGCTGGCTTTGCTGCTATCTTCGTCCGCCTGGGCGGAAGGCTTTCAATATGAAGAAGGCACACACTATGCGCGACTCGACGTACCGGTAAAAACGCGCAACACAAACGTCGTTGAGGTTACCGAGTACTTTTCCTATGGTTGTCCGCATTGTTATCGCTTTGAGCCTTTGGTTCAACAATGGAAGAACGACCTTGCTGCAGACGTCGAGTTCAATCGCACTCCGGCTATCTGGGGAGTTACCGGGTATGAATTATATGCACGAACCTACTATACGGCGCAGGCGCTGGGTGTACTCGATAAAGTGCATTATCCGTTGTTTCAGGCAATACATGGAGACAGGAGATCCTTACTTGACCTGAAATCGATGACAATCTTCATGTCGGAACATGGCGTTGAACCGGAAATTTTTGTAAAAACATTTACTGATTCCTTCGGGGTGAAGGCAATGTACCAGCAGGCGGTTGCGCGGCAGCGAATCTATCAATCAAACGGCGTTCCCGCGGTTATCGTGAATGGCAAATACCGTGTTGAAGCTGGGATGGTAGGTAACAGTAATGCAGGTATGCTGCAGGTTGTTAACCACCTTATTGAAAAGGAACGCGAACTTATTAATGCCGGAGCGGATTCAGGGGGAGAGTAAAGGGTTTCTCTGGATTTCGGCTGATGCTGATGATTCGGGGTTATTACTTTCATCGGCGCGAGATGCATCCACGCGTTTACGCAATTCTTTCCCAGGTTTGAAGTGTGGCACAAACTTCCCAGGTTTATGGATGCCGACTTCGCCGGTTTTCGGATTACGAACAGTTCGAGGCTTACGAAAATGATTCGAGAAAGTACCGAATCCACGGATTTCTATGCGTCCACCCGACGCAAGGCTGTCAGACATAATTTCAATCAGTGTGTGAACCGCCAGGTCAACGTCCCTGTTGCTTAACTGATCGAGTTTATCGGACATCCGTTTGATGAGTTCTGACTTGTTCATTTGGGTCACCATAACGGTCATATCTGTCATCATACTAAAATATTTATATGTTTCAATATGTTATGGCAATTTACTAAAGTGATAAATTAAAAGCTACTTGTTTCTTGCAGATTTAATATTCGAAAAGAAGCGTTATTGCGCTCTACGACGTTGAATCATGTGCGGTGATCAATTAGAATTCGCCATGGCGCACTACTATCTCTTCTGGGCTAACGGCCTTGCTTATACAGTAAGTGATTACTTACATACTTGCCTGCAAAGAATCCTGCGCCGACCCCTAAACTATCCCTATTTGACGTCGAATTACCGTTCGCCGTCTCAACTTTGTTGTGTCTGTATGGAGAGCTGAATGGCAACGATTTTAAAAGGTGTATCACGTACTTTTGCTGAATTCCTGCTGATTCCCAGGTTAACCAGAAAAGACCAAAAACCAGACCAGGTTGATTTATCGACGCCGCTTTCGGCGATCGAACCCAACAAATTGGCACGATTCAAGATTAATACGCCGGTCGTCTCTGCAGCGATGCAGTCTGTATCCGGGTCGCGCCTGGCGATTGCTCTCGCACGGCAAGGTGGCCTGGGCTTTGTTTTTTGCTCACAGGGTATTGCCAGCCAAGCTGAAATGGTCCATCAGGTTAAAGCCCATAAAGCGGGGTTTGTGTTGAGTGACTCAAATACGAAGACCGACACCACGTTACTTGAGGTCATAGAGCTGATGAATCGAACAGGACATTCCACTGTCCCTGTCACCGATGACGGTACGGGTAGCGGGAAACTGCTTGGCCTGATCACAGACCAGGATTTCTGGGTATATGAGGATGACCTGTCGAATACGGTCGGTCAGCACATGACCGCTATTGAGAAAGTGATTTTTGGTGCGGAAGGCCTTACTTTAAAGGAGGCGAATCGGCTACTTCACCAGCACAAGAAAAATTGTCTGCCAATATTGGATGATGGTGGTCACCTGACATCACTCGTGTTCAAGAAAGACTATGAAGATCACATGCTTCATCCACATGAACTGCTGGATGGCTCGAAACGATTGTGCGTCGGTGCTGCTATTAATACGCATGATTACAGGGAAAGGGTCCCCGCGATGATTGAGGCAGGCGCTGATGCGCTGTGTTTTGATTCATCAGATGGGTTCACGGAATTCCAGAAGGAAGGCATCGAATGGATTAGGCACCAGTACGGTCAGAATATTGTTATTGGTGGCGGTAATGTCGTTTCCGCTGAAGGTTTTGACTATCTCGTTGAAGACGGTGGAGTGGACTTCGTCAAAGTAGGTATGGGCGGAGGGTCTATTTGCATTACGCGGGAGCAAAAAGGCGTAGGTCGAGGGCAGGCGTCAGCTCTGATGGATGTCGTCCGACGTCGTGATGAATATCTGGCTGAGACAGGACGCTATATCCCAATCTGTTCTGATGGAGGCCTGGCTAACGATACACAGATAGTCATTGCGCTGGCGATGGGCGCAGATTTCGTCATGATGGGGCGGTATTTCGCTATGACAGAAGAGAGCCCAACCCCAAAGACCTCTATTAATGGTCAGATGTATAAACCCTACTGGGGAGAAGGGACGAATCGCGCACAGAACTGGCAGCGATATGCTGAAGATATGTCCACGCGGGAAATGGTCTTCGAAGAGGGCGTTGATGCCTATGTGCCACTAGTTGGCAGTGTGGCTGAAGTGCTGAAAACAACGCTCTATAAGCTGCGATCCACTATGGTCAATGTCGGCGCTGATGGTCTCTCCGAATTCAGGGAGCGTTCGATACTAACCCTGGTATCCGAACAATCCGTGATAGAGGCGGGAACCTCCAGTGTGTTCCAGTTTAGCGCGACCAAAGATATCGAAGAGTCAAACTGGGGTGGTAAGAGCTAACAGGACCTATAATTGTTCAGGTAGTCAACGGCCGCCGGTTCGGTATAATGGCGCCCGGATTGGTAGTGAGTATATGTAGTGAGTAAGTGTAAAATTCTGGTATTCCTGGTCAGTATCATGATCTCCGGACTGGCTTTTGCCAGTGCTGATGACATTGCTGAAAGAATTAAGAGAGTTGGTGATGTCTGCCTGGAAGGTGCCGAGTGTCTCTCTAAGACAGTATCGCCAATGGTTGCTGCGCCAATGGTTGTTGCCGCGGGTGGTGCCAGCGTTGAATCCAATTTCAACAAAAGCTGCGCGACTTGTCACAATGCAGGTATAGCGGGCGCTCCCAAGTTTGCCGATGCTGCGGCCTGGGCGCCAAGAGTAGAAAAGGGCATGGATGTGCTGTATGCCAGTACAATCAATGGGCTGCCACCAGCGATGCCGCAGAAAGGTATGTGCTTTAGCTGTAGTGATGATGAACTGCGGGCGTTGGTTGACTATATGGTCGACGCGGCCAAGTAGGACATCACCTGATGGCACCGATCAGGGCGACCGGTCCAATTTCCGATATCCAATTGCCTCAACTAAGTGAGACGTCGCTATGCGGTTTATTCCTGATAAATCCGCGATAGTGCGTGCCACTTTTAGGATCTTGAAGTAGCCCCGGGCGGATATTCCAAGTTGGTTTACAGCGTCATCAAGGATTCGAACATCGCCTTTTGATAGCTTACAGTGCCTGGCGATCTGCTGGTTATTCAGGTTGCTGTTCAGCATTCCCTGTCGCTCCAGCATCAACGTTCTTGTATTGGCTATGGTTGCCTTCAACTCACAGTTTTTTGGCTCAACCGTGGTCTTATCGCTCAAGGTGCCGGTTGGCAACGGTGGCACCTCGATGTGCAGGTCAATCCGATCCATTAGTGGCCCGGATAGACGAGACCTGTAGCGATGTATCTGCTGTGCGGAACAGTCGCATTGCCTCGTATCGTCGCCGAAGTAACCACATGGACAAGGGTTCATTGCGGCAATCAACTGAAAATGTGCTGGATACCTGACCTGCTGTGCGGCTCGGCTGATCCAGATCTCGCCAGATTCCAGAGGCTCTCTTAGCACTTCGAGCACTTGCCGGGAATACTCAGGAACTTCATCGAGAAACAGTACGCCATTATGGGCAAGAGAGATCTCGCCCGGTTTCGGCGGATTGCTGCCGCCAACCATAGCTACCGCACTTGCGGTGTGATGGGGCCTGCGAAATGGCCGCTGTCTCCATTTTTTATACTCGAATAGCTGTCGTGAAACGGATGCAATGGACGCGACCTGCAAGGATTCTTCCAGGGTCATCTGAGGAATCAGCGAGGGAAGCCTGCTGGCGAGCATAGTCTTCCCGGTACCGGGGGGGCCGACCATCAGCAGATTGTGACCACCAGTGGCGGCAATGGTAAGTGCTCGCTTCGCCGAAGCCTGGCCTTTCACATCTGCCAATGAGGCGACTGCACTATCCTCTGGATCAGGCTGCCATTGCCTCGGCGTTGCAAGTGGTTGGCCCGTGGCCAGATGCGCCAGCACCTCATGAAGGCTTGAAGCAAGGTAAAGATCCTCTGATTCAGCCAAGGCTGCCTCAAGCTCACAAGCTTTCGGTACTACAAGCCTCCGCCTCTGGCCTTTGTTGCGAAGCGCGGTGGGCAATATCCCGCGGACTGCGCGAAGTGCTCCTGTCAGCGATAGTTCCCCGAGGAACTCATAAGAGTCTATGCATTCCGGTGGGATCTGGTTGGACGCAGCGAGAATTGATACCGCTATTGCAAGGTCATATCGGCCGGTGGACTTGGGTAGGTCTGCAGGCGCAAGATTTACAGTTATCCTTCTTGAGGGGTATTCGAAGCCGCTGGTCGTGATTGCAGCCTTTACCCGATCTTTGCTTTCCCTCACCGCGGTTTCGGCGAGTCCAACAATCAGCGTTTTGGGTAAACCGGGAGATACATCTGCTTCAACGGTAACCAGTGGGGCATCAATGCCTAGTTCTGCGCTCGAGAAAGTGGTCGCGACTGTCATCAATCAATTTTACCCGCGCGCTTCTGCCCAGCACTGAGTCATATACTGCTAGTACTGTAAGCAGATGGCCATTAATGCCGCACGAACTTGGTGCAGAGTCCGACTTCAATGGTCTCCCTCTTGCACCACGCTAGTGCGGGGCTATGTCGGACCTGTCTCAAAAAGCTATAACTTATTGTTTATTATCATTTTTCTATAAGTTGGCACAGTCAATGCTCTGTATACAACCGTTCGAGATGATTTACACTATTAGATCAGCGGTGTTGGACCCCTTCGATTCGATGGAATTGGTAATACCGGTAATGACTAACGCGAACTTGTGCGATTCAAGTTAATGACCCGGAGTGCCATATGTACGACTATTCGCTAGATTTCAAAGGCTTCTGGGCCATGAATGGACTATCATCGGCTCTTGAAATTCGGTACATTGCCTAAGTTCTAGGTGAAGCTTTGCAAGGAGAAAATTAATGAAACTAGTCTCTGCAATTATTAAGCCCTTCAAACTTGATGACGTTCGTGAGGCGCTGTCAGAAATTTCTGTGCAGGGCATGACAGTGACAGAAGTTAAAGGTTTTGGCAGACAAAAAGGCCATACAGAGCTCTACCGCGGGGCGGAGTATGTCGTCGATTTTTTACCCAAGGTAAAGATTGAAGTCGCTATTGCTGATGACAGCCTTGATGCGGTCATTGAGGCCATTTCAGGTGCTGCCAATACCGGTAAGGTTGGTGATGGAAAGATCTTTATCAGTACACTGGATGACGTTATCCGAATCAGGACTGGCGAAACCGGCGCTGAAGCGATCTAACACGTTACTTTGTAGTTTTATGGGGGCGGTTCATACCCTCCTCCATAATCCCTTTGTTAGTCGGGTCCCCGAAAGGCAAAATTTCTCTATAATGCTCACTTTTAGCATGACCCCATGGAGTCAGTATGCGATATGTGAGTACACGTGGTGGAGTTCAAGGCCTATCCTTTTGTGATGCTGTGATGATGGGCCTGGCTGATGATGGTGGATTGCTGGTACCAGAGACGATTCCAGATATCAGTAAAGATTTGCCGCAGCTCGCCGGTAAGGGTTATGTGGATCTGGCCGCATATGTCATGGGGCACTTCATTGATGACATTCCAGCGGCCGAACTACGTTCAATCATTGAGCGTAGCTATGAGACTTTTGATGATTCAGCCGTGACGCCCCTCGTCGAAGTTGGCGATATTCATGTCCTTGAGTTGTTTCATGGCCCGACGCTGGCTTTCAAGGATGTGGCGCTGCAGTTTCTGGGCAATGTCTTTGAATATGTGCTGAATAAACGCGGCGGCCGGCTAAATATCCTGGGCGCCACTAGCGGAGACACTGGCAGCGCTGCGATTGCGGGCGTCCGCGGTAAGCAAAACATTAATATTTTCATCATGTTTCCGGAAGGCAGGACAAGCGCACTCCAGGAAAAACAGATGACAACTGTTTTGGACGACAATGTGCAGAATCTTGCCATTGAGGGAAGCTTTGATGACTGCCAGTCGATCTTGAAGACCATTTTCAATGACCTGGCATTCAAGGATGCCTACGACCTTGGTGCCGTCAATTCTGTTAACTGGGCTCGAATTCTTGCCCAGGTTGTCTACTATTTTTCAGCTTATGTGCAGCTCGGGTTGCCTGAGCGATTCCAGGTTGCCGTGCCAACGGGTAACTTTGGAAATATCTTTGCGGGTTACATTGCCCGCCGCATGGGGTTGCCTATTGATACACTGATTCTGGCGACCAACCAGAATGACATACTGCATCGTTTTTTCACCACCGGTAGATATGAGAGGGGCGAGGTCTACTTCTCCCATAGTCCGGCGATGGACATCCAAGTTGCCAGTAATTTTGAACGGTACCTCTATTTTGAATTTGGCCAGGCACCGGAAAAGGTCAAAGAATTCATGAGGGATTTTTCGAATACAGGGCTCGCTACCACTAGCTTCAACACACTGAATTTCGACGCTGCTTTTACGTCAGGAAGAGTATCCGACGAAGAAACGGTGGCGACAATCGCCAGGATCTTTGAGGAGACCGAGTACCTTCTCGATCCCCATACCGCAGTTGGGGTTGAGATTGGCCTGGCCAAAAGACGACCGGAAGTTCCGCTGGTCTGCCTGGCGACCGCGCACCCGTCCAAATTTGATGAAGTTATTCTGCAGGTAATCCCCGATATTGAAGTAAGTCACCCAACGCTAGAGTTACTAAAAGACCTGCCAGAGCGAAAGACTTTGCTCGAGGGAGAGGTCGGTGTAGTAAAAGACTTTATTTCGACTTTTAACGATCAACTAGCTTCCTGATTGCATCAGGAAGCGCCCTTATATCGTCTATAGTCTGGTCAGGGTTCGACTCACCTTTGATAAGTTTATCGTTTGATCTCATCCAGATGGTGTGCAGACCTACTTCATTGGCTGCATCTACGTCTTTGATGGGATCATCACCCACATAAACCATCTCTGCTGGTTCACAGCCCGTATGCGCCAGCGCTGCGTGGAACAGATCTGGTGCTGGTTTTGGGGCGCCGACCTGTTCCGCGGAAAAGGCAAAGCTAAAACAGTCATTTAACCCGAGCCTGTAAATGTCTGCGTTACCATTTGTAATCGCCCCCAGTTGAAAAGATCGCGCAATGTCCTTGAGTGTATCCAGGGCACCTTCAAAAAATTCCACTTCGTTTCGTGCTGCTAAAAAGATTTCCATAGCGCGTTCTGCGTAAGAGCCAGCACTTTGTTCGTCAAGATGGGATATGAGGGAGGTTTTAATAAGTTGTTGCCTGAAGGCTGTGAGTCTGTGGCCCAGCGAGGGATCTTCGCTCAGCAGCGTTTCGCGAATCGGCATTAGCGTGGACGGTTCGTAGCTATATCCGGGTACTTCTTTTTCAAGCCAGTCAGCCAGGATGGACTCTGCCCGCTTAATAACAGGACCAACGTACCAGAGCGTGTCGTCTAAATCGAAGGCGATGACTCGGATCATTTATCGGTTACCTTTTGAGACCTGGGATGAGCTTTATCGTAGACATCAGCCAGGTGTTGGAAGTCGAGGTGTGTATAAATCTGGGTGGTTGAGATGTCGGCATGACCAAGTAACTCCTGGACTGCACGAAGGTCCTGACTTGATTCCAAAAGATGGCTAGCGAAGGAATGTCTGAGTGTGTGCGGGTGAACACGACCAGAGATACCCAGGCGAACGCACCACTTTTTGACTCTCTCTTGAACGTTTCGGGGGCTTATTCGTTTTCCTCGCTCACTAAGAAAGAGCGCTGATTCATCTTCAAGCTTGCCTTTTGGCAGCTGCTCACGAATTTTCAACCAGGTGTTGATAGCGGCAATTGCTCTTGAGCCAACGGGTAGCACCCTTTCTTTGTTTCCCTTACCTCGCACCTTCATTGAATTGTTATCAAAAGAGATGTCACCCGTATTGCTTCCGACCAGTTCAGCAAGACGTAACCCGGACGAATAAAATAGTTCCAACATTGCCCTGTCGCGCAGCGCGTGCCAGCCGGTTGTATCGATCTCAAGCAGTCGGCTCACCTGATCGGTATCAATTGTGGCAGGCAAGCGTGAGTCTGATCTTGGCGCGGAAAATTCCTTCGCCGGATTTGTCGAGCAGATGCCTTCCCGGGCCAGGTAGTTAAAGAAGGTTCGAGTCGCGGAAAGGCGTCTTTGTAAGGTCTTCCCCGAACGTCCCTGCCTTTTCCCTACGCCGATATAGGTGCGAAGGTGATGTGCTCTTACGTCACGCCAGTCCGCTATATCCTGGTCGGCGAGCTCTTTTTTCAGTGCTGTTAAGTCTCTCTTATAACCATCAACGGTATGTGGGGATAATTGGCGCTCATCCGAAAGATGAGCGATGAATGCTGAGATAGGCTGTTGCAGTTGAATGTCCGCGTTCATCAATTATCGGGGCAAGTGTTGCGGTAAGAGCTTTCCCAGAGTCTCGGCAATGAAGTTAATAAAGAGGGTGTCCATGTCTGCCGTGAAGTATTCCATGTCACTGCTACCAATCGCCAGCATACCAAGATGTTTGTTCTTGTCACGGATGGTAAGAACAGCGGCGGATTTAACTTTTTCACTCTGGTCCTGAAACAGGAAATCCTGCTCTCTGGGTCGGAGCGTTCCAAGCGTTGGCACCTTGCTCTGCATCAGCGCACCAACATATTTTCTTGCAGATTCAGCAGGAATTCGTGAAGTGAAATGATTAATCTGCTTAGGTTTTCCAAAAACCACCAGCGAATTTGCCTTGCACCCAAAATCGCGTTTGAGACCCTTTTCGAGTGCTGCGAAGAATTCGGAACTTTGCTTCGCAGCCATCATGCTGAGAATTAGCTTGCGGCTCTTATCAAATATTTCCTTGTTACGTTCTGCATTCTCAACGAACTCCTTGAGTTGCCTCCTGGTTTTCTTTTGCCGATCCCGGATGACATCCAGCTGTTTTTCGACCAGTGAGATGGTGCCTTTGCTTTTATGAGGAACCTGGATCTTTAGTAACAGTCGATCCCTGTCGACAAAAAAATCGGGATTTGCCAGTAGGTAGGCGGCGACGTCCTTATCGATCAGTTTTTTGCTCATAGAATATCGGTACTCATATTTGTAATCGGCCTTCATAAACTTTGCATGTGGGGCCGGTCATCTTGATGGTGTCATTGTCGCCACCCCAGCTGATGCTCAGATGGCCGCCTGTCAGCTCCACGTCCACAGTATCGTCCAGTACACCCTGTAGTCTACCGGCTACAACAGCTGCGCAAGCACCGGAACCGCAAGCCTTGGTTTCTCCAACGCCTCGTTCAAACACCCGAAGCATTATCTTCTTTCTGGATACGATTTCCATAAAGCCTACGTTAACACCTTCTGGAAATCGTGGGTGGCGCTCAACAAGCGGACCTACTTCCAGGACCGGTGCGCTGTCCACCGCAGGTACGGTGATGACGGCATGGGGGTTACCCACATTCAATGCCGATATCGAAAATGTATCAGGGTATTCTGGCCCAAGAGAGAGTTGGTAGTTGATCTGCGTGCTGTCTGCAACGAAGGGAACCTTGCCGGGTTGCAGTGCCGGTTTGCCCATATCCACTGTGACATTGCCATCTTTCCCCAGCTTGCACGTTATATTGCCGTTGCGGGTTTCCAGCCTGATAGTAGATTTAGTTGTGAGACCTTCGTCTCTTACGAAGCCCAGAAAACATCGCGCGCCGTTCCCGCATTGTTCGGCCTCGCTGCCATCCGCGTTATAAATGGTATAGCGGAAATCGCTGTCTGGTCCGGCGGGTGGTCGAACAGTCAGTAACTGGTCGAACCCTATGCCGAACCGGCGATCGGACAGCTCCTTGATCAGCTCAGGATTAAGCGTGACGGGCTGGGAGATGAGATCGACCATCATGAAGTCATTCCCAAGTCCGTGCATTTTAGTGAATCGTAGTAGCATTTTTTCTAATTTACTCTGGCAAACCGGCAATGCAACTTAAGAGACGGGCTTCATTGACTCCAAGGCGAACAGGTCTTCGATCGTTTCACGCTTGCGAACGCAGTAGTGCTCTTGACCCGAAACCAGAACTTCAGCGGACCTGGGCCGGGAATTGTAGTTGGAACTCATGACAAACCCATAGGCGCCGGCTGACAATATGGCCAAAAGGTCATCTTCTTCCAGCGAAAGCATTCGATCTTTGGCCAGGAAATCTCCTGTCTCACAGATCGGACCGACGATATCCCAGTGTCTTTCTGGGCTAGCGCCGTCATCTTTGAGCGTAACCGGGGTAACCTCCTGCCAGGCGCTGTAGAGCGCAGGGCGAATCAAATCGTTCATCGCGGCATCGACTACCGCGAAGTTTTTCTCGTTGTTACTTTTCAATGTATTCACTGTGGTCAGCAACACGCCGGCGTTGGCGACTATCATGCGCCCGGGTTCAAACATTAGAGACTGCGGCCTACCGCTCATGGCCTGCACAATCGCACTGGCGAAATGGCCGATTTCTATAGGGACTTCGTCTCGGTACTGAACGCCGATGCCACCACCCAGATCGATGTGTTCCAGTGTGATGGCCTGCGCTTCAAGCTCATCGACCAGCGAAAGTACCCGTGTCAGTGCATCAAGAAAGGGGGTTAACTCCGTGATTTGGGAGCCAATATGGCAGTCGACACCAACAATCTTTAGTGAGTCGAGCCCTGCTGCTTCCTGGTATAGCGTCATCGCATCTTCAACAGAGACGCCAAATTTGTTTTCTTTTAAACCGGTGGAAATATAGGGGTGAGTATTGGGATCGACGTCGGGATTGACCCGGATTGAAATGGGCGCAATAGCATCTGTGGTAGCAGCAAGCCGAGCTATTCTGCGCAGCTCTGACGCGGACTCCACGTTGAAGCAGCTAATATGTTGCTCCAGGGCAAATAGAATCTCCCAGTCTTGCTTGCCAACGCCTGAAAAAACGACTGAACCTGGATCACCACCAGCTCTCAGGACTCGTGCAAGCTCTCCGCCGGAAACTATGTCGAAACCGGACCCGAGGGCTGCTAATGTCTGAAGGATGGCGAGGTTCGAATTAGCTTTTACGGCATAGCAGATTCGGTGTGGATGCATGGAGAACGCATCGTGAAAGGCTTGATAGGCAGCGGTAATGGCGCCTTCTGAGTAAACGAAAGAGGGTGTGCCATGGGTTTCGGCGATCTTTCGAAGCGACACTTGCTCCATGTGAAGATCGCCTTCGATGCGGTGTAACACGACTATTTTTCCTGATGAGTTAAGGGTTGGTTCGAATTATTCGCTACTTTGAGATCATTGCCTGCTAGCACCCTGGATGAAACTTCAGGCGCTTTATCCTGTGGTAGGTAAAGTGGTGCTTTCTGGCCGCAAGCCGGCAGCAGAACGAGAACTATTATCAGCATCGCTATACGCATGTCGTGTTAATCAAAGCTTCGGAGGGTGCAGTATACTTTAGCCCGGCAGAATCGAGAACTATCCGAATTAGCCCATATTAAAACCGCACTACACATGGAGGAATCTTTCCCTTGGATGACAGTGAGTTTCAGGAAATCGTAGATGACGAATTCGTCCGAATTGAAGATCGTGTGGATGAACTCGAACTTGACGTCGATATCGATGCTTCGGGTGGTGTGCTGACCTTCACGCTGGACAGTGGTTCCAGCATTATCCTGAGTCGACAGATTGCGAACCATGAAATCTGGGTTGCGGCAAAGTCAGGGGGTTTTCACCTGAAAAGAGCAGACGGCGGCTGGCACTGCGTTAATACAGACGAAAGTCTGGAACAGCTATTAAACCGGGTGTTTATGGACCAGGCAGGTGCATCACTGTTTTAGGGGACATCTGATCAAAGTCGGACTGTCGCATCATTTTTTTCGCGATGATTGCATTGAATCCGCACTTGAAACCCAACTTTCTGCGTGCGAGTTCGCCTTACCCTTAGAGGAAACCCTCGCAACAAAATGTAATTAATCAGAAGTTCCTTAGAAGAGTCAGCCTAGTCTTGATCGTGCCTGCTCGATTGCCAACTTAACCTGCGCTGGTGCCGTGCCACCATGATGGTTTCTGGCCGAAAGAGAACCTTCGAGCGTCAATACGTCGAACACATCTTCTTCGATCAGGCTCGACATTGATGTGAATTGCTCGAGAGACAACTCGGACAGGTCCAGGTCTTGTTCCAGCCCAACGGCAACCAGTCGACCAACAACATCGTGAGCATCCCTGAAAGGCAGCCCCTTTTTCACCAGGTAATCAGCAAGGTCAGTTGCGGTCGCAAAACCTTTCAGTGTCGCAAGACGCATTTGTTCGCGCTGTGGTTCTATCGCAGGAATCATGTCAGAGAATGCTGTCAGGCAATCCAGTACGGTATTGACCGTGTCGAACAGGGGTTCCTTATCCTCCTGGTTGTCCTTGTTATAAGCGAGAGGCTGGCCTTTCATTAGAGTGAGCAAGGATATGAGCGAGCCAAATACTCGTCCCGTCTTTCCTCTGACAAGTTCAGGCACATCGGGGTTCTTCTTCTGGGGCATGATCGATGAGCCAGTGCAAAATCGATCCGGCAGAGAAATAAATCCAAACTGCGGGGAAGTCCAAAGGATCATCTCTTCTGCCCATCGCGACAGGTGCATTAACAAAATGCTCGAGGCAGCGCAGAACTCTATCGCGAAATCCCGGTCGCTAACGGCATCCAGGGAGTTGCCTGCGATTTGGTCGAACCCCAGCAGCTTTGCGGTCATGGTTCTATCAATGGGATAAGTTGTTCCGGCGAGCGCGGCGGAACCGAGCGGCATGGTGTTTACGCGTTTCCGGCAGTCCTGCATGCGTTCGATATCGCGATCGACCATCTCGAACCACGCCATCAGGTGATGGGCAAATGAGATCGGCTGGGCAATCTGGAGATGGGTCAGGCCTGGCATGATCGTTTCCGTCTCATTGGTGGCCAGGTCAAGAATCCCGTGTTGCAGGTCCCGGATTTTATGCAGAATGTTGTCGATAGCATCCCGCAGGTACAGCCTGATATCTGTTGCAACCTGGTCATTTCTGGAGCGACCGGTGTGTAGTTTCTTCCCAACCTCGCCAATCCTGTCGGTCAGGGTGCTTTCAATGTTCATATGGACATCTTCAAGACTAATAGACCATTCCATCGTGCCCTGTTTGATGTCCTCTGCGATGCCATTGAGTCCTTCAACCATGGCGCCTAACTCGTTGTTAGTAATGATGCCAACAGACTGCAACATGGTTGCGTGCGCAATTGAGCCCTCTATGTCATAAAGGGCTAACACATGATCAAATTCGATAGAGGCAGTAAACGATTCCACGAAGGCATCGGTAGCCTCGGTAAACCTGCCATCCCAGAGTTTTGTATTTTTATCAGTCAACGAGCCGACCCGATCGGTTGAGAGTGGCGATTATAGCAGTAAGGTTCCAACTACAGGCATAATTACAGCCATGAGCGGTAAACAGCCATGAGCGTTAGACAGCCATGAGCGTTAGACGGCATGAAAGGTAAACAGCCATGAGCGTTAAGCAGACATGAGCGCAAACAATTATTCGACGGCATCGAACCCGGAGACGGATTTCTTCCTGCCTGACCTTTGCCAGGCTCAAAGCACTCTCTTTCTAGTGCTGGCGTCTGAACTGCTTGTCTTTGTTCAGATACTTTTCTCTTCCAGCTTCTTTGATTTTGATTGGCTCGCACTTGGACTTGCCTCGTTGTTTATTCAATGGATTGTGCTGGTGTCCGCGGCACTCCTTTGTAACATACGGCCATGGTTAATGGGGATGTCAGTTCCGAAGGCAAGCAGTGTTGCCTACGGTCTGATTTTGTTACTGACATTGTTATTTAGTCTGGGCGCTGAGATGGTGCTTGAAGGTATGGGTTCGGTGACAGAATCGGGGTGGGGACGAATTGCGCGTAACCTCCTGATCGCCATGATCATGACCGGGATGGCGTTCAGGTACTTTTTCCTGTCCCATCAATTGAGGTCAAGAGAACAAGCCGAACTGGCTTCCCGTATCCAGTCACTGCAATCCAGAATCAGGCCACACTTTTTGTTTAACAGCATGAATATTATTGCCAGCTTGATCAGTATTGACCCAGACCTCGCTGAAGAAGTTGTAGAAGATCTGTCGAGTCTGTTTCGGGCAAGTCTCAATGACTCGACAAGTGAGCCGGTTACCCTGGCGCAAGAACTGGACCTTTGTGAAAAATACGTTTATATCGAGAGCCTGCGCCTGGACGATCGCCTTACGGTGCAATGGGATGTGAACGTTGATACCGCTGCAATAAGTATTCCTCTACTCACGTTGCAGCCGTTGCTGGAAAATTCGATCTATCATGGCATCCAGCCTCTACCCAAAGGAGGCACCGTCACCGTCTCGGTTGAGCTGGAAGGACCGCACGTCCAGATTGAAATTACCAATCCGATGTCAGATACGTCTTATGAGCATAAACAGGGCAACAGGATGGCCATCGACAACATTCGCAACCGAATGACCGCACTCTATGGGCCGGAAGCGTTGCTGACGACTGACGTATCTGGGGGTTTTTTTACAGCTCGCCTGATTTATCCGGTAAAAGGCTGAAAATAACGACTTTTAGCTCCAAACTGTGCGCTACTTAGCATTTTTGTTGTTGGAAAGGACGTAGTTTAGTGCTCATGACAGAGTATCGCACTGCAATTTGAAGTATCTGTCCTAAATATAGCCCTAAATGCCGACTGCAATGTCGGTAAATCAGCATAAAGAGGTCATAGTCCATGAAAGTATTGGTGGTTGACGACGAGAAGCTAGCAAGAGAAAGGTTGGTGAGAATGGTAGAAATTCTTGACGACCATGAAGTCTCAGGGATTGCAGAATCCGGCGACGATGCGGTCAGGCAGGCGATCAAACTGGAACCCGATATTGTGTTGCTGGATATCCGTATGCCCGGCATGGACGGCATGGAAGCGGGCAAACAGCTTGCAACGCTCGCGAAGCCGCCGGCGGTGATATTTTGTACTGCTTTTGATGAACATGCGATAGAAGCGTTTAACGTTAATGCTTCAGGATACCTGATGAAACCCGTTCGTCGTGAAGCGCTCTCCGAGGCGCTGTGTAAGGCGTCTACCGTTAACAAGGTCCAAATAGAAGCGATCATAGGGAAAGACGAAACACCCCATACCCGCTCGAGAACGCATATTAGTGCCAAGACGTGGCGGGGCATCGAATTGATTCCGCTGGCGGATGTGAAGTTCTTCCACGCAGATCATAAATACGTAACAGTGCGCTATGGAGGTGGTGAGGTCCTGATCGACGATACCCTTCGCGACCTTGAAGAAGAGTTTGGTGATCGGGTAGTCCGGATTCACCGGAATGCACTGGTGATGATGGATCATCTTGAGGGGTTGGAGAGAGAGCCTTGCGGACACTACCAGGTGAGGATGCGCGGTGTTGAAGAGCGATTGGATGTCAGCAGAAGGCATGTTTCCGGCCTACGCAGGCTGGTGCGGGCTTTGTAATACACGAACTGAATCAGGAAAGGCGGCAGTTGCCGCCTTTTTTTGTTGGCTGATTCAGTATTTTGGACCCTTAAACTATGCTTCGGTGAGCCCTCTTCGTTGATTGATGATCTGGAACTCATTAATGTGGGCGGCTGGAACAGTCGCCGGTTACAACTACAACATGGAAAAACTTCGAATCGCCACACGCCAAAGCGCACTGGCATTGTGGCAGGCCAATCACATTAAAAGCCTGCTCGAATCCGCGCATGCCGAATTGCAGTGTGAAATTATTGGCATGACCACGCTGGGTGACAGGAATAAATCTTCCCCTCTTAGCCAGATGGGCGGCAAAGGGGTCTTCGTCAAAGAGCTTGAAACTGCACTGCTTGATGGTTCTGCCGATATTGCGGTTCACTCTATGAAAGATGTGCCGGGTGAACTACCCCGGGGCCTGGCGATTACGTCGATCGTTGAGCGGGCCAGCCCGCAGGACGCGTTTGTCTCAAACAGATTTGCGTCACTCGCTGATTTGCCAAAGGGTTCAAGGGTTGGATCTTCCAGTTTACGTCGCGTCAGGCAGTTGCAGCTTGCCTATCCGGGACTTGAGTTTATCGAGCTCCGGGGTAATGTTGATACTCGGCTGCGTAAACTCGATGATGGTGAGTATGATGCGGTGATTCTCGCTGTCGCCGGGTTAACCAGGCTTGGACTTGCGAATCGCGTACGTGAAGCAATAGCCACTGATATCTGTATCCCTGCTGCAGGGCAGGGAGCTGTTGGTATAGAGAGCCGCTCGAACGATCCCGTGATAACTGGGCTCGTTGAATCAATTAATCATTCCCTTACCCGAATCTGCGTCACGGCGGAACGTAAAGTAACGCAGTTGCTAGGTGCGACCTGTAACCTGCCAGTTGCTGTCTATGCGGAACCCACGGCGGGTGAGTTTCTATTAAACTCGTTCATATCTGATCCGGGGGGTAACGTAATCATCAGGGAGCAGGTGACTGGAAGGATTGATGACGCTGCCTCGCTCGCAGAGAGGCTGGGTAATAACCTGTTAGCCAGGGGTGCTGCAGATTTGATGGCAGAACACAAACACTGAACTAAATCGTCGGGCATCGATGCATTTGAAAACTATACTGCTTACCCGTCCTCCCGGAGCGAATAAATCCCTAGCGGATTTGTTTCGTGCCGATGGCTTATTGCCGGTTGTTCGCCCCTTAATCGAACTGGCGGAAAAGCCGCTTGACCTGGAAATGAAACGAATCGCGTTGGATCTTGATCGTTACGACAAGATCATCTTTGTAAGTAAAAGTAGTGTTCGTTTTGGGTTACCCATCCTGGAAAACTATTGGCCGCAATGGCCGATAAGCCTAAAATGGTTTTCGGTCGGACCAGGCACAGCGGCAGCACTTAAACAGCATGGTGTGGTTGCCTCGTTCCCCGATCTGGCAGGGAGCGAAGGGCTTTTGGCGCTAACTGGTCTTCAGGAAGTGGCAGATGAGCAGATCCTGATTGTTCGAGGGGCAGGTGGCCGAGAACTGCTTGGTCAATCCCTTGGTGAATCTGGTGCATCCGTCACATATCTGGAGACGTACCGTCGGCTACTACTCCAGCATGACTTTTCTGACCTGATGGCAGGCTCGATCGTTATTCTGACCAGTGCTGAAATTCTGGAAAATTTTACTTCGCTCTCTGGTGAGAGTTTGCATGGATACCACGCCGTAGTACCTTCATCTCGCCTGGAGCGAATAGCCCGAAGCTATGTTTTTCAGGGGGTGACGAATGCAGGTGGAGCTTCGGATGAAGCGTTGTATGATGCGGTGATTAAGGTAATAAATACATCTGGTAAAGCCAATGAGTGACCATACAACGGGCCCCGTAGATGAAAAGCTTGAACATGCTTTTGATCATATTGAATCCCGCCAGGACAAAGCCGCGACGCCGTTAAAAAAGTCTTCGGGCGGTGGAATTGGCATCGTACTCGCGATACTACTCGCGCTGGTTGCTATTGGGATAGGTTCCTGGCCGGCTTATGAGATCTACAAAGAGAAATACACAGGTGCTCAGATCGACCCGATACCGGCGCGTGTTGCTCAGATTGAAGCCGGTGTTGAAACCCTCGGTATTGAGCTGCGAAATATTGAACGCCGCATGGCGGCTAAGAATGCTGAATTGAATGCCCAACTCACGACTGGCGAGGAGCAGATGCAGCAGTTTCTAGCTGGTGTTTCAGAGTCGATGGTGGCAATTCAAAGTCGAATGGGCACCAGTTCACAGGACTGGGTGTACGCTGAGGTCGAATACCTCGTTAGGATGGCAAACCAGCGGGTACTGATGGAGCAGGATGCGAACTCAGCTCTGCAGCTGTTGCAGTCCGCTGATGAAATTATTCAGGAAACCGACGGACTTGCGGCGCATGGATTACGCGAGGCGCTTGCGCGGGATATAGCCGCATTAAAGGCTGTGGGCTCACCAGACATTCAGGGGGTTTATCTTGAGCTTTCTGCCCTCGTCTCACAGGTCCCATTGCTCCGTCGAACTCTACCGACCTACCAGGCGCCGAGTTTAACGACTGACCAAAACGCAGAAGCAACAGGTTACCTCGCGCGGTTTTTGCGACTGATTCGGCATGCGGGGAACAAACTTGCGCACCTCGTGGACTTTCGTCGGGATGAAGTAGAGATCAAGCGCATTCTGCCACCAAAAGAAGAATATTTCCTCAGGCAGAACCTAGTGTTGAAGCTGCAGATTGCGCAGATGGCGCTGTTGGAAGGTAATCAGGGAGTATTCCAGAGTGCACTTGGGGAGGCGCAGGTTTGGGTATCCGATTCCTTCGACGACGAAAACCCGGGCACCGTCGCCATGCTGAAATCAATCACTCGATTGTCTGCTTTGCAGGTGTCAGTTGAATTACCAGATATAGCTGGATCCCTGAAGGCAGCCCGGTCTCAATTGGTTAGGTTCAAGGAGGCACCGAAAAAATGAAACGTGGATTGCTTCTGCTGTTGGTTGTCATTGCGGTAGCGGGATATCTTGGGACCCTGATCGCAAGAGATCCGGGCTATGTTCTTTTAGCCTATGACGGGTACTCCATGCAGACAAGCCTTTGGGTGCTGGTCGGCCTGTTTCTTGGTTTTTTCCTTGCTGCCTACTTCCTGTTTCGATCAGTCAATCTCTTTAGGTATGGTAGTGGGGTTGTTAGGGAATGGCGTGAAGCAAAAAAAGAAGCAAGGACGAGCAGGCTGACTCAAAAAGGACTGAGATTGTTAACCGAAGGCGAGTTCGACAGGGCCCGCAAGTTCCTGGATGGTGTTGGTGAAGATAGCGATTCGAAAGGAATGAACTTTCTTTCAGCGGCGAGGGCTGCGAATAACCAGGGCGACCACCAGGCGCGTGAAACCTATCTTCGTCAGGCGGTTGAGACTGACCCATCGCTGTCTCGTGCAGCGATCGTTCTTTCGGCGGAACTTGCACTTAGGCGCAGAGATCCTGCTGCTGCCCTGACCGCGCTGGATTCGATCAAGTTGAATGGCTATGCCGCAGAGCTGAAACTTCAGGCACTCAAGATGAGTGATGACTGGCGTGCTTCAATGGCGGCATTACCTGGATTAAGAAATCTGTTTGATACCGAACCCTTCGAAAATGAGATTGCACTGATCGGCTTAAGAGCTGAGGCTGGAAACGATGCTGAACTCAATGCATTATTTAAGTCCCTCGGGGCCAGTGCCCGGGATTCCCACGAGGTGCTGTCGCAGTATGTGAAAAGCCTCAGCTACAAAGCACATGCCGAACCGCTTTTACGCGCAGCCATCAAGAAGTCCTGGGATTCCGATTACGTGTCACTTTATGGTGATGCGGATTTCGACACGCTTAAGGCCAGACGCAAAGCTGCGGAAGGTTGGCTAAAACTCCATGAGGAAGACCCGGCACTTCACTATTGCCTGGGTTGTTTGTATGAGCTGTCCAACGAACCCAATATGGCGCGAGAATCGTTTACTCGATCAGTCGAATTGGGTGGTCCCCATAAAGGCCACGAAAAACTGGGCTTGTTGCTCGCACACAATGGAGAATTCGAATCTAGTGCGCAGCACTTAAAACTCGCGCTATCTCTGGGCTAGCTTTTCGGGCGGGGTGCGAAGGAAAAAATATCTGAGTGCATGCCTGCTTGCGGCATGCCGCGTTCAACAAAGGCGTCCAGTGTTGCGTAGACCATCCCCGGCCCACCGGATACGTAGACCGTCACATCAGAGACATCTTCGAAATCGTTTAATGCCTCTACGCCGACAAGACCAGTTCGGCCTGCCCAATTGGGCGAGGTGTCAGGTTCGCTGACTACAGGCACAAAGTGAAAATTGCTGTGTTTGGATTCCCAGGATTCGCAAAGTGAGGCCAGATAAAGATCCCGGTCGCAAACAACTCCCCAATACAGGTGCACCGGGTGCTTGAACCCATCGGGTTCCAGGTACTCAATGATACTTTTCATCTGGGTAATACCGGTACTTGCGGCAACCAGAATTAAGGTGTTGTCTGGTGGGCTCGTCATGAAGCAATCACCCAGGGGGGCTTCAATTTCAATTTCCCTTGCGTTATCCAGCAGTTCTTCGATCGCCGTCGAATCTTCAGAGTCCGGCGTTGGGCGGATGTGAAGCTCAATTTGATTCTTCAGGTGCGGCGAGTTCGCAATCGAAAATGGACACTTCTTATGTGGCAGTACCATCTGCAGGTATTGCCCGGCACGGAAGCTAATATCATTTTCAGGGGGAACGTCCAGCAGGATGCGTCTAGTGTCCTGGTTGTAATACTCAATTGAGTTGATCGAGCAGGTAACGCTATTTGCCGACATTTATTTTCGTTTCATCGACGCGAAGAATTCTTCATTGGACTTGGTCTTCTTCATGCGCTCCAGCAGGAATTCGATTGCAGCCAGGTCATCCATTTCGTGCAGGATCTTTCTGAGGATCCAAACTTTCTGAAGTTCATCCTCTGACATCAACAGGTCTTCACGACGAGTACCAGAACGACGAATGTTGATGGCAGGATAAACACGTTTCTCTGCAATCTTCCTTTCGAGATGCAGTTCATGGTTACCCGTACCTTTAAATTCTTCGTATATCACTTCGTCCATCTTGGAGCCCGTGTCAATCAGACAGGTGGCGATGATGGTAAGGCTCCCGCCTTCTTCAATATTACGTGCTGCGCCAAAGAAACGTTTTGGTCGCTCAAGTGCATGAGCGTCAACGCCACCAGTCAGGACCTTCCCTGAAGCTGGAATTACTGTGTTGTAGGCTCGTGCGAGTCGTGTGATCGAGTCGAGAAGAATAATGACGTCTATCTTGTGCTCAACCAGACGTTTTGCTTTTTCTATTACCATCTCACTGACTTGGACGTGGCGTGACGGTGGTTCATCGAAAGTACTGGCGACTACTTCGCCACGTACAGATCGTTGCATTTCTGTTACTTCTTCCGGTCGTTCGTCAATCAGCAGGACAATCAATTGACTTTCGGGATTATTTCGCGCGATTGACTGGGCAATATTCTGCAGGATCAACGTCTTACCAGCTTTCGGAGGAGATACGATCAAACCGCGCTGCCCTTTGCCGATGGGTGCAGTCAGGTCAATAATTCGGGAGGTCAGGTCTTCTGTGCTGCCGTTGCCGGCCTCCAGTAATAGTGGCCGGTCTGGGAAAAGCGGCGTGAGGTTTTCAAACAGAATCTTGTTCTTACTTTCGCCAGGATCGGTGAAGTTAATCTGGTCTACTTTCAGGAGCGCGAAATAGCGTTCACTGTCTTTCGGTGGGCGAATTTTTCCGGAAACAGTATCACCGGTACGCAGGTTGAAACGGCGAATTTGGCTGGGTGACACATAAATGTCATCGGGACCCGCCAGATATGAGCTATCAGGTGACCGAAGGAAACCGAATCCATCCTGTAGAATTTCCAGGGTGCCATCACCGTAGATGGCTTCGCCGCCTTTTGCGTGCTTGCGAAGGACGTTCGCAATAATTTCCTGTTTTCGGGATCTCCCGAGATTATCCATGCCCATTTCGTGGGCAATTTCGAGAAGCTCTGGTATGGGTTTCGTTTTTAGATCACTTAGATTCATAAATTCACTTGTTTGTTAAAGATGACGCGATCGCGTCGATGAAAACTTGGTTTAGCTAAAGTTGTTTTTTGAAAGTATTAAGTTGTCAGGTTTTGAATTTGTTTTGGAGGGGAAATGAGCGGAGTTACCAATGTCTGTTGCGCCAATTGTATGCGCGTTCAAATTTGTATTTTATTTTTTTTTGCGGTTCTTTTTGCGGTTCTGCTCTGAGCATCACATACTACGAGGGACAAAATGATATGTTTTCAAGCCCAAGTCAACTACTTTTTAACGGACGCCCTGCTTTGGGAGCACTCACCGGCGGCATATTACCACCAGTGATGTACACAATAAGCCAGAATAAACGCGCCTAAATGTTGCTGTCTAGGAACGCTGTTAGCTGTGATTTGGACAACGCGCCAACCTTAGTCGCTTCTACGTTGCCGTTTTTGAACAGCATCAGAGTTGGAATTCCGCGGATGCCGTACTTCGGTGGAGTTGCCTCGTTAGCATCAATATCCAGCTTGCAGACTTTTATTTTGCCATCGTATTCGGACGCGATTTCTTCCAACACGGGAGCGATGACCTTACAAGGACCACACCACTCCGCCCAGTAGTCCACCAGGACAGGCACGCCTGAATTTAAAACGTCCGAGTCAAAGGACTCATCAGACACATGTTGGATATCCGCCATTGTTACTATCTCCGAAAAAAGTAGGTGTAGGTCGAGGGGTTAATCCTAAGCCGCCAACCGTGAATTCACAACGAATAATCTATGCGAAATCGTTATGAGGTTATCTAGGTAGTTCTGCTAGCGGTCGGCAAACCGAATTCTATGGCAGGTCTCGCTATGTTGAGCCAAGTAACGTTGGAGGCTTATCTTTATAGTTGCCTACTCAGGTCAGTGGACGACCATAGGAAGTCAGTTCTGTAATTCTCGCGCGACTCTTTTGGCAAAGTACGTCAGTATGGCATCTGCCCCTGCCCGCTTCATCCCCAGCAGAGACTCATTGATGACAGCCTCTGATAACCAGCCTTTTTCAATAGCGGCCATCTGCATCGCGTATTCGCCGCTCACCTGGTAGACCATAGTGGGCATGTTAAAGGTGTCCTTCACCCTGCGTACGATATCCAGGTAAGGCATTCCTGGTTTGACCATGACCATGTCGGCGCCTTCTTCAATATCCAGTGCCACTTCGTGCAGTGCTTCATCGCTGTTGGCTGGATTCATCTGGTAGGTCATCTTGTCGCTCTTGCCAAGATTGCCGCTGGAGCCAACTGCGTCTCGAAAAGGACCGTAGTAAGCGGAAGCATATTTTGCAGAGTAGGCCATGATCTTGGTCGTAATAAACCCTGTGGCTTCGAGGGAGCGTCGAATAGCGCCGATCCGGCCATCCATCATGTCCGAAGGTGCAACAATATCGACTCCAGCTTCTGCGTGGGATACAGCCTGTTTGACTAGCGTATCTAAGGTAATGTCATTGTCTATGTAGCCATTCTCGTCGAGGATGCCATCTTGTCCGTGACTGGTAAACGGGTCCAGGGCGACATCCGTCATCACTCCCAGGTTGGGGCAGGCCGCCTTGATTGCCCTTACCGCATTTTGTGCCAATCCATCCGGGTTATAGGCTTCCTCCCCGGTTAGTGACTTTCTGGTTTGTGGCACCACAGGAAATAGGGCGATGACCGGGATGCCAAGTGCTTCCACTTCACGGGCCTCCTGGACCAGAAGATCTATTGTGAGTCGATCTACGCCAGGCATGCTGGGCACGGCTTCACGGCTATTTTCACCTGGATGTACAAACACGGGATAGATCAGGTCAGACGCGGTTAGCTGGTTTTCCTGGGTTAGACGGCGAGACCAGTCATCGGTTCGCAGACGTCGCATTCTGGTGTCAGGGAAAGATCTTTTTGGGTTAGTCATCGTGGTCTCTGGTCTGTTTCCAAGTGTGGGTCATGCTCCCCTGGCGCGAAGTATACCTATAAAGCCAGAGAGGTATGACAAATTGTCAGTAGCAGTTTACACTTGTCGCTCGCTGACAATTTGTCATTGTGATGCCATCCATCCCGGTTAAAAAAAAGAACACGGAGAAAGAGCCCGCGTTGAAAGTCGCGACGCTGGACCGGCTGAGGCTGGCCGCGCGTGAATTATTTGTTGAACTTGGATACCACGAGACAAGACCGCAGGACGTTGCGCGCCTAGCCGGCGTCGCTAACGGCACCTTTTACCTGCATTTCGCTGACAAGCAGCAGGCGTTCCTTGATTTTGCGGAGCAGGCGCAGAATGAATTACTAGAAGTGATGAGCGATCGACTTCAGGAAATCAGTGGATCCCGAGCAAGGTGGCGAGTGACATGCGGCGCAGTAGTGGATTTTGGTGCGGAACATCCTGGATTGTTGCAGGCTGCATTTCTTGACCCTGTGTTTATTGCTCCCAGGGATGACAATGCCTGGAGAATGTATGACCGGCTGGGTCATCTGGTGAGCGTTACGGTCAGGAACGACCGGTCGACTGATTCAGCAGGTGACCAACAAGGCGAATTTGACTTTGAGCTAATCAGCCACGGCCTCTGTGGTTTGCTGCGTCACGCTATGATCTATGCCAGCAGAAGAGACCTGGACAGAGAGAAAATGATTGAAGACCTGAGCATGTTTATTGACCGGGGATTAGGCAATCGATAACGGGAGGTTGTAATGAGCAAGTTGGAATACAGCAAGCAGGAAATAGAAGCTGAACACGACTATCAAACCCTGCATGTGGAGTGCGGACAGAAGCTGCATGGTGGCTTCGATCCAGACGGCCGTTATCTATCACCACGCACGAGGCACCGATGGGAAGCGATCAACAACTGGCACAAACAGCTTGATGATCGTGGTGTTCCTATCGTCGAAGCATCTACCACGTTGCTGACTGAACCTAACTTTCCCAATGTCCCGCAACAGGTTCTGTTGTTGAAGCATGGAATTGAACAATCGTTCTGGGATTCGCTCACCATCACGGGCTTGATAGAGGCGCGTGGCAAAGCGCTGGCGGAGGTCCAGGCTCCTGATTTTCAATCGATCATTGTTGAGGACATTTCCGCAACGGCACTGGCACATATGAACAAAGGGCTTCTCACAACCCACGGTTGGGATGAAGGGGGTATTCCTGATTCCGGTATTGGTGGTCACGACACGATGTGGTTTGCGGCGCGGGATCTTGTTTTTGGGAAAGATAAATACCCGATCCCGGAGGCGCCAGCGAGCATTGGCCGTGAGAAAGCTGAACGAGAAATGCTTGCGCTTCCTGCTGAACACGAGATGCTGATCTCATTCCTTATGAATTTACTGATGATAGAAGTCAGGGCAGAGCGAGCATTTGATTTCTATGAACGTGTCATAGAGTCAGCTGAAACCTTCATCGACAAACCGAAGGAGGCAGCCCACGCGGTCGAGTTGATAAACCGCATTCGACTCGACGAATCTGTTCATGTGGCGTGGCTACGCGCGGCAATATCGGAGTTCAGAAGTTTTACGATCAAGGCGGTAGATGGGTCTGAGATATCCGGTGCTGAAATCCTGGACCCGGTGTGGGAAAAGATGGTGCACTGGCATGCGGTTGAAATGCATGAGGCTCAACGACCACTCAGTATTGCGACGCTGAAGGAAACCGTTCTTGCACTCAAAGACGGGCAGTCATTATTTGAACAATTCGAAGCGCTTGTGGCTTAAGGGAGAATAAACATGAAATTTGGAATTTTCTATGAACACCAATTACCGAAGCCCTGGAAGGAAGGTCTAGAGCAGCAACTATTCCAGGATGCGCTGGACCAGGTAGAGCTTGCGGACAAGCTTGGCATTGACTACGCCTGGGAAGTTGAACACCACTTTTTGGAAGAGTATTCGCACTCGTCTTCGCCTGAGATATTTCTGGCCGCAGCGTCACAGCGAACAAAAAACATTCGCCTTGGCCATGGTATCAGGCAGGTAATCACCAACTACAACCACCCCGCTCGAACGGCAGAATGTATTGCGACACTGGATCTGGTTTCCAATGGGCGGGTTGAGTTTGGCACTGGTGAGTCATCGGCTATTTTGGAGCTTGGTGGCTTTGATATTCCTGTTGAATCAAAACGTGAGCAGTACCTTGAAGCAGTTGAGCAAATCTGCAACATGCTGGCAATGGACCCTTATCCGGGATTTGAAGGCAAGTACTTTAGTATGCCGTGCCGAAACATTGTCCCTAAACCCGCGCAACGACCCCATCCACCACTCTGGGTTGCCTGCTCAAACAGGGAAACTATTAAAATGGCTGCAAGGCTGGGAATAGGCGCGCTGACCTTCGCTTTTGTTGATCCGTTGGAGGCCAAACACTGGGTTGATGAGTACTACAGCATTATCAAAAGCGATGAGTGTGTGCCGATTGGCCACACTGTGAATGCCAATATCGCGATGGTGACGAGCTTTTCTCTGCATCAGGACAGAGAAGAAGCGATTAGCCGTGGATTGGAAGGGTTTGAGTTCTTCGGATACGCGCTTGGCGCGTTGTACGGATTTGGCGAGCATAAACCAGGGAGAACTAACCTCTTTAAACAGTTCAGGGAGGCTCGTGAGAAACAGTTAGCGGAGATGCCTGTAGACATCACGGAATCTCTCACCGGTGCCAGGGGAGGAATCGGAACGCCTGATGACATGAGAGGCCACCTCAAGAAATTTGAGGAAGTCGGTGTGGATCAGGTGACGTTTATTCAGCAGGCAGGTATGAATAAGCACGAACATATCTGCGAGTCACTGGAGCTCTTTGCCAGTGAAGTAATGCCAGAATTCAAGGCAAGAGAAGCTGAACGGGAAGCGAAGAAGGCCGAGGAACTGGCACCCTATATTGAAGCAGCGTTAGCGAGGAAGAAGTTCATGCCAATGCCGGACGACAAGGATATTCCTGTGTTCCCGGCGCTTGGGCGAAGTATTGCTGAGGGTGAGCAGGAACCAGATAAGGAAGCCCAGGTGTAGTTGTGCTGCTGGAAGTCTAGGGAACATCTGATTAAAGTCGGAGTGCCGCATCACCTTTTTCGCGATGGCTGCATTGAACCCGTACTCGAAACCTCGCAAAATTAAGACCATTCGCGATTTTCTGCGTGCGGGTCCGCCTTGCCCTCACAAAAAAATGCAGTTAATCAGAAGTTCCCTAGTTAGATTCCAGTTCGGCGCTGACTTCGAGCCATTCGCCCTCCATAGCTTCCAATTGTTCTTTGAGTTCCGTCTGGTCTCGAAGGAGTGATTGGAGGTCTACCTCCTGTTTTGCGTGGCCGTCACGACTTTTGTAGATAGCAGGGTCAGATAGCTGTTGCTCCACTTCTGCGAGTTTTCGTTGTAGCCGTTCCATTCTGTTATCAAGGGTATTCAGGCGCGTTTTCAGTTGCCGGACTTCTTTACCTGGCCTCTTGGCTGTTGTTGGCGATACTGTTTCAGCTGCCAGATCTGTAGGCGACGCGTCTTTTTCCTTGCCGGGTAATACGCGGGTTCGATAGTCCGCGAGGTCCCCGGGAAAGATGCTGACGCAGCCGTCTTCAACCAGGAGAAATTGATCCACCGCGTTTGCCATGAGGTGCCGATCGTGTGATACAAGGATCAAAGCGCCGGCGAATGTCTGTAATGCGACGGTCAGTGCCTGGCGCATTTCAATATCAAGATGGTTTGTTGGTTCATCCATTAGCAGCAGGTTGGGCCTGGTCCAGGCGATTAGGGCAAGCGCAAGCCGGGCTTTCTCGCCGCCGGAAAAGGTCCCAACTGGTTCCAGTACTTTGTCTCCGTGGAAGTTAAATCCACCCAGGAAATTTCGCGCCTCCTGCTCGCCTGGGACTGTTCCAAGGTTTCTTCCAAGTTCAAACAAGTGCTGCACTGCGCTGCTGGAAAGGTCCAGCTCATCAAGTTGGTGCTGTGAGAAGTAGGCTGTGTTGAGGTTAGTCCCCCCGGTCTCGGAACCACTTAATAACGGCAGTTCCATGTTCAATGTCTTGATCAGCGTGCTCTTTCCTGCACCATTAACCCCAAGTAACCCGTATCGATCACCGGGTAAGAAGCTGAGATTGACATTCTTTAGAACCGCGCTCTCGTATCCAAGGTTGGCATCTACCAGGGTGAGCAATGGCGTCGATGCTTTTTCCTGTGCAGTTATTTCGAAGGAGAAGGGTGAGTCGATATGAGCCGGAGCAATCAGTTCCAATCGTTCCAGCGCTTTAATTCGACTCTGCGCCTGTCTTGCTTTAGTGGCTTTCGCCCGAAATCGCCTGACGAAATCCTGCATATGCGCGATCTCGCGCTGTTGTTTCTCATAGCTGCTTTGCTGTAAGGCCAGCCGGGCTGCCTTGATCTTCTCAAAGGCGGAATAGTTGCCCGTAAACAGTTCAATTGTCTGATGATGAAGATAGACGATGTGGTTGACGCATTCATCAAGGAACTCCCGGTCATGGGATATGAGTAACAGGGTTCCCTGGAAATTTTTGATCCAGTCGGATAGCCAGAGGATCGCATCAAGGTCGAGGTGGTTCGTCGGTTCGTCGAGTAACAACAGGTCGGAAGGGGTCATCAGGGTTTGCGCGAGATTCAGGCGAATTCTCCACCCCCCTGAAAAACTGGAAAGTGGCCTTGTAAACTCCGGTTCCGAAAAACCAAGACCGACCATCAGTTGTTCTGCGCGTGCGCGGGCCGTGTATCCGTCAATTGTGTCTAATTGTTCATGCAGATCTGCAATTTTTTCGAAAGTCTCGTCGCGCTCGGACTGGGCAAGTTGCGCTGTGATCTCTACAAAGCGCCTGTCACCCGAAAGCACATAATCGATCGCGGGTTGAGTACTACCCCTGACCTCCTGTGCCATATGCGAGATACGGGTTTCGGCCGGCAAGTCGATCTGGCCAACATCAGATTCCAGGGTCCCGAGAATGGCCTCGAAAAGGCTCGATTTACCACTGCCATTTGCGCCAATCAGCCCCGCTTTGTTACCGCGATGGATGGTGAAACTGGCGGCTGTAAAAAGAGGGTCTGGGCCCCGCCTTAGGGATACATTGGTTAGCGTTAACATAGGGGTACGGTTATATTGAGCCTGTTTTGGACGCGCTTGTTCGGAGAAATGTTTTGATTAAATTGATGGTTGGATTAGTGATTATCGCATGCATTGCCCCTCTTTTTATAAAAGGGTCCAACGGCGAGCCATTAATGACGCTTGATGACTGGAAGATAAACGTACCTGTTCAGTTAAAAGGTCTGGTGGTTAATTTAACCAGTGGCGCCAAAATGTTCCCCCCGTGCAAGAGCAGCAGCCGAAGCTGGTCTATAAGTGGCAGGACGACGAGGAGCAATGGCATTTTTCAAATGCCCCGCCTAATTTCGAGATTGCTGAGGAAATAGAAATTTCGGATGTGAATTTGATAGAAGCCTATGTACCGCCAGCACCGCGGTCAGATGCGGGACAATCAACTGATTCAGAATCAACGGGTGTGCCATCAGGTATTCCGGAACCGGAACAGGTTCAGAAAATGAGGGCAACCATTGAGCAATTTCAGCAGACAATCGACCAAAAAAAGAAGCCCTGGACTTCCTGTCGGCCTAGTAAAACTAGTGAGCATTACTGGTGCGCATTGTTCCTGAAAGCCTGAAATAGCCCCAGCGTGACCAGGCCAATAAACCCGGCCAGAGTCCAGCCGGGAATGCTGACGCCAAGTAACGTCCAAACGACTTCAGCGCAACTGCCATCACCGACGAGAACCATTTGAATCACTTCCTGCATGGGAAACACGTCCAGCAGATAATCGAGCCCGGGGCCGCAAGAAGGAACCTGATCTTCCGGCAGGCTTTGAAGATAGAGTTGTCGGGTTGCAAGTGCGCTACCAACCGTAGAAGCCAACACTACTAGCAGGCCGTAGACTTTGATACCGACCCGGGCTGGGTTGTGCAGGGCAGCTGAGATGGCGATCAGCCCGGCTGCGATTACGGCCACTCGCTGGAATATACAGAGCGGACAGGGCTCCAGGTGCATCATGTGCTCCATGAAGAGTGCGGCTCCCATGAGGAACATACAGCCGAAACCGATTATCCAGTTCAGGTTCCTGGCATTAGGTATGTAATCAGACATCAGTTCCTCATTCCTTGGCAGTTGGATCGTTTATGACGGCGCTAGTCAATCCCTGAGTAACGCCTTTTTCCTGCGACGTCTGCGTTTAACATGTGCTCACAAATTCAGAAATTTAAAGCGAATTGGTGATTTTACTCCGTGCGGGTTCGCCTTGTCCCCCCACAAAAGCCCTCTTAACTAGAGCTTGGCCTTTTTAATGAAGTTGTTTCCATTCATTACAAAACGCCATCAGTTCAGGGTAAAAAACTAAAAGGTCCTCCTGAAGACTGGGAAGTTGCTCCTCACAATGTGGATAGGCCTCTATAAGAGGGTTTGCGTGTTTTAACCTCTCTGAGAGATACGCGAGTGATCGTTCCAGGAATTCCAGCTGGCCATAGTGGGCCAATGAATTGTGTTCCTGCATTCGCGATGCGCTCTGGAATGCAGCATCGGTCAACGTGTCTTTGTGAGCTAACAATTTTTCAAGGGTGCTAGCGGAATAAGACTCAAGTGGCTCGTTGTAATATCGAGGCCAGTTCTGTGCCAACAAGTGATCAAAAGCGATATCCGTGATGATGCCAGCGTATCGGCGGAATCTGGGATCAAATCGCTTGTAACTGTTTTTTACTACCGGATGTGAATCGGTGTATTGGTCGATCGCCCGGTGGAGACGAATCCCTCGCTCGATTTCGGGGCTAAAGCGATTTTCCAGGCGCCCCTTAATATAGTCACCAAGGAAGCCGCCAACCAACAGGCCGGTTTCTGGGCCTGCCAGGGCGAAGTGTGCCAGGTAATTCAACTGGCATCCGTGAGGGGTTTATATTCCTGGGCGATCTTCACAAGATAGTCGTCGAAAGCCAGTGTATCTGAGGCTTCAATGAAGGCTTGGTCTTCAATAGACTTCTGCGCGAGTACTTCGTACTTGTCTTTTAACGCGCTTGTAAATGGCTGAGACTTGAAATAACGCTCATGCTCCAGCGTTTTATCCATTGCGAACCTGGAGAAAGGAATCTGGTCAGTTTGCATATCGTGCAGGATTGAACCGCTTGGCGTGAGAGTCGGGTTTTGCAGGCGATCGAGTTGCGCTGTGACGCTTTCCTGATAGGAATGAGCGTTGTCTGTATCTAAAAGCGCTGCAGACTCTGCAATGTTCGCCAGTAGTGCACCACCCCATTCGCGCAGAGAAACTTTTTGACCCTGATCATTTAGCATGAGTTCGCTGTCACGTCCCTCGTAAACTGTTGCGGCGCTATTTTCGATGACCGCACGACAGAGTTGATCGTCGTGCTCCGGGCTGTCGGATAACAGACAAAAAAGGAGGAATGAATCCAGAAACTTAATTTGTTGCTCATCAATGCCAAGCGGGAGGTATGGATTGACATCCAGTAACCGTACTTCGATGTATTGGACACCCTGCTCCAGCAGGCAGGCGAGAAAATTCTCGCCTTTATCCGGTACCCGTTTTGCCCTGATGGATGAATAAAACTCCGCTTCGGACTGCAGGATGTTGGTGTTGATCTGTCGGTACTCGTGATTGACCAATAGGCCGATATCTTTATACGGCGCATGTTCGGTAGCGATCGCATTGGCCAGTGTTGAGACGTAATTTTCAAGGCCGTTGTAACAGATGTTCATATTCGCTGCCTGAGTATTACTTTGGTAACCCAGGTTGCCGCTTCTAAGAGAAGTGGCGTTTGGCAGAAACGCAGTAGCTTCATCAAAGGGCAACAGTGAATGCTGCTTGCCCTTTAGAAAGGAATTACAGACCGCTGGTGATGCGCCGAACAGGTAGGTCAGCAACCATGAGTAGCGTCTGAAATTGCGCATCAGGTCGAAATAGCGCCGGTTACGAAACTCTGCGGTAGTCTCAGTTGACTGCTCGGCAGTGCGTAACCAATCCCAGAAGTTGTCTGGGAAAGAAAAGTTGTAATGAACAGCGCAGATAGTTTGCATCCCGCGACCATAGCGATATCCCAGGCCACTGCGATAGGCTTTCTTCAGTCGGCCCAGATTGGACTCGCCATAATAGGCAAGGGGAATGTCGTCATCAGCTTTGAGTAGACACGGCATACTGGCGGACCAAAGTTTTTCGTCCTGTAATCCTGAGTAAATATATCGATGAACCTCGTCCAGTTCAGTCAGAGCGGCTGAGGGTGACTGATGCACCGGGGTGATAAGTTCAAGCTGGGATTCTGAAAAATCGGTGGTTACCTTGGGATGGGTCAGTTTACCACCCAAAAAACCCGGATGGGGGGTTGTCGCAAGGTGCCCGTCATGTGTCACACGAAGAGCTTCCCTTTCGATGCCGTGATTAAAAACGAGCAGGCCTGGATCCTGCTCGCTGGCTTCTTTTAGTGCTGAACTTAGTGGTAAAGGTATCGACTGCATTCTAGTAGTTTAACTGAGGACCGGCGTTAGTGACGTCATCATCGACTTTGAATTTCCAGAGGTTTTCGACGAGCTACTGCGCGAGCGTCCTTGCGGCTGGGTCATAACTATCATGATCGGTCCAGTGGGTGACGACAAGTTCGGTGACCGGTTCGGACGACCAATGCGCCGCTTGCACTGTCGATGAGTTTTATAAGGCTTATTTCGCCTGAGTCGCTAGGTCGTAGTTTCAAGGAGTATGATGCATGTGGGTGAGATGTCGTGATTATGCCAAATCTGGTGGGCTGTGGGGAATGCCGTTTACCATTCTTGCAGGAATCTGTCTTATTCCTGTTCTCACCTGTTCGCTACAGGTTTTTATCGCGGAACTGGTGAATCAGCCGGCGGTTTTTTTTCGTGGGTCGACCCTCAGACATAATATGAGCACCCGCGGCTTTCCGCTGTTCAGTTAGGAGCGCTCTTTTTGCCTCACTTTCAGGTGTTTCCTGATACAACTTTTGTGCGAGGGTGGCAGACCCTCGTTTCTCTGATAGCTGATGCACTATAACGATTTTTTCATCAAACCCCTGGGTAATGTTTAGCATATCGCCCGCGACTACCTCTTTACTGGGTTTGCACCGATATCCACCCAGATGGACTTTGCCTCCATCGATAGCGTCCTTGGCCTTCGCCCGGGTTTTAAAAAACCGTGCAGCCCAAAGCCACTTATCTAGCCTGACACCACTCATGTGACTCCCTGTCTTATTAGAACCCTCAGTGGCTCTAACATAAACCGCGCTCATTCTATCCCAGTTGAGATTGATACTCGTATATTGTTCAATCTGTCATCGATAATAATGAGTACGTAATTTTGACTGAGTTGATAAAGGTAATGTGCGCAGTGGCGAGGGACGCGGGGGCGGCTATTCTGCAGGTTTATGGTGACGAAGATTTTGGTGTGCAAACCAAGTCAGATAACTCCCCCCTGACACGGGCAGACCTTGCCGCCCATAACATCATCGTTGAAGGACTGCAGAAGAGGGCGCCTGGGATTCCCGTTCTGTCCGAGGAATCGGATGGCATTAGCTTTGCAGAGCGATCTTCCTGGGACCAGTATTTTCTGGTTGATCCCCTGGATGGTACCAAGGAGTTCATTAATCGCAATGGCGAGTTCACCGTCAATATTGCGCTGATAGAAAAAGGTGTCCCAATGAGAGGGGTTGTGTTTGTTCCAGTGAAAGATGTTATGTATACGGGCGACCAACACGAGGGAATCGCGACGGTGACCCGGGAGGGAGAAACCGGGTCTATTCAGGTTAGAAAATTGGACCGGGCTTCACTAACTGTCGTTGCCAGTCGAAGACACGGTGGTGAAGCGCTGGAAGCCTGCCTCAGTGTTCTTCGAGAAAATTTCTCCTCGATCGATACCACCAATATGGGAAGCTCGCTGAAACTTTGCCTTATCGCCGAAGGAGAAGCGGATTTGTATCCTAGACTGGCACCTACCTCTGAATGGGATACAGCCGCTGCGCAAGCAGTGGTGGAAGCAGCGGGTGGCAAGGTGGTTGATGTAGAGCTGAAAGAGCTTAGATACAACACAAAAGACAACATTCTGAATCCGTTTTTCTACGTCATAGGCGACACTGAATTTGACTGGAACGGCGTTCTGTCGCAAGTCGTTGTGCTACCTGAGTAGGTATGGATAACGCGGTGAAAAAACTGCGGGGTAGTGTTGTTGAGTTTTGCGCAACGGGCCGTGGTTCGATAGTCGGTATTGCGGAAGGCAATTAGAAGCAGAAATTTTACTGGATTGGTCTCGGCTAGCGAAGCTGTATGCGCATCCATCCTGCCGAGGACAATACTGTATATATATACAGCTTCAGCTAGCGAGGTTGACCAATATACCCCCAGCGATTTCTAAATTAAAGGGTGGAAAAATGGAGGTTCCTGTGCCGCTATTGCCTTGACATTGAGGATTCGAATCTAAGCTGCTGAATTCAGGAAAGAAAAGTTACAGAATTTGGCGAAAAGGCCTGGTTGAAATTTTTTCACGACGATTTTCCTTGTGTTTTGACTTGAAATCCCGTTATTGAGGCCCCATTAAAGGGTATCGATTCGATAAGCGAAAATAGCCATTGTTTTTTAGTCTACTGCCGAAAGGGAACTAGCGGGGGGTCAGATCTTGAAAATGGTTGACCAACGGTCGGTTTTTTTCCAAAAAACGTGGCTAAATGCAGTTTACTTGTAGACATCCAAGCTACGATAAAATGTATAATGCTAGCCCCAGAACTTACATGCTTCCAGATTAGACTCAGCGGGCGAACCGAGTGAACTTTCTTTGATCGTATCTGGAGGATATCTTTCGTCAGAAAAGAAGGTCCATTTGTCGCGTTGTAATGTCCTCACACAAGCAGTACGCAGCACTACAAGTACGGGATAAAAGACCAACCACTAATATGCACTGTATTTAACGGAGTTCACGCCCTATGACTAACTCGAGTGAAGGTGATTTCGACACAATACTTGATGACGATAACCTCGAAGACACGACGGACGAACTTGATGCGTTGGAAGAACTGGCCGGCAAGAAAGAAAAGCCTGAGGACGAGGACGAGACTGAACCAGAAGAATCAAAGCTCAAAGTCCTGATCGATACCGGAAAAGAGCAGGGCTATCTCACTTACGATCAGCTGACTGAAGCACTACCCGAAAGTATTGAAGAAACCGACGAGTTCGAAAGTATTGTTCTAATGTTCGAAGAGATGGGTGTCTCGGTTTACGAAGCGGCGCCTGATCCGGCATCGTTGAAGTCGTCATCGGATGATATAGCTGACAATGAAGACCAAACCATTGGCGGTATTGAAAGTGTTGTAGGCAAGACCATGGACCCTGTCCGCATGTATATGCGTGAGATGGGAACAGTGCCTCTGTTAACGCGAGCCGGTGAAATTGAAATCGCCAAACGAATTGAAGATGGTATTCGCGAGACGATGTCGATCATGGCTGGTTACCCAGGGACGGTGGAATATGTCCTCGCGGTCTACGAAGAAGTTATCGAAGATGAAGGTGAGGTTTCTGCCGTTATCTCAGGGTTTCTCGACCCGGAAGATATCATTCCAGACATGTCCCTGATCGCTGAGGCGAAATCGAGCGGCAACTATGAAGCTGGTGAGGACGACAATACCGGTAAGCTTGACCATGATCTGGGGCATCTAAGATTCAAGATCTTGGATAAGGCCTACAAAGCTTATGATCGGGCCAGGACCAAGCAGGGCCGGTTAGATCCGAAGACAGTCAAGGCCCAGGGGAAAATGGCTGACGCATTTAGCCTGTTCAAGCTGGTACCTGCGGTGATGGATCCGATACTGGAGCTTGTTCGTCGTGATATGCAGCTAATCAGGGATCAGGAACGATCGATTCGTGACTTGTGTGTCCGCAAAAGCAAGATGCCCAGGGAAGTGTTCCTGAAGAGCTATGTTGGCAACGAGACCAGCGTCGGCTGGATCGACGACATGACAGAAAAGATGCCAGAAATTGCAGAAAGCTTACAAAAAGTAAGGGTCTCTGTTCGTCATGGTAACAAGCTGATCAAACGCATATCGACTCGAACTGATATGAGCATTGCGGAAATCAAGGACCTTAACCGTCGTTTATTCCTGGCGGTCGGAAACACTCGTGCCGCCAAGAAGGACATGATTGAGGCAAATCTCAGGCTGGTCATCTCGATAGCCAAGAAGTACACCAACCGTGGATTGCATTTCCTCGATCTGATTCAGGAAGGCAACATTGGTTTGATGAAGGCTGTCGACAAGTTTGAGTACCGTCGTGGATTCAAGTTTTCTACCTACGCCACCTGGTGGATCAGGCAGGCGATCACCCGTTCTATCTCGGATCTGGCGCGAACGATTCGAGTACCGGTCCATATGATGGAAACGGTGAACAAGCTCAACCGATTGACTCGGCAGCTGATTCAGGAACTCGGGCGGTCACCGACAATCGAGGAATTGTCCAAGAGGATGGACTTGCCGGAAGACAAAGTCCTGAAGGCGTTAGATGTAGCGAAACAGCCTATCTCACTGGAAACACCTGTCGGTGATGATGATGATTCCACCATGTGGAATCTCGTGAGTGACACCACTGCTGAATCCCCGATGGACCACGCGACGGATGCAGGGTTGAAAGAGACCACGACCAATGTGTTGACTGCTTTGACCGACCGTGAGGCCAAAGTACTAAGGATGCGGTTTGGTATTGATATGAATACTGATCACACCCTTGAAGAAGTGGGCCGTCAGTTTTCGGTAACGCGCGAGCGTATTCGGCAGATTGAAGCCAAGGCGCTTCGAAAGCTCAGGCATCCCTCCAGGTCGGAACAGCTTAAAAGCTTTATCGAGGGGTGACAGTTCTGGGGGTCAGCGTTGACCCCTTTCTCTCTTCTTTTCTTTCTTCCCTTTTTCTCTCGGGACCGTAAACCCGCACGGTGTGCTAGTTTATGGTCCATGCCAACCCGAAGTCGACCAGGCTCCAACGACGAGAAACTCAGCCATAAAGCTATTTGAAGCTCTATTCGAAGAGTCGTCGCTGTTACTGGTAAGATTCAAAACGCTGACGAGAACTTCGATGAAGTTCTGGTCTTTACTCGCGGTGAAAGTACCCGGGTAGAGCAGTTAAAAATGTTCTTTGGTCTGGTCAAAAAGAGTTCAGTTGCGCTAATTTCGATCGGGTCGTTCCATACATCAATTATAAAGACGGTGTGACACGAATCGAAAGCGCCTGTGAGCTGTTTGATGAGCGCCGGGAAGAGTATTTTAAATTCAATTAGAGCGGGAGCAAGCCCTGGTGAAGAAACTAAAGAAACTTTTTGCGGGACGCCCACATTGGATGAACGCACTGATGATTTTTTGTGCATATATGACGTTCATCTACATGCCATTTGATTTGTTTTACAAGCCCGTCGACCAGGATGCTGAAGTCTGGTTTGGCTACATGCTCCATGGTTGGGCTGCCAAGGTGACTGAACCCTTGCACTGGTTGATCTACGGAGCCGGATTCTTCGGTTTTCTGAAGATGAAACGGTGGATGTTTCCCTGGGCGGCTCTTTATGTTGTGCAAGTAGCAATCGGCATGGCGGTCTGGCCCTGGCTCTACACCGAAACCGACTGGTGGATGGGTGCATTTATTGGCCTCCCGTTTGCGGCGCTGGCCGTCATGCTGTGGCGGGCAAAAAGTCAGTTTAATGCTATGGTCGTTGGAGCCATTGATGTCGAGCAACAAGACGCTAAATCGCCAAATTAGGCAAGAATCGAGGAGGGAGGTAGATGGATAGCTTTGAAGGAAAGATAGCAGTTGTGACCGGTGGAGGTACCGGTATGGGAAGGGAGCTCTGCCTGCAGCTGGTTAAGGAAGGATGCAATGTCGCAACCTGTGATGTTCTGATGGAGAACCTGGAAGAAACAAAAACTCTGTGCCAGAAAGTGAATCCCGACATCCTGGTGACTCTGCATCAATGTGACGTTTCCAGTGAAGAAGCCATGAACCACTTTCGGGACGAAGTGATCGCTGCCCACGGCGACAAGATTAATTTGTTATTTAACAATGCCGGTATTGGCGGCGGCGGCAGTTTTATGAATCCAGAGGACAGAGCTGACTGGGAAAGAACCTTCAATGTCTGTTGGTACGGCGTCTACTATGGTTGCCGTGCCTTTATAGAATCATTGGTTAATGCTGATGAATCACACATCGTTAACACCAGCAGCATCAATGGGTTCTGGGCTTCCCTGGGCCCGAACACGCCGCATACCGCGTATTGTTCCGCTAAGTTTGCGGTAAAGGGCTTCAGTGAAGCGCTGGTCACCGACCTCAGGCTGAATGCGCCTCACGTAGGGGTTAGTGTTGTTATGCCGGGGCACATAGGCACCTCCATCGCGATCAATTCCGGAAAAGTTCTTGGACGACCAGCGGCTCTTGATATGAGTGAAGAGGACATCAAGGATATACGCGAGGGAATGATGAATTCAGGTGGAGAGATGTCAGAAGTAGTGATGAACCTGTCCGACGACCAGATCCGTGAGTTCATGCACCAGAGGGGAATCGCATTTCGTGATAATGCCCCTACCAGTGCGGGGGAGGCAGCGACGATCATCCTGGACGGGGTTAAGGCGGGTAAGTGGCGAATCCTGGTTGGTGAAGATGCGCATCGGTTGGATGAACGAGTTCGAACCAACCCGGAATCTGCTTACGAGGCGTCTTTTATAGAGGCCACGCGGGATGGCGGCGACTTGGTAGAGCTAATTGGTACGACTGAACAATAACCTTGTCGATCTTGTCTATATCAGGGCAACCGGCGGCGGCGCCACTTGGTTATCGAAGCTGGGCGGTATTTGAATGGGCGCGTAACCCTTACGTCATTCTGGTCACGATCTATATTTTTGCGCCCTACTTCTCGACCACGATCGTTGGTGACCCGGTGAAGGGACAGGGGCTGTTAGGTTATACCAACGCGGTTTCCGGTTTTTTGATCGCGCTATTAGCGCCTTTTCTTGGAGCGATCGCTGATAAAAGCGGTCGCCGTAAGCCCTGGATTCTGGTGTTCGTGGCGATAATGATTCCAGCGATCTATCTGCTTTGGTTTGCGAAAAAAGATGGTGGAGGAATTGGAATCTACCCGACATTGGGATTGATCATCCTGATTGCCATCATGTTTGAATTCTCCGCAGTGTTTCACAATGCCATGCTGCCTTCCATCGCGCCGCGCTCGAAGGTCGGGTCTATTTCAGGGCTCGCACTTGCACTGGGCAATATTGGTGGACTGCTGTTGATGGTGTTTGTGCTCTATGCCTTTGCATTGCCCGGCACGGTGGACTGGTTCTTTATTCCGGAAGCGCCTCTTTTCGGTCTCGATCAGGAAGCAGAGGAACACAATCGAATCGTGGGACCAATGACCGCTATCTGGTTGCTGGTTTTTAGTCTGCCATTGTTTCTTTTTACCCCTGATGGCAAGAACACAACATTCACCGTGAAACAAGCAGTATCGCAAGGGTTGAGGGAAGTTTGGACGACGGTCAGGGCAGTGAGCCATTACTCCAATGTCGCTCTGTACCTCATCGCACGTATGATTTTTAACGATGGCCTGGTAGGTATCCTGGTTTTTAGTGGCGTTTATGCTGCGGGGACTTTTGGTTGGGATGCGATTTCACTACTTATCTTCGGCATAGTGACTTCATTGTCTGCTGCTGTTGGTGCTGTTGTTGGTGGTGTGGTCGATGATCGATTTGGATCTAAGGTGGCGGTGTTGATCGCAATAGGTGGTACCGCGTTACTGCTTGTCATCGGTGTATCGCTGCAGCCAGACTCGATTTTGTACCTCATTGATGTCACGCCTGGTGTTGCGGTTTGGTCCTCCCCATATTTTAAAACGTTGCCCGAAGTACTGTACTTTCTGAATACTCAACTTTTCGGTATGTTTATCACAGTCGGGTTCGCCAGTGCCCGAACTATGATGGCCAGAATCTCTCCGCCGGAACTGGTAACTCAATTTTTCGGGCTTTACGCGCTATCAGGAACAGCAACGGCATTCATGGCTCCGCTGCTGGTGGGTTTTTTTACCGACTTCTTTGAGAGCCAGCGGGCAGGGCTTGCATCGCTGATCGGTTTGCTGGTGGTCGGTTTTGTGATGATGATTTTTGTTAAAGAAGAACAGGCCACCAAGCCAGATATCTAATCTTAAGTAGATGAAGTGCCGCTATAAGGACTTTAATATAGCGTTGAGTAGTTTTTTAGTTTGTTTGTTGGGATTCATGGAAAGCCCTAGTGCAGCTTCCTTCCTGGCCACCTCAAGGTTCCCGAGCTCAGCGTTCGCGCTTGCGATCACAAGGTGAGCGACTGCCACATCGGGATCCCACCAACGTTTTTCGCGGCTCTGGAACTGCTGAACGGAAGAAATCGCTTTTTCATATTGCTCGGTTTGCATATAAAACTGAGCCAGAGAAAAGTAAGGCCCTGCGCGATTCATTAATGCAGCGGCCTCCTGGAAAGCGGCCTCGGCGCCCGGCATATCTTTTTCCTTGCTGAGCAACAGGCCTTTCGCCATGGCGCCATAGGCCTTGTCCAGTTGTTCGATTTCATTCATCTGCGCCCTGGCAATGTCCAGGTCCCCGCCGGCGATCCCCGGTGCATTGGTATAGTAAGCGAAGATGGCATACCGGGAATCGAGGTTCCCGGGATCAGCGGCAACGGAAGCCTTCCAGGACGATAGAGCGTTGTTCGCCATGCCGACTTTCTTGAAAATGTTGACCTCACCAATCAGCGCGAGGTATACCAGACCGGCAAGATAGTAGGCTTCACTATCACTAGGATACTGCTGGTGAAAGTCTTCCAGGGTGTCTGAAGCGTCGTCGAAATTACCTGAGTGGTACTGCACCCTTGCAAGATGAAACAATACATCACGATCTTGTTGTTTCTCGGATAGCCTGGTTAGAGTCTCTATCGCTCGTTGGTAGTCGCGTTCGTCGACTGCTTTGAAGGCAGAACGCAGCGTGTCGTTGGCGAAGGCGGGTGTAGCGAGCCAGCAGCAAACTATCAATGTTATAAAGGTTTTCATCGGCATAGTATCGGTGAGCTAAGATTCCAGAGGGCGCGGATAGGATTAAAACCCAGGTCATGAAGGATACCCGGATCCTGTGATAAACCTGCCCGGTTTAGTGGCTACCAATATCAGTAGGTGATCAGTGAATATTGCGCTTCCATGCGTACCAGCGATACATAGATCTATGCTGCACTCTCCAACAGGATCCCGCGGTTACGTGATCAAAATTACCAACAAAAAAGCAGACCCTGATCTACTGACTCTCGCCGCCGCCTCCAGACACTGTAGACCGGTTCCTCAACGATTCCTGGGCCGCTTCACGCTCAGCCTTCAACTGTGCGGCACTTCTGCAGCGGGATACCCGGCGAAGTGACCCGGTAGGTGCGCTATCAGTGCAGTGTATACGTGCAGATTTAGCAGCGGCGATTTCTTCGGGCGTCCTGTCTGATGATGCGCAAGCACACAGCAATGATACGCAAAACAATAGAGCAGCTTTGTTCATACGGCCTCGGTTACTTTTTGACCGCGTCAACATACCACACACCACACACACGTTGTCAGTACTCGTTTGCGCACAATTCAGTATGGTTATTGACATTAGTCACTGCGAGTTATACCTTTTGCGCTACCACGTGATCGATGAGTGGACGTCGTGAGTAGGCGCTCTATCTTCCATGCGCAGTGGTTTTGCTGGACTAGGCTAGGCTGAAATGCCTAGTCTCAAATAATCTAAATGAGGGGACAGATTTATGCAAAGGCTTTTTCGTCAGCGGTGGGTTATACCGTTCGCTTTACTAACTACAACTCTTTTGTCGTTTCAGACAGCTCAGGCTGCTGAAGAACTCGAAGAGGTGGTTGTCACAGGCTCTTACATCGCGGGTGCGGCAGAAGATGCATCGTTGCCGATAACAACGCTTCAAAGAGATGACCTAGCCTTGTCGGGTTCACCGACAACGATGGATCTGATCAAGAGTTTATCCTTTTCACAAGGCGCGGATGGCGAAACTGACCAGTTTCAGGCTGGGGCAGGAGCTGATCGCGCAACGATTAACATTCGAGGTCTTGGTCCAAGTCGATCGCTTGTTTTGATCAATGGCCGTCGAACCACCTGGTCGCCAGGCGCGATCGGTGCTCAAGCGCAGCTGCTGGTAGACGTCAATATGATGCCATCCATCGCTGTTCAGCGAATCGAGATGTTGAGAGACGGCGCAGCCGCCACTTACGGTTCCGACGCGATTGCCGGCGTGATGAATTTTGTCACGCGGAGCGATTTCGAAGGGTTCGAGGTTTCAGCGAGTCATAAGGACATCGAAGAGTCAGACGGTGATACCGAGTTTGGTGTTATCTGGGGTGGCGAGTTTATGGATGGACGTGCGCACATTGTCAGTTCGGCAAGTTATATCGAGCGTAGTCAACTTCGAATTGCTGATCGTGACTGGGCGCTAAGAAGCTACGCGGATAATACCCGTGGTGGCTGGTCTTCAGTCGGCAGGCCATCGGTTCTGATTCCAAATGATCGTTGGGCGGCATCGCCAATCGGCGGCGGCTTCGGTGGGCTATTAGCCACCGGTATCGTAGATCCAAACTGTGAGAATCTTGGCGGGGCTAGAACAAATATTCTGGCCATTCCATTTGGTGATCCTGGGTCACTGGGTAATGGTGATCCCGGTTTAGGCGGCTTTTGCAGATTCCAGTACACGGCTTTCGATAACCTGGCTGAAGATGCAGAACGCTGGCAGTGGTTTACCGAAGCCACGTTCGAGATAAGCGACACAACCACGCTAAGCATGGAGTTCCTGTTAACTGACAGCGATGTGCCTGGCTGGGGTACTTCACCTTCGTACCCACCCAATAAGCTGGTTGATGAAAACAGGACCGTTCGAGCAAATAATCCTGGTCTGGTCGATATGGCGAGTAAGTACCCAGACTTATACGGGGCTTACGCATCATGTGATGAAGCCTATTGTATGTATGGCGGCGATGGTGGCGAGCAGGATGCAGAGGGCATTCCTAATGATTGGCAAGAAGTGGCCTGGTTCTATGGCCGTTATTACGGTCAGGACGGTCCGCCCAGGGAACATTTCCGCCACTCTGAGTTGATGCGCTTTTCTGCAGCGCTCGATGGCGAGTGGGGTGACAAAGGCTGGCAAATTGCGCTGACTTATTCTGAGTCAGAGCGTGAATCTGCCGGAGGCGACACGATGGTTTATCGTGACAATCGAGCACGCCAAGGTCTTGGTGGATTCGAGTGCGAAGCCCAGGTTCCTAATGAGTACAATGCGCAGGGCCAGTTGGAGTTCTCACTGGCGACCGTTCAGGCCAATGCAGGTCAAGGCGCGTGTCAGTACTGGATTCCTTTTTCCAACTCGATGTCTGGCTCAGACCCACTGGTACCTAACGGCACTTTGAACAATCCGGACTTCAATCCGGCCCTGGATAATGAGCTTATCCGTGAATACATGATGACCTCCGGTGTTGGCTCAGGTGAAACCTCGTTGTTAACCATTGAAGGAATATTGACGGGTCAGTTGTCTTCCTTCGAGATGGGGGGCGGTCAGATAGACTACGCTCTTGGCTTCCAGTATCGGGACGAAAGCTATGAAACGGGTGTCTCTGGTTTCTATGATGGTTTTGAGTTTCCTTGTTCTGCGGGTCCTGAAATTAAGGATTGTGAGACCGGTCGAACAGGTCTGTTCGGATTCCTGCCACCGAGTTTCCCGATCGATGAAGACAGGGATATCTGGAGTGCCTTCGCAGAATTCCATTTCCCATTTTCAGACACTGTTGAAGGTCAGCTTTCTATACGTCACGAAGACTACGGCGGAGAAACCGGTTCTACAACAGATCCAAAGGTCTCAGTCAGATGGCAGGTTACCGATAGTATAGGCCTGCGGGCTTCATTCGGTTCTACATTCCGTGGACCTACCCTGAACCAGACTGTGGGATCCAACTCATCGAGTTCGTTGCAGTATGTTGCGGCAACCGGAGCGTTCAAGCGTATTGATACGACGGGTAACCCAAGCTTGAAGCCCGAGGAAGCTGATACGATTAACATCGGTTTCTTGGTTGACCGTGATGGCTTGTTCTTTGATTCGGATAATTTCTATCTCACAGTGGACTACTGGTCATACGACTTCACAGATCCGCTGGTGACTGAACCATTCACAAACATTCTCAATCTGGCATGTCCTGCTGGCGTCTGCGATCCCGACGGAGAATATTTTGATCGGTTGGTTTTTGGTGGTACTACCAACGTGACAGATGTTGAGATTATTAACATCAACATAGTGAATGGTCCGGACTACGAGACCGATGGTATCGACTTTACCTTCAAGTACGGCTTGGAAATTGGTCCAGGTTATTTTTCAGCTGACGTGACCGGGACTCGAATCTTAAGTTTCGATATTGATTCCTGGGAGTTTGGCGGTAAGTATGATGCGCTCGGCAGATTGAACTACGGTACTTCGCTGGCAAGAACACTTGCCGAGTGGAAGGGACATGCCACGTTGAACTATGCCTGGCAGGATCTGAACGTTCGCTGGATAACTAACTATGTCGATAGTTACAAGTACGCAAGCGCGGCTCCACAGCCTGCGGGTGATGCAACGGTGCCGACATATGTCACTCATGACCTTCATGCAACCTACCGGTTCATGGATGGCAAGTTGGCAGTGACAGGGTCCGTCATTAATATAGAGGATGACGATCCAGCCTTCATGTCTCGTGAAATGAACTATGACGCCTTTACACACAACCCATTCGGTCGTATGTACAAGCTCGGTATTACTTATTCAATGGGGCAATAACACGCCCTTTTTAGGAAGGCGCCGTAAGGCGCCTTTTTTTTGGTTGCGTGTTTCTCAGTTCTCTATCTAGTCCATTTACTTCTTGTCCATTGCCTGCGGGCGTGTCGTGCAAATCGCTTCAGACATAGAAACTCGGGGCCGCCGCAGATACAGCCGAATAGGCACAATCACCCGGCTCGAATCATTTTACTCATCATGAGATGATCTAGCCCTGTTATCGCAATATAAACGAGAAGGAAACGACTATGAAATCTCCTATCTGTGAAAAACTCGGCATCGAGTTTCCCTTGATCGCCTTTACTCATTGCCGCGATGTTGTTGTAGAAGTTTCCAAGGCTGGTGGTATGGGTGTCCTGGGCGCCGCGGGTTTCGGGCCAGATCAGCTGGAAATCGAACTTGCCTGGATTGATGAGCATATTGATGGCAAACCTTACGGGCTGGATCTGATAGTTCCAACGAGTATGGCGAACAAGGATGAATCCCAATCCCCCGAAGAAGTGAGCGCCATGGTGCCGGATGAACACAAGAACTTCGCGGCGGGCGTCCTGGCCAGGCACAACGTTGATACGGCTGATGTGTACGAAGGGGCATCACGAGGCAATGGCGGTTTCCTTGGAGAGAAGCGTGCCGAAGGCATTATGGATATCGCGTTTGCCCATCCCATAAGCCTGATTGTTAATGCGCTGGGTGTTCCGCCAGCCTACATGTTGCAGATGGCGAAAGAGAAAGGTGTTCTCTGCGGTGCGCTTGTCGGCGCCAAACATCATGCGATCAAACAGGCTGAAGCTGGTGTAGAGATTCTGATAGTGTCAGGCACAGAGGCCGGTGGGCATTGCGGCGAAGTGTCGACGATGGTTCTGGTACCTGAAGTTTCACAGGCAGTAGAGGCGTACCCTCATGTTTCTGTGCTGGCTGCAGGCGGCATTGTTACAGGACGTCAGATGGCAGCGGCCATGGCTATGGGGGCACATGGGGCCTGGACAGGTTCCGTCTGGTTAACCACCCAGGAGGCGGAGACGTCACCCATTATCAAGGAAAAATTGCTCGCAGCTGGCTCGAGCCAAACTATTCGCACAAAGAGTCGTACCGGGAAATATTCAAGGCAGGTTAGGTCCCCCTGGACTGATGCGTGGGAAGGTGTGGAGGCGCCCGAGCCATTACCGATGCCACTCCAATCTCTGGTGAGTGAGCCGGCGTTGGGTAAGGTCGTTAAACTCGCGGAATCCGGTCATAAGGGCGCGAAGCAACTGGTGACTTACTGGGTAGGTCAGGGTGTTGGCATGATGAACCAGAGCCTGTCTGCTAAACAGGTGGTGTACGATTTCATGGAAGATTTTCTGGCGGCTAATGAAAGACTCGGAGGTTTTATCGATGACTGATCATGAAATAGCAACGGAAGTTGTGTTTGAGGATGAAGAGGTCCGGGTCTGGAACCAGGTTGTGCAAGGGGGCGAAGATATCCCGAAACATGAACACAAACATGACTATTTTTTGCTAAATATTTCAGGTGAGGGGCCAATCCAGGTTCAGTTTCACAATGGAACAGGAGGGTCCCTTGGGGAAACATTTGATTTTTTCCCAAAACCAGGTTCTTCCGATTTCATCAAGAAGGGTCATATTGAAACTGCGCACAATGCTGGAGGTGATTATCACGCTATTCTGGTTGAGCTAAAGAAGCGTTAAGCAACAAAAATTAGGGTGGAACTCTGGATGCAGAAAAATAGCCCAATCGTGATCAGCAGCTACCGGAAGTTCGAGTTACGAATAAACTCGGCCGTGCGAGGTACAGGTTTTGGTGGCGGCAAGGTTGCTGTTTCTGTTGCGCCGTCCGGGTTTAGGTTCAGGTCTTCCGGCCTGCTGACTACCAGCCTCGCACCAATATTTTGTTGCATGGTCGGATGTTTTCTCTTTAGAAAAGCGGTAATAACGGAATGAGTAGCCCCATAGAAGTAGTGCTTAGTGACGGGAAAGGTTCTATTTACGGCTACTGTGATGACAAGTTCCGCAGCGTGCTGGAGACCTTCGTTGCCAATTTTGAAGATCGCGAAGAACAAGGAGCGTCCGTTTGTTTCAATGTTGAAGGGGAGACTGTCGTTAATCTTTGGGGTGGTCGAATGCATCCCCGGCAGGAGTCAGAGTGGCAGGAAGACACCATGAGTGTTGTGCATTCGGTGACCAAGGCGGCTGTTTCAATTTGTGCGCATATACTTATCTGTGAAGGGAAACTCGATTTGCGGGCAAAGGTCGCAGATTACTGGCCGGAATTTGGCCAGCAGGGCAAGGAAGGTGTGACAGTTGCCATGATGCTCAATCATTCAGCGGGCCTTGCTGCTATCCGCGCGCCGATTAAGGAAGGCGGCTTTCTGGACTGGGACTATATGGTGCAGCGGTTGGCGGAAGAAGCGCCATTCTGGAAGCCGGGCACTCGAAATGGCTATCACATGTCGACGTTTGGTTGGGCTGTTGGAGAGCTTGTTAGACGCGCCTCTGGTCTTTCGTTGGGAGACTATTTCCGAACGCGTGTCGCGGAGCCTTTGGGGTTGGATTTTCACATTGGCTTGCCTGAATCAGAACATCACCGCGTATCAAGAATGATGCGCTGGGCACCGAAAAAAGGGGATCCGGTTTCTCCGTACACAGTTGCGCTGCTGCAAAGTAAAGAGTCGTTGCAATACATTGCGCTACTCAACAACGGAAAATTTAAGACTGACGCCCCGGAAAGCTATCTCTGCCAGTACGGCGCAGGTGGAGGTATTGCCAATGGGAAGGGAATTGCGGGAATGTTCAATCCCTTTGCCAATGGCGGCGAAGGCTTTGTTGACAAGGTTGGCCTTGAACGTATGCAGGCTGCTTCCGTCGCTACCAATGAAGATGTGACGCTTGTGTCACCGACGAAATTTAGCCTGGGTTTCATGCTCAGTATGGATAACCGACATCGCGAAGCTGGTGCGCTCGAAACCATTATCATGGGCAAGCACGCATTTGGACATGCTGGCGCTGGTGGTAGCGTTGGTTTTGCCGATACTGAATGTCACCTTGGTTTTGGATACAGCATGAACAAGATGGGTGCGGGGATTTTGCTGAATGAAAGAGGGCAATCCCTGGTCGATGAAACCTATCGCTGTCTTGGTTATAGCACTAACGAACCGGGTTATTGGGTCAAGTAACGGCCCTTGGGACTGGTCAGAGTTCCAGCCCACGAATAGGTAAACCGGCGGCTTCATAACACCGATCAACCACTGTCATCTGGGCAACAGCATCGCTGCCGTCAGTCCAAAGAGGTTCGTCCTTTTCGACCGCTGCGATGAAGGCATCCAGCTGATACGCATAGGTAGGCCTGCGATCAACGGTTTCGTGGCTTGTCTGCCCGCGCACGTTCAGGGTCAGAAGGTGACCCATCTGTGGTGCGATGACGTTGTCGACTCGCATTTCCCCCCTGCTTCCCTTAACCGTCACTTCTGCTCTAAATGATGCTGATGCCCGCATATCGGCTGATGTGGTGATGGCGATGTTCCCGGCCTCCATTTTCGTTTTCAGAAACAGGTCAACCTGGGGTGGACCAACTTCAGCCGTCGCTGAAACGACCGTTGGTTCGGTACCAGCCAAATGCCGAACCCATGAAATGGGATAACAGCCTATATCCATCGTGACGCCCCCACCCAGATGGTAGTTCATTCGAATATCGTCCGGATCGGTCACTGGAATATGAAAGGCTGCATCAATGGATGCAATAGTACCGAGCTCTCCATTAGAGACAATTTCTTTCATTCGCGCGAACAAAGGGTGGTAGCGATAGTGGAATGCATCCATCAGCACCAGGCCCTGATCTTTAGCGACCCGATTCATTTCTCTCGCTTCGTCTGCGTTACAGGCAAGGGACTTCTCGCAAAGGACATGTTTGCCTGCGTTCAAGGCGGCAATGGTCCACGGATGGTGGGCGGGGATATGGAGTGGATTGTACAGAGCATTGATTTTTTCATGGCCAACAACATCAAGGTAGCTGTCGCACACAGTTCCTATGTGGTGGGCTGCCGCAAAGGCGTTGGCCTTATCCCTGTCTCGTGCCGCAATAACGGAAATATGAGCCAGAGGTTCATTCATGCACGGATAGATAAGAGCTGCAGGAGTTATGCGGGCCGCGCCCAGTACACCGAATCGAATCATGTGTTTGTCTTCTGTTTACTTGAGAACCGAGGTCACTAGTTTACGCCTACCTTGCGAACTGAGGTCACTAGTTTCCACGTACCTAGAGAGCTGAGATCACTAGTCTATAGGTACCTTGCGAAGTGAGCGCACTAGTGTAAGTTTACGGGATGTCAGAAACCTATATTGAAGAATCAAGGCTCGCTACCGCCGAGCTTTCACTTGGGTCACTGCTCCCGCCAGGAGCGTGGCGTCCAGCCTTAACGCCTGAAGTGCACCCCCGTCAGATTGGAGATGAGCTCTGGTCAAAGGCGTTCGATAAGGATCAACTTGATGATCGGCCGCTCTACTGGCAACGGCTCATCCTATCTCAATATTTGAGACAGCTCGGTGCTGAATCCTCGGATTTGTTGGAGTTTGAGCTGGCAAGCCGCGGCATGCTGGGCAATCAGTTTTCAGGTGGTGCAACCTATCGTGTGCTGGTGACGGGGTTCGACCCGTTTCACCTGGACGATCACATAGAACAGGGGAATCCGTCCGGCGTGGTCGCACTCCAACATCAACACAAACAGATAGCGTTGGGTGTGGGAAGAGCTGAGATTCGTTCGATGATATTTCCGGTGCGTTATAAGGACTTTGATGAGTTTCTGGTTGAAAGAGTCCTTGAGACCTTCACTGATAAAGTGGACATGGTGATTACCGTCAGTATGGGTCGAACAGGCTTCGACCTAGAGCGATTCCCTGGCAGGCGGCGATCGGTGTCGACACCGGATAATGCCAGGGAGGCAGGTGGTGGATCAGCAGAGAAACCCCTTGTACCGCCATACCTTGAAGGGCCGGAATTTGTAGAATTTTCTTTACCCGCAGGTGAGATGAAAAAATGTATGGGTGATTTCCCGGTTAACGACAACAGATTGGTCACAACGCTGGAGCAGGGGGAGTATAAGGCAGTGAACCTGGCGGCGCTTGAGTCGAAAACTGCTGTCCTTGGGAGCGGGGGTGGATACCTGTCGAATGAGATTGGCTACAGGGTGATTAGGCACATTCGGGAAAAAGACCGTGCTATACGCGGGGGGCACATTCACACCCCTCGGATGCAGGGTTATGATCGCGGTCTTGTTCAGAAAATAAGCAAACAGTGTGCTGGCCTGATTGAGGCGGCAATTCAGGTGCTTCCCAATTAGATAGAGCGGCGTGCATTTTAGTGCCCTCGAAAGCGTCTGTGGGTTTGAGGTTGGATAATCCCTGCCGACGGCGAAGAACGCGATGTGCCGGAATCTGTTGCATTATTGACGCATGGTCAGTAGAAATAAAAACGCCCGAATAAATCGGGCGTTTTTGGTCTACATAGCTGAACAGCTACTTCGGGCCTGGTAGAACAGGTGCGCCCGTTCCTCCCCCAAATTCTGGTCCGGCTTCGATACCGAGAAGAATTTTTCCAAGATCTTCATAAAGAGGATGAGCTACCCATCTGTGCGTTGCGGCACCATGCGAATCCCTGAGTTTTCTCTCTAGTGGGCTGAATGTTCGCATGGCGGTAGTACCCGCAGTGTTGTGCAACAGGTCTACGACTTTCATACATTCGTTGGCTGCGTGGGTGCAGGCAAGTCGCGCATCCTGGGTAGTCTTGGCACCTGGAAGATCGGAGTTTCCGGTTAGTTCATCCTCGACTGCAGTCATGGACTCCATTAACCATGCGCGGGCAGCGCGGTAGGTCGCTTCGGCAACACCCATCCTGTATTGAGCAATTCCTCTGTTAGCAAGAGATGCAGAGGTCAACATGGGAATCTTGTTCTTGGCGATGTCAGCGAAGACTTCCAATGAGCCTTTTGCTACGCCGATTGCAATAGCGGCCTTGTTATAAGCCAATCGTAGTGGCGTCGGCATACGATAAACCGGGTTAGGGTAGTGTGATGGTACTGTCCAGAGGTCTACGCCGGCATATTTGGCCGGGACAACTGCGCCGTCGGCTTTTACGTCATCTGAACCTGAACCACGAAGGCCAGCTACGTCCCAGGTGCGCACAATTTCGAATTGGTCTTTGGGTAGGAACCATAACTTGAAGACCGGGGCGCCGTTTGCATCGGTTTCCAGTTCGTCACCCTTCATCAGGGGAGCGCCCATAAAGCAGAAATCAGCGTTATGACAGCCAGATATAAAGGTTGCCTGGCCCCAGACTTTCACACTGCCATCAGCCTGACGTTCGGCGCGAGGAGGTGTACTGCCTGGCCCACCGCCACCGCACATGACAACGCTAGGGTTATCGAGGTAAATCTCCTTGGCAAGCTCAGGATCCATACCACCAACCGCCATGGCATTAATCTCGGAGCCGAGCATGACATTCCAGGCAACCGATGCATCTATGGCAGCCATATGCTCCAGGATTTCTATTGTCTCCATCGAGCTTGCATTGTCACCGCCCATTTCAGTGGGCAGAGCGAAGCGGAAAAACCCTTCGTCAACCAACTTAGTGACAATCCAGTCGGGAAGCTTTTTCAGTTCCTGCGCTTCATCGCCTGCTTTTAGTATGTCTTCGCGGAGGTCTTCAATTTTTTGTAGTCGCGCTGTGTGGACTTCTCTTGGCATTTGATTGCCCTTATTCGTTTTTCAGATGGGTTACAGTTTAGGCAGAAGGGGCATCAAAAGAAAAGCCTATCAGCTTATTGATTGAGTTGGATCAATCAATGAAATAAGTATGTATAGGAAATGTCTGAGCAATGGGGGCTGAGCCACTCGAATGGTCGTTCAGCCGGTGATGAAATATACGGGCACATCATATTGATGCAAAGATCGTGGTTGTGGACCGGTCTTTGTGCATTTCGCAGATTGAAATGGCATTATTCGCCCTCGATTTAGTATGCAGATTTAATGCAGGAGAAAAACATGGATTTAAACGGTAAAACTATTGTCATCACTGGTGGAGGGCAGGGTCTCGGTCGCGCAATGGCTATTGTAATGGCTAAAGAAGGCGCCAACCTGGCACTCATCGATCTGAACGATGAACCGCTGGCTGAAGCAGTTCAGTTGTGTAAAGACGCAGGTGGCGATGCAAAGTCCTACAAGGCCAATGTTGCCAAAGAAGAAGATGTGATCACGGCATTTGACGCGATAGAGGCCGATTTTGGTGAGGTTCATGGATTAATCAATAATGCCGGCATCCTGCGGGATGGCCTGATGATCAAGTTTAAGGATGGCAAGATCGAAAAGACGATGTCGCTCGCGGAATGGCAGGCTGTCATTGACGTAAACCTGACTGGCGTATTTCTTTGTGGGCGTGAGGCAGCCTCCAGGATGATTGAGAAAGGCATCGCTGGGTGCATTATCAATATATCCAGTATCAGCAGGGCCGGAAATATGGGTCAGACTAACTACTCAGCGGCGAAAGCAGGCGTGGCCGCGCTGGCGACCGTTTGGGCCAAGGAACTGGCTCGCCATGGTATTCGGGCGGCGGCTATAGCGCCCGGCTTTATTGCAACGGAAATGGTTGCCAGCATGAAACCGGAAGCCCTGGAGAAGATGGCAGCGGGGATTCCGCTTAAACGCCTTGGCCAACCTGAAGAAGTCGCTCATACCGCTAAGTACATTTTCGAGAATGACTATGTGAGTGGTCGGGTTATTGAACTCGATGCGGGATTGCGTTTGTAGTGCACACAGCACCTTCGAGTCGGAGTCTGGGCGATCCCGAGGACGAGATGACTCTGTTATGTGGCTGCGCCACTTCAGTCGAAATGATGGAGAGGGAGGCTGTGGCGAGCCGTCCAGTCATCTCTACCGGAGTCGGAGGCGGAGTGGCGAGATCTCGGTTTTTTCGCTTCGTCACGCTGGCCTGCTTTCTGATGACGGCAGGTGTTTCCATTGCCCAGCAGACTCCTGCCATAACCGGGCCATTCCTGGATCAGTCTGAGGTTACCTGGAAGGTTAACGAGTTCAACATTGCGCGCTGGAAGACTCTGGTGGGTGGTATCGAAGGTGGGCAGATCGATCGTGATGACATCCAATTCGGCATATGGGAGTTAGCACCGAATGCGATCTACCATAGCCACAGGCATGAAGTTCCGGAAATCTATTTTGTGACAGAAGGTAAGGCTGACTGGACTGTTGATGGGGTTACCCGAGAAGTGGGTCAGGGGATGGCGATCTATACGAAGCCGGGCGCTGTTCACAAGATGGTAAACCTTACGGGAGATAATGTTACGGCGATCTGGGTCTGGTGGGCGCCGGGCGGCGACAAGGAAGTTTTTGCTGGCGACTATGAGTTCACGGAGCCCGAGCCTGAGAAAAATGGTTCGTTCGAAGAAGGGGTTAACGAACAGCTCTATTAGTGGTGTTTCGCCAGCCAACAATGGGTTTTGTCTAGGCGTCCCTGGGGCTCTGCTGAATTGACGCTAATGAGGCAGGCGGCGAAATTATGACTTTGCGGTCAACCACCTGTCTACGAAATCTGTCACAAACATACCAGCTATCATGGCCACGCCAAAGTAGAGAATATCAATATTCAGGTAAGCAAGCGACGCAATGGCAGGGCCGGGACAAAGTCCAACAAGCCCCCAACCAATTCCGAACAATGCGGCACCGCCAATTAGCCGACCATCAATATCAGTTCTCGTGGGTAGCCGAAATACATCTGCAAAAAGTGGCGCTTTAATCTTCCCCAGACCAAACTGAAAGAATGGCAGGCTGACCAGTATTCCGCCGACCATCACAAATGCGAGCGTCGGATTCCAGTCACCGAACAGGTCAAGAAAGCCGATGACATTGGCGATATCTGTCATGCCAGACAAGGCAAGCCCAAATCCAAAAAGCATGCCGCATAAAAGTGCCATCAATAGTTTCATGCGACACCTCCATGCAGACGGAGGTAGACGGTGATGAAACCGAGTAGCATAAAAGTGCAGGTTGCAATGAGGGACCGGACTGATAATCGGCCTATCCCGCAAATGCCGTGACCACTGGTACAACCGCTCCCTAGTTTGGTGCCAACGCCGACAATGAACCCGCCGGCAAGTATGAGTGGCAAGGGTTCTTTGAATGCGGGAATCGGGTGACCCGAAGTAAGGTGAAACAGGAAAGTGCCAAGAATGAGACCGGCAATGAACAAGATTGCCCAGAAGTCTCCGACGGGACTTTTGGCGGCAGAAAAGACAATGCCACTGATCCCGCCGATCCTGCCGAGCGTGACCATCAGCAAAATTGCGGCTAATCCGATGCAGATACCACCTGCCAGTGCCATAAGAAAGGCATCAGGCATCTTTACTCTCCATACGCGCTGTTTTTGAAGCGAAGCATCTTACCGGACCCGGCGTGTTGATGCTGACCATCCTGAAGGCCAATATTCCCATTGATGACAACCAGTGATATGCCTGCAGGCTCTGTCTTGGGCTCGTCGTAAGTAGCCAGGTCCTGTACGGTAGCAGCATCAAACAACACCAGGTCTGCCCAGTAACCTTCTTTAACCTGGCCGCGACTCTCGATGCCAAATACCTGTGCCGATAGTGAAGTCATTCGTCTTACAGCCTCAGGTAGCGACAATACGCCATCTTCACGTACGTACTTTGCCAGGATGCGTGGAAAGGTTCCAAATAACCTGGGATGCGGTTTACCTTTCAGGTCCGGAATGCCATCGGATCCGACCATCATGTCCTTATGGGCGAGATTGGTGGCGATATCCTGCTCATCAATAATGAACTGGATGCAGATGGTACGGTCTCCCTTGGGAGCTGTGAGGATAGTGAGCGTCAGGTCGCAGATATCTACCTGCTGCTCGGCGGCAATGTCTTTTAGCATTCTGCCTTCGTATTCACGGAAAGCCGGGCAACTGGCGATTCGAATAACCTCGGCGAGCGCGCGGCTGATGTTGTCGAGATTAAAGTACTCGATCATTCTTCCGCTACCGGCGGTGTAGGGGTATACATCCAGGGTGACGGGTTGTCCTGCCGCAAGGGCTGCGTCAATTTTCGCGAGTGAATCACCGACCTTGCCCCAGTTGGCCGGGCCTGCTGATTTGTGATGTGAGATATGCAGGTGAACATCAGATTCACGACCTATTCGAAGTGCTTCATCAACCGCTTCAAGTAAGTGATCGCCTTCGTTGCGCATATGGGTGGTGTAGAGCGCACCAAATTCGTTAGCTGCGCTTGCCAGCGCGATGACTTCCTCGGTATCGCTCCAGCGGCCGGGTCGATAGATCAGCCCTGTGGAGAAACCGCAGGCACCTTGTTCAAGTGCCTTGCTGACATGGGATTTCATGGTGCCTAGTTCGCTCGCATTGGGCGCGCGCTTAGCCATGCCCATTACCAGTGTTCGTACGGTGTTATGCCCGACCAGCATCATGTTGTTGATACCAGGGTTTTTATCAAGTGCCGCCTCGAAGTATCCTTCCAGGTCGGTGAATGAGCCTTCAAGACCGGCGAGTATTCCGCCACTCGCGCGGCTCGGGTCAACTGACGGATCGATAGGCACCGCACTGAAGCCGCAGTTACCGGCGACCACAGTGGTGACCCCTTGTGCCAGCTTAAACTCCATACCCGGATGGCGAAAGAAGGCACCATCGTCATGGGAGTGTGTATCGATAAAACCGGGGGCCAGGTACTGGCCCTTCCCATCAACTTCTTCCTTGCCCGGTCCGGCGCTGCCAACTTCTGTAATCCTTCTATCTTGAATGCCGACGTCACCGGCACGGGCTTGCCCGCCGAGGCCATCAAGAATCTGGACGTTTCTGATCGTAATGTCATTCATAGGGTTTGCTCTTAGCGCTAGCGGTAGTGTTCAGGCTTTGTTCGTAGCCATTCGCCAATCATCTCACCAATCATAATGCAGGTAAGATTGGTGTTTGCTCTTGGCACAAATGGCATGATGGAAGCATCAGCCACCACCAGGTTATCGAACCGGTGAGCTCGGCCATATTGGTCGACCACGGACATCGGGTCTTTCACATCACCCATTTTCACTGTGCCGCACGGATGATATCCGCTCGCAGAGAATCGGCGGCAGAGTTTCGACAGTGATTCATCATCGTTACCCCGTGCGGGGTCGGGGAACGTAATTGATTTAATCATCTCCTTAAGTGCGCCTTTAGTGGTGAGCCTGAGAGTGTCTTTCATGCAGGCCACCAGCCTTCGGGTGTCGCGGTCGTCTTCACAGAATCGATTGTCGATGATCGGCGCATCAAATGGATCGTTGGAGCGCAGTCGTAACTCGCCGCGGCCATACTGGTATTCGAGCACAGCGGCGATGCTGAAGAGCGCTGGCCCTCCAGGTCGACCTGCAAAGCTGATTTGTTCTATCTGCAGGTCATTTCGTTTGTCTGAGCCTTCAGCTGTATAACGTAATATGGTCTGGATGATGGGCTGGTCGTGATTGATTATCGAAGGGTCATTTACTTCGCACACGACACTAAGAGCGGGATGATCGCAAAGGTTCTGTCCGACCCCCGGCTCGTCGCCGACAAGGTCAATATTAAATGCCTCTAGTGATGCTCTTGGGCCAACGCCGGAATGCATCAGAATTTTTGGTGACATGAGTGCGCCTGCTGAAAGCACAACCAGCTTCGCGTTAAGCGTTTCAGTTGAACCGTCGGCGTTTTGTACCTCAACCCCAGTTGCCTTGCTGCCATGGAACAGGATGCGCGTGACCGTGGTGTTGGCGCGGATGGTGAGGTTAGGGCGAATGCGAGCTGGTGCAAGATAACCCACTGCGGTTGATACGCGAAGGCGACCCAGCTTATTCATCGGGTGGGGGCCGGCGCCATCATCATCAGGATCGTTAGCGTCTGGGCAGTATTTGTAGCCAAGCCTATCAGCACTATCCAAGAATGCCTGGTGTTGCGGTTCCAACTCTTCTTTTGGATATCGGCGAATCGAGATGGGTCCGGCATCGCCGTGGTAAGACTCGGCGCCGTAATCCAGATCGCGTTCCAGCCTGTTGAAGGCGGGTAACACTTTCTCCCATTGCCATTCGGGGCAGCCGAGCTGGGCCCATTCGTTATAATCTTCTGGTGCGCCCCTTAGTGCAATAGTTGTATTAACAGCGCTAGAGCCTCCGGTAACACGGCCGCGGGGGAAATTGACTTCACGTCCCCGAGTGGGTTCGTAGTTGAGCCTCCAATCGTGCTTGGTATAGGAATTGTTGTGAGAGTTAATCAGGTCGAAAGGCGTGTCGCTCAGGTCCGGATAATCAGGCCCGGCTTCAACCAACAAAACTGTCCGGTTTGGGTCTTCTGACACGCGGCTAGCGATGACAGCGCCTGCGCTGCCCGATCCAATGATAAGTACGTCATGCATGACACCATTGTGGCAGTAAACGGTAGGCAAAAAAAAGGGTAGCTGATCGCTACCCTTAAATTCGGAAGAGAAGGCTCTCTATCCTTAAACACTCACCTGAATCAAAACCTAGAACTGACTCATTGTGTTGTCTTTACCACCCGCAAGTAGCGCGTTCTCACCCGCAAAGTATTCCTTGTGGTGGTCACCCATGGTGGTACCAGCCATTTCCTGGTGCTTGACCACGTTCATCTGGCGACGGATTTCTGTGCGCTGTACACCCTTAACGTAGGCAAGCATCGCTTCATCACCGAAGTAGCCCTCAGACAGGGTATCCACGCCTAGCGCGGTCTCATGGTAAGTCGGCAGAGTGATCAGATGATGGAAAATACCCGCGTCACGAGCCGCGTCTGCCTGGAAAGACTGAATCAATCGATCTGCTTCCTGGGCCAGTTCGGTATCATCCAGGCTCTCCGCCATTAGGCCCTGGCCATCTGTTGGGTAAGCTGAAACGTCCTTGCCTTTTGCCGTCCATTCTTCCAGAACCTGTTCGCGGAACTTCATAGTCCAGTTGAAAGAAGGAGAGTTGTTGTAAACCAGCTTGGCATCAGGAATTGTTTCACGAACCTTGTTTACCATCGCTGCGATTTGGGCGACGTTCGGCTTTTCAGTTTCAATCCAGAGAAGGTCAGCGCCATGACGCAGACTGGTGATACAGTCGAGAACGACACGATCAACACCAGTGCCCTCACGGAAAGCATACAGCCCGTTATCCAGTCTCACTGGCTTCACCAGATTGCCGCCCTGGCGGATGGTGATGTCATTTTCTAGCAGTTCGCTGATGTCGTGAACAGGCTTTGTTTCAAGGAAGCTGTTGTACTGTGCGGCGAGGTCGCCTGGCTCTTTAGAGACAGGTACCATCTGGGTCAGGCCTGCACCAAGAGAGTCAGTGCGGGCAACGATAATACCGTTGTCGATACCGAGCTCCAGGAAAGCGTAACGAACAGCGTTGATCTTGGCCAGGAATACTTCGTGTGGAACCGTCACCTTACCGGCCTGGTGGCCACACTGCTTCACTTCAGAGACCTGGTTTTCGATCTGGATCGCACAGGCGCCCGCTTCAATCATCTGCTTGGCCAGCAGGTAGGTGGCTTCTTCATTACCAAAACCAGCGTCGATATCGGCGATAATAGGCACCACATGTGTCTCAAAGTCATCAATTTGTTTGAGCAGGGATGTTACGTCACCGCCATTTTCGCGGGCGTCATCCAGGGCCGCAAATACGCGCTCTAGTTCTACCGCATCGGCCTGCTTCAGGAACGTGTAGATTTCTGAGATAAGGCTCGGTACAGCTGTCTTTTCGTGCATAGACTGGTCAGGAAGTGGGCCAAACTTGGATCTTAGTGCGGCGACCATCCAGCCAGATAAGTAAACGTATTTCTTATCCAGCGTGCCGCGATGGCGCTTGATGGCAATCGCTTTCTGCTGGGCGACAAAACCATGCCAGCAACCCAGTGACTGGGTGTACTTTGAAGAGTCTGCATCGTATTCAGCCATGTCTTTTCGCATGATATCCGCTGTGTGTTGCGCGATATCAAGGCCGGTTTTAAATCGATTTTGCAACTTCATTCGCACTGCGGACTCCGGGTTGATCCCGTTCCAGGCTTCACCCTGTGCCTCGCGCAGTTTTTCTACGGCTTCTATTTCATTCAGGTAAGCAGACATGTCCCGTCCTTGTTTGGTTATTTGAGCGGGCAATGTATCAGCAGCAGGTGGGTCAAATAATGGAATAATTGGACAGTGTTACATTCCAATAATTCACCAATTAAACATGGCCCAGCATTCTGCTCAAAAGCGCATACTAAGGATCATCAAGCAGTATGTTGGAGTGGCGCTGTGCGCATTGAGCAAATCAATATTGGGTCTCGTAATCTGCTGACGGTTAACGGCAGGAAGCGCGAGACAGGCATCTTCAAGGAACGGTCTGAAGGGCCGATTGCTGTGTGCGAGCTGGGGTTGCCGGGCGATGCGATCTGCAATACGAAACACCATGGGGGACCAGACCAGGCCATCTACCTTTATAGCGTCGAGGACTACGCCTGGTGGGCAGAGGCGCTGGGTCAGGACGTTCCTGCGGGAACATTTGGCGAGAACTTCACTACCTCCGAACAGGATTTGTGTGGGATATGTGTTGGGGATGTTCTGGTTTCCGAATCGGTGACCCTTCAGGTAAGTGCGCCACGTATACCCTGCAGTACCCTTGCCTCACGGATGGGCGACAAGCAGTTCGCTAAAAAATTCATGAAGGCCGGACGATCTGGTGCCTACTGCAGGGTGCTCGAGACGGGTGATGTGCAGGCAGGAGATGAATATGCTCACAGGCCTTACGATGGTGACCGAATTCCATTACAGACATTCTTCAAAGATGCGCACAGCAAACTGAGTGCTGATCAACTCAGGCGATATCTTGCGGCGCCCATTGACGAGCGAACCCGGCGGGATTTCTCCAGAAAAATGGCTGCCAGCTCATGAAGTTAACCCATGATTTGAAATGGTACCTCGGCAGTACCGCCTTTTTCCTGGTGCCGGGAGGGATCCAGGCGGTGCTTTTCCCCTGGTTGATTGCTGTTTATCTGCAGGAGTCACCGATCAAGGTGGGGATCGCGCAGATGGCAGGACCCTTGCCGATGTTGTTCCTGGTCCTGTTTGGTGGCTGGCTGGGTGACCGGGTCGACCAGCGCAGGTTGTCAGTCATACTGGCTTCATTGCTGGCTGTGCCGCCACTGATTGTTGCTGTTTTTTTCTATGTGGACATAGTGACCTACGAACTCCTGCTTTGCTGGGTGGTTCTTGCAGGTTGCTTTGGCGCTTTCGCCCAACCGGCGCGGGATGCCATGCTTAACCGGGTCGCCGGTGAAAATGTGCAGGGGGTTGTTATCCTGGTCATTGGCGTACAGTTTGGCATCCAGATTCTTGGCTTTGCGATTGGTTCCAGCGCAGATGTGATGGGGCCGATTGGGGTCCTTTGTTTCATGTCGTTCTTCATGATGTGTTCTGCCGTTACGACCCAACGTCTGCCTGCCATGCCTGTAGAGCTTAGTGATACCGCACACGAGTCGCCACTCGAGAACATCAAGGCAGGTCTGCTGGTTGCCTGGCAGTCCGAGAAAATACGGCCATCGATTATCCTGATCTTTGGTATCGGCCTTTTCTTTGCTTCTTCTTATATGGTCATCCTGCCATTGATGGTGCGCGATATTTTTGACGGCGGGGCGAGTGGTATCGCGATGGCGTACGCTTCAAACATGTTGGGGACCTGCACCATTATTTTCTTTGTGATGCGCCGGGGAGGGATTGCACGGCCAGGCCGGGCACTGATCCTGGGAGGGTGTTTCAGTTCGCTGGTAGTGTCCTGCCTGTACTTTGAGCTCTCTGAGCTCGCGTTCTATGGGGTGATCTACGTCTGGGGTATGTGTGGCGGTATCTCCATGACCCTGTCGCGAGCCATCGTGCAGGAAGCTTCACCTCCGACCCATCGGGCGAGAATCCTGAGTGTTTTCATGCTTGGCATGATGGGTGGTATGCCGATCGGTTCTGCTATTATCGGGGTGTTGGTTGAATACATGGGTGTTCGAAACGCAGTATTGGTGCCAGCTCTGGGCATGCTGTTGGTCATTGCCTATCTGTACCTGGCAACCAACCTCTACGATGTAAAACGTCAACCGTTTACAGTGAAGGTTGAAACCTAACCACAAATAGTCAGGAGCGCGAAGATGGAAGGTAAGCGAGTTTTGATCACGGGCGGCAATAGTGGCATTGGAATAGTTACCGCAAGAGAATTGGCAAAGCAGGGTGCGGAAGTTGTCCTTGCATGCAGGGATACCGCCAAGACGACTGCTGCGCTGAAGGTGATCAATGCAGGCGCATCGACGCCGGCCATCAACCTGCCAGTTGAACTGGATAACCTGGGAAGTGTGCGCAACCTTGCGGCCAACTTCCTGGGCCGATATGACCGTTTAGATGTGTTGATTAACAATGCCGGCGTTTTTCCGCCAAAACAGAGATTTACCGTGGACGGTTTCGAGATGCAAATGGGGGTAAACCACCTGAGTCATTTCCTGCTCACCAATCTGTTGCTGGATTGTCTGAAGGCAAGTGCGCCGGCGCGGGTAGTGACTGTGTCATCCAAGTTACATAAAGCTGGCGAGATTGATTTCGATGTTTTCAAAGGCTATGAAAAATACAACAGCCAGTCTGCGTACAATGGCTCCAAGCTGGCAAACGTGCTGTTTGGGATAGAACTTGCCAGGCAACTGGCAGGAACGGGTGTGACATCTAACGTCCTGCACCCGGGCGCGGTTTCAACGGATATTATCCGCGATCTGCCATGGCTGCTTCGCAAAATTATCGGAATGATTTTTATCTCTCCGGAAAAGGGTGCGCTGTCCAATATTATGCTGGCGAGTGACCCGGTACTGGCTGAGACCAACGGTAAATATTATGACCAATGTGAACTGACGGATTATTCTCCCCAGGCAGATGATGGTTCGCTGTGTAAGAAACTTTGGGATGTCAGCGCAGAACTCACTGGGCTTGGTGGCTAAAAGAGAGATCTCTCCTCTGTGGTCGAGATGACAACACTCCGTCAGGATGACTTTACAGCATCCTCAAGGATGAACTTCGCTCCCTTTTCCGCAATCATCACCGTCGGTGCATTGGTGTTGCCGGAGACAATCGTGGGCATCACTGATGCATCGATAACCCTTAACCCCCGGATACCGTGAACTTCCAGCCTGTCGTTGACGACCGCTAAGGGGTCATTACCCATTTTGCAGGTGCCAACCGGGTGGAAGATGGTCGTTCCCAGGTCGCGAGCTGCCCGTTCCAGGTCTGCATCAGTCACAACATCCGCGCCGGGTTTTAGTTCTTCCGGCTTGAACCTGCTGAGTGCAGGTGAGGCCATGATTTTTCGTGTGTACTTCAACCCGCCCACCGCGACCTGCAGATCTTCTTCTGTCGACAGGTAATTAAGAGTAATGGCTGGGTAGTCCTCCGGCCGATTCGATTTGATACGGACGTGCCCGCGGCTCGAGGGTCTGAGGTTGCAGACGGATGGCGTTATCGCGTTGTACTTATGTAGCGGATCGCCGAACTTGTCGAGAGACAAAGGTTGGACATGCCACTCGATATTGGCCGTCGGCTGGTTCTCATCACTTTTGGCGAAGGCACCTAGCTGTGAAGGTGGCATAGTAAGCGGGCCGGTCTTTAGCAGAAAGTACTCGATGCCCATCGCCGCCAGACCAAACAGGGAATTAATCCGTTGGTTGAGCGTCACCGTATTGTGCACCTTGTAAATCGTTCGTATCTGCAGGTGATCCTGCAGGTTCTCACCGACGCCTGAAAGCTCATGTGCGGGGATAACACCTCGTTCCTTTAATAACTCACCGTTACCGACGCCGGAAAGCTGCAGGATTTGTGGTGATCCGATGGAACCCGCGGATAGCAATACTTCGCGACTTGCTTCGAATGTTTCAATGCCTCGTTTTGTTTGAACCTGAATACCGGTGCATCTTTTTTCGTCGGATAGGTGATCAAACAGTAGTTTCTGAACATGGGATTCGGTCAGAATTGTCAGGTTGGGCCTTGCCTTGGCCGGATCCAGGAACGCCTTGGTTGCGCTCCACCTGGAACCCCGGCGCTGGGTCATTTGGAAGTAGGCGTTACCTGAGTTGTCGCCGCGATTGAACTCGGCGATCTTTGGAATGCCAGAATCGGCTGCGGCGTCGCGCCACGCATCAAGAATTTCCCAGTTAACCCTGCGCTCCTCGACGCGCATTTCACCCCCTGCGCCATGAAACTCATCGGCGCCATGCTGATAGTCCTCGGAATGTTTGAACACGGGTAAAACGTCATCCCAGGACCAGCCAAGATTGCCTAGTTGTGCCCAGTGATCATAGTCACCGCGTTGGCCACGCATGTAGATCATGCCGTTAATGGAAGAGCAGCCGCCCAGCACCTTGCCTCTGGCGTAGCCAATGCGCCGACCGTTCAGGCCAGGGTCTGGCTCAATTTCGTAGCACCAGTCGGTACGAGGATTGTTGATGGTGTAGAGATAACCCACCGGGATATTGATCCAAAAATAGTTGTCTTTCTTGCCTGCCTCAATCAGCAGGACATTGTATTTACCATTAGCAGTCAGCCGGTTAGCCAGAACGCAGCCCGCGGTGCCGGCGCCAACAACAATATAATCGAAGGTAGTCATGTCAGGCAGCCGCCTCAATCAGCGATTCAAGTTCAACTAGCCTGGCGGAGATACGCTGTGCCTTCTGACTACCAAGATGAACGATAAGCTGGTCGACGCCTAAATCTTCATACCCCTTAACCATGTCAGTGGTCACCTGGTAAGGCGGAGTGATCACCAACTGAAAGTCATCTCGATTGCGTCCTTCTTTGGCAAGGGCGGCGTCCAGCTTCAGGGTCACCTGTGCGGTTGCTTCAAGATCCATCTGGAAGCCATACCATCCGTTGCCATATTTCGCTGCCCGGCGAAAACCAGCACTGCTGTGGCCGCCAACGATAATTGGGATGTGTGGCTTCTGGACCGGTTTTGGATCCATGCGGCAAGGGGCAAGATCGTAAAATTCACCGTGAAATTCGGCGACCGGTTCGGTCCATAACTGTTTCATCATTTGTAGTATTTCATCACAACGCTTACCTCGGTCATTGAAGTTGTAACCACAGGCAATCACTTCTTCCTTGCACCAACCCACGCCGATGCCGAAATCGATACGGCCCTGGGTTAGCCAGTCGAGGGTTGTAAACTCTTTGGCAGTATAGACGGGGTTACGCTGCGGTAAGAGGGTGATTCCCGTGCCGAAACGTAATGTCTTGGTGCAGGCTGCGAGGTAACCGAATGTTGCAACGGTATCGAGCATCCCGCCCCCTTCTGGGACGGGCAGTTTGCCAGTGGCCGACCCTGGGTAAGGGGATTCCGTCTTGTCGAACAGGACGACATGTTCACCCATCCACAGTGAATCAAGCCCAATGCTCTCCGCACTTTGTGCAAACTCACCGATCACCTGCGGTGTGCAGATGGGTGACATAAAGGTAGAAAAAGTGCCGATTTTCATAAGTTAGTCCAGACGTTCATTTTCGAAAAAAGTACAGGGAGTTGCGGTACCTGAAGAATAGCAGCGACCCAGGCCATGCATCATGTCAGTCCTGAACTCCCCTTCAAATTTATTGCCATTGGTAAACGTCATGGTGCCGCTACCCTGGCGAAGGCCGTCTTCCCAGTGACCCCGATAGACCCGCCCATCTGGCCATTTTCGTTTCCCTTCTCCCGCGGGTTTGCCGTCCGAAAAGCCACCCTCATGAATGACCCCGTTTTCGAAGTGAGCGACCCCATATCCATGGAAATTGTCGTTCTGGAACTGACCGGTGTAGGTGTTGCCGTCAGGCCAGGATCGCTCACCGGCGCCCTCCATGCGTCCGGCAGTAAACTCCCCCTGATAGATACTGCCATCAGCAAAGGCGAGAACGCCACTTCCCTCAATAACGCCATAGTGGACTTCGCCCATATAAATGTTACCTGAGCTCAAGCTAAGGGTACCGCGACCATGGGGTTTTTCATCAGCAAACTCCCCCTGGAATCGATCGCCGGCGGCTGAGGTGTAATCCCCCTGACCGGCAACGACGTCGTTGATGAATTGGCCTCGATAAACGCTACCATCGGGCCAGTGCAGTTCACCCTTGCCGTGCAGTTTTCCGAGGCTGAGCTCACCGGTATAGGTTCTGCCATTCGTAAATAACATATTGCCTTTGCCGTGCGGTAGGCCGTCGCGAACATCCCCCCGGTAGATCTGTCGGGATGGCCATGTAATTGTTCCCTTGCCATTCAGGTCGTCTGAAAAGATTCCGTCGTAAAAAATGCCATCACGGACTATTGGTGCAGGAGGGATTTTGGAACTGGGCTCGGTGACTATTTCTGCTATTGGCTTGATCTTTATGGGTTGCTCCGGATCTACGAGGCTGGACTCACTAATCACTTCTGCTACTGTTTTGAGAGTCATGGGTTGGTCAGGTTTGACGAAGGAGCCCACGGTCGTCATACCTATTCCAACGGCAAGGATAAACCAGTGATAGATTGAAAAATGATCGAAGTACTGAAGCATCAAGGTATTCTATGTCAGTGAGTAACGGGTATAAACGTCTCTGGACACATGAAAATTGAATGTCCATGATGGCGGGATTGAAACTTTGATACTAAAAGGAACTCTCAATTGGCGATTGTTGACATTTTTGCAGAAGTAGAAGAAATCAAGCAAGACCTCGAGAACCTTTCGATTGATGAACTGAAAGATGAAATTTCTGAGAACCCGGGCCTGCTGCTGATCGATATCCGGGAAATTCAAGAGCTGGTAGAGCTTGGGACGATCCCTGGGGCAGTGCATGTAGCTAGGGGCATGATGGAGTTCTGGGCCAGCCCGGCCAGCCCTTATTACCGGGAGTATTTTAGGGAAGACGCCCGCATCGTAGCTTTTTGTGCGGGCGGAGGGCGTTCGGCCTATGCCGCGAGAGACCTGAAAGCGATGGGCTTTAAAAACGTGGCTCACCTGGAACCGGGCTTTAACGGATGGAGTAAATCGGGCGGTGCTATAGAAGATTTTGCATCAAATAGCCGGTGGATACGGCGACCTGCAAAAGAGGATTAGGTTATGACTGTTGAGTTAAATGGTATTGCGCATATCCAGATGACCGTCAACGATATTGATCGCTGCCTGCCTTTTTGGGAGAAGCTGTGTCATTTTCTGGAAATGAAAACCCTGGTTAAGAATGACACGACGCTTTACTGCATCGGTAGTCGGACCGGCATTCTGATTCGCGAGGCACCGGAAGATAAGAAGAGTGTGAGCTTTGATCAGGATACCAGCGGTTTACACCACTTTTGCTTTCGCGCCAGGGCGAAGGAAGATGTTGATGCCATCGCCGCCTTTATTGAAAAAGAAGTGGATGCCAACATCATCCACGGTCCTGAGGACGGCTCGCATTTTGCGCCGGGTTATTACTCGATCCTGTTTGAAGACCCGGATGGTATTCGAGTGGAGGTGAACCATGTTCCAGGTAAAGGTCATTTCGGTGGCGAAGGGCGGTTGGGCCCAGAGGGTCCTGGACCATCGGCCATCTATGGGAAATCAGGAATCTAAAAACCTAGCGAAGCGGCGGCAGGATTCTCAATTGTGCCATCTTGTGGAACCATCGTGACAGCATGTCGGTTGTATCAACGCATTCCGTGAACCCGGCTTTGCGGAGTTTGATAGTGCTGAGGATCGCTGGTGGCGGCGCTGCATCGCCGTAAGCGTTGAACATGGCATCAGCATAGTAGAAAGAATCGCCGACCAGTTCGCGAATTGTATAAGGCTTGAGGCCGTACCGGCTGATCAGCTGTGACCAATCATCCTCCCTGTCATACAGTGATTCTGATAGAAGCCGTCTGTCAGGCTCGCCGGTTTCCATGCCAAATATTTGCGCAAGGGCTGGCCACGTGTCCTGCCACCGGAAGACATCACCGTTGGTAATGTTGAATGTCTGGTTGCTGAAGGCGTCGTTATCGAAACTTAAACTGATTGCCTTTGCCAATAAGTCGGCATCAATGGCTTCGGAAACAGCGGAAGGACCGCCTGGATAAGTTAAGGGTAAGCCCTCGGCTTTTTGCAAGATTGCGTACACACCGATGGCCGCAAGCATATTCATCGGGGCATGCAATGCGTGGCCAAAGATCACCTGTGGGCGCCAGATTGTAAATTGCAGGTCTGTGCCGCGGCAAAGATCGCGAAGATAATCTTCCTGCAACCAGTAAAAATTTTCATGTAGATGCCGTGGATCACTTTCAAGGCCGGGTATCTTCATGGGTTCTACATGTGCGCCATAGGCCTTGGTGCCCTGCAGTAAGGTGACATGCCGCAGCTTGCCGCTTGTCTTTAGTGGGTCGAGGAGGTTGCGGAGCATCGCGAGGTTGGTCTGCATCTGGTCCTGTTCTTGCCAGCCGGGTATCAGGCCAGGTTTCTCGAAGAGTGCGGTATAGACCAGATGGGTCACGTCCGAAAGCGTTGATTCCGCCATCTGTTCGCATTCAGATGGGCTGGTTAGATCGAGTGGTTGAAAAGGTGCGTCAGCAAGGTCGGCAGGTGGGCGACGCGAGAGGCCCACCACCGGTATCTCATCGTTTATGAGATGTTCAACTAACGCGCGGCCAACCACGCCGCTTGCACCGACTACTGCTACCTTCTGGGAATTTGTCATCTTGCTCAACTATTTATCCAGTTTGTTCAACGTCGAATTCAGGATCGCAAACATAGCGTTAAAGAGGGGTTCATGATATTAGTGTTGATTGCAAATTGCGATGTGCGCCGGCCACCGGTGGATTTGAGTAGAATTTGAGCCGGACCGAAGAAGAAAAAGCCTTATCTATAACACCGTCCTACCGCAGCTATGCGTTAGCGCTGTTCCTCTTGGTATACGTTATTAATTTTGTCGATCGACAGATTTTCTCCATTCTGATCGAGCCGATCCGCCTGGAGATCGATTTATCAGATACGCAGTTAGGCCTGCTTGGCGGTATCGCGTTTGCGATCTTCTATACCTTTGCCGGCATACCCATCGCCCGTTGGGCGGATGTGGGTGTCCGCAAAAACATCGTCGCGTTGGCGTTGGTGGTCTGGAGCGTGATGACCATGTTCACATCGACTGCCAAGGGCTTCGGTACCTTGTTGATTGCAAGGGTTGGCGTAGGTATTGGCGAAGCAGGCTGCTCGCCACCAATTCATTCATTGATTTCTGACATGTACCCGGAAGAAGAGCGGGGAACGGCGCTCTCGACCTATGCCCTAGGGATTCCCATCGGCGCCGCCATTGGCACGCTAGTTGGTGGTTGGATAGGAGAGTACTTTGGCTGGCGCATGGCGTTCATGGTGGTAGGTCTGCCTGGCATTATCGTCGCTATTGTGGTGTTTTTCACTGTTAGAGAACCTCCCCGTGGACACTCTGAACCAGACCATGTGGAGGTACAAAAAGACCTTGTCCCGTTGGCGGATACAATCAGGTTTTTATGGGGCCTGAAGGCGTTTCGGCATTTATCATTCGCAGGTGCGCTGCATGCTTTCGTGGGATATGGGGTGGGCCTGTTCATTCCTGCCTTTTTTATGCGTGTACATGGGTTTGGGCTGGCGGAAACGTCAACCTACCTTTTTTTGATCGGGCTTACCGGGATGATCGGCACCTATCTGGGCGGCTATCTTAGCGATCGGATGGGTAGGAAGGATAAGCGCTGGTACATGGGTGTACCGGGTATTGCGACAATTATTAGTGTGCCGTTCGCGGTGCTCTTTTATACCACCGGAGATCCGATGCTGGCGATTGTCCTGGCCATTCCCGGTGCCATCCTTGGACCAATGTATTTGGGCCCAACCTTTGCGATGACACAAACGCTGGTGCCACCGGCCATGCGCTCTACTGCATCAGCGATCCTGTTGTTTGTATTGAATCTGATTGGGCTTGGGCTTGGTCCTGTGTTTGCGGGGTTCTTATCTGACACCTTAAAACCAGGGTATGGTGAAGAATCCATCCGCTACTCGCTGTTAATCCTCGCGGTTGCTGGAAACATCTGGTCAGCGTTGCATTATTATCTCGCCTCCCGGACGTTGCGTGAGGATCTTGTTGCCAAAGATCAGCTTGCGGAGACATCCCCAGTTACTGAGTAGTTGGGGGAAGTGTCTTTACATGGGCTGAGCACCCGCCTTCTTCTTAATGTTGTATTGATATCAGATGAAAGTTTGTTCAAAACGCTGGCAGCGTATGAGTTAGCGTTCGAGCCGATAACGAAATCGGGATAGTATGCTTTTTGTCCGCAAGCCCATTACGCTGCATTCACTGAGCTCAGGCCCGGTGGGAGAGGAAACCTCAGTGACTCGATTTGAACTTGGGTTAATTTTTCTTAGTTTTGGAATATTAATGCCAGTCATTTGGTCCTGCCCGTTGACCTACTCAACGGTGAAGGCGGATTGCGTCGATGTTGAAGGTGAAGTCCTAGCGCAAATATTAGACAAACTAGCGGGGTATTCAGCAAATTATGAAATGTGAACGGCAAAGACATAGCGGCCAGTTTTTCTTCAGCGCTGGCGCTAGGTATTTTCTATCTGGGCCATACGACTTTTTAAGTGTGCCACGGGTATTGCCCACAAGGGAGGCTGAACGGCGTCAAGATAGGCCTAACGCATGACAGTCGACAATGGCGATTCCAGTGTTGTGATCTTTGATGGGACCTGCAACCTGTGCAACGGTGCCGTGAACTTCATTATCAAGCGTGATCCGGAAGCAAGGTTTTTGTTTACACCGGGACAGAGTGATGCTGCTAGTAGGTTAGCTAGTCAGCACAAGATCCATGAATCGTTTGATGAAACGTTTGTGTTGATTAAAGAAAACCAGTGTTACTACCGGTCTGATGCAGTGTTAGAGATCGCATCGCAGTTGACTGGTGGTTGGCGTTTCCTGCGGGTTCTACACCTGATTCCATTCGGGTTAAGGGATTGGTTATACAGCCTGTTGGCTAGCCATCGATACGGTTGGTTTGGACGGCGCGATGTTTGTATGACGCCTACTGACGACGTTGCCCGGCGATTTGTGAATTAATCAATTCAGCAACAGGCTGAGTCATCGCCGACCTGTTAGGCCTGAGTGTCTGTGATACTAGCAATAGAAGCGATAGGAAATGTACGGAATAAGGGAATGCGTGATGCAGAAAACGGTGTTTGCAGACTGAGGTGGTTGCTGGTTAGAGTGTAACCTGGCGGTTACCCGATTGGGACGGTAGTGTACCTGGTTATAGCGCGTGCAGCGGTACAACTCCGTTTATAGGACTCTTCATGTATAAAACCTGTTTCTTGATAAATGCCGGTGAAGACCCTTTTCGATTTAAGGGTCGTGATGCTGAGGATGCGATTCGAGTCGTGTTTCCGGAGATTAAGGGTTATGTCCAGGCCAGAGCGCTGCCTGGTCAGGAGTCGCCTGCCTTCTCCGGCTCAGCAGAGTTGTGGTTTGATGACTCGTCTATAGCCACAGCTGCTTGTGTGATCGGTATCGGGGGGTTGCTTGCTGAAGGGGTCGAGGTTCAATCTTGTCTTTCGGGTATGGAGCGCGTGGTAGTGAGGACTGCAGAATATGTCACGGCAGACAGGGTAAAAGGTGTGTACCCTTTCCGTAAGAAGCCGGGCCTGACACTGGAGGCATTTCAGCATCACTGGTGGCACACCCATGGCCCGATCGCAGCGCTAACAGAAGAGGCGCTAAGTTATGTGCAGATTCACACACGGGCAGATTCACAGGAAACAGCAAGCCCGGCTTACGATGGTATTACAGAGATTTCGTGGCCTGATATAGAGACCGCTGGACGCGCGATCGGCTCAAGACAGATGCGAGAAGATCAGGGGAGCGATGCACCCAATTTCGTCGACATGGAGAGCATTTCGTTATTTATAGCGAAAGAAGAAGTTATTATCGAGCCCTAGGTTAGGGTTAACAATAAAAACAAGGGGAATTGGATGTCTGACTTCTGGGTAGTCGCTCTGGGTTTGGGGATGGCGTTTCATGGTCTGTTAATTTTGTGGGTTGGAGGGCTGCCGCAAGCTTTGTCTCCCGGGGAAGCACCCACAGTTGAAAAGGGATCTCCGGAAGCCTTTGGCCTGTTCTGGCTGGACCAGTACAGTTACATTGGACTTGTTCTTTCTCTGGCAGGGCTGGGACTTGTTGTGAGGGGAATCCTGTAATGGGGATTAATGAGATGTCAGGGTTGATCCCAGTGACCGCGCTGTATGTCGGTTTGCATGCTTTACTGGCTGTCGTACTCGCGAATTTTGTCCTGTATGCCCGGTTGCGGACGGGTAAGGTACCTGCCTGGCAACCTGATGCCGCACTGCGCGTGCAAGCAAACTTTATTGAAAATGTACCGATTGCGTTATTGCTGCTATTGGTTCTTGAGATCCAGGGTGCCTCGCAACTTCTGTTGCACGGGTTTGGTTTGTCACTTTTTGTCCTGCGACTTTTGCACGCTTACGGGCTGGGGACTTATCCGGGCGCAAACTATCCCAGGTTGATAGGCGCGCAGGGGACCTTTGTGCTGATTGCTGTCATGGCTATTGGTTGCCTGGGATCGGCCCTCTAGCGCCAGGGAATCTCTGATGGGGGGCGGTGTGCCGCGCCACTTTCTCCGGGTTGAATCCCGGCTTGAAAAATCACCGATGTAGACCAGGTTCCTGATTTTCTCAATAAAGGTTCTCTTTTTGCAAAAAACGTGGTTTTTCTTACTATCCTCTAGCAGTTTTGGCAGATCATTTAACCGAGAGTCTGTTCGTTGAGCCCCGAACAAATCGCTAATTATTTTATGTTCTCTGGAGAAATCATTGTTGGTCTACTGGCTTTCCAGGGCATTGCCACGACCTTCGTATTTGGAAGAAAAGGAACTTGGTCCTATTTGGATTTATGGCTTTTTACTTGGATGATATTCAACAACGTGTGTGCCATTTCCTTATGTTTGTTTCCGATTTATCAGCTAATTCATCTGGGGGCTGAACGACAATTCTGGGAGAATTGTTTTTACTTTGGATCCTTTGTGATCTTTTTGACTGCGATGATTTTCCTGTACACCCAACACAAAATTACAAAAAGGAAGGATGTTGATGTAACCGTCGAGAACGAAGCCGATTCAAAGCTACAAGGGCTGTTTCAAAAAATCTATTTCTAACGGTGTTCCTCCCACTAATCCTTCCCTTTGCATATAGCCTGGGGTGGGTAAACCTGGAATTTATTATCTTTGTCGTCTGTATCGCCCCGCGGCTTTGGTGCGCGGTGACCTTCAGTAACTTCTTTTTACTGATTCATAATTCACTGCGAATCATCTAATAAAAGACTGTCCCAAGTTTGAGCAGAATTTCTTTGGTTTCACGTTTTCTTTATCGGCCCATTGGGTAACCTGGACTTAGGCATAGCGATTGCAGTCCCAACCCGCAAAGCGTGGAAACGGGGTAAACGATGGGTGGTTTGTTCTTACTATCCTCTGGATTCGTCCGCTCACAGGGCTGCGCATCAGCGAAATGCGGCCACCAGGATGCCGATCTAGGTGCACTGCTCTCCCGAGCGAGTTCTCAGCAAGAAAAAGATACCCAGGACAATGCACCCCAACGCATAGGGCAATGAGCCCGTGCGCGACCCCCACGACGTCACCCCATCAACAGCGGACAGGTAGTCTGGCAGTGCGTACAACCAAAGCACTAGAAAAACAGCAAGGAATAGCGACAAGTAGGCTTTAGAAAAGGTCAGCAGCCCCGACATCGAGAATTCAGTTATGCGAGAGAACTTCAGCACGGTAAGCGTTAACGCTGAACCCAGTAAAGCGATAGCGGTGAAGGTCTCCCGCTGTGTCGTTAACTCAATAGCGAGCAGTTCATACCAAGTGTCCGTGGTTAGCAATACGAAGAAGACTGGCGTTAATAATCCGCCCGCCACCGCTCGCACGCCAAACAGGATTCGGGAACTGAACCGGCTAAGGCTAATACCCTCTTCGTAGCGGTCAGTCGTCACTAATAGCCGAGTCGCCAAGGTCAACGCGATGGGGCCAATGAAGGCGAAACTGACCATACTGGAGACCGGGACCGCGGCTAGCGATCCGTTAAAATTAGGGTAATTCCATAGCCACCAACCGTACTGAGGGCCGTAATGATCAAAAACTTCATAAAAAACATGGTGCACTAACCCCACGGCGACCGCACCTGACAGCGCGCCAAAGCGTCCTTCAAACAAACCAGCCTGCTTGACCAATACGAAAGACGAATACATCACTGCAGGGTACAGAGCCAAAATATACAGTGGGGCTCGGCCAAAAAAGAACTGCACCGTAAATTCGTTGTGTATAAAGAATAAACTGGTCTCATCGCCACCGATTTTTTCGGGGAAATAGACCGGGATTTCCAGCGCCAGCATGAACACTACTGAAGCAAGCCAAAACGCCAAATAGACAACGTGACCTTGTTTAAAGCGGGAAACGGCGTGGACCAAGCCCCACAACGCTCCGGTGATGAGTAGTATTTCTATGACGTTCATGGTCCAGTGAGATAGTGCGAACGGGCTTTTTACAAAGCCCCAGCTTGCGATAGCGTCTGGGTGGAAGCCTCCGAGCTGGTTAGCGAGTTGATCAAAGGTTCGTGCTGTTTCGCTCACATCTTACTCGGAGTCTTACCATAAATTTGTGACATGTCTCTGCCCGCGCGCCAATGTCCAAGCCACTCATTGTAGTACTCAGGCAGCGGCTGATTAACACTATCGTGCCAGGGAAACTGTGATGCAAGCACCCCCAGTGCAGAGCGAAGCTGTGCCCAAATGGGTATCTGCCCAAGAGGATTATCACTATAAGCCTCAACAGGCACATCCTGCACAATATTCTCAAACTCGAGCTTAATCATGTCGAATAGGCCGCGGGTATGCTTTTGGAAGGCACCTGTATTTCGTATGCGAAACCAATGACTATCCACCACGTGGTTATACACATCGTAGGCCGAACTTCGATGCTCAATTTCCTCGCAGAAATGCCAGACAAACAGAGAAGCCACATTGGCATCTCCTTCACCGAAGAGAGCGCCACGATGATCTAAAATCATACGAAAAAATGGTGTGAAAATAGCTTCCAGACCGCCCGCATAGGCTAAGTGGTACTCTAGTGGGTACGACTGGTAAACCTCGTCGTAACTAGCCAGCGTCTTGTCCAGCACCCCTTGCAGTGCTGGGTATTGCGCAATTAAACCGCGTGCATGCTGGTTGTGCTTTTGTGCGTGGATTGCTTCCTGCCTGCGAAAAGCTACCGCTTCTTCCATCACCGCGGGATCGGCTATTCGCGCCTCAGCATCGCGCATGACACGACACATATACTTTTCAAATCCCACCACAAAAAACGTGATTTGGTTCATTAGCACCGAAAAAGCAGGGTTCGCAGGATTCCAGATGAACTCAATCTCATCGATGTCAAAGTCAATTTGCCGCACAGTTAAGTCCGTCATCGTTCCCTCCTTGTGGACCTTTACACTACATTGCAAATTAATCAAAGACTAGGAGGAGAATGCCTCATTCAGCTCGCAAAGATCGATATTCTCGACACCTAACCCCACGCGCTGAAGTGATTTTGGCACCACAAATACAGCGCCAATACCCATTTCGTCTGGCTCACATCGAGCGGATTCAAACTCCTTGAAATAACCCAAGGGGGTCACGCCATGTTGCTGAGCTTTCTGGCTACTCATCAGCGGTGACACAGAGGCACAATTACTTAGCTGAGAAGAATTAACCGCGGTGCCGCTTCCCTACTCTCGAAAAACAGGTTTAAGGGATGCCCCGCCTAGGCCGTGGTCTCTGCTCGACTACACTCATTGCGATCAACTACGAAGGTGTGCAGTGATTCAGCGTCGTTTTTTCGAATAATTAGAATAGGAATTATAAAGCGTATTTTCCCTTGGTGGCAAAGGGTTAACGGTTTTGGGTACATAATTTTCGGTGCATAATCAGTATTGATGCGAAAGCAGAAGTACCTGATAAAGCAACCCCGGAGTACGGAAACAGAACACTGCGTTGCGGCGCTAAAATCACGTAGCATGGCGATAGGCTTTGGCCGCAGCTCCGGGCGATGGAGCAGTTAGAGCCTCGTGTGTCAGACCTGATCGAAGATGTTTATGCCAAATACCTACGGAGTCTGGAGAGAAGGCTCGAAGAGGGAGGCAGTGCCTCGCCACATACTAAAGCACTGTGCTTGATGGCTCTGCTGGAAGGCGAATCACTTTTTACCGGCAGCGGTCGACGATGGAAAAGTGACAGAATCGCTGTACGAGAGACAACCCTGAGGTTTATCGATGAAAGATATAGAGTCTAGAAAATAGCGGTATGCTGATGAAAACTCTAGGGTTTTTGGTGGCCCTGTTAGTGGCTACGCTACCGGTGCAGATCAAGGCTGAGCCGATGTTGTTGTCGCTGAATGCGGAGCAGTTACGGGATCTCGAGCTCGACGGCATTCCACCCTGGCCGGACGAGATCGTGCTTTCGGATTCTGAAGCTTACGCCTACCTGGATGCGGCTATCGATGCAGGCTGGCGAGCGGTCGAAGAACAAATCCTCACTAAAAGGAAAGTAGGATGAATGCACTACTCATCAAAGAAGTTGAAGACAACTTCTCAGGTGAATCCGGGCCACCGGCGAAGATAGTAAAGGCAGGGGACCCGAGGTCCAAAACGTGGACAGCGGCAAGCTTTCTTAGCCTGGTTAAGCGGGTGGTGGTTAATGCTTGCTCCGGGAACTTCGAACTTTACACCTGGGTAACTAATTCTATGAAACGAATTAGCTCTTTTGTTGTCTTTCTGTTTTTGCTTTCGTGCTCCGAGGTTCCTGAGCTGAAGCAGAACAACAATGTGGAAAATTACACTCTAGAACGAGACATTCGGTGGGCATCGCCAGGCGGGTTTGATCTGACGATGGATATTTACACGCCAACTTCAGGTAGGCCTTCTTATCCGGTCGTTGTGATGTTCCATGGCGGCGGTTTTCTGCTAAACGACAAATCGATTATGGATCAATCCGCTGCTTATTTGGCAACGAACTCAGAATATGTCATATGCAATGTCAACTATCGGCTGCTTTCTGATCGTGACAATACAACGACGCTCAACAACATAGTTGGTGATGCATTTGGTGCAGTGTTGTGGGTGAAGGATAAAATTGGCAAATATAAAGGTGACAGTGCACGGCTTGCGGTGACCGGGGATAGTGCCGGTGGCCACCTGTCTGCAATGATCGTTAACATGGGAGCTGAATTGGGTTCTGCAGGCTTTTCGCTGAATTCACTCCGGTTCCTACCATCCTATCTTCCAGACGGAGAATCTGCTGAGGAGGTCGCTATGCGGAATGGTCTAGAGGTACAGGCGGCAATCCTCAGTTATCCATATGACTTTTACGCAGGTGCGGTCGAGGGATTTGAGAATGTCACAAACCCCTTGTGGCTGGTTAAAGGCGCTATCGGTAGGGGTGTTTTTGGTGATCAGTTTAACCTTCTTGAGCATCATGAAATGTACAAAGCCGTTTCGCCGATCGACAATATCCCGCTGTCATCAGCGCGCCAGCTTCCGCCACAGTTACTCATCGTGGGAAGTGAAGACCCCTTGGTCTCGCCAGCGTCGGTCAAGGCCTACGATGGTGCACTGCAAGCGGCAGGTCATTCAACACGATATTGGGAATATGTCGGGAAATCCCATGCCTTTCTCGATTCAGGGTCAAACATGATGCTTGGATCAAGTTTCGAGGTAGATGCACCACCCGCGCTTGATGTCATGATTGAATTTCTCGATGGGGTTTTCTATTGATTGCCTAATAATTAGTTTCAACTAAGCGCTGGTAGGCTAAAAGGTAGGAGCGTATTTTCCCTTGATGGGAAAGGTATCTTCATAGATTAGATTTTCATGTCGCGCAGGGTGATCTTTGTCTATTAGGTGATTCGCCATGTTTAATAGATGTTTAATAGATGTTTAATAGATGTTTAAAGAGTGCATGTTTCCTGGGTTCAAAAATAGTACCTGATACTTGTAAAAAGTGTATCAGGGTTAGGCCCGTATTCTGATTGGAAATCCGGTAGACCGGCTTCCGTAAGAGAGAAGTCGTCGCCAGAGAAGTGGTAATAGCCGAAGTCCATGTAGAAATTCTCGGCGATGTTGTACTCCGCAGAAAGAGATAAAAATGCAGAATTATCGTCAAGATTGTAGATGGCCTGTGTTGCAACAAACCAAAGTGGTGAAAGCTGGATCGTGAAACTTGGCATAATATAGTTCTCACCTAGCAAAAATACGCCGCCTCGTTGGTACGGTTTAGAACCAAGGTTGGAAAGATAATCATTATGATCGCCACTGCCGGCGCCGTTGTAGTGAAATTCAATCTGCGCGAAGGTGTTTTCACTGAACGAGTAGTCCACGCCTGTAGAGAGCCTGAGGTAGTTCTCGTCGCCGTTGACGTAGGCTGCTTCCAGCCAGAACCCTAGATCCCATAGGGCGGTCTGTAACCCGAAGCCGGTGAGTTGTTGATCTGCGAATTCTATTAGCGCAAGGTGATAGTCTGCGCCATTATGGTTGGTGCGAAGCTGCAGGAAAGCTGCCGAGTTCTCGCTCTTTGCGTCTTCGCCCAGAACGATTCCGATATCGATTTCTCCAAGATCACCCCAGGGGCGCTGAAAGCGCAAAGCATCCACGCCGTTGCGATATTCTGTGTTGAAAGTGCGGACATCAAATGGCAGGAAAATGTCTGTCGGATTAATAATCCTCGCCGAGCCAAACGAGATCGCCTGCCTGCCGATGGTAAGGTCACCGGCATCCATCTGAATCTGGAAATTGAGACGGTCCAGATTCTGGTATAGCTGGGTTTTATTGTCATCATCAAAGAGGTTGGTCTTTGGGTCGGTAAGGCGGTAGCTGTCACCCACCACATTAAAAGTTGGTAGCTCGGTAGCCAGCGATTTCGAAACAAACACGGGGCTTAGCTCATAATGCAACTGCCAGGTTATACGGCCAGAAAAGCCATCCAGCATGATGCGCGCACTGCTCTGAGACTGGTAGAGCTTGTCGAACTGGAATACTGGGTTGTCGAGCTCGTCCTGAGCGACCGCGAATGACTTAAGGTATCCAGAAATGTTGATCTCAGCCAAAGCTGCGGTAGAGACTGCTAGCAGAAATACTGCTGCACCGGTTCGCAACATGTTACTTGCGCTCGTCTCGTTCAACCTTGCCGTCACGCAAATAAATAAGCCGGGTAGCGCGGTCCATAATCTTCTCGTCGTGGGTAGAGAACACAAAGGTCATTTTTCGCTTCTGGTTTAGATCCCGCATGACGTCCAAGAGGCTGATGCCGGTTTTAGAATCAAGGTTTGCTGTCGGTTCGTCAGCGAGGATAATGTCCGGTTTAGAGGCCATAGCCCTAGCGACTGCGACGCGTTGTTGCTGCCCGCCGGATAGATGCGAGGGTCTTCTGTCGCCGAGGCCATCCAACTCAACCAACTCCAGCATTTCTTTCACGCGTTTCTTCCTTTCTGCAGCGCTTATGCCCTGCAGTAACATGATGTACTCGATATTCTCTTCAGCTGATAGGACGGGTATAAGGTTGTAAGCCTGAAAGATGAAACCAATGTGATCGCGACGAAAATCAGAAAGCTGGTTGCCGCTCATGTCTGCGATATTGCTGCCGGACAACGTAACTGAACCACTGTTTGGTTCGTCCAGGCCACCAATCAGATGCAGTAGTGTCGTCTTCCCCGAGCCAGATGGGCCAATGATGGCGGTGAACTCACCTTGCTCAATATTAATAGACACATGATCAAGTGCGGTCACCTTCGTTTCTTCGCTGCCAAACGTGCGACACAGGTCTCTGGTTTCAATTAGATTAGTCATGAATAGATCCTAAAGTGCTCTTTGGAGTGCCTCAGTAGGCACGATTCGGGACGCGAAGGACGCGGGGTAAATAGCGGCGGCAAGTGTTAATAAAGTCACGTAAGCCGGAAAGTTGACGAACTGATATAACGCCAGCTTGGTATACAGGTTGCCGTCCAAGAGGACGCCGGACACCTCCATTTTTCCCATGGGGATGCCGTTGGTCGAAAAATAATCGCCAAGCAAATACCCGATGGTCAGACCAGCAGCGCAACTGATGAGAGCCAGGAGCAGTGCTTCAAATAGTACCAGCTGAATAATCTGCCAGGGCGTGGTGCCAATGGCTTTTGCAACACCGAACTCATAGATCCGCTCATATATCGACATGAACATCGAGTTGATCACCCCGAGTGACGTCAGCAGAAAGAGGATGGTACCGACTATCGCTGTGGCATAGCCGGTCATCTCTAGCATGGCACCGATCGAGGGTTGAAGATCCAGCCACCCAAGGGCCTCGTTTTCTTCATTGGTGAGTTGTTTGAATAGCGGCAATTCAGCGTTTTTTGCGTCTTCGGGGTCTATAAATCGCACGGCAATCTGGTGCAGGTTCCCCTTCATGCCAAGAACGCTTTGGGCTTTATCCAGATTGATGAACACGAGGTTTTTGTCCATTTCCTCGGGACCGAATTCGAAAATACCACTCAGGCGAAATAGCTCCTGGGTAATCTCGTTGGTATCGACAGTCGCCGCTGTGATGATCAGCCGGTCTCCCAGTTCGACCTCGAGCAACTCAGCCATGGGTTTACCTATAAGGATCTCCCTGGGTTCTCCGGACAGGTATTGACCCTCAATAATCGCTTCTGAAATCCTGCTGACTCTTAGTTCCTGCTTGGCATCCACGCCATAGACCAGGCTACCTGTCGTGTTGTAGCTGGAGGCGATCATGCCGCCAATAATAACCCTGGGCCCGAACCCCTCTGACGGCTCTTGTTTTCCTTGAGCTGGCTGATGACGCTTGCCGGATCATCGATTGTGTATTCCACCTCAAAGTCATTTCGGAAACCTTTTCGCGCCACCTGGGCTTCGCCTTCCAGCGTATGTGTAATCCCGCCTACCATGACCTTGGTCATTCCAAGCATAAGGCCATCCACGAGAATCAGCACAACCAGCGATGAGCTGATGAGCAGCGAAGTGAGGATCGTTCTCCGTGTGTTACGGAAGAGGTTCCGAAAAGCCAGTTTAAATGTCAGCATCAGTGACTCCCCATCGCTTCTTTGGGAAGAATTCTGGCTGCTCGAAAACCCGGAGGTATGCTGATGAGTACCGCAGTGCCAAGGATAAAGGCCATAGGTATCCAGAATACACGAGCCGACATCTCACCCTTCAAATGCTGAAACTCGATACCGCCCATGTCGATAGGCTCCGGCATTAGCATGCCTACTTCTGCAAACCAGTAAACGAATGGCAGGATAAGAAGAAAGCCCACCATGACGCTGATGAAAGCCAGGATGAATGTTTCAAGTGAAATCAGACGAACCAGTTGCATGGGGCGACTGCCGATCGCTCTCAAAACGCCAAACTCTCTGGTTCTCTCAAGTACTGACATCAGGACCGTATTAAGAACGCCAATAAAAACGATAAAAGTAATCAGACCCATCGAGAAATAATTGCCCTGCTTATCAGCTTGCATGGTGCGATAAAAGGTCGCCTCGACTTCCTGCCAGGGTGCAACGGTCAGCTCGGATAGCTGTGCTGACAGCCCTCTGGCAATTGTTTCATTAGCATCTTTGTCGTTCACCAGTAGCGCATACTCGTGCACATCATCGCCGAGCGACAGGAACTCCTGTGCAGCAACCAGTGGCAGGTATACAGCCATTCGGTCGAAGGAGGTTTTGTTCCCAATGATCGCAGAGACGACAAAGATGTCGTTCGCAATCGATCCGTCTGCGCCCGAAGAGATGAGTACGAGTTCGTCACCCACATCTAGTTTCAGTCTGATGTGAAGGCCTCGGCCAATCATTGCTTCATAGTATCCATCAGGATTGGGTGACGTTGAAAAATAGGTGCCCTTAGCGACCTTCTGAACCAGACGAGAGACAGTAGGTTCGAGTACTGGGTCGATGCCAATGATTCGTGAAGGCGCTGTCTTGTCCCCGGCATAGGCAAGAGCCGGAGAGAAAACTCGAGGGGTAAAACTTTTGATCTCGGGATTGTCTGTCAATGCTACTTTTATCTGTTCTTGGTTTTGGATGGTCTTGTAAATTTTTGGGCGATCCCGGTAGTCGTCCTGGTGAATCTGGATGTGCCCTGTGCTATCAAGGGTAAAAATGTCGATGATGTTGCCGTAGCTGCCTTCAAGTAACGAAAAGCCAAAAACAAAGAGCACGTAGCCGCCGGTCATACTGAGACCGGTCAGAAGTGAGCGTCGTTTCTGGCGCAGGATGTTCCGGAAGGCAATTTGGAAAGTCAGCATGGCTAGAACCGTGACTTCAGGTTGCGGAGTGAAAAGGTGTCCTTGGTGATTTCGGGCACATTGAACTTAATGTCGTCGTACATAATGCGAGTGAGATGACCTTCCTTATTGAGCGGCCTCATTTCCAAAATAGAAGGCATTAGTTTGCCGTTGTATTCTTTAGGTTCATGGAAGGTCAGTTCTCGGATCTTTTCTCCGTCTTCATCGAAGAACGCTTGCGACAGTGGCAGCAATGGATCTTTCGACATGGTGTATTCAATTTTGTCCCAGACCGTGACGGTTTGTTCTTTAGGCGTAAGGGTCACCTTGTACTGATTGTCTGTTTCAAGCAAGACGAGTGAGTAAGCATCGATGAGTTGTGTTTCTTTTACGAGGTCGTCATTAGTGAAATCGCTGCCCATCCAGGATCCCATCATCATAGACGGTGGAACCTTAATCACTTTGTTGATTTTGGGGAAGAAGTTCCACATCTCTTCAGCCCGTTTCAGGGTTGCAACGCCGCGGTCTTTTTTTGGCGCGTGGATTCTAAAAAACGCGTAATCCTTGCCGTAGGATTGACTGCTCATTGTTAGTGTTCGGTTGTAGTTGGGTGTCTGCACCTGCATCGTCATGGTGGCGTCGCTGGAGTCGCCGCGATACAGCTGTTCCATTTCGTCGATGACTTGTCGTGCACGTTCTTCAGAGGCAATTGCGGGCCAGGTCAGAGATAAGAGCAGCAGCAATCGAAACATGTTCTTCATCCTTTTGAGCTTAAGTTAAGATTTCTCGCGGTCCGGAAACAAAGGCAAGACGGTGGTGCGCGAGTCGATAGGGTCGATACGGGCGATATTATTTGAAACCGACTCAATCCAGGATTGAAGCATTATCTCATCGACCAGTGACAGGGACCCCTCCGGGGCGCCGATGACCCGTTCGATCGCTCGTACATAGGTGTTGTAAATACTTAAAAATTGGTTGGGCTCTATCGGATTGTCGGTTGCCAGTATTAACGGTCGTGCCAATGCTTCCTCCATCGCTTCGCCAATTTCCCAAACGACTTGAGCGACAAGTTGCGGATTGTCGAGATGGAAGTCGCCCTCCCCGACACCTTGTTCGATGATAGTTGTCAATACCGGAACGAAGCGGTCGCGAGCGGCGCGGCGATGACGAACGAGCAGCACGGCATTGGCGTCCTGCAGCAGAAATTCACCGATTTGTAGTGAAGACATGCGGTTTTGTTTTGTTGCCGAGTCTAGAGTGACGATAAACTTCTGCAGTTTTTCAAGCGCGGGTGCTTTAGCCGCATAGGCAACTTCTTCCAGTTGTGCTTCAGCACGGCTCAACAGGCGCTCAAGCGCTGCATCAAGCAGGTCAGACTTCGATTTGAAGTGGTGATAGAAGGCGCCCTTGGAGACGCCGAGCCCCGAAATTAGGCGGTCTACAGAGGTATTTTCGTAACCCAGATCGGCAAATAGTTCCTCGGCAAGATCAAGAAATTCTTCTTTGCGGGAGTCGGAACGTGTGCGTGGTTTTGGCATGTCAAAACTCTAACAAACCGACCGTCGGTATGTAAAGAGTCTTTTTTAGAGAAAAAAATTCTTCTCTGCTGTACAGCGATATACTCAATGCTGATTCTGGAGTGGGAAAGATTTGATGAGTGAGAAGTCTATGCCGGTGCTGGTAGGTGTTGGCCAGGTGACGGAACGTGAGTTTGATGTTGATAGTTCTTCAGTGCTGGACCTGATAGAACAGGCGGCCTACAAGGCGGTGGAGGATGCCGGTATTTCAAAGGCTAGCCTTGCAGACCTTGATTCGCTGGTTATGGTAAAAAGTTTCCGGGAATCCACCCGAAATTCTCCAGAGGCGCTAGCGAATAGAATCGGCGCAACCCGCGCAACCCAATGGCTGATGCCCAATGGCGGCAATGGACCGCAATACCTGGTGAACCGCTTCAGTGAGGCGATTGCGAATGGCGAATCCCGGTTTGTGCTGTTCGCGGGTGCAGAGGCCATGGCAACCGCGCGTAAAATTGTTAAGACGACCGGTGAACAACCACCCTGGCAGGAGGCAGCGTCCGGTGACCCAAGCTTCCTAGTGGAAGATGTAGAGCTCAGTACCCCCCATGAGCAACAGCACGGCCTCTGGCTTGCACCAGGTTTCTATGCGATGAGTGAAAATGCGCGGCGACACCAGTTGGGACATTCCATTGAGGAACACCAGTTGGGGCTGGGTGAGCTGTTTACCCGGTTTACCGAGGTCGCAGCGAAGAGTCCACATGCCTGGTACCCGGTCCAGCGTAGCAGTGATGAGATTGCCACGGCAACAGACAGTAACCGTTACGTGGCCTGGCCATATACCAAGTATATGAATGCCATGAACCAGATTAACCAGTCTGCCGCGCTGCTTCTCACCTCGGTCGACCAGGCGAGGAAACTCGGTATCACGGAAGACAAGTTCATCTATCTGCACGGTTGTTCTGATACCAAAGAGAAAAGTATTCTTGGCAGGCAGAATTATTACTCGAGCGAAGCCATGCGGGTGATGGCAGAGCAGGTATTTGAAAATACCGGTGCGAGTGGGGACCTTGGCATTGATAATATAGAACACATCGATTTCTATTCCTGCTTCCCCAGTGCGGTGGCGATGGCGAGAGATACGTTTGGTCTGTCTGTTGATGACCCACGGCAACTGACAGTCACTGGCGGGCTACCTTTCCATGGTGGTGCTGGAAATAACTATGTGATGAACTCCATCGCTGCAATGGTTGAAAAGGTTCGAGCGGACAAGGGCAGCTATGGACTTGTGACGGCTAACGGTGGTTACTTTAGTAAGCATGCTGCCGGCATTTACTCAACGAACCCCGTTGAAGGCGACTGGGCCCGCACCGATCCTGCTTCTTACCAGAAGGCTCTGAACGAGGCACCGGACACGCCTTCTACTGAATCACCCAACGGAGATGCGACAATCGAGACCTATACGGTGCTCTACGGCCGTGATAACCAGCCCCAGCAAGGGGTGGTCATTGGCAGGCTGGGTGAGTTGGGTGACCCGAAGGCAGAGAGATTTGTTGCTATGGTCGACGATGACAGCGATGTACTCGAAGGTATGACCCAGGAAGATATGATTGGGTCGAAAGGTTTTGTCAGCCGTGGCAATGAGCTCAACAAATTCAGCCTGAAATAGAATGGCAACTTCCCTATGGACGTTTTTTGATGAACAAGTATTGAAGGATGAATGATGAAAGCTTGGCGGATCAATGAGTTGGGCGACCCATGGACGCACCTTTCCATTGGGGAAGTTACTTTGCCTACCGCGCCGAAAGGTGTCTGCAGAATTGAAGTCGAAGCCGTTGACCTTAACTTTGCCGACATCCTGCAGTGCCAGGGCAGTTATCAGGTAAAACTGGGTGCCCCATTTACGCCGGGAATGAATGCCGTCGGCAGGGTGATAGAGGTGGGTGAGAATTCCGGCCATGCGGTAGGGGATCGAATTATCGGGCCTGCCTATAAAGGTTTTGGAGGCTATGCAGAGGAATGCTTTATTCTGGGTAGGCAAGCGACAGGGCTGGATGACGAGGTAGATCCCGTAAAAGCAGCCGCTCTACATGTTACATACGGGACGGCCTGGTTTGGGTTGCACCTTCGGGGAAACCTTAAGCCGGGCGAGACGGTGCTGGTGCTTGCGGCGGCTGGTGGGGTGGGAGCGGCTGCCGTTGAGCTCGCAAAGGTTCATGGTTGCTGGGTTGTTGCAGCTGCGGGAGGCGCTGAGAAAACAAATGCCTGTCTGCAGATGGGTGCAGACGAAGTTGTGGACTACAACAGTGAGGATCTCTACGAAAAAGTTATGTCATTGACCGATGGTCGCGGTGTGGATGTTGTCTACGATCCGGTCGGTGCTCATTATTTTGATATGGCCAGAAGGCTGGTCGCGTGGGAGGGAAGGTACCTGATCATTGGTTTTGCGGCAGGGACCATTCCAAGTGCACCCATGAATCACGCGTTGGTAAAAAACTACTCACTCGTTGGGGTTCATATGGGTGGTTATCGGGGAAGGGACGAGAAACCATTCGACGATTGCTACCGCGAACTTTACGCCATGTTGATGGAAGGAAGGATTAGTCCGCTGGTTGACGCGGTCGTCGGGTTTGATCAATTACCCGAGATGCTGGAGCGCTTGGCTAACAGAAAGTCAAAGGGGCGGATCGTGTTTGATCCAGGGTGCTGATGAACCTGGTTGTGACATTGTCGTTATTGTTGCAAGGCTAGGCCTGTTCTAAATGCGTAATGCTCCCTTGGGTTAGTTGCCAGCGCGGTGTGCTTTCTATCATGCGAATGAACTCGTTCCCCTTTGCAGTCCGGTGCCTAAGAGATGAATCTTGAACCGTCTTGACGTTGCCCGGTAGCGTTGTGTTTTCCATGGGTAGGTTGTACTGGCTGCAATCAGGGAATACACCGGGGGAAACGTTAGAATCACTCGATAATTGAAAATGGGTACGGCGATGGTAATTACAGGTGAGTGTTTTTGTGGCGAAGTGACCTTTGAGGTTTCCGGCGATGTGTTCGATGGCAGGTCTTGTCACTGTTCCAGGTGCCGGAAAGCATTTAGCGGCGCTGGGTCAGCCTATGCGCTGGTGCACCCGGGCACATTTAAGTGGACCAAAGGTGAAGCACTTTTAACGTCATATGTGAACCAGGAAACAGCGGGCCTGCAGTTCTGTAAAGTCTGTGGTTCTACCTTGTGCGGGGTCTTTAATGGTGAGGTCCATGGGGTTTCGCTTGGTTGCCTGAATGATGACCCGGAAGTTACTCTCGCTCGTCATATCTTTGTTGGCTCGAAGGCAAGCTGGGATATGATTGGTGGTGATACACCGCAATTTGAAGAATATCCGACCCCTGACGAATTTGAGGACGAATAATGACTGGCCTATCACCAGAGCTATCACCACGAATATGGAATGCCTTGCTGGCGCTGGACACGCCAACTGTCTGCAACGCGCTTGAAGTTGTGAACCCAGGTCGGCGTGCACGGGGGTTCAACATTCGCCCGTTTGTCTGTGTCAGACCTTCGCTTCCACCGATTCTTGGGTTCGCCCGCACCGTCCGGATCAGGGCCGCCCACAAGCCGGCGAAAAGGATGGATGCTGATGGCTACTATAGTTACATTGCTGAAGGTGGGCCTACGCCAAGTATTGCGATTATCCAGGATGTCGATGACACGCCCGGGTATGGCGCTCACTGGGGTGAGGTGAACACAAATATTCATTTCGGGCTGGGTTGTCTTGGGGTTGTCACGAATGGCAGCGTACGGGATATTCCTGATAGTCAGGAGAAGTTCCAAATGCTCGCAGGGATGATCAATCCATCACATGCCTTTGTGAACGTTGTTGATTGGGGGGGCGACGTTAATGTCCATGGAATGGAAGTCAGTGATGCAAACCTGGTTCATGCTGATATGCATGGTGCGGTTGTTGTTCCTGCAGGAGATGCGGAGGCCATCGTTGAAGAGGCAGCAAAGATCATGGCCCGCGAGCGTATCGTCATTGAAGCTTCGCAAAAGCCGGGCTTCAATATGGGGAAATTACGGGAAGCCTGGAAAGGACAGACTGAAATCCACTAGCGGTGAAAGTTCAGGGGCACTACTTAAAGTCTGCCAGTGCGTCGTCCAGAACAGAAAGACCGCAAAGGGTGTGCAATACACCCACTTTGTCTGTCAGGTTAAAGATAGCCTCGTAGCCATCTGAATTGCAGCGGTTCTCGTGAAAGTCGACTGTGACTGCAGGTTCAAGAACAGCAGCCAGCTCTGAAGTGTTGGCAAACGGCACCAGTCGGTCGAATTGCGAATGATAGAGGTGAACCAGCGCGTTTGAGCTGGAAAAGTTATCTCCTGCCGACACTATCTGCGTAAAGCTACTCAGTTGTAACATTGCTTTAAAGTTATCCAGCTCAGGGTCGTTAGCCAGGAAAGCGGTGACAAACTCTGGATTAATTTCTTCACCGGTCACCACGTCTTCAAGTAACAGGCCGGTATTTGTGTAGCTCAGGAAGCCTGGAAAAATTCTATCGGTTGCAAACGGCACAGTGGTATCTTCATCGACGTATCGACAATAGGCGCCGTCGTCGCAGCTTCCATCCAGATGCTGCATTACCCCCCGTACGGTCTGGTAGAGGTTATGGGGAGCGCCTCCGGAATAGGTTTCCCGTATCGACAGGTTCTCTGGCCCCTGGGTTTCAAGTAGCAGATGGAGCCCAATCGCGCTATGCCCGCCCTGGGAATAGCCGATGATGGCGAGGTCAGATCCGTTATAGACGTCATCATAGGCAGTATCTTCCAGCACCTGGTTCACCAGGTCGAGGGTGTTTAGCGCGGTTCTGTTTGCCATCAGGTAGGTTTCCGGCGAACTCCCAGTGCCACCTCGACCGTAGTTGTCAGGTGCGATAACAAGGTATCCACGAGACGCGAACAAGTTCGCCAGAATGTACCAGGCATCAGTATTATCCAGGTCTCCGGGGGTGCTTCCGGTAGCATGCGTCAGAATGATTGCGCGATCCCTGGTGACAAAATCGCTGGCTGATGCGATGACAGGAAAGGTTATCGCGGCGGTTAGTTCAGCGGAAGGTGATCCATCCGGGTGTCGTGAAAGATAGCTGACCTGCTGTGAGGTGACATCATAAAGAGAATCAGGGTCCACCAGATTGCCCCAGTTTGCTTCAGCGATTTCAAGGACAAGGCCACGGACCAGAGATTCGATTCCGGACGGCAGGTCAAGGTCTTCAAAGAAAGCGCCATCAATATAGCCAATGAACATATCGTTGACGGTGTCTCTTGGCTGGTTGAATTCGTTGATCACAGTGAGACCTGAAGGGTTGGTCACGCCGGTAGAAATAAACAGCTCCGAGGTGAACTCCGCATCATTGCTGCGCGTGCCGTTTGCGGTGATGGTATAGGACGTATTTTCTTCAAGACTACACTTGATCTTGTGATCCAATAGCTGATCGAAATCGGCGACAGAAAGGTCGAGCAGGTCGCGGCGTATAGTGGTGCCTGCAAAATCGCTGCAATCACTGCTGAGTTCAAGGCTAAGGTCTGAATGACCGAGATGGGCGAAGCTTGACGTTAGTTGCTCGGGTTCCACATTGGTGACACCGGGACCGGGAACTGAATCCAGTAGTACCACGGTAGTTGGTTCCGAATCAGGGTCGGTAATTGGTGGTTCGGGTGCGGGCGTTGAGCCGCCACCGCCACCACCGCCCCCGCAGGCCGTCAGGTAGGAGGTCAGGATCAATGCAGCGACAGTTCGGCTCATGTGAAAGTTGCGTAACATTTAGTGCGTCAAGCTTAAGCGACTAGTGTGCATTTACAAGGGTCAGTTCTTGAACCTCATCCACGAAAGTAAGCGTAGCTTTCCCTGATGCTCGACTAACTAAACTCCGAGGCGAAAATTTCCTCATTGAAGCCTACCAGGTAAGTATTTCCTACCTTGATGGTTGGCGCGCGCATATTGCCTGTTGGGCCGAGCATTGACTCGACAGCATCGCTTCCCACTTTAGATGAAACATTGAACTCCTGTACTTTCTTACCTTTCATGGCTACTAGCCTAGATGCGTCTTTTAGCAGTGCTTTAGCGTCAGACGCCTGCAGTTTCTTGCTGGCCATGACGGTGTCAAGGATCTCGATTTTGCTGGCTTCCAAGAACTTGGATGCTTTGGTGCAGGTAGTTCATCCTTTTCGGAAGTAGTACCAGGCTGCTTTCTTTGCCATTTTTGTTTTTCCATGATCAATTGTTCAGCAAGGTTAGAGCGCAAAGCCAGTTTGTTCAACCGCCAGGTTGAACATTTGCTGTGGTTAAGTAGATATTTTCAACATGGTTGGGCAAGTTCTAGGTTTAGTATCCCGAATGCATGAGGTGCTTTATGATGTGCGCTTTGTGTTCAGGATCTACCCTATGAAGTTTCAGGTTCCCCGGTTTTTTTGGGCTCCGATCGCCCTTTTCCTTGTTTCATGCGAATCCACTCAGCTTGTGGAAGATAGTCCGAGCAAGCCTTCAATCACGTCGGTTTTGCAAATTGAAAAGAGCCCCAATGACACCCGCGATTACCGTTACCTGGAACTCGTGAACGGTCTTAAGGTCGTCCTGATATCGGATCAGAAAGCGGATAAAGCGGCGGCTTCACTGACCGCTTTTCGTGGCAGCTTTCATGATCCATCAGAACGATTGGGTCTGGCACATTTCCTGGAGCACATGCTGTTTATTGGAACGGAAAAGTACCCGGAAGCTGATGGATACTTTAGTTTTGTGCAGGCACATGGGGGCAGTTCAAACGCCTATACCGCGCCTGACCACACCAACTACTTTTTTGATATCCAGCCGGAAGCGTTTCGTGAAGGGCTGGACCGGTTCGCCCAGTTCTTTATCTCGCCGCTGTTACAGAAGGAATATGTAGATCGTGAAAAGAATGCAGTGAACTCTGAGTACCAGTTGCAGATGAAGGATGATGGCTGGCGGTCATTTGTTGTCCAGAAAGTGGCGTCGAACCCGGATCACCCGGTTTCCAAATTCAACATCGGTAGTCTGGAAACGTTAAAGGGTGACGTGCACGCCTCCCTGCTGACCTTTTTCAAGGAGAACTATTCTGCTAACCAGATGGCGCTGGTTGTGCTGAGCAATGAGACCCTGGATGAGATGCAACCATGGGTCACTGAAACATTCCTGCCCATCAAGAATAGGCGCCTTGAAGTATCAAAGATCAACAAGCCCATTTTTACGGCAGGGCAGTTGCCGGCGAAACTCGTGTTCGACAATATAAAAGATGAGCACCGGGTTGGTTACGCCTTCCCGATGCCTTCAATCCAGACGTATTATCGGAAAAAGCCAGTTCAGTACATCTCAAATCTACTTGGCCATGAAGGTGATGGAAGTCTGCATGCACTACTTAATGAAAAGGGCTGGATAAAAGGATTGTCGGCTGGCGAGTCGGAGATGGATGAGGGCAATAGCGTCATGTCGGTCAATATCAGCCTGACCGAAGCTGGGTCAGCCCATGTGGATGAAATCAGTGCATACCTGTTTGCCTATCTGGATCTGCTGAAAGACGGACCGATTGAAGAGTGGATCTACCAAGAGCAGGCAACAGTTGCGCAGCTCGCTTTTCGTTTCAGTGAGAAATCGAGCGCCATGAATGCTGTCAGATCCATCGCGCCGGCATTGCAGCACTACCCGGCGGAAGATCTTCTGGTAGCACCCTACCTGATGGAGGAATTTGACGCTTCGCTGATCAGGTCCTTCCTGACCCTGCTAACGAGGGACAACGTTTTGATGACGCTGTCATCTCCCGGTTACAAAGGCCAATCCACGGAGGCGTGGTTTGGTGTGTCATACGACCTTGAGCTCGGTGAGATCTCAGTGGCGACGGTTGATTCTAGTGCCTTGGAATTGCCTGACGCTAACCCGTTCCTGCCAGAATTGCTCGACCTGACACAAGGGGACTCACTCGGCCCGAGGCCAGTGATAGTGGACAAAGGGCTTGAGCTCTATATGGACACCGATCTGGAGTTCAATGTGCCCCGGGCAGTCATTCACGTCAGTCTTCGTAACGATGGCGGATTCATTGCCCTTGCTGACGCGGCGCAGTCCCAGTTGTATAGCATGCTTGTTCAGGATGATCTGAATGCACTTGCATATCCCGCACTGCTGGCGGGCGTCAGTTATCAGATCGCTGCTCCGCCGAGGGGCTTTAGAGTCTCGGTCGGCGGCTATAATGACAAACAACTTGTGCTGCTTGAAGAAGTGTTAACCCGCTTGATGAATTTGGAGATCAAGGAAGATCGTTTTGATGTCGTGAAAGGTGAGTTAATCAAGGATCTCGCAAACTCCCTGAAGAACAAGCCGTTCCTTCAAAGCTACCAGCGATCGAAGGATGAACTCCTTGACTCAAGTTGGACCGCAGAGCAGGTCATTGGCGCCGTAGAAGGCGTTACGCCGGAAAGTCTTGCTGCCTGGAGGGATAGTGCCCTTCAGGAGGTGTCCATTCAGGGCCTGGTCCATGGGAACGTGACGAAAGCTCGAGTTGATGAGCTGGCAGGTTTGTTAAAGCAACATGTCCGGATAAGTGATGTCGCCCCGGTTTCGACCATGGTGATTGAGCTGGAGGGAGCGAGTTCGATGTTGCTGGGGATAGACCACAATGACGCATCAATGGTGCTCTACGTTCAGGATGAGCGGTCGAGTTTTGAGAATAGAGCCAGAAGCACACTACTGACTCACTTGGTCTCGCCTGGTTTCTTCTCATCACTTCGGACAGAGCAGCAACTTGGCTACGTTGTTTCCGCGGTTAATACGCAGCTCAGGGATCGTGGTGGAATAAGTTTTGTTATCCAGTCTCCGGTCGCTGGCCCCGACATACTCAGGGACAGGACTCTGGCATTCATGACCTTACAGGAGCGGGTGCTTTCTGAAATGTCGGATGAAGAGTTTGGCGCGAACAAAGGTGGTTTAATCGCGAAGTTAACCCAGAGAGACAAAAACCTTTCGCAAAGGTCAAAGCGGTATTGGGCAGACCTGGACCGGGGCGTGACGACATTCGATTCCAACATGCAGTTGGCAAAAGCCGTTTCCGATCTAGGTAAAGATGATATGCAGGCTTTTCTGAAGGAAGTGAACAGTAAGCTCGGTAACCAATATTTGATGGTCTACAGTGAGGGTAAGTTCGCCTCACCATAATGCTTACCAGTCAGGTAACCGTACAATCAGACTCTGGCTCGCGGTGGCCAGTAGGATACCTGACTCGCTCCACATGTTGACCCGGCCGTAGCCGAAGCCATCACCGACATGTTCGATCTGGTTTTCGCAGAGTATCCATTCACTTGGAGCGTGATTCGCGATCCTGATGGTGTTATCGAGGCTGGTGCAACTCATAATCTTGCCAAGGGCATTGCCGAGTGCTGAGGGCATATAGTCAGCGACAATCGCCAGTGCACCCGAGTCATGTTCGACCTCGGGCATACGAGCCCAGAGCAGGGACTGGTTGTCGCCACTTGGCTCACCGGCACCAGAGAACCCGAACATACCCCGTGCAATTCGAATATCCACGTGTTCATGAATGGTGTCACCATCATCATGGCGTTCAAGCTTATCGCAGTTCTCAGGTTTTGGTGCGCTGGGCATTTTGTACCAATTGCCCTCTGCAACATTAGGTCGTTGGCCGCAGGCCCCAAGTACAGTGATGACTTCCTGCTCGCCCAGGTGACCAACCGCCCGGCCCTGTGTGACGTTCCGCCCCTTTGCCGGTAGTAAAACCTCAATGTCGAGAGTAACAGGCTGCTGGGTGATCGACAGATACTGTCCGGTCGCCCAGACGATAGGTTTTTCTGTAGCCTGCTCCAGGGCAACGATGCCTGCAGCGAGGCCTGCGCCACCAAAGAGTGAGCCGCGCCCGCCGGTGGTTTTCGGTACAACGGGAAGTTGCCATTTCATCGTCGCAACAGGGTGGCTCATATCAAGAAAATCAGCGCTGGAAAGTTTTAACACGTATCTGGTCTCACTCGGGAACGGAAGGAGCGGATTCTAGGTCGATGACCGACCAAGACTCAAGGGTTTGACGGAGTTTTTGGTGCCGCGTAGGCTGGAGGTTAAAGGAGAAGCGATGAACTTCAACTATTCAGAAGCACCATACCGGATTCGAGATGATATTCCAGAAGCGCACCGGCTCATCTGGAAGATGATTGCAAAACCTGGTAATTGGTGGAGAGGGGCAGATCGGGTGGCGATTTTGTCCGAAACTCGCCATGCCGTTCATTGTGAGCTGTGTAAGGAAAGACAGGCTGCGCTTTCACCAAACAGTATTAAGGGCGAGCATGCTTTGGTCACCAATTTGCCGGCCCCGGCGGTCGACGCGATCCACCGAATCGTGACCGATGCTTCCCGCCTTACAGAAGCCTGGCTGAATGACTTATATACAAAGGGCATGACCGACGGGAAGTACATTGAACTGTTGGGAATCGTGGTTGCGGTCATCAGCATTGATGGTTTCCATCGTGCGATGGGAATGCCGCCTGAGCCATTACCTGAGCCGGAAGCAGGCGAAACAAGCGGGCTTCGACCTGAAGGGCTGGCTGACCTGGGAGCATGGATTGAAATGATTTCTCCGCTGAAGGTCGCTGAACGTGAATCTGACCTCTATGGCAGGAATAAACAGACGGGTAACGTGATAGCAGCGATGAGCCTGGTGCCGGACAGTGTTCGCATGCTGAAGATACTCAGTGGTGTTCACTACCTGGACATGCAGGACGTAGCTAATCCTGGTGCTAATGGCGGTCGATCTATAACAAGGCCGCAGATTGAACTGATTGCCGGTCGTGTTTCTTCCCTGAGCGATTGCTTCTACTGAACTTCTTCTCATTCATTGATGCTCCGTGCGAGCACGCAGGTTTCAGGAGAATCAGTCAATTTAAACGGTATTGTCGAAGGAAACGAAGTCCAGACCGGGTTACGTGGTGGGGAGGCGTTGATCCGATTTGCGGAAGCCTCGGTCGGGAACAGTGTTGATGACAAGGCAGATGGCATCAGGGTCGCGCGAGAAGCGGTGAAAGATGAGCTTGGGGAAAATTCCATGGTGGATGCTGCGGGTGTCATTGCCAACTTTCAGCGAATGGTTCGTATCGCCGATGGCACAGGTATTCCATTGGATACACCGGTCGCCATGATGACCAGTAGTATTAGAGAAGATCTTGGTATTAATGAATATGGCTCAGCCTGCAATACGCCTGCGCTTTCACTGCCGCAGCGTTTGCTGGGAAGGCTACTGCAGCCTGCATTGCCATTGGTGGTAAAACTCTTGACCCGAAATATGTCGAAGCCGAATTAAAGAAGTTCTTTGGAGTAGTTAGTATGCGGATGGTTCCACTTAGTCGAATAGTCAGTTACTGGTCTGAGATACAGGGAGATCGTGTAGCGATTTACCATGAAGGTGAAACCATTACCTGGAGTCAGCTGGACAGGGAAACCAACAGGCTAGCTAGGGCCTATGAATCCCTTGGCGTGGGTCAGGATGATTTTGTGACGATTGCGTTGCCCAATGGTATCGAGTTTTTTAAGTCGACTATTGCAACCTGGAAGGCGGGTGCGACGCCGCAACCCGTTTCAGCCAGGCTGCCTAAATTCGAACGTGACCAGATTCTAGAAGTCGGTGAGCCTAGGCTGATCACTGGTGTTGCCGATGGGTCCCACGAGGGATATCGGACGTTGCCCGCTGGATATGAGCCGGATCCAGCCATCTCCGACGAGCCTTTGCCCGAAAAAATTGCGACTTCCTTTAAGGCAATGACCTCTGGTGGAAGTACAGGCAGGCCGAAACTAATCGTTACCACCAGCCCTGCGGTCTGGGATATAGATTCGGATCGATTGCACACCCAGTTGCAGGGATCGATGCTGATACCGGGTCCGCTTTATCATAATGGCCCTTTTGTCTGGGCGATGAGCGCGTTCTTTCGCGGCAACCAGATTACTGTGACTACAAGATTTGATGCGGAAGAAACCCTTGGCCTGATACAGGACCAGCGAATAGATATTGTCTATATGGTGCCTACTATGATGCAGCGGATTTGGAATTTGCCGGAAGAAGTCAGGGCCGGTTATGACCTGTCTAGCCTGAAAGTTCTATGGCATCTGGCGGCACCCTGTCCTGCCTGGTTGAAGGAAGCATTTATTGAATGGCTGGGTGCTGATGTTATCTGGGAACTTTATGGTGGTACTGAAGCCCAGGGTGGGACAGTCATTAGTGGCATCGAGTGGATGTCGCATCGAGGATCTGTTGGTAAGCCAAACGCGACCTGTGAAATTATAGTTGTAGGAGATGAGGGCCAGCGCCTGCCCCCCAATGAAGTTGGTGAGGTTTTTCTGCGACCGCTAACGGGACAGGGCTCCACGTACCGTTACATTGGGGCAGAAGCAAAAGCTATTGCCGGAGGTTTTGAAAGTATTGGCGATATGGGTTACTTCGATGAAGACGGCTACCTGTATTTGGCAGACAGACAGACAGATATGATTCTGTCTGGTGGCGCGAACATATATCCGGCTGAGGTCGAGGCCGCTATCGACAGTTGTGCAGGCGTTCGCTCGTCAGCCGTCATAGGGTTGCCTCATGAAGACCTGGGTAATTTTGTGCATGCCATTGTTGATGCGCCCGGGGGTTTGGAGGAAGCAGCATTATTGAGCCACCTGTCGGAAAGGCTTGTCCGCTATAAAATCCCGAGAACCATTGAGTTTTCTGATGAGCCCTTGCGAGATGATGCGGGCAAGCTGAGGAGAAAAGCTCTCCGCGAGGAGAGGCTGGACAAGTCATAAACGACAGCATGCGAGTGAGACGTTATGAGTGAACAAAAAAATACCAGTAATGATCCGCCGCCTAGGTGGGTGCTGAAACTTTTCACCAAAGTGAACGTGATCGTCTACAAATTGACCGGCGGGCGCTTGATGGGCAAGCTGTCCGGAATGCCGATTCTGCTGGTTGAGATGAAGGGCGCCAGATCCGGAAAGAAGCGGACCATTCCATTGATGTGCGTGCCTCATGGTGATGGCTTCCTGCTGGTCGCATCGCAGGGTGGCGCTCCGAAACATCCTGTGTGGTATCACAACCTGGTCGCTTATCCGGATGTTCGTATTACCTTCGGCGGGCAAACCAGGCCAATGAATTCACGACGAGTGCTGGATGAAGAAAAGGCGCAGCTCTGGCCCGTTTGCTGTGAATACTATCCGCCATACCAGGACTATCAGGCTCGGACAGATCGAAATATCCCTGTCTTTCTATGTGAATAGAATCCGGATTAAATACGCTAAATTAATAACCAGGTGAAAATTAATGACAGAAATCATTCTTCAACCAACAGGTGACCAGGTTCGTGCATTTCGTGACAGGGCCACTGGTGAACCTATTTCCATGTTGAATCTGCTTAGGTTCAGGAAGAAAGCTGTGTACGAAGACGGTCGTGAATCAGAACTGAGCGGTGAAGAGGCTTATCACCTCTACGGCAAGGCTTTTAAGGAAATTATGGAGCCTAAAGGCGCGCGTATTGTATATTCCGGAGAGGTTCGAGGGTTTCTGATTGGCGAAGGGGAAGGCGCTTGGGATGCTGTCGCAGTTATTGAATACCCGTCAACTCAGGTGATGCTCGACATGTTCAGGAACGAGGAATACCAAAAGGCCCAGCAGCACCGTGCTGCCGGTCTTGTCGGACAGATGCTGGTTGAATGTGGGCCGGGATTTAATTTTGGTTAGCTCATGAAAACGCACGAATGTTGGGCTTGGCAGCTTCATGTCGTTCGGAGAGGAATGTTAGTACTGCGCGGCTGCGCCATTCACATTCAGCTTCGCGGCATTTGTTACTGCGAAAGTAGCTTTAATGCGTCGAGTTCAACCAAGGAGCGAAGCGAGTTACCCAGTAATGTTTCTGCCAGTTTTCTGCCGCGTTCATTCGCCTGGTCGAGTGTCCCGGCGATGATTACGGCAAAACAGACGAGATAAAGCGCGCAATAGCGATATCGTTCCCGTGAAGTGTCTAGCGGGTAGTCAAGACCTTCGCTGGTGAGATGCTGGTGATAGACCGCAACCCAGTCTTCCGCGCACCTTACGTCATCGGAAAGGCTCTGGGTGACAAAATAAGCGATATCGTGTTCTGGCGCTGCCTTGGAAACTGCCTGGTAATCCACCAGTGCATTCCCGTCTTCTGAGAAAAAAATGTTGTCTAGGCGGAGGTCACCATGGCCGATGACTAGCGGGCCGTCATGAATAATATCGAGTAAACGATTGACCTGATCAGGCATGGTGTCTAGCAGAGCGATCTGCTGAGGGGTAATAGCTGCTTCCAGGACATCTGCAAAATCTGTTTTTACGACTGGCCAGCCTACCTGGAAACCACCAATCATGCCTTCGCGCTGGTAAGGCATGTCATGTTGTTTGATGTCCATGATGTGGTCTGGTTGCCAGGTATTCCTGTGTAGTGATGCGATGCTTTGAATGACTTGGTGTGCTTGGTTCACACTACAACCTGTGACCTGGTCGCCAAGCTCAAACCCCTGCAGGTCTTCAAGCAGAAGAACGAAATCGCTGTTTTGTTCATTGAGCTCGGCGTGGTAACACGCGGGTGAACGCATGGGTACGTTGGGCGCGACCTGGGTGTAAAAGCGATACTCCCGTGCGTACATGTCATAGGTAGTTGCAACAGCCCTGTTTGCCTCCGTTTTGGTTGGGAACTTTGCAATAAGAGTCGTCGGACCTTCGCTGGCTTTCAGGTGTAACCGGGTAACCAGTCCCAATAGTCCACCCCCTTCCCCAAGTGCTTCGATGTTAAATGATTCAACCGCGTATCCGAGTTTGTCGGTGAGCCATTTGGCGCTAATTTCTTCTGGGCTTGTAGGGAAGCTGGACAATTTGGCTGATCTCCAATGGGAAGAGTAATTTAGTGATGTTGAGGATACCAGCCGGATTTGGAAATCACCAAATCAAGCCGCGCATAGCGCCATCATTATGGTGAACAACCATGGAATCATGGGTTGGAAAGACCAGCTCGCCGGATAGTTTAGGGACATGCTGGAACCCCCGGGAGGTGTGATCAACGATCACGAAACCATAATTAAAAAACAGCGTGATACCGATCAGCCAGAGGGGAGCACTGCCAATACCCGATAGGTTTGGCAATGATGACCACAGACAGGCGATGAAGAATATGAATGAATACAGGCAAAGCGCCAGGAGGTTTTCAAGAAAGAAGGGAAAGCGAAAAATAGTAAGCGCCTGAAAGTCAGAAGCCGGGCGTGGGTGACGCCAATCAACCAACGGACCGCTCCCTGATTTCATGCAGGGTTTTTGCATGCGATTCACGGTTGATCCGGTAGAAACTGATGCAGATAATCGCGAGTGCTCGTCATCACGAGGACGGCCGGGCCAAGAGCCCAGCCGAATCTCAGAACGGATTCGCTCGATACAGTAGCGGGGTCTGCGCCCTGGGGAATGCCTGCGAAATCTATGATCAGGCCGGCGAAAATCGCGCCGGAGCCGCCGATAGCCTTGCCTGCAAATGATGCCGCCGCATAGTAGATGCCTTCCTGGCGTCTTTTATATCGGCGTTCATGTTCATCGGTCACGTCAGCGATCATGCTGGATGTGAGTGGTATAGCTGCACCCAGACCGATCCCTGAAATGGTCCCACTGATGATGTAGAGAGGGGCAATGATCGGGTCGCTATTAGGCGGTAACAAGTCCAGCAACCGAAGAATGATGACGTAGGAGGTGAAGATCGCATACCAGCAGTGGCCTGCGATATAGAGGTGTTTCTTTTCTTTGAAAATAGTCGACAGAGGCCTTGTCAGCAGCGTCCCGGTGACGACACCAACGACACCGCCGGTAAAAAGGAAAGTCATTTGATTGGGTGTCAGTTCAAAAAAATAGGTGCCGGTATAGATGATGAGTGCCTGGACCATCCCCTGGCTCATACCGGCGATGATCGAAGCGGTAACGACAGCCGTAAACGAGGGGATACTAAATGCCTTAAGGATGTCACCCAGCATTGATCTGGGTGAAAAGCGATCTTCCGGGCCCGGTTGCGGTAGGTGTTTTATCTGGCTGTGGGTTCCAAGGGCAGAGACCCAGACACCGATGACCATGATAAAAAAGCCAGCCATAGCGAATGGTGGGTAGGCATCTGGGTCGAGTTGGCCATTGTCATAGTTTGCCGTAGCGCCAAAAAATATGATCGGACCGCCAATCAGGACTGCAAACATGCCGAGCAACTGTAATACCATCCGGACAGAGGACAGTAGGGTTCGTTCGTCATAGTCGCTGGTTAACTCGGCCCCCAGGGACATATGGGGTACTGAGTAAAAAGTCATAAAGGTTCTGGTGGCAATAGAGAAAATGGTCAGCCACCAGAAAAGTCCCATTTCGGTCAGGCCGGCGGGGGGTGCAAACAGGAAATAAAAGGATGCAGCAAAAGGAATCGCTGCTGCATACATATAAGGGTGTCGTCTTCCCCAGCGTGATCTTGTTGAATCGGACAGGGCTCCCACCATCGGGTCGCTGATTGCATCCACGATAAGTGCGAGGAAAATTGCTATTCCAGACAGGGTCCCTGAAAGTCCCAGGACCTGGTTGTAGTAGAAGAGAAGAAAAAATCCGAAGGCCGCGGATTTAATACCTTCCGGAAGCTGGCCAATGCCAAAGGCTATTCTTACTCGCCAGGGCACGGGGGTGTAATCAGGTTTCATTCAATCACTTAATTGCACTGGCAGAGAGCCAGAGAACCGATAGATTTGACATCACGACCCAGCTTGGTAGGTAAACGCTAACTTTTTGGTGCTAGCGGGAGTCAGGAATATTCAACTCTAGGGTCATTGGGGTAGATCCATTCGTCTCCCATGACCTGCTCAACTCGCAGTTCAGGTGGAATATTTTCGGCGCCAATGACACGATCTGTCTGCTGATTCCAGTGATAGATCCTGGCTTCCTGGTAAGACAGTGGTACACCCTTGAAACCATAGGACTCCATGGATTTCTGAATCGCCTCGCCGAATTCGGTATCTTCCAGCAACACATCATTCAGCCGCTCACCGTCATTCACTGTCCAGTAATCTGGCCGCTCGCCATCTCCCCAATCAGGCACCATTGTCCAGGTCTCAAACAGCGTCTGGTTGATACTGATAGGCCAGAACAGCAGCGGTGGTATAGCTCGATGGCTAAGTGGCGATACCCAATTCGGGAAAATGCCATAGGACTGCGTGCAGGTGCGTCCGATTTCGCCCACGGTTTCGATTTCAGGCAATTCCGGCAATTCGATGGAGCTACTCTGATTCCCGCCTTTGGGTCTCGGTGCAACCATTCGACCATGCCCATTTGGGTAGAAGGAGTTTACATTGCGACGGTCATCCAGCGCCGGTGCCACTGTGCTGGGGTGGATGCTTTTTACGTGGTAGACCTCGGTGTTGGACTCCATTGCAATCTTCCAGTTACAGTTGAGTACAAACGTGTGTCTCGCCGCCAGTCGAACCTTATCAAACTGGAATTCTGCCCATTCATCGGCGATCGGACCCAGATATTCGAGCAGGCTGACACAGTTTTCATCGAAGTTCACAAAGATGAAATTACCGAAACGTTCACAGCGAACAGGGATCAGGCTGCGGCAGGAAAAATCCAGGTCGGTGAAGTCTTCCGGGTCCCGAACAGATATCAGCTCACCCTGGTGGGTATAGGTCCAGCCATGATACTTGCAGCTAAGTCTTGCCTTGCGGCCTGACTTTTCAGTCACTATAGGCGCGCCCCTATGTCTGCAGGTATTGTAATGGGCGTAAATTTTGCCATCATCTCCGTGAACAATGATGACCGGTTGGCCAGCGTTCTCCCATAGCATGTAGGACCCAGGATCAGGGATCTCGTCTATGTGGGCAGCAAATAGCCAGGATTTGCGCCACAGGTGTTCTTTCTCCAATTCGTAAAAGCGCTGGTCTGTATATCGACCCGCAGGGAGGTCTGGTAAATGGGGGAAACCAACAGGGGGTTCTGTCCTTGCAGCTTCGTATTCCATCAACCGCTTTAGGGTGGTAATTTGTTGTTCATTCATACCCATGATCAATGCTCCTATTGGCCCGCAACCCCGTTAGACTATCGGCTGGATTTGGAAATTGCAACGTGTTACAAAAAAGACCCGCGATTTCTGTCCGAGGGCCGGAATGACGCGTGTTTTAAGAGCCCTTATTAAGATATAGTCTCATACCGGGCTGACAGATGACAAAGACAAATTAAAGGAGAAGTTCCTTGGCACAAGCAAAGAAGAAAACCGCTGCAAAAAAAGCTGCAGCGAAAAAAACAGCGACTAGATCGACTAAGAAGAGTGTCGTCAAGAAATCTGCTACTAAAAAAGTAGCTGCGAAATCGACTAAGAAGAGTGTCGTCAAGAAATCTGCTGCTAAAAAAGTAGCTGCGAAATCGACCAAGAAGAGTGTCGTCAAGAAACCTGCTGCTAAAAAAGTAGCCGCGAAAGCCAGAAAGGCTCCTAGAACTGTCGCTAAAAAAGGCGCTTCAAACAAAGGGCCTTCAAACGCGACGCTCAAGGCTATGCATCTGAAAATGCTTCGCATTCGCCGGTTTGAAGAAAGAGCCGGTAAGTTGATGGAAGACGGCAAGGTTCCGGGAGCGTTGCACCTTTATGTAGGCCAGGAAGCCGTAGCCTCGGGTGTTATGCAGCATCTCTCCAACGAGGACTGGATCACTTCCACTCACCGTGGCCATGGCCATCTGGTTGCGAAGGGCGGCGAATTTAAGCCTATGTTTGCGGAACTGTTCGGCCGATCAACCGGCTATTGCAATGGTAAAGGCGGCAGTATGCATATCTCGAATATGGATCTCGGTATGCTGGGTGCTAACGGAATCGTTGGTGGCGGCCCACCAATTGCAATGGGTGCAGCGTTTTCGAATCAGTTTAAGGGGAACAAAAACGTTTCTATCGCTTTCTTCGGTGACGGTGCGTCCAACGAGGGCAGTGTCCATGAGGCAGCTAATATGGCAGCGCTCTATAAACTGCCGTGTGTCTTTGTTTGTGAAAACAACGGCTACGGCGAATACACGCCGCAGGCAGACCATCAGGCAATCGTTGATGTAGCTGACCGCGCCTCTGGATATGGTATGCCAGGTGTGATTTGCGACGGCATGGATGTCATGGCTGTCTATGAAGCAGCCGGTGAAGCAATTGAACGCGCGCGCAGTGGCGGTGGACCAACGCTTCTGGAATGTAAAACCTATCGTTATTACGATCATGTTGGTATCAGGGGAATGGGTCTTACCTATCGTACTGACGAGGAAGTTGAGGCGTGGAAGAAAAAAGATGCGATTAACTCCTTTGAGAAACGGTTGATCCAGCTCGGTGTAATGAGCAGAAAACAACTCGACGCGCTTGATGCGGCGATTGGTGAAGAACTTGAAGAAGCCATTCAGTATGCAAGTGATTCTCCTTATCCAACACCGGATCAATTACTCGAAGATGTCTATTACGTGAAGGGAGCATAAGTTATGTCAGAAGCGAAAAAACCGGAACCCAGAGTTCTGCCTTATGTCCTGGCAATTAACGAAGGGATTCGTACAGTACTCCGTGAGCAGGATGATTCTTTCCTTGCTGGTGAAGACGTTGCGGCGGCAGGAAGTGTTTATGGATACTGCGGCGGTCTACTTGATGAGTTTGGTTCAAGACGGGTTATTGATACGCCAATTTCCGAAAAAGGAATTATGGGGTTAGGTGTGGGTGCGTCTGCAACTGGTTGCCGTCCAATCATTGACCTGATGTTTATGGACTTCCTGGGTGAATGCATGGATGAAGTCGCCAACCAGATGGCCAAGATGCGATTTATGTTCGGCGGCAAGGCAACACTGCCTGTCACTGTACTGACGATGGGCGGGGCTGGTGGAGGTATGGCAGCCCAGCATTCTCAAAGCCTGGAAGCCTGGCTCGCTCATTTGCCTGGCATGAAGGTGGTTATGCCATCGGATGCCTATGATGCCAAGGGTATGATTATAGCGGCCGCTCGTGACGATAATCCGGTCTTTGTTGTGTTGAACAAACAATCACTCGCGATGTCAATGGAAGTGCCTGAGGAATCTTATGAAGTTCCTATTGGCGAAGCCGTTGTTCGAAAGCAGGGAACTGATCTCACTATTGTTGCTTTCGGACGAATGGTTCACGAGGCTCTTGATGCCGCGGAACAGTTAAAGGATGTTGGCCTCAATGTCGAAGTCATCGACGCGCGAAGCGTTCAGCCTTTCGATACTGCAACTGTCGTCGCTTCCATCAAGAAAACTCACCGTGCACTGATTGTCCATGAAGCGGTCAAGTTTGGTGGCATCGGCGGAGAGATTTCAGCGCAGATTCAGGAAGAAGCATTTGACTACCTGGATGCGCCAATCATGAGGGTCGCGGCGCCATTTTCGCCAGTACCCTTTAGCCCTGCGCTTGAAAAGCTTTATATCCCGAATGCAGCCGGTATTGTTACGAAGGTTAAAGAGACGCTTGGGCTGTAAAAGGGTTGTTCGATGACGGTTCAAACAATAGGCATAGTTGCCAACCCTGCCTCTGGTAAAGATGTTCGGCGGTTGGTTGCTCGCGCCTCGGTATTCGATAACCGAGAGAAGTGCGCGATTATCAGGCGGGCCCTGTCCGGAGCGATCAATGCCGGCGGCTACAAGTTTGCCTTCCTTGACGACTCTCACAACATTGCCGGCGGTGCGCTGCTGGAATTGGGTGAAGATTGTGAAGCCGAGAGGGTACCCTCGCTGGGTACTTCGTCGGTTCTCGATACGATCCAGGGGGCACGGAACCTGAAAGAGATCAATCCCATCGCCACCCTGATACTTGGTGGTGACGGTACCAGTCGAGCGTTTGTTAAAGGCTGGCGGGATTCTGTATTGCTACCTCTATCTACTGGCACCAACAATGTCTTTCCAAGAATGTCTGAGGCAACCGTTGCTGGCGCTGCCCTAGGCGTGCTGGCAGCCGGCGGTGTTTCCCTTGAAGAGGTGGCGGTGCCGGTGAAAATAATCGATGTGGAGATAGAAGGCGAGAGTCCCGACCTTGCGTTGATTGATGCGGTAGTGACTCGCGACAAGTTTATTGGATCTCGCGCACTTCTTGATGGCGATATGATCAATAGGATTCTACTGACCCGAGCGGAACCAACCGCGGTTGGTATGACAGCAGTAGGTGGGCTTATCCGTCCTACACCCGAAGATGAAGATGCAGGCTTGCACCTAACACTGGGGCGAACGGGCAAGCATCAGGTTCATGCGCCGATAGCGCCTGGCCTTTATGAAACCCTGAACGTCCATAAAGCTGAAGTGACGCCATTTGGAAAAGTGGTTGAATTCAAAGGGCCCTGTGTCCTTGCGTTTGATGGTGAAAGAGAACGTGAAATCCAGGTGGGACAAACCGTTCGAATGCGAGTCAGTCGAACCGGGCCCAGCGTACTGGATGTTGACAAAACAATGCACCTTGCAGCGAGCCGCAAGGTGTTTAACTAAGAACTGAATTTCGGATAATGATTTGTTATTCGACTAATGGGAGCAACTGATGCCTAAAGAGATTTACCTCGTCAAAGTCGGCATGTCTATGACTGAAGGAATGGTGTCCGAATGGTTTGTTCAGGATGGCAGCCAGGTCAAGAAAGGCGAGCTGGTCTATGCGTTGGAAACTGAAAAAGTAAACCTGGATGTAGATGCCGATTACAGCGGAACCGTTAAACACCTTGTGGAGGTTGGCGTTACTCTGGAACCCGGCGATGTGGTGGGTTACATCTTTGAGGCTGGGGAAGATATCCCGGATACGCTTGCGGGCGCGCCTGCCGCGGCATCTGCCGAGACGAAGCGTGAACCCGAAGCTACCGCACCGGTACCTGCAGTTGCGGCTGCACCGGAAACTGTAAGTGCGTCGGTAGCAGCGTCTGATCCAGTCGTTTCTCAGGACGGGCATATTAAATCTTCACCCGCCGCAAGACGGTTGGCCAAAGAGCTTGGAGTTGATTACACCCGAGTCGCAGGGTCAGGCCCTGGTGGGCGAATAGTCGAGGCAGATGTTCAGGCGGCCAGTCAGCGTGATGCAGTGGTTCCTGCGGCACCGGCAGAAATAGCAACTGGTCCTGAACCGAAAGCGTCTCCACTCGCCAAAAGATTGGCGTCAGAACGAGGTATCGATATTCGGAGCATTCAAGGCACAGGCCCAGGTGGGCGTATTGTCCAGTCAGATATTGAAAATGCTGCGGTCACCGGTGTGAGCACAGGCGCTGCGGCTGTGTCAGGTCCAAGGGCCGGCGAAAGAATCCCAGTTAAAGGAATGAGAAAGACCATCGCATCCCGCATGCATCACAGTTTGCAGGAAAGCGCGCAGCTGACGATGGATATGGAAGTCAACATGGATGACGTGGTGAAGATGCGAACTTCACTTGTTGAAGAATGGGCTAACGAAGGCGTTAAGCCCACTTATACAGATATCGTGATCAAGGCGGTGGCGAAAGCATTGCGGGCTCACCCGATGATGAACAGTCAGTTTTTAGGTTCAGAAATAGCCTTGATGACAGAAATTAACGTTGGCATGGCGGTAGCGTTGCCGGAAGGGTTGATAGTCCCTGTGGTTCGCAATGCAGATCAATTACCTATCAAGGAACTGGCGAAAGAAACTTCTCGTCTGGCTATTGCAGCAAGGGAAGGTGCTTTGGGTCTTGATGACTACGCCGGTGGCACTTTTACTGTGACAGCACTTGGTATGTATGGGGTCGACTCGTTCACACCCATCATTAATGAGCCACAGACTGGCATTATGGGTGTTAACCGAATATTCGATGGCGTTGAATGGAACGGTGACAAGCCCGTAAAGACCAAGAAGATGAATCTTTCCCTGACTTGGGACCATAGAGCCGTTGACGGGGCTCCTGCGGCGGAATATCTGGTAGAAGTGCGTAACCTGCTTCAATCGCCTTATCGACTGCTGGTCTAGGAGGCTCTATGTCAGAACATAACGTTGACGTCCTGGTCATTGGCGGTGGCCCTGGGGGCTATACCGCTGCGATTCGGGCATCCCAATTGGGTCTTAGTGTGGGCTTAGCTGAACGCGCAGAACTCGGCGGTGTTTGCCTGAACTGGGGATGTATCCCGACTAAATCACTGCTGCACACCGCAGATGTCATGCGTGAAGCCATGACTGCCGGTGAGTTGGGGCTTGAAATAAGCAAACCAAAGTTCAACCTGAAAAAAGTCGTCAAACGATCACGTGATGTGGCAGCTCAACTGAGCGGTGGCATCTCACACCTGATGCGCAAGAACAAGATTATCGTTTTTGTTGGTGATGCAATGTTCCAGGACAAGAACACAGTGGTTGTTGGGGATGACACTATCATTGCTGACAATATCATCGTCGCGACGGGTGCCAGAGCGAGAAACCTGCCGCATATACAGGCGGACGGGGATCGAGTCTGGGACGCGCGAAGCGCGATGACGCCGACCTTCATGCCGAAAGAACTGCTGATCATTGGCGCCGGAGCGATCGGTGTAGAGTTTGCGAGTTTCTACAACACGCTTGGTGCAAAGGTGACGCTTGTCGAAGTGATGGACCAGATTCTTCCCGCTGAAGACTCAGAGATCGCTGACCTAGCGAAGCAGTCTTTTATCAAACAGGGAATGGAAGTATTGACGGGTACGGGCGTTGACGAGGTCAAGGTCACAGGTAAAACCTTGACTGCTCTGATCGGCGGTAAGAACCGAAAATTTGATGCAGCTATCCTGTCGGTTGGCGTATCAGGAAACATTGAAGACCTGGGGCTTGAAGCCATTGGCGTTGAGGTCGATCGAGGTTTCATCAGCGTTGATGAATACCAGCAAACCAGTGTCGATGGTGTCTATGCCATTGGTGACGTGGCCGGTGTTCCTTGTCTTGCACACAAGGCCAGTCATGAAGGCATCATTGCCGTTGAAGGTATCGTCGGTGAAATGCCGCATCCGCTGAACAGGGAACGAATACCCGGTTGTACTTATAGCCATCCACAGATCGCGAGCATCGGGCTGTCAGAAGTTCAGGCGGGTGAAAGAGGTGAGATAAAAGTTGGACGCTTCCCGCTGCTTGCCAATGGCAAAGCGGTTGCGGTGAATGATACTGAAGGCCTGGTCAAAACCATTTTTGATGCTTCTACGGGCTCGCTACTGGGTGCACATATGATTGGTCCTGGCGTGACAGAAATGATCCAGGGTTTTGCCGTAGCCATTGGCCTTGAGACGACAGAGGCGGAATTAATGGAAACCATCTTCCCGCATCCAACGTTGTCTGAAGCGATGCATGAATCTGTGCTATCAGCTTTCGGGCGGACTATTAATTTCTAGTGTAAAAAACCTAACCTAAACAATAAAAAGAACCCAACAAAACTAGTGGATAAGAACAATGACTTTTGCCAAGCCATATTCAGTTGAACGCCCGGAAGAGATTGCTATTTGTGATCCAGAGAAGGAACTCAAGTGGGCGGAAGTAGATGACGTATTGAACCGCTGTGCTAACGGTTTGCAATCGATGGACCTGGGTCCCGATGTTAGAATTGCAGTATTTGCGGAAAATGCCGTTGAAACAGCGATGGCGAACCTGGGCGGATTAGTGGCTGGCGCGTCGGTTGTACCGATAAATTTTCACCTGACTGCTGAAGAAGTAAATTACATTCTTGGCGATTCCGGTACGCGTGTCCTGTTTGTTGGCCCAGAGACCTGGGAGAGAGGCGTCGAAGCAGCCAAGGGAACGGAAGTTCATACAGTCGTAGGGTGGGGTGCGCCGAAAGGGTCCGCGGTAACACCCTGGTCGGATTGGCTCACGGGGAATGACGCCGGCGAACCGGACCAGTCCGTTCCTCCACTACCTAATCTACTTTACACTTCGGGAACAACAGGGCGGCCAAAAGGAACAGACCTGCCTCCAACGATGTTTGCCGGCGGCGCGACAGTCGACGAACACCTGGCTAACTTCAAGGCCGGTGTGCTGGAGCGGTCAGGTGGGGTGACTGGCCCTCAATTGGTCGTTGGTCCCATGTATCACACGGGTCCGCTTTCCGGAACGCGCCAGCTCATTGCCGGGGTCTCTTCTGTCATCATGGCCAGGTTCAATGCAGAAAGGACGCTTGAAGTCATACACCAGCACGGCATCTTTTCCTCCATCATGGTGCCTACACACTTTGTGCGACTACTGGCGTTGCCAGATGACGTAAAAGCGAAATACGACATTTCATCTATTCGTTCAATTAGCCATACGGGTGCTAAATGTCCGGTCGATGTTAAGCGCGAAATGATCGAGTGGTTTGGTCCTGTGTTTCTGGATGCCTATGGTGCCAGCGAAGTTGGCACCACCTGCATGATTACTTCTGAAGAGTGGCTCAAGAATCCGGGTTCTGTGGGTAGGTCAGTTCCGCCATTTACCGCGAGAATTTTGGACGATGATAATAACGACATGCCCGCCAACACTGAGGGTAAACTCTATTTTGAGGATGCGACCGGCAGGGGCGTGATTTATCACAATGACCCAGAGAAATCCGCGGCAGCGCATATTGCGCCCGGGGTCTTTACCCTGGGTGAAATCGCCTATATGAATGAAGAGGGCTATGTCTTCATCACAGACCGGTTCAGTGACATGGTAGTTTCAGGAGGCGTAAACCTCTATCCGGCGGAACCAGAACAGGTGCTGATTCATCATCCTGCGGTGCTCGATGTCGCCTGTATTGGTGTGCCGCATAAAGAAATGGGCGAAGAACTCAAAGCCCTGGTGATTCCGAAGGAAGACGTAGACTTACCTTCACCAGAGGTAATGATTGCCTGGTGTCGAGAGCGTCTATCGCACTATAAGTGTCCCAGAACATTGGACTTTGTGGACGACCTTGGACGCAACACGATGGGTAAAATTAACAAGCGAAAGCTTCGCGCACCATATTGGGAAGGTGTTTCATCCTGATGCTGTCTCCCGGTCCATGTTGTCAGGCTGTTACGGGTTGAATGACTCCCGGGGATCCAGCTTTCTCGCCATTAGCATCAATAGAAACAAGGCCCCATAACACCCGCTACCAAACAGGAGTATCGTTTTGGTGTCGGTCCACTCCACAATCTGGCTGGTGACGTAGGGGCTGACCGCGGTGCCTACTGTTGCGCCCAGCAATAAGAGTGACACCAGTCGATTGCCCGGTACTTCTATCATCTCGGTAGCGAATGACAATATTGCTTTCAGCAAGGCGAGGTTCGCGAACCCCCATACCAGCGACAAGACAATCAGCCATTCAATATCACTGACGTTCCATAATGGCAATGAACCACAGAAAGTTGTGGCTGAGGCAATCAGTACCAATCGTCTCACGCCAACCTTAAGCACCCACCAGGCTACAAAAACCTGCGCGAGAAACATGCCTAGCCAAAATTGACCGACAAGGCTTCCTGCCTGGCCGGGTTGGGCGTCCAGAATAGTGGCGGCATAGTTTGGCAGCCAGAACAGCATTGAGTACTGGCCGAGCGTATACAGGAACAAAGAAATTACGCATAGCCAAGCGGATAGCGGCCAGGGGGAAGGCTTCGCGGCGTGTTCTTCGCGCAATGTATTTGGAAACCTGCTAATGGCTGCGAGAATGGCCACCGTGGCCGCAATGAAACCAATCAACTGATAGGTTGCGCTCCAGCCAAATTCTTGGCCTACAAGGTAGGTTGCGGTCCAGGCGATAGCGAATCCTGCGACGCTGAAGGAACCATCAGTGATGACTAGCATAGAGGCCCGTCGATCTTCACTGTATGAATGCGAAATGGTAATCGCGGCACCCGCCAGCCCGACGCCGCTGCCTATTCCAACGAATGCCAATATATATCGGGCCGATTCAAGTGAATCGACTGTCACAAATGAAAGTAATACCAGCGCAACCAACCCGTAGATCGCGATGAACAGTTTTCTTAGGCTAATCCAGTCGAAGATAAAAAGCGCAATGACGGCACCGACGAGTATGCCGCCGGTTAACCAACTGAACTGTTTGGTTACGTCTGTGATGGATTGGCTGAAATGTTCTGCCATGGGGCCCGACAGTATTCCTATCGGTGCAAGCATGGAGGAAAGGACGAAGTACGTCAGGAACGATACCAGTGTAATGACTACCTGGTTGGATTTGGGTGACATAGCGACTCGAATATGGCGTCACTAGGTAGTTTGGCATATCGATGCTGTCACGATAAGCCCGGCGCTTCCTTGTTGGGTTCGGGTGTCTTAACCGGTCCTATTTGTTACAACATTACTTCAGGAAAGAAATGGGCTAGAGTGATTTAGCGATTCAGTTCTAATGGATCAGTTCAATACTCACAATTTCAGGGAAGCAGAATGAAGAATATTGGCAATATCACTTTAGCGGCGTGGGTCGTCACATTTCTTTTAGGTTATTTTGGGCTTGGCGCATGGCTGTATGAGGTCATGGAAGGCATGGACAGATCTATGGTGCCTTTGGCGCCCTCCATCGCTTTTGCGATTGCTGTGGTCACCAGTATCGTCCTGACGGTGATGTGGGCGCGAAACCTGGGCAGCGATGTATTGGCAGAAGATAAGCCAAGCGGGCGGAGAAAGTTCTTGTTGGGTGGAGCCGCTGTTACCGGCGGGGTTCTTGGTGGGACGGTGGCGGTAGTTGCAAAGCTCTCTCCCTGGTTGCAGTCCACAGTACCAATGATGAATGAAGTCGGCCAGGAAGTGTTGACCGCAGAGACAGCGCATGAGCGCTGGACAGGGTCACGAATCGTCAGTAAGAGGCCGCTGGGTTCTACAGGATTTATGGTGTCAGACATTTCGTTTGGTAGCGGCCGGATCATGCGTCACACCAATCCGGAAGACCTGTTTCGCGAAGCGCTTGACCGGGGTATTAACTACATAGATACGTCACCGGATTATGCCGGTGCCATGTCCGAAACCACGATTGGTAATGTCCTTAAGGACAGAAAACGCGAAGAACTGTTTGTGGTCACCAAGTGGTGTACCTCAGAGGGGCATGTTCGGCAGGGGTCGACTCCCCAAGACTATATTGCAGCACTTGATGATAGCTTGAGCAGGTTGCAGACAGATTATGTCGACCTTGTTCATGTCCACGCCTGCGATACAGTGGAACGCCTGATGGACCCAAATATGCTCGAAGCCTTCGAGATAGCGAAAGAGCAGGGCAAAGTGCGATTTCTTGGTGTATCGACACATACGCCAAACCTGGAAGAAGTGGCTAACGCCGCGATCGACAGTGGCAAGATTGATGTGATGATGCTTGCGTACCATCATGGCGCCTGGCCCAAGCAGCGGGAAATTATTAAAAGAGCTGCGGAGAAAGGTATTGGCATCGTCGCAATGAAGACCCTGAAGGGCGCCAAACACAGGGGTATGGTTGAGTTCCGGGATGATGCCACGTCTTATACTCAGGCAGCGTTTAAGTGGGTCAACTCAGATCCCAATGTGTCCTGTTTGGTGGTTTCGTTCTTTGAAAATGAGCATCTGGATGAATATTTGCACGCCTCTGGTCAGTCATTGACCGAAGCAGATGTTGCAGTACTGGATAAATACGACGAGCTGATCGCGGGCACCCATTGTTTCTCCTCTTGCGGCGACTGCCTGAACAGCTGCCCGGAGTCTTTGCCGATCAATGATGTTCTGCGTCATCGTATGTATTTCGAAGATTATGGCGACGAGAAAGAAGCGATGTTGCTTTACGCAGCCCTGGATAAACAGGCTGATAAATGTGTCACCTGCTCCGCGCCATGTACCGGTGCGTGTCCGGAAGACATCGATATCAAATTCCGTATGGTAGGCGCTCACGAACGCCTGACTATGATCGCCTGAGTGTAAACGACTAATGTCAGAAGAATTGCTGATTCATCCTGATTCGCTTAAGGACTTCCGTATGGAGTCGCTGACTTTTCTCGGCAGAACCAAAGACGTGTACGTGTTGGGTGAAGGACCGGCCGTTATTGTGATGTCGGAGATTCCTGGTATTTATCAGCTGGTCGCGGATTTTGCGCGCCGGCTCTGTGTCGAAGGCTTTACGGCCTGGATGCCGCATATGTTTGGTGAGGCTGGCAAGGCGCCCACCACGGGTTATGCAATAGCCTCTATGGCGAAAGCCTGCATTTCCAAAGAGTTCTACGCTTTCTCAGCAAACCAGTCGAGTCCGATTGTGGACTGGCTGCGTTCGCTTGCCAGGCATGCCCACGAGCAATCCGGTGGTAAGGGCGTTGGCGCAATTGGAATGTGCTTTACGGGTAACTTTGCGTTCAATTTGATGCTTGAGCCATCGGTGCTTGCCCCTGTGTTGTCTCAGCCATCTTTACCGCTTGGCAAAAAAGGTGGCATGCACGTTGCGCCCGACGAGCTTCGCTGTATCAAGGCACGGCTCGAAGATGAGGATCTCACCGTACTTGGCTACTGTTTTGAGGGAGATAGTTTCTGCAGGAAAGAGCGGTTTGATGACTACCGGGCGGCACTGGGTGATCGATTCAAAGGCACCATGCTGGCCGCGAAATCAGCTAGGCCCGGAACCGGTCAGCCTCCGCATAGCGTCGTCACCCGCCACCTGATCGACGAAGAAGGTGAGCCCACCCGGGCTGCCCTTGATGAAATTATTGCCTTCTATAACCTGCGGCTAAAGTAAGTCCAGCTCCCTGCCAGTATCAGTTACTCCAATAGACAATCTGACATCTGGACCAAAGCGCTCGAAAAAGGCACGATATAGTTAGCACGAAGCGCCTGCAGCGCGGTAACAGCACCAGGTGATTCAGACATCTGGGCTACAGCTCGCGATAACTTTAAAGAAACAAAGGATATAGGCAAACAACATGATAGTAGGAATACACCATGTGGCTCTGGGCGTCAGCGATTTTGAAAAAGCGCTCAAGTTCTACACAGAAGGGCTGGGTTTTGAAGTTGTCCAGGAGAGCAAGTTCGATAGTTCGCCAGAAGTCGATCGTGCAGTTGGATTGCAAAACGCGAAGGCTCGTATGGCGATGTTAAAAGGCCCCAATGCTTTTCTTGAACTCTGGCAGTACACAAATCCTGAGCCAAAGGACCTGAGGTCCAGGCCCTGTGATTATGGTTATCCACATTTTGCCCTGCAGGTTGATGACATTCAGGTGGAGTACGATCGACTAAAAACTCACGGCATGGAGTTTGTGGGTGAGGTGGTACATTTTGGGGATACGTCGTCGGCTATTTATGGTCGTGACCCCTGTGGCAATGTCATTGAACTCTATGAGATCAAGACACCGGATATTGCACAACTGGAACGTTAGGAAACGATTATGGCAGTAACATTCAAAGATAAAGTTGTCCTGGTGACAGGTGGAAGTCGAGGGCTGGGTAATGCATTTTCAAGATGCCTTGCGCAGGCAGGTGCAACCATCGCGATCAATAGCTCGACGGAAGATGATAGAGGGACGACTCAGGCGATCAATGATGCTGGTGGTCGAGCGATTCACTTCCCGGGCCGTGTTGAAGACAGTGCAGAGTTGGTAGAAAGGGTGGTGGCTGAATGCGGACGCGTTGATGCGATTATCCACAATGCCGGCTTTATCCAAGACAAGACGCTGCGGAAAATGCCTGAAGCGCAATGGGACGCAGTGATGGATGTTCACCTGAAGACATCCTTTAAACTCGCCCAGGCCGGATGGCCGCATTTCGAGGAGCAGGGCGGTGGCAGAATTGTGTTGATGTCCTCTTCCGCAGGGCTGTATGGAAATTTTGGCCAGGCGAATTACGCGTCTGCGAAAATGGGGATGTATGGCCTGGCCCAGTCAATTGCACAGGAAGGCGCAAAAACTAACATCACCTGTAATTGTGTTTCGCCCTTTGGCGCCACAGAGATGAACAGTGCTAACTTCCCTGAAGCACTGAAGACCGCGATCAAAGCAGATTATGTTGCACCGCTTGTTGCTTATCTGGCACACGAGGACTGCAAAGAGTCTGGCAGTATGTTTGAGGCTTCGGCCGGGTCTTTCAAAAAAGTTCGCTGGGAACGGGCGGTGGGACTGAACCTCGATCCAAGAACGGAAGATGTGAGCATTGATGCGGTTGCTGAAAACTGGGACCAGGTTGTCGACTTCAGCGAAACGGAACATCCTTCAGGTATGGGCGAAGCGTTGCAGTTGATGTACGCCAGGACGATGACTACCCAATAGCTTTTAGTTCGTTACTCGGGGATAGTGAAGTTAACCTCACCCAGGACACCGTAATCTGCGCGATAAGTCCCTGGGAGAGAGGCTACCACCTGTCCACATGCCCCGGTCATTAAAAGGGTGCTGTCCGGGATTTCAAAGTTAAATCGTTTAGCTTCCTGGACGATCCACTGGGCTGCGTTCGCTGGCCCACCTAACGATTCGGTGATGGGGGCTTCATTGATAAGCGCATCGTTGCGGTAGAACCGAATGATGATGTCATCATAGGATGTTCTCCATGGATGTTGTTCTCCGGTAAGAAACTTGTCAGCCGCGACGTTGCCAGCGGTCAGGTTTGGTGCTGTAGCATCTGATGGTGACGAGAATGCGGCGAACGCGAATTCAAGCGCTACGCCTGCAGAAACTGGCTGGCCGTCTGCATCAACAGTGATGCCAATTTCACATTCAATCAGCTGTTTCTCAATAAAAGGGACTATTGCACCAGCTTTGAGGTGGCCATGACGGTAAAGCCGGCCAAGAAGCGCATGATCAATGCCGAAGATGGCCTGGAGCTGTTTACTGGTAATGCCTGCCTTGATGCCAGCGAAACCGTCAGGTGCAACGATGTTTGCCACCTCAAGTTGGAGTTCGTAGCCGTTGGCCAGGCTTAGGCCTTCAGGGAATGTTGGTAAAGGTTGATGAGTGCGAATAGCTTCCGCAATCTGCTCAGCGAGAATGCTCATGCGACAATCTGTTCAGCGATAGTCGTGCGGTGGAGCAGGCGGTCGTAACCATCGTACCCGCCGTTCGCTTTGTGGAGCACAGAGCGGTTGTCCCACATCACTAGCATGTTCTCTTGCCAGTGATGTCTGTAAACAAACTCGTCGCGAGTTTGCCAGTTATAAACTTCCATCAGCAGGTCGCGGGATTCATCATCGCTCATTCCCTCGATGCCAATGATATAGCCGAAACAGCCAAACAGCCCTTCAATACCGGTTTCTGGATGACGACGAATGATTGGATGCCTGCGGGTATCGTTTGCTTCTTCTGAGACAATAATGCGCATGCTTCGGTCTGCTTCCTGTTCTTTGTTTCCGAAGTATCCGTCCGGTGAGTAGCCGGCTCGGGCAGAGTGGATGGCTGTTTTGCCCTCGATTTCCCGCCGAAGCTCTGCGGGCATTTCCGCCAGGGCTTTGTGCTGATTTATAAATCCTGTGTCGCCGCCTATTGGGGGAATTTTAATACTGTAGAGGCATGTGCCTGCGGGAGGGACTTCCTGGAAGCTCCAGTCGCTGTGCCAGACCTCTGCGAAGACGGGTGCCTGTTCCTGAGCCTTGCGTTCAACTGCCACGACATGATCTCTACCGTCTATCGGCGCAATAAAAGGGTCGTACCCGAAGTGCCCGAAATATAATGAGTATCTTTCGAGATCATCATCGGAAAGCTCCTGGTTTGGAAAGATCAGAATATGACTGCGCAACCATTCCTGTCTGAGAGCCGCAACCTGTGAACTATCGAGTTGTTTTGTAAGGTCGAGTCCTTCGACAATTGCACCGCAGGGTGCACCGGTTTGAGTCACGCTAAAGGTCATCGAAGATCCACCTGATTATTAGTTACGCTATTGTCATTTATTTTCAGCGGAAACAAAAACGCCCTCATCTAGAGGGCGCTTTATAGTGGCTTCCGAATAAATCTCAGATACTTCTAGGTGCTCAGGATCGTGACGCCTGAGATACCCGGGGCGCCATACACATGCGTGTAGGCAACTTTAGGATCGTTTGGAACCTGCCGTTTACCAGCATCGCCGCGAAGCTGAAGCACATTTTCGTAGACCTGGCGTAAACCGGATGCGCCTACTGGTTCGCCGTTTGCGAGACAACCACCGTCGGTGTTGACCGGTAGGCGGCCTGTAATTTCAGTATCACCGTTCGCCAACATGGCTTCCTGTTCGCCGTGTTCACAGAAGCCGTTTTCGGCCATGTGCATGATTTCTGCACCTGACTCGGTATCCTGCAACTGTGCAACATCGATGTCCTTGGGACCAACACCCGCCGCTTCGAAGGCTTTCTGCGATGCGTCTACCGTCGGGCCATCTGCATAATCAAGCGCCAGAGATGGAGCAAGTACTTCAAAACTTCCATATCGGCGTGATCGCACAACGGCTGATTTCAGAAAGATCGGGTTTTTGGTGTACTTGTGTGCCTTGTCCGCTCTTGCAAGGATCAGTGCGACTCCGCCTTCCCCCGGTGAGCAGAACATGTACTGGGTCAATGGGTAAGACAGCATGGCTGACTGCAGCACTTCTTTTTCAGATAATGCCTGTCTGCGCCATGCATTCTCGTTCATTGAGCCATTACGAAAAGCCTTGGCTGAAACACGCGCCAGGGCATCCTGGGTAATGCCATATTCTTCCATATAGCGATTGATCTTCATGCCGAAGAACTGGGTGGTCAGCGCCATACCACTGCCGCCGTACCAATCCCGCTCCCCGGATTTGCCAGTGTTAACCCTGAAGGCTCCTCGCTCATGTTTGTCGAAGCCTATCGCAAGGCCTAGATCAAAGGCGCCTGATTTAATCGTGTTATAGGCAGAAATTAATGCGGAACCACCAGTCGCACAACCGTTCACGACGTTAATGAACTGCAAGCCGGTCAATCCCATCTGGGAAACCATTGAGTCTGGATTGCCTGCGGCGACACTGCCGCCGAAGGCAAATTCCAGGTCGGCCCACTTGACGTTGGCATCTGCACAAGCAGTGCGAATCGCCGCGGCGCCTTGTTCCATTCCGCTGACGCCTTCGTGGCGACCAAACGGATGCATTCCAATTCCAACAATTGCTACATCATCACTCATAGTGTTTTCTCCTGACTAACTTAGACGGGTGCGAAGGCGAAGGTGATCAGGTCGTTACCCTCTTCGTCTTTGCCGATTTTTTCGCCAACCAGTTCCATTTCCATGCCTGACTTAAGGGCTGTGGGATCTGCAACAGTTAACCGTGATTCTACTTTCAATTCCCCTGGGAGTTCTACATAACCAACGCCGTAGGGTTCGAACTTGCTGGGATCTGTTTCACCGAGGTAGGGCGGTGCTTTGGGGGGGAATCCCTGGATGGTCCATGCCCATAGCGTTCCTTTGGTACCTAGATGGACCTCTTCGACGTCGTCAGAAGTACATTTTGGGCATCCCTTTTGCATGGGGAACACATGATTGTTGCAGTTTTTGCAGCGCATGCCCTTGAGTCGTGGACCTTCCGGAGTCAGGTCCATCACATTTTCGTTGATTGAAAGTTCTGCCATCTAAGTCTCCTGGCGATTACCAAATTAAACATTCTTGAGAGGCGAGAAAAGGTACCAGCTTTTTGTAGTGCGCGCCAGTTTTAAAGGGGGCGGCGGGAATTCCCTTCGTCCCATTTAAACCGTCATTCGAACTTGTTGGATTCTTTCCTTTTTGCCTGCTTTTTGATTTTCTCGCTGCCTTCTGGTTCGACAGCCGATTCGTGGATCAGGCGCTCGTGGGCATGTCCCATGTGCTGCAGTGACATGGCGGCCTGCAGAGAGGGCCACAGGCCCTGTGCGTCCTGCATCTGGTTCACGGACTGCTTGGCTAATTTCAGGCCAAGCATTGGCTGCCGGGCAATATGTTTAGCCATTTTCATAGTAGATTCCTTCAGCTCTTCTCTGGATACCACATGATTAACCATTTCCAGTGTTTTACATTCTTCTGCTGTGAGGGCCTCCCAGGTGAACAACATTTCCTTAGCTTTTCGGACACCTATTTCCCAAGGATGTCCAAAATACTCGACTCCGTTTACACCGAACACCACTGCAGGGTCAGAAAAACGTGCATCGTCGCTTGCGACGATAATATCGAACGGCCAGGCCAACAGCGATGACCCGGCCCTGAACCTCGACCATCGTGGGTTTGGGTATATTCCTCCAGCGCCAGCAGAGGCCGAGATAGAGTTCTTCCTCAAATGCCCAATGTCCCCCGATCCCCTGCTGGCCAAAGCCTGCCCAGGGCCCAACGGGTTTGCGTGTTAGCGGCTCGCGGTCTTTCATATCTTGGCCAGAAGAAAAATCGGGGCCATCAGCGGCGAGCACTATCCCGTGCAACACCATCTCCTATGCCTTCAAAGCGAACAAGCTGGAATTTTTCAGCCATCTTGGTTCCCTATGAAAAATTGGAGCGTTCACTGTATGGGCTGCACGGGAAATATACAAATACGTAGGGTGGTGAAGACAGTCACTTATGTGGTTGTATTGAATCTGTAAATTTTCCTAGGGCAATGGTTCTTATGATAGATGTCGCAGAGGCGGTTGGTGGCAATGAAGCTCTGGTTTTAAAGCTGGTCAGGGCAATGGAAACCGGTGATTTGCCGGAAGCTATTAAGGCGGTGTGTACAGACGGGTTTGTCTGGGCTAATAGCGGTCTTGCTGTGATTAATGGCCAGGCGGAACTCTTCGAGCAGATGGCGCGTGGTGGCTTCGCCGGTCAGATCCCGATTCTCAAAACCATGACGCACTTCAGTGCCGAGCTGATTCACATAGCCAGTAAGGGTGATATCGTTTTTACCGAACGGGTGGATCATCACTGGGACGAGCAGGGTCGAGACTTGATGACACCACATATCTGTGGGGTTGCGGAAATACGCGAGGGCAGGATTTCTGCATTCCGTGATTTCTATGATGTCGCCTGTTACAACCAGGCACCCACTGAAGTCCAGGGGGGGTACGACCTGGCTTCCTTCAGAGAGGCGCAATTAAATGGGACAAAATGAGAACTGTATCTGAGCCATATACGCTCTCATGATCACTGATCAGCGCGGGGCGACTGATATCGGGTTCATGGGTAGCCAATTTGTCTGTGCATGGCTAATTTCTTAGTGACTGGTCATTAGTCTCAGGAAAGGGGTCCCTCATTCCGGGCTCCAGAGGGATCTCGAATGCGTTCAGTGTTAATGAGATCAGGCAGTAGTAACCGACGGTCGCAACGAGTTCAATCATTGCAGTTTCTCCGAAAACCTCCAGGCCATGCGCATAGGTATCATCCAGTATGCGATGTTGGTTGAGCATCTGAGATGCGATCGAGTAGGAAAGCTGCTCATCTCCGGAGAAGTCAGGATGTTCTCCTGCCGTCAATTGGTCCAATGCCTGCTCGGAAACACCTGCTTTGATTGCTAGCGCCCGATGCGCTGAAAACTCAAAGCGGGATCGATGGTGAACCCCCACAGTGCAGATGGCGACTTCCTGAACGTTCGGCGCGAGTGATGTGTTGAACCGGATCGCTTCGCCTGCCCCCTGGATTGCCTGGCCGACGCTGGGTGCGCGCACCCAGGTTCCAAAAGGACCAATCATCCCAATACCTGGTCGGCCCTTCCCCCTCGGACCTCTTTCGATTGCTTCAAGCACCCTTCGCTGCTCATCGTTCAGGTCGTCTCGATCAATCGGTGATAATCGCATTCCGTTTCTCCTGGTGGTTAGCCTGATCTGGTCAGGTAGTTATACCTTGAGTTGGTGTACAGTACGAGGGTTCCAGTGAAGGGACCGAATGACCAGTGCGGTTTCTATGGAGATAGTTATCAGACAAAAGGTGTCGTGAGTATAAGAACGCTCAGCGTGATGGGCGTTGACTACCAGCCCTGCGCTGGAACACACTTCGGTAACGCAGCGAGGTCGGGCAGGTCCCGGTTCGAAACATTGAGATTAAGGACAAGCGAAATAGATGTGTCCGTAGAGTATTGGAGGACTAATGGCCTTACCTGAATTTCCACAAGGCTTTACACCAGAGTATCTAACAAAATCCCTGGGGGGGGCGTTTCTTCCCGAAGGGACTAGCGTTTCGAAGGTTTCCCGGTCCCCTGTGGGCGAGGGGACTGGCATGATGGCGGACATTGCGAAGCTTGAACTTTCTTTTGAAGGGAATAGCGAAGGTTTGCCTCATAGCGTTATAGCCAAATATGCATCCGAGAACCCAACTAACCGACAGATTGCGGTGTTGTACAACCTGTACGAGAGGGAGACTCGCTTTTCCGAAGAGTTGGACCCATTGACCGAAGCGCGTTGTCCTGAGTTCTACTTCACCGGTCTTGAAAACGAAAATTTTGTCATCTTGATGGAGGACATGACCGACTATGCGGTTGGTAACCAGTCGGTAGGCGCTACTTTGGCTCATACTGAATTGGCGATAGATGAACTGGCTAAACTACACGCATCATTCTGGGAGAAAGTTGATCACCTTGAATGGATTCCGGGCATTGCTGACAGCTACCATGCGGACAACATGAATAACCTCGCCAACTCAGGTTGGGACACGATGGTTGAGACGTTTGGTGATTTCATCCCGGAGCATATTCGAGCGCAGCGTGACCGATTTCTAGCGGCTATACCAGCGCTTCAGGCGGAACGAATGAGTGCACCTATTACTCTCTGTCATGGTGACTTTCGAATGGAGAATCTGCTCTATGGCATTCAGCCGGAACATCATCCGGTGGCTGTGATTGACTGGCAGGGACCATTGAAGGCTCGGGGGATGTTCGACGTTGCATTGTTCCTTGGGCAAAGTACCAAGGTGGAAGTCAGGCAATCGCACGAAAAGCAGATATTGCAGAGATACCTCGATAGCCTTGTTAAACGGGGGGTTTCAGGGTTGAGCTTCGACGACCTGTGGAAAGACTATCAAAGCTGCATGTTGTATGACTGGGTTTATACGGCGGTTGTTGCCGGTACATTGGATAGCACTAACGAAGCAAGTTTTGCATGGATGTCACAAATGATTGCCAGGCAAGTCGCTGCCAGTGATGACCTTGATGTATTTGGTTTGCTAGGATAATTCCGCTACCCTTCGCGCGACCGACCTGGTTGTTTCGCCAGACACCCATCTGATTAGTGTTATGCCACTGAACTTGGAACTCATCAGGTCATCAAACAACTGTACTTGGAGAGTATATGAAAGTCGAAGAACATGCCGTGGTGTTGATCCACTATGTGCTGACCAATAACGATAAAGAAGTGCTGGATTCCTCAGAGGGCCAGGACCCCCTTGCCTACCTGCATGGCACTGGCCATTTGATTCCAGGCCTGGAAGCCCAGTTACTGGGTAAGGTAGCAGGTGACAAGCTGAATGTGACAGTTCAGCCAGGTGATGGTTATGGTGAGTTCAATAAAGAACTGGTGCAGACAGTCCCTAGGGATGTGTTCGAGGGTGTCGAATCAATTGAGCCGGGTATGCAGTTTCAGACCTCTAATGAAGACGGCTCCGGTGGGGAGACTATTACCGTGGTCAGCGTCGAAAATGATGAGGTTACTATTGACGGCAACCATCCACTAGCAGGCGAGACCCTTCACTTCGCTGTCGATATCATTGAAGTTCGAGAGGCTACTGCTGAAGAGCTCGAGCATGGACATGTTCACTAGGCGGTGTTTGCTCAGGATGGATTCTGGTCCCGAGCAGACTAGTCGGCCAGCCTGACAATAATCCCGGCGTTGGCAATGATAATCGGGTCCTTGCCATCGTCCCCGGGGATCTCTAGTCCACCTTTCTGGACCGTGATGCTAACCGTGCCGTACGGTAATGCCGCTGCAACTCTGTCTGCATCTACCTTGTCCGGTTCCGGTACACCGATCAGCAGATCAATGAACATGTCGTCGGCGGTTTTCTCAAGGGGTGCAAAAAAGTGAAGGCTGGAATGATGGATTGCATCGAACACGGCTCGTTCTGCGGCTTGGGTATAGTCCCCGCCATGCACATCGGTGCCCATGCCCATTTCAGTAACGTATCTAGTCTTCATCGGTAAACTCTACTATTCTTGGTTGGTTTCTTACCCTAATGCAACAACCTGCAAGGAGTAAAGGTAATGAAGATTGGTGCAGTATTTCCCCACCTGGAGATTGGTCATGACCCCGTAGTTATTCGTGATTGGGCACAGGCAGCAGAAGAAATTGGTTACTCCCATTTGCTGGTGTACGACCATGTAATAGGTGCGGTGCATGAAGGGCGGGAACCCAAACTCTGGGGACCTTATACAGAAGAATCATCTTTTCATGAGCTCTTTGTGTTGTTCGGTTTTTTTGCAGCCTGTACGCAGCGGGTAGGTCTCGCGAGCGGCGTATTGATCCTTCCTCAGCGTCAAACTGTGCTGGTTGCCAAGCAGGCGGCAGAGGTCGACATTCTCTCGGGTGGTCGGTTGCGACTTGGTGTCGGTACCGGTTGGAATTATGTCGAATACGATTCTCTTAATGAGAAGTTTACCAATCGCGGTCGTCGGCAGATCGAACAGGTCGAGTTGTTGAGGAAGCTCTGGCAGGAACCCGTAGTTAGTTATGAAGGTGAATATCACAAAGTGGAGAGGGCTGGGCTGAAGCCATTACCTGGCAGGCAGATCCCAATCTGGTTCGGCGGATTTTCCGATGTAGTGTTCAAGCGGGCGGCGGAGATTGGTGACGGGTTTATCTTTGGTAGTGGCCAGAAAGAGAACCTTGAGGCGATGAACCTACTGCAGGCGCACCTGGAAACTAACGGACGAAACATTGATGAATTTGGCGTTGAAGCCCTCCTTAACTACCAATCTGGCCCTGACAAATGGGCGGAGGAAGTCCAGGCCTGGCAGGATGTTGGTGCGGAATATGTTTCGATGCGGGGTATGGCCCTGCGAGGTCAGGGTGAAGGCCTGAAGTCCCCCCAGGAGCATATCGATATCCTGTCAACCTACTGGGACGTGGTCGGCGAACTCTCGGACTAAAACAAGGGTAAAGGGGATGGAGGAGATTACTCATATTAGTGTAATTCCCTCCATCCCCTTTAAAGAGTGACCCCGGACTTCAGTCACAATGTCCTCAGACTTCGACTTTAGATACCGGCGGCGGGGTGGGTTGTGCCAGTTTTGGTATTCGGCGAAACAGATTGCCTAGATCATCCAGGATCAGATATCCGGAGGGTACGACCAGCAAGGTCACCACCGTGGCAAACATGACCCCAAATGCGAGCGAAACTGCCATGGGGACAAGAAACTGGCCGCCGACACTCTTGTTGAACATCAATGGAGCAAGGCCGACGAACGTGGTGAGGGATGTCAGCACAATCGGGCGGCAACGTGAAACGGAAGCGTGCAGCACCGAGTCACGAATACTTTCGCCGATCGAACGACGATAATTTACGCTATGGACCAGCACCAGGCTTGAGTTCACCACCACACCCGTTGCCGCAATAAAACCCAGGCCTGACATCATTGCCAGGCCGGACACAAAACCAAATGTTTTCATGATCAGGTGCCCCCAGATTGCACCCATAAAGGCAAATGGGATTACGCTCATTATTATTAGCGGTTGTAGATAGGAGCGAAGTGGAATCGCAAGCAACGAGAAGATGACGAATAGCGCCATGGCGAAAAGTGGTACCAGGCTCGATAAGGTATCCGATTGCTCCGCCTGGGCACCTTCCATGCTGTAAGATACGCGTGGATACGGCGCCAGGATTTCCTGAATGGATCCCGCCCTGAGATTGGCCAATACCTCATTGGCCGTAACCTGCGTCCGGTCGACATCAGCGATCACGTTCACAACTCGGCGGTTATCTGCGCGACGTATGGTGGAAAATCCTCTGCCAAGGTCTGCCTTTGCCACTGTCGCAAATGGAACTTCTGAGCCATCCGGTGTCCGGATTCTCATTGAGTCCAGGGACCCAAGAGAGCGCCTTTCCTTTTCCGTATAGCGCACCATCACGCGCACATCGTCCCGTCCGCGTTGAATCCTTTGCGCTTCTTCACCGTAGAAAGCCTGCCGAACCTGCAAAGCCAGACTGCCCAGCGTCAATCCGAGTGCTTCGCCGGAAGGGAGGATGGAAAGCTTCATCTCCTGTTTACCTGAGCGGAACGAATCTGTGATGTCGATCACACCTGGGTACTCACCGAGCTTGTGTCGTAGTTTCTCTGCGATAATCCTGAGCTCCTCAACATTGTCCCCTTCGAGTTGAATATCGATGGCATTACCGACAGTAATAAATGAATAACCGAACTTCAGTTCGACCGCCTCTGCAATGGAACCAGTCGACTGTCGCCACATGTCTGCAATCTTACGTGTCGACAATGCTCTTGTTTCTGAGGGTGTCAGTTGGAGAATAACTTCTCCTATATGACCTTTGGAGGTAAGGGCTGGACTGCTACTCGTGGTTGGTGGACCGTTGCCGGCTGAAGGGTGATCGCCTACTGCAGACAGAATTTGTCTGACAGGTGGAGCTTCGGCGTATTCAACGTTCAACCGTGATTTTAAGTTCTCTGCGGATTGCCCGATTTTCAGCACGGCATCGGCAGTGTTGAACGCGCTGGTGCCAAGGGGCATCGTCAGGCTGGCGATCACCTGATCTGAGGAGAGCGGTGGAAAGAACGAAAAAGGCAGGCGACCACTCGCAACGATGCCAAAGGCAGATAAAAGTGCCGCAAATGCGAGGGCGACGGTAATGTACCGGGCCCTTAGAGCTACTTGTGCCGCAGCTCTAAACTGATTATCGATAAAACTTTCCAGTCCATCAGCGAAGAACCGCTGGAATCGCATAATCCTTGTAGCAATCGGTTCAAAATACCCGGCCGCATGTATGGCAAACAAAACCGAAGCAACACCAACTGCAAGAGCGATATAGGATCGCAGATCCCAGGTAATTGCGAGCAGCAATACTGCTACAAACGGTACGAGTATCAGGCCGATTTCACCCGCATTGGTACTGACCTTGCTGTGACCAAGGTGTGCTGGCAGCACCAGTTGCGATTCGATTAAGGAAAACATCAGACAACACATGACGGTTGTGGCGATCACACCCATGATTTGGCCCATGGTGCCAACGCCGAACAACAATGGCATAAAGACCGCTACTGTCGTTAATACGCCGAACGTAACGGGAATGGTGACACGCTGGGCACCTTCAATGGCACCGGTGAGTTGGCTGACCCCTTCCTGATGCCGCGAGTGAATGCTTTCTCCGACGACGATGGCGTCATCTACCAAGACGCCTAGCACCAGGATTAAACCAAACAATGTAATAACGTTGATGGATAGGCCAATGGCGTTGATCAGGAAGAATGCACCCATGAAAGCAACCGGCACACCAAGACTAACCCAGAACGCCAGTCGCGGACGAAGGAAAAGCGACAGGACAATTAGCACCATGAGAAACCCCTGGCGCCCGCTTTTTAGCAATATATCCAGACGATCTGTCAGTATTAGAGAACCGTCATTCCAGATAGTGAGGTCCACGCCCTCGGGTAGTCGATGCCGTACGTCTTTGATGTACTGCTTGGCGGCGCCGCTGATTGTCTCGAGATCCTGTTCGCCGATTCTCGCTACTCGAATCATCGCTGCCGGCTTGCCATTGAAACGCAGAGATTGATCGGTATCTGCGAATCCATCAATAACAGTTGCAACATCCTTTAGCAGAACTCTCGTACCGTCTGCGCGCCTGGTGACTGCAAGGTCCTCGAACTCATGCCCCCAATAGGCCTGACCTTTTGTACGCAAAAGGATTTCACCGGCATTGGTTTTGATAGACCCGCCGGGCAGGTCGAGTGAGCCTGAGCGAACCGCGCCTGCTACCTGGTCGAACGTAAGGTTGTATTTTCGAAGGGAAGCCTCTGATACTTCGATTGAAATTTCGTACGGACGGGTGTTGGCGACTGTGACCTGAGTAACATCTGGCAGTTGTGCTATGTCATCGCGCACCTGCTGGCCGAGTTGTTTCAATGTTCGCTCATCTTCAGGGCCGGTGATGGCGATATCGAGGACGTTCCTCACTGTCTCGACTAGATTGATGATCGGCTTCTCGGTTTCCTCGGGGAAGGTGTCGATAGCATCTACACGATTTTTTACATCGTCGAGCGCCTTGGACTCATCAGCGCTCTCGTACAATTCAACAGATACAGAACACAGGCCTTCGTTAGCGTTGGATCGAATTTGTTTAACACCTTCAATACCTTCCAGAGCTTCTTCAATTCGGATACATACGCCATCTTCGACTTCTTCAGGTGCGGCACCAAGATACGGAACGCTGATGCTGATGACGGGAATACTAATATCCGGAAATGATTTTCTCGGCATGTTCGGCAGCGTCACTAGTCCAGCGAGAATGATCAATCCCATGAGAAGGTTTGCCGCGACGTGGTTGTTCGCGAACCACGCAATAATGGGTTTCATGAGGACAACACGCCTGTTTCTGTCACGGGTTCTACCAACATCCCCTCAACTGCGTTGCTAATCGTCGACAGGCATATAGTCTCGCCAGATTTGAAACCGCTCGTGATGTAAACGTCTTCTTCCACTGTACGCAGGATATTCACATCTCTAAACTGCAGCCTGTACTCGCTGCTTAGAACATAAATCTGTTCATTGGCCTGCAGAGCTGATCTGGGCATTATGTAAACGTTGTCCACGGTGTTGCCTATAATTTCAGCTTCAACAAACAAACCAATGGCCAGTGGCGGTCGGTTCCCTGAACGTTCATAGGGTGCCTCAACCTGCGCGACTACGTTGATCATGCGGGTTTTGGGATCGAGTTCTCCCTCTGTCCGGACAATTTTGCCTTCCCAGGTATGGTTTGCTCCAGCAAACCGGGCTCGCAGTATTGCCGTGGGTTGATTTGGAGACTCCTGTCCCGCAAGGGGTAGATCCAGATGGGCGAGCTCTTCATCATGCAGTGGTAATCTCACTTCGGCGAAATCAGTGGCATACAGGCTCGCTATTGGCGCGCCTCGATTCACAAACTGACCAATGTCCACGCGTTTAGATCGGACCCTGCCGTCGTAAGGTGCCTTGATCTTCGTTCGGGAAATATCACGTTCTGCGCGGGATAGTCTGGCCGCCGCTTCACGAATTGACGCCTGTCCGAATCTCAACCGGTTGAGCGCATCATCCTGTTGTGACTGGCTGGCCGATTGTTGCTTTGCAAGGTCCAATAGTCGTTCGTAGGCTTTCTTCGCGTTGGTAAGTTCGCTCTTGGCTGCGGCGAGGGATGCCCTCGCCTGTTCCAGTGCGACTTCATAGTCCAGGGGGTCGATCTCCAGGAGTATTTCTCCTTTTCGAATAAATCCACCACTCACCATCGATGGTGAGATTTTGATGACTCGCCCGGAGACTTCAGGAATAAGCTCGCTTTCGGTCCTGGGCAGAACAGATCCATACGTCAGAACGGAAAGTTGCACCGTTTCACTCGTTGCGATCCAGGTGCGTACCAGGGGTGCGCTACTGGCGGGAGGTTTCTGGTCCATTGTTGGACCGGTCTTGATAATGATCCCCATCGTGATGAAACCCGCAACAACGATAGCGATGGGGAATAGAATACGCTTAATCATGTCTTTGCCTTTCATTCGGTTGTGCTAATCCAGCTTCTGCGTAGTCGAGCATCCGGTCGATGCCGGAAATGAACGTTGAGTGGGTAGCTTCAGTTCCAAGTGGAGCATTGAACTGAAGTAGGTGGATCATGGATCCAATCATGAAATGGAACCTCCAGCTCAGTTCCTCGGCTGGTACATCAGGGAGTACCTCTGAGAGGGCCAACTGGTAGCGTGCAGCAATTTTGCCAAATTCCTGTTCCAGGATCGGTTTTGTCAACGATGCTGGTTCGGCATAAATTCGACCGATCAGGGCAGGTACCCGATGGTTTTTGTATACTGCCTCTACTAATGGAGTGAAAAAAGATTCCAACACCGATCTGGCAGTTAGTGGGCGCTCACTCTCTGTTAGCTTCTTTAGTAGCGAGAGCCTTTCCTCGTTTATCGGCTGAACACAACGGTGAAAAACCGAGGCGAACAGCCCTTTTTTGGACCCAAAATGAGTAGTGAGTGGCCGCAAGATTAACCCCGGCCGCAGAGGCGATTGCTCGTAGCGAGGTAGCTGCATAGCCATGCTCCACAAACAAGCATTCGGCCGCATCCAAAATTTTTACCTGGGTGTCGGTTGGCGCTGTGTCCGCGGTATTGTCTGTCATCATTTAAAACAAACGATCGTTTGAATCAAGCAACGTATACATTGCTAACATCTAACGCAAGTTTTTTCGGGACAGGATGGTTGGCCGAGAAAGGCCAGTTTAGGGGTCCAGTCGGGTAGCACTTTCCTGATATGGTATTGGTCATACGTTGAAGCTGGAGAAAAAGATGGCCAAGAAGCAGCTGGTTCTTGTGTTGACCGAACCGACTGAGGGAGAGGCAGACGAATTTAACCGATACTATGAAGACCTGCATCTTGACGAGGTCCTGCAAACAACCGGATGGAAGACGGCGCAGCGCTACCAATTGGTTGAGCAGGCAGGTCAGGAGTGTCCACTCCCTTACCTGGCTGTTTATGAGGCAGAATCTGCTGAGGGAAAATCTGCAATTGCCAGGATGAATGAAACCCGGTCGCAGCGACAGCAAAGTGGAGCGCTAAACCGGCGGACTGCTGGTGCCTGGATATTCGAGGCCATTGGTCCGGAACATAAAAAGGAGCGTTAAATGTCAAATATGAAGAATGGACGGTGGCTGGTGAAGTCCTACCCGGCAGATGAGGTTAGTGTTGATAATTTCGAGCTTGTCTATGCGGAGGTTCCTGAGCCAGGTGAGGGTGAGGTTCTTATCCAGACGACGTCTCTGGTCATGTCTCCGCCACTTCGGATGGCGATCGGAACCGGAGGGATCACGGGAAACCGTGTGAAGGTTGGGGCCATGATGAGGGGGTCGGGGCAGGGTGTTGTGGTGAAATCCCGACATCCCGATTTTACAGAAGGTGATCTGGTCGCCGGCGCTATGGGTTGGCAGGAATATGCCGTGACTGATGGTGAGCGACCCTTCCCGCTGGAAAAAATCTCCCCCAGGGCCGGGCAACCGATTAGCGCTAACCTGCATGTCATGGGTGCTAGTGGTGCGACCGCTTATGTTGGCCTTTACGACATTGCAAAACCTAAAGTGAGCGATGTCATATTGGTGTCCGCAGCCGCAGGTAGCGTTGGCGCACTGGTGTGCCAACTGGCTAAGTTTTCGGGTTGTCGTGTAATAGGAATTGCCGGCAACGAAAAAAAATGTCGTTGGCTGAAAGATGACCTTGGCCTGAGCGAAGTGATCAACTACAAAACCGAGGATGTGGCAGAACGGCTACGGGAGGTTTGCCCCAACGGCGTCGATATCTATTTTGACAATGTCGGTGGTGAAATTTTGGATACCGCGTTGGGGCAGATCGCCCATGGAGCAAGGATAGTGCTATGTGGTGCTACATCCCAATATGAAGGTGACGCGAACTGGTATGGGCCGAGTAATTATTTCAACCTGGTGTACAAGGAAGCAACCATGCAGGGGTTTTATATCTTCAGCTACACGCATCGATTCAAGGAAGCGCATCGACGACTGGGTGCGCTGATCGCCAACGGTAATCTTGTATACAATGAGGATGTTCTCGAGGGCGTTGAACAGCTGCCAGCTGGGCTTATTAGGGTGTTATCGGGCGAAAATTTCGGCACCCAGTTAGTCAGGCTTTCCTGATCATATCCCCGGGGCCTTTTCCCAGGACAATCTCCTGAGACAATGCCCCCCAAAAGGCAATGCCCCTCACCCCAAAGCAATCCCCTAAGCCAGGAGAGCTGGCGCCAGCGCATCATGTGATCCTGCCGCAAACTCCGTTAGCTGGACTCGACTGATCCCAAGGTCGTTTAGTGATTCCAGGGCGAAAGCCACATCGGCGGGGTGGCCCATAAAATTTCCCAGGAAACCATTACCCATCATTGCCTTCATGCTATGAACGGCTTTGTTGTCGCCGGCGGCTGTGAGGATAAAAATACCGATAGGGATATCGTTATTGATTTTTCGTACACGCTCAACGTTTCGCTTCACCTCGTCTTCCGTGACGGTTGCCATGATCCCAAGGTCTATAGCACCTCCTCTGGTAGAGCGAGCGCTAGCCTTCACTTCGATTCGATCGACCAGTGGGGTTATTTCCCGTATGCCCCTTGGGCCACCTGCAGAACCAACCAGCGCTGGCGGGTTCGCTAGCCTGGGACCAACAAAGTTGTCTCCTGAAATCTCGATCTGGTAGTAATCACCGGAAAACTGACATTGGTTGGTCTTGATAATCTGGCCCGCGATGGTGATTGCTTCTATATACATTCCAATGCGTTCTGGCGGCTCGGGGTAGGGCATACCAATGGCTTTCATTTCTGGTTCTGCCCATCCAGCGCCGAGCCCGGCTTCGAATCTCCCCTGGGCTGCCTGTTGCACAGACAACGCACCCTGGGCGAACTCAACCGGAGATCTGAACAGATTGTTACAAAATGAACTGGTGATTTTTATCTTGCTCGTGCTGCAGGCCATCTGTGTTGCCGCGACGAACACGTGGGGATAAGCGTGATCCGTCACCCAAAAGTGGTCAGATGCGCAGACGCCGTGCCAGCCTGCATCTTCCATCTCTCTTGCCCAGGCACCAGGTTCGTTGAAACGACTACCCGGCATGTTGACGAAATATTCCAAGTGAAACTCCTGAGTTGCCCCATTGGGGTAGTTAAAGGATGATGTTACAACTTTTTGTCACGAAACAGTTTTTATGTTGGTTCCAACGATTGATCTTAAAGCAGCCGAAAAAGATGTCACCGCCCTCAAACCTTTGGATGCGGCCTGCCGTGATCACGGGTTTTTCCTGATACGTCATCACGGCATGGATGCGGCAATTGAACAGATGTGGCGAGCTGCATCGGGCTTCTTCGACCAGCCCTCAGAGGCTAAACGGGAGGTATTGCGCACAGAAAGTATTCCGCTTGGGTATTTCGATCGGGAGCTGACAAAACGTAAGCGTGACCTGAAGGAAGTGTTTGATTACATGCAGCCACGAGCTGATGGGTCAGACCTTAATCAATGGCCCGCAGGCCAACCCGAGTTTTATAAGGCGATGAATCGGTTTTTTACCGAGGCAAGTACTGTCGCAGAGCGAACCCTTAGTCTTGTCTATCGTGCGCTTGCCGGCGATGGAATCAGTCGCCTGTCGATGCCGGAAGGTGATCCCAGAACCAGTACCGTTCGGCTTAACTATTACCCGGTTGATGATCCTCTGTCCGATGATGAACAATCAGCTGTGGCGGGCCTTGGAGATATGGCCCTGCATCATCACACAGACCCTGGGGTATTAACGTTACTGCTGCAGGACATGACCGGTGGGCTTCAGACGCTTTCTAAAGAAGATGGCTGGATCGATGTGACGCCAGAGGAAAGTACGATCGTGGTCAACCTCGGGGATTCGCTGCAGGTCTGGAGTAATGACAACTACCGAGCAGCGGTTCACCGGGTGGTGCCGATGGCAACGCTGAAAAATGGCAGCGATGGGCGGTTCAGTACGCCCTACTTTTACAATCCCAAAGGTGATGCGGTACTCGAACCGCTAAGTGAATTATCGAGAGATGTGCCCCTTTATCGCAGTTTTACCTGGCGCGAGTACATCAAGGGCAGGGTAGACGATAACTACGCTGACCTGGGTGAAGACGATATCCAGATAGCCCAATATAGAGCCTGAAGTTCCTGGCACCTCTTACTGGTGCGAAAGATAAACCTCTAACAGTTCGGTGATAACTGCCGGCTCGAACATCTCCAGTAGTTCAGGTGAGGATTTGTCGTATCCCAGAGCTTCCTTGCAGATGAGATGCAGGTCATCTCTGCTACACAGTGCTTGAGCAAGAATGTCCTTGCCTGGAAATATCATCGCGCCTCTGAGTCGCTTCACAATTGCCGATGTTTTATCCTTTGAAACGTCGCCAACTTCCTCAATATCCCAGTCTGGAGAATTGAGCCTGGATCTCTCCTGAAGCTCAGGCGCGGCGCGATAGCCCCTGCCAAGAACCTCCAGATTACAACTGGAGGCAGCCATTACCGGTAAGCCAACAAGGTTCATGACTGCAAAGGGCCCAAGGCCGATGCCCAACCTGTTTTTGACAACGGAGTCAACTTCGCCTGGAGATGCAATGTTCAAACACCGGCTGGCCTCGTTAATGTACGGTAACGACTGGCGGTTTAGGATAAAGCAGGGTGTGTCTTTACATTTCACCGCTAGCTTTTCTGCGGATTTCATCCACTTAAGGATAGCGTCTGTATAGTGTGTCTCCGTATGATCGCTGGGAATAACCTCGACGACCGGATTCATATCAGCTGGATTGTTATAGTGCACCCCTATAAATCTGTTGGGGTTGGTAACAGCCTTCTCCAGATCCCCTATGAGTAGCGAGCTGGTGTTCGATGCAATCAGGCACTCAGGTGAGACCGCTGAAGAAATTTGACTGAGCACCTGGCGTTTCACATCCAAATCTTCGAACACTGCCTCAATGACATAATCGACCCCGTTGATGGCGGTCATGTCCGACGTGTATTGCAGGTCCGAATTTTCGTTGACTCGCGCCGCTCGTGCCAGTTGTTCCTCGTTGTTATCAACCAGGGTCACCTGAATACTATGGCTTGCCATGTGTCTGGCAATGCCTGAACCCATTAGTCCTGCGCCGACTACCGCTGCTTTGTTGATCATCAAGTTTACCATCCCGGCTTTATTGAGAGACCACAATCCACTGTCAGCACGGTTCCTGATATGGACGCGGACATTGGGCTGGCAAGGAATACGCATGTGTTTGCTATATCCTTTGGGTCTACCAGTCTGCCGAGTGGCGCAGCCGCTTTCCAGGCAGCAACACCTTCAGGCCAGCCTTCTTCAATGCCGGCGCGATTAATCAAACCTGGTGCGATGGCGTTAACACGAATTCCACGGGGCCCGAACTCCAGCGCTGAGGCTTTAGTGAGCATTTCTAATGCCGCTTTTGAAGTGGCGTAATGACTATGCCCTGGCGCCGGGCGAGATCCCTCGATGGACGAAATGTTGATGATGGACCCTCCGCCTTTCTTGCCCAGTGCTTCTTGAGCCGAGAACAATTGGGTCAGTCGCATCGGTGCGTCCACGTTAGTCGTCATAGTGCTGGACCAGAGGCCCTCTGAAATATTCGGTAGATCAGAAATGCCCTGGGATTGCGTGGCCGCACAGTTAACGAGTATGTCGATTGGGCCAAGGGCTTCTACGGCCTTATTGAACAGCAGGGTTACGTCTTCCAGGTCGTGCAGATTTGCTTGAATAACAACCGACGAATGTAAGAGTCTACTGGATAGTTCGTCTGCGCCGCGCTTGTTGTCATGGTAGTGAACAGCAACCGAAGCCCCGGCCGCATCGAGTGCTTCGGCCAGAAAAGTGCCTAGGCCGCTGCTGGCGCCTGTAACCAGTGCGTTGCAACCGTCGAGTGAAAGCGTGATGCCGCCCATGTAAACCCCTAACGTCTTTTGATGTCGGAGCATATCATTGTTAGTGTGTCAGCAAAGGAGCTGCCTTCTTTAAAACCACACGGGCTCTAAACTAATGGGTAAACCACATTGACGGACTACTTTGTAAAGAGCGATGAGGCCGCAGAGTTCTGGACAGATGAACGTTGTTTTATCACGGAGCTGTGTAACACCGGTTATGCGCCGGGCGGTTCACTTGCGATCGCTCGAGTGGAACCTGGTGTGACGACACAACTACATTCCCTGACCGGATTGACCGAGACCTACGTCGTGATTGAGGGCAGTGGCCTGATGGAAGTCGATGGAAACCGGTTTAATATTGCCGCTGGCGACCAGGTGGTGATTCCGCCGGGAATATCCCAGCGGGTGACTGCGCTGGGTGAGTCTGATTTCAGGTTTTATTGTCTGTGCACGCCACGCTTTTGCGCTGACAGTTACGTAAACCTCGAATAGGGAATCCGCATGGGTATGGTCGAGAATCTGGAAAAAATGCTGGCGAAGGGTCGTGATGATGCGATGCTTCGTTTCGGGCTCGGCAGTGCCTACTTCAATGACGGTAAATTTCCCCTGGCTGTGACACATCTAGAGGCATGCATTGCCCAGGATGGCAGTTACTCTGCTGCCTACAAGCTTCTTGGTAAGGCATACCTGAAGCAAGGGGAGCCCTGGAAAGCGATCAGCACGTTTGAGGCGGGCATGCCTATCGCCGAGGGGCAGGGTGACAAGCAATCCCGGAAGGAAATGCAGGTGTTTCTGGGTAAAGCACACAAGGAGATGGACAATGGCCAGGCTGACCTTTGAGTACGGAAACGGCGTCTTTCGTCCTGCCGGGATTGCGGTAGATCATTCTTGATAACTCAGTTTGAGCTTGGCCAGCCTGGCTGGGCTACGGAAGAATTAGAACAGCTGCCTGAATATCTTCCTGATATTCAGGGCCGTATGGATGCGGTGATCAGGTTTTCCCGCTTGAATATTGAGTTCGGGACCGGCGGGCCGTTCGCCGCCGGCGTTTTTGAAACGCTATCCGGACGCCTGGTAACCATTGGCGTTAATCGGGTTGTTCATCATCAGTGTTCTTCAGCTCATGCGGAGGTTATGGCGCTTTCCCTGGCGCAGCAGATACTGGGTAGTTTTGACCTGGGTGCAGATGACATGGCGGAACACCAATTGGTTGTTAACTGGCGCCCATGCGCCATGTGTTATGGCGCACTGGTCTGGTCAGGCGTCCGTTCACTTGTTGTGGCCGGAAGTGGTCCAGAGTTGGAAGAGATCACGGGATTTGACGAGGGTCCGATCCACCCCGACTGGTTGGGTCAGCTGGAACACCGGGGGATAGTCGTCACCGATGGTGTTAGGACTGATGCAGCGATTCAGGTATTTGAACAGTTTCGCGATAGCGGGGCGCTGGTATACAACGGAAGACAGGGAGACAGTATTGTCTGAGTTTGAACGGGACACGCATGTTGAACGAATTGATGATCTTCGCTTTAAAGGGCTGGTTGATCCGGGCTGGAATATTAGCGTTAATCCTAACGGTGGTTATCTGCTGTCGATTGTCAGTGCCGCGATAGCGGAATCGGTGGATCATCCAGACCCGCTTTCATTCACTGCGCATTATCTGCGGCCTGGTGTTCCAGGAGTCGAGTGTGAGGTGATTGTAGATGTTGTCCGGCAGGGCCGGACACTATCGACGGTTCGGGCCTCGCTTTGGCAGGAGGGCAAGCAAAGGGTCGAGATAATTGCGGCTTATGGCGATCTTTCCAACCGCGTTGGTATCGACAGCGATATTACGATCGAAATGCCAAGGCTGCCTCCCCCGGAATCCTGCGTCGCCAGAAGCGGAGACATACAGGGTATTGATATTCCAATGATTAACAAGCTGCACGTTATGATGCACCCGGATCAGGCCATACCAGGGCAGTCGGGTGTTCCCGAGATCTCCGGGTGGATCCGGTTCACGGATGATCGCGAACCTGACACAAGATCGCTCTTGCTATTTTGCGATACATTTCCCCCTTCGCCATTTGGGAAACTCGGCATGATCGGCTGGGTTCCAACTATCGAACTAACGGTTCATGTAAGGCGTAGGCCGGCGCCGGGATGGATTCTTGGAAGATTCCGCACAGATGACCTTGTTGATGGAAGAATGATTGAAACCGGAGGGCTATGGGATTCCACGGGTGCACTTGTTGCAGACTGCAGGCAGATTGGTCTTGTCTTGCAGAAGACGTAGTTCTGTTGGAGGATTAACTGACCAGTGCTGTAAGCGCGATCAGCAGGGAGTTTGAAACAGCAGTCTCAACCTTCTCCTGGTGTGGGTCGTAGGTTTCCATTGAGCCATCGTCCTGTTCCAGGGGGTTACCATCGATAGCGACGACCGCTCCTGTCTCAACGCCATGCAGCCCGCAGATAACGAACAGTGTCGCGACTTCCATCTCAACCGCCTTAACCCCGGCTTTTTGCCAAAGCGGCAGGTCGCTGCCAAGAAGGTCGTGAGGGTAGAACATATCCGAAGTCAGTAATAATCCCTCGTGAAATTCGACGCCATGGGAGGTTGCCGCAGCTCTCATCGCCATCAAGACGTCTGGTGTTGCGATGGCGGGGTAAGTCGATGGAACCAGCTTGCGGGAAAGCCCTTCTTCACGAACTGCGGCCGTGGCGACAACAAGATCTCCTGCGCTAACGTTCCCCTGCATCCCGCCTGCAGAACCCGCCCGAACAATCCTGGCGGCACCTGACTGGCACAGTTCTTCAAAACAAACACCCGCCCCGGCTGATCCGACACCATGGGAAACCGCGCCGATGATCTGGCCATTAAAAGAACCTCGGATACTGTGATATTCGCGATTTTGGCTGATCGGCTCGACATCCTTAAGAGACCCGGCAACCATGTCGAGTCTCTTAGGGTCGCCCACCACAAGGATCTTTGCTGGCAGGGTTTCGGATTCTGTCTTTAGTATAGGGAGGTAGGCCAAGGGTTTTCTCGATTGGAAGAAGGTTAGTTACGTTCTTTTGTCTCGTTTGATTTCCGCCATTAGTGTGAATATTTCCATGGTGTTTGGGGTCGAGGTGTCTCCGGTATATTCGCGGTATAACGTATCTACGTTCACTGCAATGCGCTCTGCGTCGGTCCAGGATTCAAAGTCAGAGATTGAGATATCAAAGGCGGCATCTTTTGCTGTCATGCCAGCGTCGAATCTCTTGCGGGTTTCAACATCGATGTAGGAAAGATAGTCCTTGACCCTTTGTACACCCGCGACGTCGGTAATTGGGCCATGCCCGGGAACGATCACTTCAGGATTGCGATCGATAATCAGGTCGCATGCCTTGAGCCAGTTACTGACCGGCCCGGCCCACATGATGGGTGTACCATCGATAAAGAGGATGTCTCCCGTAAACACGGTACTGTCCTCATCAACAAATGCTAGGATGTCGCCCAGGGTATGCGCTGGCCCTACCTCTTTTAGTTGTACAGTTTTGTTACCAACCCTAAGCTTTAACTCATTGGTAAATGTTTTGGTAGGCAGCTTCTCTGCTACGTCATCAAAATGAAAGGGTCCGAATATATCGATAAAGTATTGACCCGTTTCACCCAGGTCAGGCGCCATTTCCATCATGGACTTCAGCCTTTCAGGGCCAAAAGCCGCCATCTCTTTTGCGCCTGCTTCACTGGCGATAACCTCTGCATGTGTACATAGCCCATTTCCATGGGTGTGATCTCCATTAGCATGGGTGTTGACGACGGTGTTGATTTGATCTGCGCTAATGCCGGTGGCGTCCTCCATGATCGCCAACATTTCGCGAGTCATTGGGGCGTCAAATAGCGTGTCGACAAGCAGCGACTGCCCGCCATCTACAATCAAGCCTGAGTTGGACCACCCCCAACTACCGTCTGGTTGCAGATAGCTAAAAATACCGTTACCGGTTTCGTGTAATCCTTTTTGATAGTTCCAGGCCGCCATACGAGAAAGTCCAATACATACGATCAATGACGATAGCATGTCAGCGCAAGTCTCAATAGTCTGGCTCTTTACATGGGGGGTAAGGCGGTGCATCTTCTTTGTTTGCAAAACATGAGTATGAGTATGAGCATGAAAGAATTTTCTGGGAAAGTAGCAGTTGTTACCGGTGCGGCAAGCGGCATCGGCCTGGCGACGGCATCGCGGTTTGCTGAAGCTGGAATGAAAGTGGTTATGGCCGATATACAGGAAGATGCCCTGGAAGATGCGGTTAAATCCTTGGGCAACATGGGCCATGAGGTTCTGGGCGTGCCGACGGATGTTTCCAAGTGGGATGCGATTCAGGCGCTCGCTGAAAAAACAATGGCTGAGTTCGGCGCTGTAAACGTCGTACACAACAATGCGGGTGTTGTTGTTTCAGGGCCAATTGCCGAGTTAACGCTGGCGGACTGGGAATGGGTTTTGGGTGTCGACCTGTGGAGCGTTATCTATGGTATTAAGGCATTTTTGCCTCTGATTCGACAGTCTGGCGAAGGGCATATTATTAACACTTCGTCTGTGAATGGTTTGCAGGCCTCGGGGGCGATTGCGCCTTATAGCGTTGCCAAATTCGGCGTGGTCGCACTGACTGAAACCCTTCGCCTTGAGCTGGATGCTGACGACTCGGATATTTCTGCATCGGTGCTTTGTCCTGGACCGATTAATACTCAGATTGTCTTCAGTAAGCGGAATCGTGATGCCGAATCCGCGAAAGACCATAGTTCGTCTGCGGAGGAAAAAGCGTTCGAAAAGCATGCGGGTGCAATGCTCGCCGAACAAGGTAAAGATCCATCAGAGGTGGCGGATATGGTGATGGATGCCATCGTTAATGACGACTTCTGGATTCTCACTCATCCGGAATGGAAGGAAATCATGCAGGCGCGGGCCGCAGCGCTTTCAAACGACAGCAGTCTTTACACGGGTTCTGGCGGGTAGGGCAATTATTGTCTTTGTCCTGTCGGGCACCTCGAGTTTTGAGAAGAACCCGTGAACCAGGTTCAGGCGACCCGGGCGTCTGGCCACAGGCGCAGAAAGTTCTCGCTATAGAATCTGGTCTTGGTGCCTTCGTCTTTACCTTCTAGCGATTTCTCGAACTTGCCTATTGGGTTTCTACCACCCTCTACATGCGGGTAGTCGCTAGAGAAGAGATACAAATCCTGATTGGATTGATCAATCAGGTTGGACACGTCCTCGTGCGGAAATGGCGTGAACCCCATTTGCTGGGATAACTGTTCAGATGGCGTGCGATCGAATTGCACTGACTTATCCACTCTGCCATAAATTTTAGCGACCCAATCCAGGCGGCGAACCATTTCAGGCACCCATCCGGCACCTAATTCGACAGCCGCGCCTCTAAGGTTAGGGTGTCGATCAAATACGCCATCGAGCACCAGCATGGATACAAAGGTTTCTGGTGGTTGATGCATCAGGGCTGCATCTTTTGTGCGAACATTTTCACCGCCACCCATCCAGTCTTTGACGGCTGCGCGGCCATTGTTGCTCCATGCTTTCAGTGCCTGTAGTGGAGAGCCACCAACGTGCAGCACAAATGGTGTGCCTGATTCAGCGAGCAACGCCCAGAACTTTTCAAGGTCGACATGGCCCGGTGATCGTTCACCTGGCGCACGGTGTGGAACCCAGATGGCTTCTAACCCGGCTTCGATCGCCCATTCGAGCTCAGTATAGGCTGACTCTGGATCATCCAGAGGAACGATGCCTACACCCATGAGCCGATCATCGTCGCTGCAGAAGTCAGTCATATGCCTGTTATGGGCGCGGGTTGCGCCATACCTCAGTTTGACTGATTTTTTCTGGCTCGGATGAAACGGCATGGCGACACTGTGGGTGGCGAAAACTAATTGTTTCTTAAAGCCAAGCATGTCCATTGCAACGGTGCGGTCTGACTTATTGAACGCGCCAAGGGCCTGAATTTCTTTCGAGCTCTCGATCAGCTTATCTCCGAGCGCTACCTGCGCAGCGACATGTTCTTCGCTGTGTTTGCCGCCCTGGTCCATGATGATGTCTACTTCTTCGTCCGTCACGAGGGAAGCGCTGTAGCTGACTTCAGGGACCTCGTCACGGATATCGGGATCCGCATAGGCTTTCAGGAAGTTCGGCAGTTCCATAATGTGGCTATCTGCATCATAGAAGGGGCGGTCTGTTGGTGCGTATGCCATGGCTCGGTTCCGTTTGTGAAGGACGTTTGATGAAGTATAGTTGGTGAGGGTAGCGACAATTTCTTGAGCCGTCTATCTTTCTTAGATCTTAACCATACCACCATCTACAACGAGAGTTTGCCCGGTTATGTTCATGGAATCTTCCGACACCAGGAATTTCACGGCATTTCCCATATCTTCGACCGTTTGTTCTCGCTTGAGCGGCGTCCGCTCAAAGATAGTGGGGTAGCTGTCATTGAAGATGCCCTCGAACCATTCTCTTGGGTCCATACCTTCGAATTCCGGCATCCGTTTAACGGCCTGCTGTGCGTTGCCCTTCCAGGCGTCGGTGTAGACAATACCCGGGCATACCGCATTAACATTGATATTATCGGGGCCAAGTAAATCGGCCTGGGTCTGAGTGTAGTTAATAAGTGCGGCCTTCATGGCGCTGTAGCTGGGGTGGACAAATCCCGTCAACATCGCTGGTGAAAAGGATCCCAGACCGGCGATTGACGAGATATGAACGATTTTTCCGTATTTTGCTTCGCGCATGTGGGGAACGACGGCTTCGCTCATCAGGACTGTTGGAAGCAGGTTCTGGTTGTAGAGCGCGTTCCAGACTGCTTCCACAGTCGCAAGCGGGTGAGAGGGCGGATCATCAGCGGTCTTTGGCCCGGCACCGACATTGTTAACAAGAATATCGATCTGGCCATAGTCCTTTATCGTCGCATTGACGACTTCCATAATTCGATAAGGATCAGTGATGTCGCCTGGCATTCCGATGGCTTTGCCGCCAGCGTCATTGATGGCATCGACGGTACCCTTTGTGGTGTCCTCGCCATAGGAGTTGACGATAACCGTCGCGCCCTCTGACCCGAGAGACATGGCAATGGCTTTGCCGATGCCCCGCCCAGCGGCAGAAACGATAGCGACTCTATTGTTGAGTTTCATAATGAATTCCAAAAACCTGATAGAGGCCGACAATGAACCAAAGGCCGGAAGGATTGCAAGTGGCATCCAGTTCACGTACAAACAACGCTGAGAGATCGGGAATGCAAGGTCAGTCAAATGTCGCTAACCGTAAAACAACATGCCGAATCAATGGCGGAATACCTGAAGGAAGGGGCCAAGCAAGCGTTGGCACTGGGTAATCGTGGACCTGTGAGGTTTCAGGCCGATCGTAGTTTGCATCCTGACATTACGGATGCTTTCTCTCGCTGCGGCTTCTATGTGTTTACCGGTGTGCTTGAGCAGCCCGAACTCGACGACCTTAAAGATGAAGTAAAGCGGGCGCTTGAGCGCGCGCCAGTGTCAAATAAATCGAAGCTGGACCAGCAGGGTCGTCCTTCGCTAGGCGCAGATCTTTCAATACCACCTTTTCATCTGGTGTCCCCCCTCGGCGATTCTGTTGGTGGAACCGAGCGTAATGCGGGTCGTCATCCCGTAAAAATGATGACACCAATGCCGGACGCGGGTTCTCCTTCACAGGTTGTTCAGGTGATTTTCGGCACCCTGCATATCCTTGATTCGTGTTTACGACTTGTATGGCCACCCACAGTTACTGAAGGTGGCAGAAGCCATGAACGGCTCTGACTTCACGCCATTCAATGAAGCTATTTTTGTAAAACAACCCGGCCTGGGCGCGGCGGTTGCATGGCACCAGGATGCAACAACGCATTGGGATTCCCCGAATCTAGATGAGGGTACGCATGGATTTAACTTCATGGCGCAGCTCTATGGTTGTACCGCAGCGAATGCTGTCTGGGTGGTTCCCGGCACGCACAGGCAGGGCAAGCTGGATATTTCGTCGCTTACTGAGGTGGGCGGTGACAGGATTTCTGGCGCGGTCCCGATGATCTGTGACCCAGGTGATGTTGTGATGTGTAACCGTCAGGTCGTTCATGGTTCCTTTGCGAACACTTCAGATGACTGGCGTGTTTCTGTAGGCTTTGGGTTTCACCGAAAAGCGTCGGTGGTTGGTGCCAGTGCGAAACTATTGAATGGCAAGGTTGTGCAGCTATGACGAAGCCAGGGTGAAGGAACGTTCAAGAATGATCGCGATCGCCATTGACGCCAGAACGCAGCGATATCCGAATGAAGAACATTATCATTACAAGCCTCTGGCGGGTTTTGAGGCCGAGAATAACTTTAACGAAGAGACGCGGGAGCAGGTGGTCAAGAACTATAATCTACTGGACCTCCATATTTAGCGAATCACTTCCAGCTAACAACCCAACTATCCAGAAGTAAAAACCATGAACAATGATCGACTTGCCGCAATAGCGGGGCTTACGGCACCAGGTATGGACTATGAAATTGTGCCTGGTGAGGTGTGGGGCAGACCCTGCAGAATGTTTAAAAATGCTCCGCCGACACTGCGTGACCTTTACCAGGCTGCGAGCAGTGATGAGACGTTTCTTGTGTTTGAAGATGAGCGTTATACGTTCGCTGAAACCAATGACCGGGTTGCCCAGATCGCGAATATCCTCATTGACCAGTTCGGTGTGCAAAAAGGTGATCGGGTTGCTATTTCCATGCGGAATTTCCCCGAATGGGTCTTTGCGTTTAATGCGGCAACTTCCATTGGAGCGATCGCAGTCGCAATGAATTCATTGTGGCTTTCTGAGGAGATGGAGTTCGGGCTAAAGGACAGTGGCGCCAAGGTGCTTTTTGCAGATCAGGAACGCCTGGACCGGCTTTCGCCCGTTCGAGAAAACCTTGACCTGGATGTGATCTCAGTAAGAGCGACTAACAAACCTGCGAATACTTCGGCGCTTGAGGACCTGTTGGCCGGCGAAGTATCAAAACTATTGCCGGATGTTGATATTGACCCCGGCGACCCGGCGACAATTCTCTATACGTCGGGTTCGACGGGACATCCCAAGGGCGCTGTTTCCTGTCATCGAAATATTGTTAGCGCGCTGCTGTCCTGGGAGCTGGATGGCAAGGTTGGCCTTGCCTTAACAGGAGCAGAAGCACCACAACTGGGCTATCAGATAACGGCATTGCTGGCTGTACCTCTTTTTCATGCGACCGGTTCCCATGCGGTAATGCTTGCGTCTTATCGGTCCCAGAGAAAACTCATATTGATGTACAAGTGGGACGTTCCGGAAGCGCAGCGACTCATCGAGGCAGAAAAAGTTGCTGTGTTTATTGCCCCTGCCGCAATGACCGGGGACCTGGAGCGGGCAGCCAGGACAGCCACCCGAGACCTTAGCAGTTTGCTAACTGTCGGTGGCGGCGGAGCCCCTCGGGCGCCGGACCAGGTCCAAAAGATTGCCGGAACGTTTGAAAAGGCGCTGCCGAATACCGGCTGGGGGATGACAGAAACTAATGCTATCGGTGCCGGCATTGGCGGTGAAGATTATGTTAATCATCCTGAAAGCTCAGGCAGGGTATCTGCTCTGCTTGATCTCAGGGTGCTGGATGAGTCAGGCAAAGAACTGCTTCCGCTTGAGCGGGGGGAGCTACAGATTCGTGGCGTTTCCATTATCAAGGGCTATTGGGACAGGGAAGAAGCCAATCTAGAGGCGTTTGATGGAGAATGGCTGAGAACAGGTGATGTCGCTTACATTGACGCAGAGGGTTACCTATACATCGTTGATCGAATTAAGGATCTGGTGATTCGAGGGGGCGAGAATATTGGTTGCGCGGAGGTGGAGGCAGGATTACTTGCCCATCCGCAGGTCAGGGAAGCTTCTGTCTATGCCGTACCGGATGATCGCCTGGGTGAAGAGGTAGGAGCCACGATTTTTGCTGATGATGCGATTGATGCAGACGAACTTCGCGGATTCCTGGTAGAACACGTTGCCCGATTCAAGATACCCCGGTATCTGGAAATATCGTCAGAACCCTTGCCGCGTATAGCCTCTGGCAAGATCAATAAGCGCCAACTCAGGGAAGAATTCGTTTCAGCACTCGGCTGACGCGAAGCCTCGATAAGAAATCCGCCACCTAACAATGAAACGACATCATCCGCTAACCGGTTGATGTCGTTTGGGTGCGCCGCAGCGCCCAATTAGATAAGTAGGAAGCCAGGCCAAAATTGGATAATAGTGAGACGAAACTCAACTCCGAGCGTAAGTATGTACATAGTTTCCAGTGAGTAGAGAAGATGGATAAAGGATACAAAATCGGCGCCGTGGCCAAGTTAACAGGGATTTCTACGGATTCCATCCGCGCGTGGGAACGTCGGTATGGTGTGGTTGAGCCGAACCGTGGCGAAAACAATAATCGTTACTACACGGAAGAACATATCGGTAGGCTGATCAGCGTGAAGCGCCTCGTAGATGCAGGGCAAGCTATCGGTACAGTTTGTAGGCTGTCTGATCAGGAGTTGCAGGATCGTACACATGGTATTTTGGGTTCTATCGGGCAACCCTCAGTCGGCGCGTTAAAGAAATGGACGGTTATCAGTGTTCAGCAGCCCATCTGGCTGAAAGCGTGCGTAGAAGCCCAACATGGCATTGAGGTGCGCTGGGTTCGCTGTCTGGAGGCTTTTTCAGCCTCCAATGAGGATTTCGTCGTTATAGACATGCCGAGCCTGTCAGAGGTGAATGAAAAGCTGGTGCTTCGAATGCTCCCTGATGAACTTGCACCTCGTTGTCTGATCGTCTACAAATTTGCCTCCCGAACGCAGTTGCGAGCCTTGGCTTCGAAGGGAATTCGATTATTGAAAGGTCCTCTTGAACCCTTCGCGCTGGTCAACCTGCTCCGTGTTGATGGCCAATCTGAAGTGGCGCCGCTCGAAGGTGTTGCCGCTAGTTCGATAGCACAGTTATCGAAGGAAGATGACGTACTTTGTAACTGTAAGAACCAATTGTCCGGTCTGGTGAACGCATTGAATCAGCTCGAAGCGTATTCGAGCGGTTGTGCCAAGTCTTCCCAAATGGACGATGCGCTGTGTCAGCATATAGTTGAGCAGACGGTTCAGGCACGTTCTATCATGGAACAGTCACTTAGCAATGTGGTGGAACATGTCGGTGCAGAAAACAGAAAGCAAACCGGCCTGATAAATTAAGGCATTTGGTTAGCTGTATGTCGTCTCACTCGCTATTTCTGTTTCGTCGCGACCTTCGGTTGGTTGATAACACCGCGCTGAATGAAGCGCTGCGGCGTGGCAAGCCGGTACTGGCGGTCTTTATTGTTAACCCTTCGCTGATGGAACGCTGGAAACATTCCACGCGGCGGCTGGCATTCCTGTTTCAATCGCTGCAACAGTTGCGGGTTGCAGTAAGCCAGCTTGGCGGGACGCTGGTCCTGGCGACGGGGAAGCCCGAGAAGGTCCTGCCGGCATTGATAAACCGGTTCGAAATCGATCGGGTATTTGTTAACAGAGGGTACACGCCATATGGGCGAAGCCAAGACCGAAGGCTGGAAAACCTGACCCGGGAGATGAATATTGGGTTCGTAGCGCTTGATGATGCGAACCTCAATCCGCCGCCATCAGTCTTAAAAGGGGATGGAACTCCTTATACCGTATTCACACCTTATTTTCGTAAAGCCACCACACTTCCCGGTTATGCCGCCAGCGGCGCTTGAGAAGGGTGAATTGCTTCATGCTGATGATATGGGAGGCTGGCCGGCAGAGCTGAATGCGTATCAGCGAATTCAGGTTCCGAGGTTTGAGCCTGGTGAAGCTGGAGCGCTAAAGGCCATAGCGTCGATGTCCTCGTTAACCCAGTATGAGGTGCAGCGAGATGTGCCGGCAAGTGAGCACACGAGCCATTTATCAGCTCATCTGAGATTTGGTACCTGTTCTGCGAGGCAGGTTCATGCCGCGGTAAGGGAAAGTCTTGCTGACCAGCACCCGCTCATTCGGCAACTTTATTGGCGTGATTTCTATCACCAGATTGGGTGGCACTTTCCTCATGTGTTTGGGCACGCATTCAGGCGCCACTATGATGCGATACCCTGGCGCACTGATGCAGACGTCTTAGACCTTTGGAAGGAAGGAAAGACCGGCTTCCCGATAGTAGACGCGGGGATGCGAGAGCTGGCATCAACCGGCTACATGCATAACAGGGTCAGGATGGTTACGGCTTCATTTTTGACCAAAAACCTTCATCTGGACTGGCGGCTTGGTGAGGCCTATTTTGCAGAACAACTTATTGACTACGACCCTGCGGTCAACAACGGCAACTGGCAATGGAGTGCGTCTACGGGTTGTGATGCACAACCATATTTCAGGATATTTAATCCCTGGCGGCAACAACAGAAGTTTGACAAGGATTGTGTCTACATCAAGCAATGGGTTCCAGAGCTTGAACCGTTTCCAGCCCAAGTGATCCACAAACTGGAAAAGGAAGGGGATTTCTATTTGCCAAAAATAGTGGATCTCAGAAAAAGCGGTGACTTGAGCAAGGAGCAGTTTAAATCCGTTCGTATGCGGTCATAATAGACCGGTATATTCGCTTGAGTGGTAGTGTGGTTATTGTTCGTCTTCTTGTTTGGGTTGTACTGGTTGCCCTGATCCCTGTTCGGGTCACTGCAGAGGCTCCGAACAGGCATAACGTTGATTTCTCAGGTTCCTGGGAATTGGACTACCAACTGAGTGATCACCCGAGCGAAAAGATCAGGTACTTGTATATACAGGCAAGAGCTCAGGCCGAACGAGCGGCAGAACGGGCACAGAAATCCGGTCGTTATGTTGATCCAAGGATATTCAATGTGCAGTCTGTAGTCGGGCTCGGCAGATTGACTGAAAAAATTGCCCAGGCGACTGTGCTTACCATCACCCAAGAAGATGATCATATCGTGATCAGCCGAAATGACGATTTTGCATTGGTCTGTGATTTCGGGGAAATGGGTTGGAAAGAAAATGCCATAGGCATAGAAGGCTGTGCCTGGGATGAAGACCAACTGGCCTTCCAGATTGCGCTACCGGACGGGCTGAGTGTTTTTCACCAATTCAGTATTGCGGCTGACCGAAGCCGCATAAATGTTGCAACAACCGTAAAAGTCTCCGGCGTTTCCTACCCATTCACACTTAATCGAGTCTATATGCCGTTTGAACCAGGCGAAGGCATGTTTGAGTGCACGTACACCATCGCGAACCAAACCAGTTGCACACTGAGCGGCCGCAATGAATAAATTGCATGGACTTGCTGTCGTGGCGCTCGTCTGTTTTCTGGGAGGTTGTGGAACGCCTCGGATAGACCCTGAACAATCGTCTTTACCCGAACCCGTGGATGTCGCCCTGGTTGTTTTTCAGGACACAGAGGCAGGTTTAGCGCGATTAAACCTCAGTATCGCTGTCTTTGACGTTAAATCTGAAATAGAGAATTCTATTTATAGCTCCAAGATACAGGTGAGTTCCTTCGAGCGAAGGTACCTTCCCTTCAGGTTGAAAGAGACGCTGGATCGCGCAGGATTCTGGGGTGCAGTTCGGGTAATGCCTCAGGCGGACCTTAATTCAGAGATCAACGTAACGGGGACGGTCCTGTTTTCAGATGGTGTTGAACTCAGGCTCCAGATCCTCGCTGTAGACGCGACAGGTCGGGTCTGGCTTGATCGAATCTATCAAGACCTTACCAGCGATCTGGATTACTCGACCGATCCCAGTTACCAGATTGACCCATTTCAGGATTTGTACAACAGGGTCTCCAATGACCTGTCGGACAGCCTGGGTTCCTACACGAAACTGGACCGGGATCTGCTACTTAATGTTGCAATGCTGAAATATGCGAGGGAGTTGTCTCCGGAAACTTTTGGGCGTTATCTATCCGAAGACATGGGAATAATCACACTGAACGGTTTGCCGTCTGAGGATGATCCCCTGTTGCAAAGGGTTCAACGAATTCGCGAAAGTGAATATCTGTTTGCCGATAGCGTTGATCAGCACTATGAGAGTCTGCATAAACAGATCGGGCCGACCTATGCGTGGTGGCGTTATTACAGTTATGAATTGATTGAAGGTAACAGGAAGCTTACAAAGGTTGATGCAACCAGAGGCGCTACGAGGGGTTCCTGGTATGCAATGGAGCGGATCTATAAAACCTATAAAGAGTCGAAAATGAATGAAGACGCGCTGCGCGAGTTAACCAATTCATTTGACCGTGAAACTGAACCAACGGTAGCGGACCTGGCAGGTAGCGTGATTCGGTTAACTGGCACACTGGACCGGCAGTACGAGGAGTGGCGGCGTCTGCTGAGGGAACTTTACCGAAATGAAACCGGCTACTGATTCCTTCAGGGTTGATCGACATCGGATTTAAACGCATCCCCAGGGGTCCAAGCTGTCTAGATACAGTTGCCTGTGAGTCGCCGCGCAGGACCGCCGGCGTAACCAGTTCGTCTCGTTCACCTTGGGTTGTTGCGGTTCGAAAATCCCTCCTGCTTTACAAAGACACGTCTTAGAAGCGAGGGATCATGTCTCCCTCCTTTAGGGATGCAGTGAGTCGATGCGGATAATCTCTTCAGCGACCATCTCGCTGGTTTCATCCATAAGCTTCATTGACAGTTCCCCGGCATCCCAGTCTATATCGATCAAACCATAGTTGGTTTCATAGTAGGGGTCTATCAGACGATGGGGGCCAGGCTCATCAACAGGATTCTTGACGAACGAGGTTAGGGGGACGTTTAAGGAGGATGTCGTTAACTCGTAGAGAGGGTAGGGCTCAAATTCGGCTAACGCGTAGATAGCAGCAGAATGGCGGTCGCCGGAGACGACCACTACCCCATTTGCTCTGGATGACGAGAGTAGCCGGTAGAGTCGTTCCCGTTCCGCTGGCATAACCCGCCAGGATTCCCAGTGGTGACCATCGGCGATGAGCTGGATCGGAGTGACAATGATCCTGATGTCGGCAGGCTTGCTGAGCTGTTCTGCAAGCCATTTCCATTGGGGCTCCCCCAGCACGTTCTGGCTTGGGTCCTGACTTGCCACATATCGACCAATGTCCTGGTCCGGGTGCCGGGTAAGCGGGGTTCGAAAAGAGCGTGTATCCAGCGTGATGAACTGGACTCGTTTACCAATTGGGCCGACGGTCTGTTCTAAATACACACCGGGCCTGGAGGTGCGGTCATCTGACGGCTCGATGTTCCAGGCGTACCTGTAAAGCGATTCCGAGAATTCCCTGTACTTGAAATCACCGCCGGCATCATCTTTACCGTAGTCATGATCATCCCAGGCAACCAGCAGGGGTGTGGATTCGCGCAATGCCTTGAAGCTCTCTACCGCCGAAAGGTTTGCATAGGCCTGCCGCAGGCTCATCAATGTAGGGTCGTCGGACTCATCTTCGGCGTAAACGTTATCGCCAAGGAATACAAAAGCATCGGGGTGCTGCCCGGCTATTTCATTGAATATCCCGCTTTTGAGAGATGGGTGATAACAGGAACCGAAGGCTATCCTGGTCAAAGCCCTATCGGGTGGGAGTGTTGCTGCGGGCATGGGTACGGCGGGGGAAAACTCAATGGATCCCTGTTCAGCAGTCGATTCGATCTTTTTGTCAGTGGTTACCTCTGTGTTCTGGCAACCGGAAAGCAATGGCAGTACCGCCACGAATGTTATGAAGCTGATCAATCGCATGGAAACTCCTGTTTCATCAATCCCTTTCGAGGGGCGTTCTCTATTAGTGCAATTTAACGTGATCCGCTCACCTAACCAATAGTTGAGCCGCCAGCAGGGGTTTCCGTGGTGTTGTCAAATTGCTTCATGATAAATGGCAGATGATCATCAATTGCTCCAAGGCACCTCTCCGCCAGTGTCATGCCGTAGTCCTGGTGACCACGGGTTAAAACCAGTGCGGCAAGATAGAAGCCAGGGGGGACGGCAAGTCGGTAGCTGTTAAACAGTTCCTCCCGACGATATCGGATACCACTTGCAGCCAGGATCCGGTGGTAGGTATCGAGGAGTGTTTCCTCCCAGATGCGCCGGTTCCGGGTTGTCAGGCTGGTGATCAGGAAATAGGCCAGGTCAAACCCGGGTGCGGCAAGGCTGCATTCGCCCCAGTCGAAAAGCATGAGGTCGTCGCCGCTGATTCGCATGTTATCAAGGCGAAAGTCCATGTGTGAGAAAACCTGTTTTTGGGCCGAAAAAAGTGGCAAGTAATTGATTGATTGGCTGGCGTATTGCTGCATAAATTGAACGGGAGCGCTTTGTGGAAGTTCTCCCAGGCGATCAATGACGAAAGAGGACATGTCCAGAGCCGCGGCCTCGAAACCGGCAGAAAAGTGTGCAACAGCTTCGGGTGAGGACGCCCAGTGGCTGGCGTGCAGTCTGGCAAGATGGGTGACCGCTGTGATCGCCTGGGCAAAGCTTGCGCCTGCCCCCACATCGATGACGGGCCATAGTCCTGCATCCTCAAGCAACAGCAGAAATTTATGATCTGCGTTGAAATAGCACCTGGGGGTGCGAATGGCTGAGTGCTCCGAGAGCTCCCTGTAGAAATACTGCTCCCTGCCATAGGAATTGAATCGGGTTGCAAGTTCCAGTTTCTCTGGATCTTCGGATGGTCGCTTTAAAATAACAGAAGCGGGCAGTGCACGACCCTGCAAGGTGATTCGATACAAATCCGACATGTATCCTTCGCCTGACCCGATTGACTCAACCTGGAAAGACTCGACCAGGCCGCCTAACGCCCGGCTTAGATAATTGGCGTCAATTTGTGGGATGGAACGCATCAAACCATTGTAAACCTAAATGTGGATAAACCTCTTGAATCTCGCTCGCCTCAAGACAGTGAGCAGGTTAACCTCCGGATTATGTTTGATGCACTTATCTATGATTCTGACGAAGAAGCCTGGTTGCGGTTTACAGGAGCCTCATCCGTCCATATTGCGAAAACCAATGAGGATGTGGCCTTGGTGCTGGATACCATTGAAACAGCTTGTTCAGAAGGCAAGTATGCGGTCGGTTATGTCAGCTTTGAAGCAGCCAGTGCTTTTGATTCTGCATTGGTTCATCACCCCGCCGGGTCGCTGCCACTTGCGGCATTTGCGATCTTCGATCAGGCCGAAGAGGGTTGCTCCAGCGGTATCGAGCCGCTCTCGGAGCCACTGGATCTGGCTCCTGTGATTGGCGAATCGAATTTCGGTGATTCGATACAACAAATAAAGTCCTATCTCCGGAGTGGCGATAGCTACCAGGTGAATTTTACCCACCGGCTCAAGGGCAAAACTACGGCATCACCGGGTTCGATTTTCTCATTCCTTTGTCGCGCGCAACCGTCTCCCTATTCGGTGTTCATTGAAACCGACGACTACGCTATCTGCAGTGTTTCGCCGGAACTTTTTTTTGAAGTTAACGGCGCCTCGATACGGACCGAGCCGATGAAGGGTACGCGTCCAAGAGGTCGATTTCCGGAAGAGGATGCGGGGTTCAGGTCAGATCTAGCAGGGTCGGAGAAAGACCGGGCAGAGAACCTGATGATTGTCGACATGGTGCGAAACGACCTGGGCAAAATCGCAGTACCAGGCAGTGTTTCTGCAGGAGAGCTATTCTCGATCAAGCGGTTCCCGACAGTGTGGCAGCAGGTGTCAAGCATCAGCGCAGAAACCGATGCGAGTCTTAGCGAGCTCTTTTCGGCGTTGTTTCCCTGTTCTTCTGTAACCGGTGCCCCGAAAGCGAGAACCATGGAAATCATTCGTGAGCTCGAAACCGAAGCGAGAGGTGTTTATACCGGGGCAATTGGACTGGTTAAACCCGGCCGTCGGGCCAGATTCAGTGTAGCCATCCGAACGCTTACGATTGACAAACATGACAACAGCGCCAATTACGGAGTCGGTGGTGGCATCGTGTGGGACTCGCACCCGGGTGAGGAATGGCAGGAGAGTCTGACCAAGGGACAAATTCTTGGTTTTGATCGGCAACCGTTCAGACTTCTGGAAACAATGTTGTACGAGCCGGCGAGCGGAGTCTTTTTACTAAATCTGCATTTGGATCGATTAGAGGCTAGCGCTGACTACTTTGGTTTCGGCGTGGACCTGGACAGTATTCGAACTCGTCTTTGTTCGCTTCAACTGCTGAAGCCATCAAGGCTAAGGTTGTTGCTGGACTCGGAGGGTCATTATGAGGTTGAGGAGCATCCGTTGCCCGAGGTCAAACCAATGGTGATGCTGAAACTTGCGAGCAGACCGGTTAACAGCCGCGATATCTTCTTATTCCACAAGACAACACATAGGGGTGTCTATGAGCAAGCGCGAAATGATGCCGATCATTGTGATGACGTTATCCTCTGGAATGAAAAAAACGAAATCACCGAAACGAGCATAGCAAACCTTTTCCTGGAAATTGACGGTGAGCTGGTTACGCCGCCTATCGAGAGCGGTTTGCTGGCGGGCACTTACCGTCGACACATGCTCGAGAACGGTCAGGTAAAAGAGGCCATCGTTAGAAAGTCTGACCTGGTGAAGGCATCAAAAATATATACCGCGAACAGTATCCGTGGTTTGCTAGAAGCCCGATTGGTTGAGTAACGATCACTTTGTAACGCGGTGACGAAGTCCCTTGACGATGCTACTAGACAGAGACTTTAGGGCTATCTAGGGACAGTGCAGATATCGGAGAAGTTATCGGCTCATACCCGTCCGCAGGCGGGGCTTGCCAGAGTGAAGTAAGGGTTGTCTTGCACATTAATAATTGCGCGGAGGCAGCCCACCGTAGGGGCCGGCACCGCCGATGAAATGCTGAATGGCGAAACCTTCTGCCTGTTCGGTTAAGTGAAAGATTGTGTCGTTCGGTTGCCCGTAGCGGAACATTTCTTCGGGGCTGTGTCCTAGCAAAGTGCTGACCATGACACGACCAATCATGCCGTGTGAAACGACGGCGATTCGGTTGTGATCCAATGCGAAGATTTCATCCAGAAAGGGGCTGGTCCTCTTGATCATATCCGGAAAGTTTTCGCAGTCAGGTCCTCGATAGTTAAACTGGTCTTCCTGCCATGCGGCGAACTCCTCGGGCCATTTGTTTGAGACGTCATCCCACATCTCACCGCTCCAGTCACCGCTATGCCATTCCATGATGCGATCATCGTAGTTGATTGCGAGTTCCAGGTGCTGGTTGATGATGTCCGCAGTCTGTTTGGTTCGATCAAGTGGGGAGGCCACGAGATAGTCAATTTCCAGGGAAGATAGAAACTTGCCGTTGATATCAGCCTGATCACGGCCTAGTTCAGTCAGGTCGGAGTTCCACTGGCCCTGCATTCTTCTAATAGCGTTCCACTCGGTTTGACCGTGACGAACAAAGTAAAGCTCTTTCATTTAGACCTCTGCCCCTATCTGAACCAGTTCGAGATATGAGTTCTGGAAATGCACGTAGGCCACCGGTCCGCCACCGTCTGGGAAGGCTTCTTCTGCGTTGCTGAGCACCTCCGATTTATTAGGAGAGCCCAGACGAAAATGTGAGTAGCCGGCATCCTTGAAAATATCAAAGCTGTGTTTGGGTGATATTTCACCGTTTTTCGGTGTCAGCAATGCGATCGTAACGCCCGGATCCTCTCGAACGAGCAGATGGGCAGTTCCGATGCCGTAAAAATCTTCGGTATCCTGAAACCTGATATCAAAATTTTCTGCATAGCCGCTCTTGTGGTTTTCGAGATCTTTGTCGCTGGTCCAGATGTAGACTCGATGATTCCTGTGCCGGACTTTACTGGACTCGATAAGTTCGTACTGTTGCCTGTCCGGGCCAGCAAAAAAGAGCGCCGGTGAACTGCCGTTAACAAACTCATCGTAGCCTGATAAAGGCTTGATCAATCCTCGCTCCATTAATGAGACTGCTATCTGACGAGCATCGCGATGGGGCAGGCGAAAGATCGTTTCAGCTACTCTTGGTGAAGCTGTCTCAGGTAGCGGTACAGCGGTATAAGAGGTGAACGTGTCTTTCTCGAAATAGTCGGGGTCGGTCACTTCACCTCGCTTGTAGATGAATTGTCTACCGAACGGATACATGTTCTTGGTATAGATTTCGGCGCCAAGTATCCGCAGGAACTCGTCTGTTCGACCGAGATCTCCGGTCATGGGAATGGACGCTTGGTCCTCACCCTCCGAGGGAGGAGGCTCTATAAGAGTCGTCCCAAAATGAGCGATCGACATGTCAGCCATTTGTCCACCTGAGTTGGATGAAATAAAAATGAAAATATAGCACAGCGGTTGAAAAGGTTGCTCACTAACAGGCGAGGCCTCAGTATACGGGGACGATATAAAATTGGTTTGGCCCATGTTCAATCTTATCCAGACACACCACGGTATTAGTTGCTCTGATATCGTTGCGACCAAGAGGGTTCTGCGTGCAATTGGTTTTTGTGACACACAACCGGGCGCGCCGGAACCACTTGTTTTTAAAAACGAAAAGGACGATCACATTGGACAATTGACGGCGCCAGTTCTGGGAGATGAATATCACACCCACTATGTCGAGAACCCGGAAACTCAACACCAGGTTGACCTGATAGAGATCCAGAAAGCAGCGCTTGTTCCAAGGCCCTGCGCTTCCCCTGCCCAGGGTGACCTGATTATCGCTTTTTCGTCAGAAGACCCGCTTGAAACTTACCGAACCATGGTCCGAAATGACGAGCCTGGTATTTTTAGTGAGCCACTGGATGTGCCGGAAGAAGACGGTATTCAGTTTGTGTGGCGTGACGGACAACACAGCATGATTACGACCCAGGAAAACCCGTTCGCAATACTTCACTACTCCCTGGAGGATTTTTCCAGGGTTCGAAAGTTTTATGAGTATGTGCTTGAGGTGCCTGTTCTGGAAGTTGACGTTAACAAAGATGGCTCTGGGCGATATCGGCTCCAGGACATTGGGGGGCGCCTGGATCTGGAGGTGAGGGCGGATATCCAACGGCTTGATCTGCGCGCCTGGGGAAAACATTATCCGGCCGCGAATCATTTCAGGTTGATTGAGCGGGACATCGAAAGAATTGCAGCAAGACTGGAAGAGACAGGCCTCGGGGGATGGGTTATTCCACCCCAGGGTCCGTTCGCTTTTATTTTTGGGCCAACCAGCGAGACGATTGAAACCTTCGACAAAAGTTTTTCGGCACTGGTGGCTGAGGCGAGTTAATTACGACACATTTGGATGCTGCTCCGCGAGTGTCGTGGAAATCACCCCTGCTTTGCTTGTCAGCTAATCAATACCTCTAGTGCGGCGTTGAAGGTTGCGGAAGAACGCATCGCTTTTGAAGTGAGTTCGGGGTCCGGTGAGTAGTAACCACCTATATCGACTGGCTCACCCTGCGCAGTAAGCAACTCCTCGTTGATCTTTTCCTCATTACTCTGAAGAGTCTCGGCGAATACCTGGAACCGTTCTTTCAGGCTGGGATCTTGATCCTGGGCCGCGACGGCTTGCGCCCAGTACATAGCAAGATAAAAGTGACTGCCCCGGTTGTCGAGTTCGTTCACCTTTCGCGACGGTGACTTGTTGCTTTCAAGGAACTTGGCGATGGCGTCGTTCAACGTATCGGCCAGAGTTTGAGCCTGCTGGTTGTTGAATGAAGTTGCAAGGTGCTCAAGCGAGGCGCCCAACGCCAGGAATTCCCCCAGTGAGTCCCATCTAAGATGGCCTTCTTTTTCGAACTGCTGAACGTGTTTGGGTGCAGAGCCACCAGCTCCAGTTTCGAACAGTCCGCCACCATTGATCAGCGGTACGATAGATAGCATTTTGGCGCTGGTGCCCAATTCAAGAATTGGGAAGAGGTCCGTCAGATAATCACGTAACACGTTTCCAGTAACCGAAATGGTGTCTTCGCCATTGCGGGCTCGCTCTAGGGAAAGTTTCGATGCTTCGGGAACAGCCAGAATGTGATGTTCGATCCCCGTCAAATCGTGTTCAGGCAGATATTCGTTAACCTTCGCAATGAGTTTGGAATCATGAGCGCGATTTTCATCCAGCCAGAATACGATCGGTGAACCGGTCGCTTTCGCTCGATTAACAGCAAGCTTCACCCAGTCGCGAACAGGACCATCCTTGACGCGGCAGAGCCGCCAGATGTCGCCCTCTTCTACTTCGTGTTCGATGACAGCTTTGCCATTCGAATCGAGAACACGGATGACCCCGTTTCCTGGCGCCTCGAAAGTGGTGTCGTGAGAACCGTACTCTTCGGCTTTTTGTGCCATCAGACCCACGTTTGGTACAGTGCCCATGGTTGTAGGATCGAATGCTCCGTGAGTAATGCAGTGCTTGATTGTTTCGTCGTAAAGGCTTGCGTAACACCGGTCAGGTATAACCGCTTTCATGTCATGCAGCTCGCCGTCTGGCCCCCACATTTTTCCCGATTCGCGAATCGCTGCTGGCATGGATGCATCAATGATGATGTCGGATGGCACATGTAGATTCGTGATGCCCTTGTCAGAGTTCACCATCGCCATGTCAGGGCCATTTTCAACACAGGCATTGAGGTCTGCTTCGATCTTTGCCGCCTGCTCAGCCGGTAGCTGCTTTATTTTCTCGTAGGCATCGCCAACACCATTTCTCGTGTCTACCCCGATTTCCTCAAATACGGCTGCATGTTTCTCGAAGGCATCTTTATAGTATGCGCGAACGCCATGGCCGAAGATGATCGGGTCCGAGATCTTCATCATGGTGGCTTTCAGGTGGAGCGAAAAGAGGACGCCAGGCTTAGTCCGGGCAATTTCCTTTTCAAGGAAAGCGCAAAGTGCTTTCTTGCTCATGAATGCGCCATCGACTATTTCGCCTTCTTCGGCGAGGACGTTTTCGGCCAACAACTGCTTGCCAATGCCTGCGAATTCAATCGTCAACGAATCGTTCTTTGGCATGACAATAGACTTTTCGCTGCCGTAAAAGTCACCCGCGTCCATGTGAGCCACATGTGAGTTTGACTCGCTCGACCAGGCGCCCATTGTGTGGGGGTATTTGCGGGCGTATTCCTTTACCGCTTTTGCAGCACGTCGGTCAGAGTTTCCTTCACGAAGGACCGGGTTTACGGCGCTACCCTTGACCTTGTCGTATCGAGTCTTGATGGTTTCTTCCTCGGCGTTGCGGGGTTCCTCCGGATAAGAAGGTAGGTCAAACCCTTTGTCCTGCAGCTCTTGAATAGCCTCGTGTATCTGCGGGTTAGACGCGCTGATGTTTGGCAGCTTGATGATGTTTGCCTCTGGTTTCTGGGAGAGTTGCCCCAGGTAAGCCAGCTCATCAGGAACCTTCTGTTCCTCTTTAAGCCTTTCCGGGAAAGTGGCAATAATTCGGCCGGCAAGCGAAATATCTCTGATCTCTACATCGACACCTGCGGTATCGGTGAACGCTTTAATAATGGGTAGGAAAGAATAGGTCGCGAGTCGCGGTGCCTCATCTGTATCTGTGTATACGATCTTCGGTGATTCAGTCATGGATAATTCTTATGCCTTCTCTGGTAGGTATCTCGTGGATACTTTTGTAGCGTAATTTGCCCCGGTCAGGGCCGCGCTTTCGAATAAGGGGGCGCCGCTCTTCGGCGACTTTCCCGCAAATCAGGCGTTCTGGTGTGGTCATTCCCAATCAGAAATCGGTGGGCATTATAGAGGAATAGTCGAGTCTTCGCATTTACCTGAAATTGCACATCATAGTTAGTGCTTATCGGCGTTTCCCCGAATTGGATCAATTTCTCGTCGGAACTGGTATACGAGCACTATATGGGTGGCAGAAGGGCCTGTAATACCGATTGAGGTGTTGGTGATTGATGGTGAAAAGGAGAAGCTGGGTTCAGAATTGATTCAGCGGCTGGCTGACCAAACAGGTAATTACGCGGGTAATGATACAGCTGTTACCTGGGTAAGAGTCAGGTGCTTGGGCGGGAGTCAGTGCGCTGAAAACAGGAACTGAGTGTCTGATTCGGTCAAACCGACATTTGTCTCAATGTTGAGATAGCAGTCGCGGGGTGAAGACAGGTGGGTGAAAGGGGAGCGGCGATTGGCAGATATGCCTATAATCTGCATCGACAGGCCCCTTGAAAAATACTTACAGAATACCCGAGCCCGGCGGTCCAGGCCGCGTGGCATTCGGAGATGAATTAGTGACGTAGCTGGAGGTTAAAAATAAGCTGCAGCCTGTTCTCTTTGCCAGACGCCATCACCAAATAACTGCTGCGAATGCATCACCCGTTTGTGGTAGATCTGCACGTCGTGCTCCCAGGTAAACCCAATGCCACCATGCAGTTGGGTTGCCCTGTTGGCGCAAAATTCCGCGGTATCAGATGCACTGGACTTCGCGAGGTGTGCCGCTTTGTGAGAATCGCCTGGATCCGTGTCATAGGAGCAAGCGGCCGCATAAACGAGAGAGCGAGTCTGGTCGCCCAGGATCATCATGTTCACGATGGGGTGTTTGACAGCCTGAAAGAACCCGATAGGTCGATCGAACTGGGTCCTGACCTTTGCATATTCCGCAGTGGTCTGGAGCAACCATTCGCAGCCGCCTGACATGTCGGCAGAAATCAAGGTTAAGAGTGCAGGCATTGCTTTTTGCAATGTGCCGGCCCCATCTTCGGAAACACACTCGGCGGGCACGTTGTTGAAAGTAACGCGCCCCTGGTCTCTTGTTAGATCAACAATCCGATCAAATTCTAGATCAACCCCGCCAGCGTTCAGGTCAACACAGTAGAGCTTTACTGTGCTCCCATCCATTGCCGCGACCAGCAGCGAATCAATTTTTTGCGGATCCTGTACATACCATGAAATGCCATTCAATTTTCCGTCGCTGACGGTAATATCGGTGGAATCGGCTTCCAGCGAACCTTCCTTGCCGTAGATCGCGAGTGTCATGCTGGTGCCTTCGGCTATTTTTGATAACCATGACGTTGCCGATTCTGTTCCAGCCTCTCGCAGTGCGAAGGTGCTTTGTAGTGTTGAGGTGAGTGGTGTCGGCATGCTGGCGCGCCCGACTTCCTCAGCGACAGCGACAGCGGTAACCAGGTTCATGCCGACGCCGCCCGCTTCCGCTGGTACGGCTAGAGCCGTCCAGCCAAGGCCTACCATTTCATGCCAGGCAGCCTTGTCGTAGCTACCGGTTCGGTTTTCACCGAAATAGGGGTCTTCTGTCCCCTTGATGGACTCACGAAGTGCCAGTAAAGGTTGTTTGTCCTCCATGAAGCGCCGCGCTGAATCCTTGAGCATTTCCTGCTCTTCTCCGTAACCAAAATCCTTGGGTTGCGCCATGTTAATTCTCCCTATTTGGTTTTTGGCAGGCCAAGCACACGCTCGCCCAGAATATTGCGTTGGATTTCACTACTACCGCCAGAAATGGTGCCGGTGTAGGTGTTCATGTATCCCAGTGCCCAGCGTCCATCTTCTTCTGCGTTCGGGTCACCGATATAAAGGCTGGATTTCATACCGAGAATGCTAAGCGCTGTCTGGTGCAGTTCCTGGCCAAGTTCACTTCCGGTGAGCTTACCCTGCAGCGGTATCCGCATCGCGCCGCCGTTTAGTTCTTTAACACCGAGTCTACGGAAGTTCTGTGTTGCTCCCTCGGTTCTCTCGTAAAGCTTCATCAGCTTGTCCCGCCAGACCGGGTCCTCCCATAGGGTGCGGCCATTTCTCTTTTCACGCTTTGCGAGCGCAATTAGCTGCTCTATTGCTGCAAAGGGTGATTCGCTGCTGGCGATCGCACCAACGCCGGTGCCGGCTCCACGTTCATTGGTCAGGGTAGACATGGCGACCTGCCAGCCTTTGCCTACTTCATCTATGCGGTAATGATCTGGTACTACAACCTCCTCTAGAAAGACCTCATTAAAACCGGACTCGCCAGTCATCTTGTGAATAGGCTGGACAGTGACACCCTGAGCCTCCATGGACGCTATGAAATAGGTGATGCCGTTGTATTTGTCGTTCTTGTCTGTTCGTGCCAGCAGCAGCATCCATTTGGCAAAATGACCGAGGCTGGTCCAGACCTTGCTGCCATTGACTACCCAGTTGTCGCCGTCCTTTACCGCGCTGGTTTGCAGGGACACCAGGTCAGAACCGGCGCCTGGCTCGCTGAAGCCCTGACACCAGATGTCTTCGCCAGAGAATATGGGAGGCAAAAAGGATTTTCTTTGTTCCTCTGTACCGTGAGCAAGTAACGTGGGGGCGGCCATACCGAGGCCGATCCAGTTGATGAAGTAAGGAGCATTGGCTCGTCTCACTTCCGTGCTGGCGATTTGCTGAAATTTATCGTGCCCGTGACCACCATATTCTTTTGGTACGTCAGTCGCGATCAATCCTGCCTCATAGCATTTAGCCTGCCAGTCCACCAGGTAAGTGCGATGGTCATCGGAGGTGACCTCGTAGGCAGCCTGAGGAAGGGGGATTTTTGTGGGCGGCGGCTTGTGCTCTTCAAGCCAGGCGCTGCAGTATCCCCTGAACTCTCGTTGTTCTGTGGTTTCGTTTGCGGCCATATTAAATTCCATCAAATAGCGATGAGGTGGAATAAACCATAGCTAGTGGCAATGGGCAATTTTTATAGGTTAGACAATTATATTGGGATGGCTGGGGTTGATGGGGTAATACGTGTGGGCGCTCCTTGGCTAAATACTATAATTAGCGTTTAATCATCCTACTGAAGAGAAAACGAGCAGAAAAAGGAATTATCAATGGATCTTGAAGCCTTCCGGGAAGAAGCCAAGGCGTACATCGGTGAAAAGTGTCCGGATAGTATGCGCAACAGAGTTGTCCATTTTGAGGATGCTTTTGAAATTTATAATAACGCTGACGCTGACAGATGGCGTGATGCGATGGCTGAGCGCGGATGGACTGCACCAACCTGGCCCACGGAATATGGCGGCGGAGGTCTGGGTTTCGAGGAGAATCAGGTGCTGCAGCAGGAAATGGCAGCGGCGAAAGCGCTACCACCCTCTGTAGGCATGGGGCTCGCGATGATAGGCCCAACACTTCTCGAGTTTGGTACCGATGAGCAGAAGCAACGCCATTTACCCAAGATTGTCAGTGGCGAAGTCCGTTGGTGTCAGGGATACAGTGAGCCCGGTTCGGGTTCTGACCTCGCGAGCCTCCAGACAAAGGCCGTAATGGAAGGCGATCATTTTGTGCTCAATGGCCAGAAGATCTGGACTTCAGGAGCACAGCACGCGCACTGGATGTTTGCGTTAGTAAGAACCGATCCGGATGCGGCCAAGCATGATGGCATCAGCTTTGTACTACTTGAAATGGATCAGCCCGGAGTGACTGTAAAGCCAATTGCGCTGATCTCAGGCTCATCACCTTTTTGCGAAACCTTTTTTGATAGTGCTGTCGCGCGTCGGGACGACCTTGTTGGGGAATTGGACAAAGGCTGGACCGTGGGTAAGAGGCTGCTGCAATACGAGCGCTCTGCATCATCGGTGCGCATCAAGAAGAAAGGCAAACCGGTTAACCCCTATGCCGTGGTGGCGAAAAAATATTTGGGGGATATAGGTGGCAAACTGGTAAACCCTGAAGCCAGAGAGAAAATTACTAAACAGACAATGCTTGAGAAGTCTCTACAATTAACGATTCAGCGTGTTGCAGATGAAAGCCGGTCAGGTAAAGCGCCTGGCGCGACAACCTCAATCTTTAAACTCGTGGGCTCTACTGTTGCCAAAGATGGCTCGTCGCTAAAATCTGAACTGCGGGGTATTGCTGGTGTCGGCTGGGAAGGTGATGGCTTTACCGAAGAAGAAGCCGAATCCACTCGTGGATGGCTGCGTGATCGGGCTGTCACCATCTATGGTGGTACCAATGAGGTGCAGATGAATATTATCAGTAAACGAGTCCTCGGGCTTCCGGATTGATCATGGCTAATGCGGCGACTGAAGATCTCTCCCGATTGGACCGTGAGCGCGACCTTGCTTTCAGCCTGCCACTCGAAGATATAGATCCAACTGATCGGCGTTTATACCAGGACAATGTTCATTTTCCTTATCTGGAGAGGCTGCGCACAGAGGCGCCGATTCATTTCCACGAACACAGCTACGCTGGACCTTTCTGGTCAATCACGCGATATGCTGACATCCGAAAAATTGACGCGAATCATCAGCAGTTTTCGTCTGAACCTTCGGTTACCTTTGTCGATGAAGATTACAGTTCCAATAATAATTTCATCTCCATGGATCAGCCCCGTCACGATGAGCAGCGTAAGGTTGTTGCACCGGTAACCGGCCCATCAAATCTTGCGGCGCTGGAATCTGTCATCAGGGAACGCGCGATCCGAATTATTGAGCAGCTTCCAGATGGTGAACCGATTGATTTTGTAGAGAAAGTCTCGATTGAGTTAACCACCCAGATGTTGGCGACGCTGTTCGATTTTCCATTTGAAGAACGTCACAGGCTGACACGGTGGTCTGACATATCTACTGCAAGTGTTGACTCTGGCATTATTGAATCTTTGGAACAGCGCGATCGTGAGCTTGACGAATGTTTTGATTACTTCATGTCATTGTGGGAAAAGCGAAAAGCCAATCCTGTGGGCAACGACCTGCTGTCCATGCTGCTGAGAGGCAAGGCGACGCGCGACATGCCTCGGCGAGAGTTTTTTGGCAACTTGCTGCTGTTGATCGTCGGCGGCAATGATACGACTCGTAACTCCATTACCGGTGGTGTGTTGGCGCTGAGCCAATATCCAGTTGAGTTTGAAAAACTAAAAGCTGACCCGTCACTCATTCGAAATATGGTTGCTGAGATTATTCGCTGGCAAACACCGGTGACCTATATGCGCAGGACCGCACTTGAGGACGTTGATTTCGAGGGTCATAAGATCAGAGAAGGGGATAAGGTAGCTATGTGGTATGCCTCGGGTAACCGTGACCCTGAGGTATTTGAGTCTCCTCATGAACTTCGAATAGACAGAGAGAATGCCAGGGCGCACCTTTCTTTTGGGTTTGGGATTCATCGATGCATGGGAAACAGGCTTGCGGAAATGCAACTTCGTGTGCTCTGGGAGGAATTAATGTCGAGGGTTTCAGCGATTGAGGTCGTTGGAGAACCTGTTAGAAACCGTTCTACCCTGATCAAGGGTTACCAGTCTCTGCCTGTAGTGATTAAGAGAAAACGGTAAATAGAGCCTGAAAACAGGGTTTAACAAGCGTTGACAAGGGTTTCCAACCCTATACAATGCGCCGCAGCTAAGGACCCCTCTTATACCCCCGCTTCATTTCTAGTAGATTCATTTCTCGCTCGTCCTGCAGTTTCAAGTATTCGTTTGTTTCACGCTACACGTCTTCAGCAAAAAGAGGGCAACTTAAATATATACAGGACTAAAACAATGTCTACTAAAACCGGAACCGTTAAATGGTTCAATGAAACCCGTGGCTATGGGTTTATCCAGCAAACTGACGGGCCAGACGTATTCGCCCACTACAATGAGATCAAAAGTGAGGGTTTTAAAACTCTGGCTGAAGGTCAAGCTGTAGAGTTTGGTGTGACTGAAGGTCAAAAAGGCCCACAGGCAGTAAACATCACAGTTGTTGCGTAAGCACTCAAGCTGAGGAAAAAGGCGACCATATGGTCGCCTTTTTTTTACCTGTTCGTTGGGAGAATTGGGGTCGCACCCCCGCTATTCAGGCGCCTTTAAATGTGGGTTTACGTTTAGCAAGAAACGCCTGAATGCCTTCCTTCCCATCCTGGGATCTTGCCATGTCTGCAATGCCCCTGGATTCAAGCTCCATTTGCGTTTCCAGTCCGTTGTCGAAAGATGCGTTCAGCAGTGATTTCACCTGTCCGTAAGCAAGCGTTGGCCCGGCTGCGATTTTGGCAGCGAGTTTTCCGACTGTTTCATCAAGGTCGGCTTCTGCCACAACCTGATTAACAATACCCCAGTCCAGGGCCTCTTCAGCGGATAATACCCGGTTAGTTAGCATCAGCTCTCGGGCCCTGCGATCGCCGACGCGTCTCGGTAGAAAGTAGGAGGAGCTCCCATCCGGTGAAAGTCCTGCATTGGTATAGGCCATCACAAATTTCGCGCTGTCTACAGAGATCACAAGATCTGCTGATAGCGCCAGGCTAAAACCGGCACCCGCTGCCGTTCCATTAACAGCAGCGATAACAGGCGCGTTCATTCTTGTGAGTCTTGAGATACCCATATGTAGATCGCCGGCCATTTCCTTGATGAGCGCTGAGGCGCCGTCACCAGCTGCACCGAACACCCCGAGATCACCGCCGGCACAAAACATTTTTCCCGTTGCGCGAACGATCACAGCGCGGATGTCTGGAGACTCATCGCACTTAATGGCAATAGCGCTTAATTCCCTGGCCATCAAAGGATTCATGGCGTTGGCTGCGTCTGGTCGATTCAGTGTAATCGTAGCTATACTGCCTGCTGTGTCAAAAATCAGAGTTTCGTAGGTCATGTGATGTCCAGATAGTGGTAATTGAAAATGAAGATAATTCAGCATTGTAATACCAGATGCGGACCATCACCATCGGCTGGTAGTATCGTTCCTCCGTTGTCACGTAAAAAGGATTAAAAATGTTGAAATCGGTCCAAATGGGGAGTCGCGCGGGGCTCAGGGTCTCGGAGATCGCTCTTGGCACGATGAATTTCGGGGCACCGGGAAAAGGGCATCAGGGGGATTGGACGCTCGGTGCGGATGATGCCCGGCCAATTTTCAAAGCTGCGATTGATAATGGCCTTTTTTACTTTGACTGCGCTGATATCTATGGGCTGGGCTCCAGCGAGGAGGTGGTGGGTAAACTGCTCAGGGAGCTTCTGCCCCGTCATGACTATGTGTTGGCCACCAAGGTTGGAATGCCTCTTGGGCGGGGCTCGAATCAGTGTGGTTTGTCTCGCAAGCATATTGTGGAAGGCGTTGATGCCAGCCTGGAAAGGTTAGGAGTGGACTACATTGATCATCTGGTTATCCACCGACATCCGCATGGTATTCCAATGCATGTCCCGACGCCCATCGAGGAAACGATGGAAGCACTTCATGATCTGGTGAAGGCCGGGAAAGTCCTGTATTTGGGTGGTTCATCCATGTTCGCGTGGCAGTTTGTCGAGTTACAGATGACCGCCAGGCTGAATGGCTGGACTGAATTTGTATCGATGCAAAATCATTACAACCTGATTTACAGGGAAGAAGAGCGTGAGATGATTCCTTATTGTGCGCAACAAGGTATCGCGATTACGCCGTGGTCACCATTGGCAAGAGGGATACTGACAGGCGCGTACAAAGGAAGCCTGGATGCAGGGACAACGAACCGCTCCCAGGGCCAGGATAAGGCGAGGACGAGTAGCCTCTATAAAGGTAACATGGATTTCCAGATTGCGGACAGAGTGGTTGAAGTTGCTGAGAAATACGGAAAAACACCAGCACAGATATCGCTGGCCTGGATCTGTAACAAACCGGAGATCACTTCGCCTATTGTTGGAGTATCCAGGGTAGAGCAGTTGATGCAGCTCATGGAATCAGCGTCAATAAAGCTGGAAGATGACGACGTAGCTTATCTTGAGGAGCTATACCAGCCACTACAGAATCTGCTTTCGATTGGGATGTCTTAATACGAACCGTTAGAAATACAAAAGGTAAATACTATGAGCTTTGATGGAAAAGTTGCGATTATCACCGGTGCTGGTGGTGGTCTTGGAAAGGAGCATGCGCTGTTACTGGCGGATCTGGGTGTAAAAATAGTTGTTAACGACCTGGGTGGATCTGTGGATGGGTCTGGCAAAAGTGATGCTGCTGACCTGGTCGTGGAAGAGATACGAGCGGCCGGTGGCGAGGCTGTCGCTAACAAGGATTCCGTATCTGACCGGGAAGGCGCTAAACGTATCGTCGAGACTGCGGTCAAGGAATATGGCACCGTCGATATCCTGATCAATAACGCCGGTATCCTGCGGGATAAATCGTTCAAGAAGATGACGCTTGATGAATGGGATCTGGTGATTAACGTTCACCTGAATGGATCTGCGTATGTGACCTGGCATGCTTGGCCGATCATGTACGAAAAGAACTATGGCCGAATTATGTTCACTTCTTCGGTTTCCGGCATTTTAGGCAGCTTTGGCCAGTCGAACTACGGTGCAGCGAAAATGGGGATGGTAGGTCTGATGAACAACCTCTCCCGTGAAGGTGCATCACACAATATCCATGTGAACTGTTTGTCTCCGGGCGCTGCGACCAGGATGACTGCGAGTGTCCCCGGTAGCGAGATTGATGCGGATGAACCTGACGAAAAGAGTCATCCAAAGTTGGTTAGTCCTGCCGTGCTGTATATGGTTTCAGAGGATGCGCCAAATGGACGCATCATCCAGGCGGCAGGAGGCCGGTTTGCCTCAGATATGATGTTCTCCAATGAAGGTGTGGAGCTGGACCTCGATGTGACCTGGGAAGATGTCGCAGAAAATTCAGATACGATTCTGGATGTGGACAGCGCTTCGTGGAAGACCACTTTCTGGAAAGGCTAATTTACCGGGGCCGATAGAGCCCCGGTCGACAAATAAAATGTTACCGATAGTAAGGATGATGGTGACAATGTCGCCATGTTCCAGAAGATAACCATAGTTCGCCTGGGCCTTCTTAACGTCGACTAAATGCTCATGGTAGGGGTTATCCGGATAAGCAAAAATGGCATTGGAGAAAAATAAACCGAGAACAAAGGACAATGATTTTAGGAGCATATCGTATGTTCAAGCTAAGAGAGGGTGATAATCCATTGCCAGGCTGATGCTAACAACCTTACAGAAGGAAATAGCTTAGGTTTCATTTTTTAAGCGCTGTTTTACGCTCAGCCTAGAACGCCATGAGTAGAACCAGATGAGCACTGTCAAGGTGCCCAACAAGTATCCAGCCGGATTATCGGTCAGCGGCTTTAAAAAACGATCATAGCTGCTCAGCCATCGGTCGGGGTTGTTCCTTGTCAAATAGAAGGGCAAACCTAGCTGCCAAAGATTCTTTGTGGCGTATCGACCGATGAGGAAAAAGTGAATAAGACCTCTGGTTACCCCAGGATAGAAAACAGATTCGTGTGTGAGTTGGAAGAGAGGCAAGAGATTGAGGGTTCCATCAGGGTTGTTATCTCGATAGGCCTCACTGGCTCGTTTGAAAAAGTATTCACTGTCAAGGTGGAACATTGCCATGATTAGTGCGTTCAGGATGAGTCGCTCTTCGAGTCCTTCTTGTTCAAAACGTCTTGCACTCGTGTAAAGCGTGGATGGGAGTGTTTTGAATTGTCCATAATCCACAAATCGTGTTGCAAATTCCTTATCTTCCAGAAAGTGGTATTTCTCTGAGAACCCTCCCATTAGCCTGAAATCACTTGTGAAAATTAGCAGACCCTGATCGCCGCTAAAGGTCCCTTCCCGGTTAAGTTGCGTTTTATACTCGAATAACCGAAGACGTTCCCGAACCTCATTGCTCTGTGTTTCAAAACGTAGTTTAAAATGTCCCGCGGTTCTTTTCGCGGCTTGCTGGATACATGAAAGGGACTGTGACAGCTGGTGGTCGTGTTCTAGCCGACTATCTGCATGCAGGAACAGCAGGTATTCTCCTGCTGCCTCGGCAGCCCCTGTATTTTGCTGGCAGCCCCGACCTCGCTGGGAATGGATTACTCTTGCGCCGTATTCCGCTGCGCGCAATGTAGTCTTGTCAGTAGAACCGCCATCAACGACGAGAATTTCGAGGCTGATATTCTTTTGTTCGATTAATTGGCCAAGCAACATGGCCAGGTTATCTTCCTCGTTCAGGCACGGAATGATGACGCTGATCATAAAGATCTATTGCCCAATGTGAAGCTGGTAGGGCATAGATAAGCCTGCGCGCGCGGCTTCCAGTATGGTGATATTGACGTAGGTACTTTTGGCGATGGACAAAATTTCCTTATACGCAGAAATAGCCTGACCACGTCGGCCTGCCAGATCGTGCAATTGCCCGTCCGTCAGAATATACCAAGCCACACTCCAGCCCGGGAGCTGGTCCCGGGCGTCATGAAATACAGGGTCAATTTTGGCAAATGTGTTTCTAGACAGTTCGGTTTCGCCCCGTCCGAGATAGGCCCGTGCCTTCCATATCCTGGTGAGGCTTAGATCTGGTTCAGCGGGTTTTGTGCCTTTATCCAGGTAGTCAGAAATAGTGCGCAAGGTTCCTTCGTAATCATCCATACTTATTAAGAGCGAGATAAGCCTTAGTTGGAAGCGAGAGTTAGCAGGGTAGAGCGATACCAGTTGCTGAAGTTGAATGCTGGCCTCTGGTCTGAGCTTGGGGGTCTCGAGGAGGAGAATACTATAAATGTAGCGAGCCACATCCCTGTATTGATCACCATGGGCGATAACGTCCAGCAGATAGGGGAGACTCTTCTCGGAATTTCCCGAGGGGATAAACCACAATACCCTGCTAAACATTTTTATAAAGGGGGGGAGGTTATCAGCCACATGATAACCTACGCCAAGGTGCATTTTTGCATCTATCAGAGAAGGGTCTTTCAACAGGGCAGTCTCCAGGTAGTCAATGCTCGCAGTGCCTCGTCTGCCTGCCTGATAGTAGTTTCCTCGCAGAGCGTTATGGAAAGACAAGACAAAGTTGGCCTGACCGCAATAGTAGTTCGCTGTTGCCCCAACCTCCTCGTGATCGATACGTGGTTCACACCACTCAAGTGTTTTAGTGGCGTGCTCGATTAGTTCGCCGTCGTACCTTGTTTGGGTTTCATCCCAGGTCAGCTGGGTGATGATGCTGTTTAGTGCGAACACGTGCCCAGCGGGCTGGGCATAACCATCAATGAGCTCGTTCTCGATGATCTTGGCTGAGACAAAATCGCCTGACAGACGAAGACGCGTACCCTCCCTCTCCAGTGCATATATGGTTTCATCAGCAAGCGCAGAACAACAGGCAACAATGGTGGCTAAAAATAATGCTGTGCCGGAAATCAGATACATAAATTGCATTGTAGCTTCTTTGGTGCTCTCGATGGTGGGATTCTCAAGTTATCAATGATCGTGGATAAATCAAATGTTCTTCAGGCGAAAGGGCAAAGCAACTTGTCACGGTAAGTTCCAAAACTTGCGATTCTAAACGCACTCGTTAAAATCGCTTGCTGTAGGATTTTGGTTATGTCCGGAGATATGTCGTAGGCTAGGCTAGGCTGTACAAGCCAAGTTTAGCGTAACGTAAGGTGGTTTTTGATCGAAAATATTTATGACATTGCAGTCATAGGTGCCGGGCCAGGTGGCCTGAGCGCGGCGGCGCACGCTGCAGAGCTCGGTGTTTCTCACGTCCTGTTCGAAAGTTCTCCCAAGATTGCAAATACAATCCAGAAGTATCAAAAGGGTAAACATGTCATGGCTGAGCCTGGCATTCTGCCTCTTCGCAGCCCTATTGAATTTGATGCGGGTAAGCGTGAAGCAATCCTCGGTATTTGGGAAGAGGGTATCGCGCTTCATGAGACCAATGTCCGCTTCGGGGCGGAGGTTTCTAAGATTGAGGGCGAAAAAGGAGCGTTTGTCGTAGGGCTATCCAACGGGGAGGAGGTGACGGCAAAAAACTTGATTCTCGGTATCGGTATGCAAGGAAATCCAAGGCAGCTTGGTGTCGCTGGTGACCAAGCGGATTTCGTGCAGTATCAACTGGACGATCCTGGTGAATACCAGGGCGAGGTTATCGTGGTGGTTGGTGCGGGCGATGCGGCCATTGAGAACGCTTTGGCTCTGGCGCCTAACAATAAAGTTTACATCGTCAATCGTAAAGACGAGTTCGCTAGGGCAAAGGAAGGTAACCTCAATCTAATAACTGCGGCCATAGACTCTGGAGAAGTTGAGTGTTTTTACGGGACCACGCCAGAACGAATTGATCCGCCGGCAGATGAAGATCACAAAGGTGTATTCGTTCTTAATACTTTAAAAGGTGAGGCGAGTGTCCCCGTGCATAGAATCATCGGTCGCCTAGGGGCAATCGCGCCAAGGCGACTGGTTGAGTCTTTTGGAATCGAGTTTCCGAACGACGATCCAAACGCTATCCCGGCTTTGAGCAGCCAATACGAAAGTAACGTCCCTGGCATCTACGTCATTGGTGCGCTGGGAGGTTATCCCCTTATAAAGCAGGCAATGAATCAGGGTTATGAGGTCGTGGAATACATCCTGGGTAATAAAGTTAAGCCCGCTGATAACGATCTGATTGCCGCCAAATTCTCTTCTTTGCCATTAGACCTTGATGTGGATGAAGTTCTTGAATTGATGCGGCAGCGCATTCCAGTGTTTGAACACGTCAATGCCTTGCAGTTCAGAGAATTGATGCTGGATAGTGAAGTGCACGTACTGAGAAAAGGGCATGTCATATTCACTAGAAACGACTACGACAATAGCTTTTACACGATATTTGAAGGTGATGTGGCCATTGAAGTGGGCGAAGACCTCCACATAAAGTCAGGAGTCGGAAACTTTTTTGGTGAAATGAGTCTTATATCTGGTCGTCGAAGATCGGCTACTGTGCTTGCTGGGGAAAACTGCATAGTTATTGAAACCCCCCGCAGAACGATGAACAAGTTGATATCATCAGTGGAAGCTGTCAAGAGGGTGTTAGACCAAACTTTTATAATACGAACAATCCAACAGAAGTTCGCGCCAGATACTCCCATTGAAGACTTGCAGGACATCTCCGAAAAAACTCAAATCAATAGTTATTCACCTGGAGAAGTAATTTTCGCTGAAGGAGATCCTGGAGACAGTTTCCATTTCATACGCAGTGGCTCGGTTACGGTATCAAATGAGCTTGATGGTAAAGAAGTTGTAATGAGCTATGTGCCAGCGAACCAAGCGATTGGAGAAATGGCATTGCTTGGGAACACCACTCGAGGCGCTACAGTTAAAGCTGCAGTGAAGACCGAAACACTTTCTTTGGATGTGGAGTCTTTCCAAATGCTGTCGGATCGAGCTCCAGGCCTCAAAGAAAGAATGCAGTTGTTGGCACAGGACCGCAACCGCCAAAACCTTGCTTTGCAGTCCTCGGCAGAAGAGGGAGGTGACCTGCTGTCGTTTCTTATGGGCCAAGGGCTCGGAGAGGCAACCGACGTCTTGCTCATAGACGAAGGACTTTGCGTCGCCTGTGACTTTTGCGAGGAGGCTTGTGCAGCAACGCATGAGGGTACTTCGCGTTTAAACCGAAAAGCTGGTCCAACATTTGCTCATATTCATGTTCCAACTTCCTGCAGGCACTGCGAGGATCCAAGTTGCATGAAAGACTGCCCCCCTGACGCGATTCAAAGAGGCGGTATTGGGGGAGAAGTCTATATCGGAGATAACTGTATTGGCTGCGGTAACTGTGAGCAGAATTGTCCTTACGACGTGATTCAGATGTCTTATAAAACTGAAGCACCTGATAATTTTTGGAGGTGGATGCTGTTTGGCCTTGGTGACAGCCCGGGTAAAGCTTCATCGCAAGGTGGGGCGAACAAGAGTGCAGTGAAAAAGGCAGTCAAGTGCGATATGTGCATTGACCAGTCAGGAGGTCCGGCGTGCGTCAGAGCCTGTCCTACGGGTGCCGCAGCACGGTTAAGCCCCGAAGATTTTGTTGATCTGGTAAGTGTGGATCGCTGATGCACTCCTCATTTTTGTCGCATGCAAAGGGCCGGTATTTTTGGGTTGCGTTAGCTCTCTCAGCCTTTAGTATTTTCCTATATGTGATAGATCACCCGACCGAACCACCAAATGGTGGGACTTGGCTGGGTTACTCGTTGGGTACAATCGGCGCGCTGCTAATCGTATGGCTAGCATATCTTGGCAAGCGAAAAAGGAATTTTGTTCGTGGGTGGGGAACGGTCAAGGGTTGGGTTTCCGCCCACGTCTATTTGGGTGCTTCGCTGTTAGTGGTCGCAACGTTGCACACGGGGTTCCAATTTGCTTGGAACATCCACACTTTTGCGTTCGCGCTGATGTGTTTGGTTATCCTAAGCGGCTTCTTTGGGATCTTTGTTTACAGAACCTATCCTACGGCTCAGAACGAGTTGAAAAAAAATCAAACGATTGACGATACGTTTACTCAAGTTGAGGACTTCGAGGCTCAATTGACGAGATTGGCCGCCGAGGCCTCGAATGGAACAAAAATGCTGCTAAATAGTGCAATAGAAAGAACTGTGATTGGTGGAGGTTATCTAGATCAGTTGCTAGGCCGGGATAACTCATCGCTTGTTTTGGACGGCAGGGTGGTTCCTAATTCAGATCAAGACTCAGCGTTGGAAGCTTTGGTTGAAAGACTTGCGCGATCAGAAGGGGATGAGCACAAAGCATTGAGCCAGATAGTGCGAGTCTTTAACAACAGGAAGAAGCTGATAGATGTTATTCGCAAGGATATTCGGATGCAGGCGACCATCCAAGTTTGGTTGTTGTTTCATGTTCCAGTCACTTTTGCTTTGATCGCGGCTTTGACAGCTCATATTTTTTCCGTCTTCGTTTACTACTAACGGGCGCACTGGGGATTAACTAAGTTGCAATTAACCGTTCGATACATTCAGTCCAAAGGGGCTACTCGCGAGATTAATGAGGTTGTGTTTAATGGTGATCGGGCGACGATAGGTAGAGGGACCGATCAGACGATTCAGGTACAGGATCGTAGGGTGCCGCTTGCTCACTCGACGCTCATACTCAGCGAGAACAAGCTAGAGTTGAAAGCGGAAAAAGGTCAAAGTTTTACGCTCAATAACCAATCGAGCAGGCAGAAAGAACTTGTCTCCGGTGATTTAGTTGACATTCTTGGTCATGAGCTTCGGGTTCTTCCTTCGAAAGGGGGTTTGGACTTCCTGATTGAAATCGAAATCAAGGTTTCCGATGTCGAGCCCCTACGAAATAGATTCACAACTAGGCTTAAACAGCTTAGTTTTCCCGTCAGGGCCTTGAGTTGGGGAATGTTCTGGGTGATTCTTTCGGTGGGCGTTTTGATTCCTTCAGTCGGATTTTTTGTTGGAATGGATGTGTTGAGGGACTCTCCTTTACCGGACGATCGTCAGTGGCTCACAGGAGAGCTTCACGCCTCGCATGCCCTAGTCTCTAACGAGTGTGATGCCTGCCATGTAATGCCATTTGAACCTGTTAGGGACCAAGAATGTCTTGCCTGTCATGAAAATGTAACGCAGCACTTCGATGCAGGCTTGTTGGGGTTTCAAGACAACGCGCATGCAAATGGAGAATGCCGAGATTGTCATCGCGATCACAACGGACCAGAGCGGTATTGTGCGGTATGATCAAAAACTTTGCGCTGACTGCCATTCCAGTCTATCTAAGATAGGTCTAGAGTCGAGCTCGTTAGGAAACGCTACGGATTTTCTTGAGAACCACCCTCCTTTTAAAGTGTCTGTTCTTGAAATGTCGCCTGACCAGTCATGGGATGTTAGCCGCCTTGCTCTTTCTAGCCCAGATTTGATTGAAAGTTCAAACCTTAAGTTTCCGCACGATGTCCACGTGAGCGAAGAAGGCATAGAGGGTTTAGACAGCGTGGTCGTTTTAACCTGTGATAGTTGTCATGTAGCCGAGAAAGGTGGGCTTAGTATGAAGCCGGTAACAATGGAAAAGCATTGTGCTGATTGTCACCAATTAACCTTTGATCCCGATGCTCCGGATAGGGTCGTACCTCATGGATCACCAAAGGATCTACTTCAACAACTCGAGGGTTACTACGCCTACGAATTTTTTCAACAGGAGGGTCAGGGCCAAGATCCTCAAGCCAAAGTAAACGCCTATAATATTGAGCGTCTGGGCGAACAACGCGACGCGCGTCGACCAGGTAGAAGGCGGGACCGTCAGGTAATCAATGCTCCAATGTTTGCGCAAACAGCTAGTAATGCAATGACACTGCGAGCAAAAGAAACTATTGATCTGCGAGTTGCTGATGCGGCTGCTAATTTATTTGAGAGACAAACTTGCACCATATGCCACGAAATTAGCCCTCAGGAAGGTGACGTTCCATGGAAGGTTTTACCTGTTAAGTTAACTGATGACTGGATGCCGCTTGCAGAGTTTTCCCATGATAGTCATGTAAGCATGGATTGCGGCGGGTGCCATGAGACGGAAACCTCAGCCGACGCGGCTGATGTTTTGATGCCGGATATTAAAAATTGTCAAGAATGCCATGGCGGTGAGCATTCAGGAGACCTTCTGCAAAGCACCTGTATTACTTGCCACAAATTTCACCTTGATAATCAGGAGCCAATGACTGCGCAGTCCTTGGTTTCATCCAAATGGTGTGCTTGCGGATAGGGATTTCCTTGCGGGACTTGGGAAGGAATGGGTCCTAGACGCTAAATTAGTTAGAAACGCTCATGGTGAACCTCCTGTCGTTAACGAAAAGGGCTCTGGGCAATAGTGATGCGAGGACCTGCTATTTTATTCTTCGTGCTGCTCACAAGTTGTGGCGGCGGTGGTGGTAGCTCAGCCATAAAGCTAGAGCAGGAATCGGTGTCATCGCAGCCAGGTAATGATGGAGGGAGAAACTGTAGCCCCGACTGTTTCCTGACAGCTAGTGACGTTGAAAAGGTGATTGGGCAAGCGGTTGCCGAAGCTACCGCTAGGAATATCAATGCAACTATCGCAGTGGTCGATCGTGTCGGAAATGTTCTAGGCCTTTATCAAATGAGTGGGTCAGACCTATATGTAACGATCACTTCTACAAATGAGATTGGCGCTCCAGTTGTAGGTGGGCTGGAAGGCTTGAATTTCATCCCGGCAACGCTGGCAGCCATTTCTAAAGCGATGACCGGCGCGTACCTTTCGACTTCCGGCAATGCGTTTACCTCGAGAACTGCGAGTCAAATCGTCCAAGAGAATTTTAACCCTGGGGAAGCAGATGTTCCCTCCGGGCCACTTTTCGGCGTCCAGTTTAGTCAGTTACCTTGCTCTGACTTTTCTACAAGATTCACATCGGGAGTGGGTCACGGACCTCGTCGAGCCCCTTTAGGATTGTCGGCAGACCCGGGTGGGATTCCACTTTACATTGATGGTGTCGTAGTAGGTGGTGTCGGTGTGATTTCAGACGGTATTTATGGCTTGGATAAATTCATTGGTGATTTCGATAATGACTTGGACGAAATAGTTGCCATCGCGGGGAGCCTTGGGTTTGCCGCCCCATTGGAGATCAGAGCCGACCAGATTACTCTTGTTGGCAAGACAGCGCGCTTTAGTGATTCCTTTGTTGAAGACCTCATTTCTACGCCTTCTGAAGTGCTTAGTCTTGCCCAGCTCGAGACTAACGGCACTGGGAGTTTGTTAGCTGTACCAGGTTACTATGCGGGTGATGAGGTGCTTGCGGGAACTATTTTTGGAGCCCCCGCCTCAGGTATTAGACCGGCAGATGCTGAAATATTTGTAGATGCTGAAGGTGAACTCTCTAGACGCTTTCGTTTTCGTTGATGAAACTAATACGAATCGGTTTCCAGCCGTTGATGCTAGCGACTCGCCTGGAGGTGTTTTTGCAAATCGACTCACAAGCTCTGAAGTTCAGCTGATTATCAATGAAGCAATCGGCGTCGCTAATCAATCTAGGGCGCAGATCCGGGTTCCAGTTGGGACACAAGCGAGGGTAACGGCTACGGTAGTGGATACAAACGGTGCCGTACTGGGTATGGGTAGAACGCGAGATGGTCCTGTTTTTGGTGCAGATGTGTCCTTGCAGAAAGCGAGAACGGCCACATTTTTCTCAGGGACCGGACGTCAAGATGGGAAGTCATCAGCAGACTTACTTCGCTCGTTGCCCGAACCTCGTTACCTTGCGCCTCTCTCAGAGCCTGTTGACCTATCCCAACTGACAACGTTAGACGAACCAAAACCAATTTTCTCAAGCTATCTGGCAGCGTTGAAATTTTTCCTTGGCTTACCTGAAGCGCTTGAATCGTCAGGCTCAGTGATCGCTTTTTCAGATAGATCGGGCGGTAACTTGTCCCGGCCAGACTATCCAGACGGGCCTCGTAATGGACCTCCTGGTCCTCTTAGTAAACCTGATGGCGAGTGGAGTATATTCAGTGACGGATTGCAGCTAGATCTAGCATACAACTCGATCGTGAATCATGTGGCTTTTGTTTTGGGTGCAGCACCAGATGATGTCGCTCAAAATTGTGTAGGTAATACAGGTTTAGCTGCCTTTAATGCTTTTGCTTCGACCGAATCAACGGGCCGCTTGGCGAATGGCATCCAGATTTTTCCAGGAAGCGTCCCGATATTTAGGGGTGATATCTTGGTCGGAGGGGTCGGAGTGTCTGGTGATGGCGTCGACCAAGATGACATGATTTCTTTTCTTGGCCTCCATAGAGCTGGATTACGTCTAAGTCCTCGAAATGGGTTAGCTTCTATCGGGAACGCGCCAGCGGCAATTAGAGCGGACCGAATTGTGATCCCCGGACAGTCTTCTGGATTGCGTTACGTAAACTGCCCTCAAGTTCCTTTTATCGGTAGTGATGAAACTGAGGTTTGTGATGGCCTCTAAAATTTTGTTTATCTTTCTTTTCGCGATAAGTTTTAACGCTGATAGCGACGAAATTGAAGAGGCGTCAGTTGGTCTTGGATTGCCTGCCGTTTCGAGCCTTTGCACTGAAAAAAACGTTCAGCTTTCGAGGCGTAGGCCAGGCGTGCCGGTTGAAGAATACGCGCTTCCGCCTTGTGACGAAAATTCTGATCAAGTGGGCGTGTCGCCTTGGGTTGATCCAGTCGATCTTGGCCCTGCGGTGCCAGACAGATGGAGGATCGTCCAGCAAGTTGGTGTTAAGTCCAATCTTTGGGATCCTTACAATGGTCAAAACCCGCTAAAGGGCGATATGCCAGTTTGGCGGGACGATTGGTTTTACAGCATCATTGCGATTTCAGACACGATCGTTGAGCCTCGACGTTTTCCAATTCCAGTGGGTGGTTCGGCAACGGCACGAAGTGGCAGTCTCGATACGATCGGGCGAGGAGAGACAACAATACTTGCCGAAAGTCTTATCATCGAGAACGTTTTTTACAAGGGTAATACAGTTTTTAAGCCGCCAGACTGGGAGTTTCGATTCACTCCTGTGTTCAATATCAATCGGGTCCACGCTGACGAGGTGGGAATCCTGAATGTCGATCCGGATAAAGGTGGCCGGTCCTCGAGGCGAAGGACTGACACTTTTATGGGTGTTCAAGCTCTTTTTGTTGATAAGCATCTGCGTAATGTGTCGGATCGTTTTGATTTCGACAGCATTCGAATTGGAATTCAACCGTTCTCATCAGATTTCAGAGGTTTTTTGTTTCAGGATTCGCAGTTGGGTATCAGATTGTTCGGCACCAGGGCGAATAACGTATTTCAATATAATTTAGCCTGGTTCAGGCGCCTGGAGAAAGATACAAACTCGGGCTTAAACGATGTCACCCAGTCTATTCGGGATGACGATGTGTTTGCCGTTAACCTTTACTGGCAAGATTTTTTGAAGCTGGGCCTAATCTCGCAGGCTACTGTGATTCATAATAGAAACCGTGAACACGGTAAAGTCGAATTTGACAAAAATGGGTTCATTCAGAGACCTTCGTCTCTATATGAAGAGCGATTCGCGCGTGATTATGATGTAACTTACTTTGGCTACAGTGCTGATGGACACTTTGACAGATTAAATATCTCAAGCTCATGGTACTTAGCCTATGGTGAACAGGAAAGCACCCGACTTCGCTCAGGCGATGAGAAAGTCCGGGCTTGGTTCACGGCGACTGAGTTATCTTGGGACCTTGATTGGCTTAGGCCAAGAGTTTCCTTTCTGTACGCATCTGGTGACGATGATCCCTTCGACCTTAAAGCTGAAGGTTTTGATGCCATTTTTGAGAACCCTCAATTTGCCGGTGCAGATACCAGTTTTTGGATTCGCCAAAATGTACCATTAATTGGTGGAGGCGGTATTGCGTTAGCGGGGAGAAATGGCATTCTACCTTCTCTGCGATCTAGTAAAGAACAAGGCCAATCTAACTTCATTAATCCTGGGATCATGCTTGTTGGCATCGGCGCTGATGTCGACTTGCTTCCAGAACTCCGGTTGTCGCTGAACCTTAACCACCTTCGGTTTGACAAAACGGAGGTGCTCGAGCGCGTCCGCCAACAGTCGCCAATCCACAAAACTATTGGTGAGGACGTCTCGGTGTCTCTTATCTGGCGTCCATTCATGTCGCAGAATGCTGTGTTTAGGCTCTCGGCGGCAGGACTAATCCCTGCGAAGGGTTTTGATGACCTTTTTGGCGATGATGCGAAGACCCCCTACTCTATCCTCTTTAATATGACACTGACTTACTAATGAAATATTTTTTTACTCTGAGCTTTATGTCGCTACTTCTCTGCTGTGTACAAAGCGTCTCTGCGTCGGAAGCAAGTGTATATGTGGACAGGGTCTATGACGAAATCCCCCCGGCTCCTAAATCCCAGTCTATGGCGGAGGCGCTGCAGAAAAGTGCTGGTTGTCAATCCTGTCATACCACAACCGACAGTATGACCATGCACGAGAGTCCTGGAGTAGTGCTTGGCTGCACAGATTGTCACGGCGGTGATGCAAACATCTTTACAATGGAAGGTGATATTAAGAATAAAAACCTCATGGGACAGGCGCATGTGCTGCCCAGTTACCCGGAAGATTGGCATTATCCGCACAGCGCTAACCCAGAAGCCTCTTACACGTTGTTAAATCGGGAGGCGAAGGAGTTTGTTCGCTTTGTTAATCCGTCGGATTTGCGCGTCGCCAAAGAAGCATGCGGTGCATGCCACCTTGAGACTGTGCAGGCTGCCAAACGCAGTATTATGGCTACCAGTGCTATGTTCTTGGGCGCTGCGACCTACGCTAACAATGTTCTTCCTTTCAAGAAATATATTTTAGGAGAAGCCTACACCCCTGACGGTGAACCTAGTGCGATTAAAGGGCCGCCATTGAAGGATGCTGACGCCAACTGGGATTCACATGGCGTTCTGCCAGTGCTTTATCCATTCCCAACGTGGGAAACTACGCCACCGGGTGATATTTTCAGAGTATTCGAGCGTGGCGGCAGAAACATAAGTAATCTGTTTCCTGAAACTGGGTTGCCCAACGCGTTGGGCCTAATACAACGGATCGAAGAACCGGGTCGACCCGATTTTAGGCAGTCAAATCGGGGCCCGGGGACAGGTGGCCGAATATCTGTACCGGTGCTTAATGTGCATAAGACCCGGTTAAATGATCCGCTTATGTGGTTTTTGGGTACAAATGACAATCCTGGTGACTATAGGACCTCAGGTTGCGGGGCTTGCCATGTCGTCTATGCTAATGATCGAGATCCAAGACATTCTGGCCCTTACGCAGCGAGTTTGGTCATACACGGGAAAATCCCAGACCAGTGACCCGACCATCTCGAAGGCAAGAGGAGTGGGCACCCGCTCAAGCATGCATTTACGCGGTCGATTCCCACCGCCAGCTGTATGTCATGCCATATGCATCAACCCAACATGTTCGTTAACTCTTTTATGGGTTACACCATGTGGGATTACGAATCTGATGCACCTGCCATGTTCCCAAAGAAACAGAAGTATCCGACTGATGAGGAAGTCAGGAAGACCAATGCACGTAATCCCAGAAGGTGCGGCACCGCTTGGCCTTTGGTCTGACCCTGAGTTTTCAAAAAATGTCTCGGATCTTAACCCCACACTGAAGAATACTCAGTTTGCTGACTATCACGGTCCATGGCTGGAACTTTCGAGCAGTTTTCAAGAAAGATCGCAAAGGAAATCTGCTGGATGCCGAAGGGAGCGTGGTTGAACCAGATGATCCCGACAAGTTCGATAAGGCAGTGCATATGTCCAGTGTTCATCTGGATGTCGGTATGCATTGTGTCGATTGTCATTTTTCCCAGGACAATCATGGGAATGGCCATATCTATGGCGAAGTAGCCAATGCAGTCGAGATCGATTGCGTCGATTGCCACGGCACAGCGACCGAATACCCCAGTTTGAAGACATCAGGGCCAGCAGCGCCGCCAGGCGGCACAGACCTGTCGCTGATAAGAAACCCGGATGGGCAATCGAGGTTTAGTTGGAGGGAAGGGAAACTTTTTCAGCGAAGCCTTCTCTGGCCGGATCGTGAATGGGAACTAAGCTTAGTGAAAGACTCAGTCGAGAAGAGCCATCCTCAATATAATGAGAAGGCTGCTCGAGCGAAGTTGATGTCAAAAGATTCGAAGAACCAATCCTGGGGCACCGAAGCCGCTGAATCTGAGCTGGCCCATGGCAACGACAACATGGAATGCTACAGCTGTCACCAATCGTGGACCACAAGTTGTGGTGGGTGTCATTTACCGATTGAGGCGAACTGGAAAGCTGACAGTAAGCATTATGAAGGCGGCACGACTAGAAACTATGCGACGTATAATCCCCAGGTCGCACGAGACCAGATATTTATGCTTGGACGCCGCGGAGAAATCAACGGTGGCAGAATCACACCGCTTCGATCTAGTTCGGCCCTGGTGCTGTCTTCCACTAATTCGAGCAGGGAACGTATTTACGTCCAGCAACCACCGATCTCAGCAAGTGGCTATAGTTCCCAGGCTATTAATCCGCACTTTTCACATACTGTTCGAAAAACTGAGACTCGTGTGTGTTCAGACTGCCACCTCGCGGAAGAAAGCGATAACAACGCGATTATGGCGCAGACGCTTGGGTATGGAACTGACTTCATAGATTTTATAGGCTTTCATACTTGGGTGGGCACCGATGGCTCAGTAGAGGCGGTGCAAGTTACCGAGTGGTCTGAACCGCAAGCGGTAATTGGCAGCTATTTGCAGAAAATTGTCTACCCTGACTTTTTTGAAGAGCACGTCGAGCGAGAGCTTGAATTGAAGATTGGCCACCGTCATCGCTCTGGAGAAGTTAACTGTCTTCAGTTAAGAGGCGAGTATTTATTTGCAGCTGCTGGTGATAAAGGAATGGTGGTTTACGATGTTGCGGGCATCGGTAATAAAGGGATCAGTCAAAAAATAATCACTTCTCCCGCATCAAAACTTGGACAGAGCACGAGAATTAAGAGCGCAAACGCGACGTGCCTTTCAATGATCACTACTCAACCGATTGCGCCAGAACGCAATACAGGCAAGCTGATGCGTGAGGTTAATCAAGAAAAGCCAACCCATCCGATCTATAACTATGTCGCAATAACTGACTCTCTTGAAGGCTTAATCCTTACTGATGTAGGCACTCTTTCTGACGGGGAACCAAGGAACAACTTTTTAAAGCGAGCGCTTACGTGGAATGTAGATGGCGTGTTGGACGGCGCCAGAGACATTGAAGTGGGTGGTCGTTATGCGTACATCGTAGCCAATGCAGGGTTGGTAGTGCTCGACATGGATACTCCCTTAGCGCCGTCGCTCGTTGCGACGGTCCCACTTAATAACGGCCACGATGTTATTCAGCAATTCCGGTTCCTTTTTGTCACTGATGATGATGGTCTGAAGACGATCGATATTACTGATGTTAGTAAACCACGGTTGTTAGACGGTAATACCATTGCTCTTGCTGATGCTAACCGAGTATTTGTGGCTCGAACATTTGCGTATGTTGCAGCGGGTAGTGACGGTCTAGTGATCGTAGACGTTTCAGACCCGACTCAGTTAAAGGAATACCAGCGCTTTAACGATGGAATAGGGGATGCTAGGGACGTTGTTGTAGCGACAACTAACGCGAGCTTATTTGCTTATGTGGCGGATGGTGAAGCTGGACTCAAGGTCGTTCAGTTGACCTCACCGGAATCACAGCCAAGGTACTATGGTTTCAGCCCGGACCCAATGCCTGAGCTTATCGCGCGCTATCCTACGAAGAAACCCGCAATTAGTTTATCTCGTGGGCTTGAGCGCGATAGAGCGGTTGATGAAAGCGGAGGGCAGGTTGCCGTATTCAGTCGGGTCGGGTCGGGCCCTTTGTCTGAATCCGATATGCATAAGATGTATCTAGACAAAGATGGCAAGCCGTGGTTTGTGTCAGATGACGTTCCGCCTGGAGTAAATCCACCTGAAGCAAATCCACCTGAAGCCGTTTCAGGGAAACCAGAATGATTAAACCTGGCTTAGTTGTATACATGTTGCTGGTTACAAGTCTGTTGCTTACTTCGGCAATGCAGGCTGAAACGTTGCCACAACACGCTGAGGAAGCGCACCTAGGTGTTGCCACTTGCGCCTCTAGCGTGTGCCATGGCTCGGTTCGCCCTCGGTCGTCTTCGTCCGTGTTGCAAAACGAATATGTTGTATGGAGTCGATTGGACTCACATCGTAATGCTTACAACATCCTTTTCAGTGAGGAATCCCGGTGGATAGCTAAAAACTTGGGGTTGGAAAATGCGCACGAGGCTGAAGTATGTTTGGATTGTCATGCTGACAATGTGGCTCATGAAAAACGCGGTGACCGATTTCAGATAAACGATGGCGTTGGCTGTGAAGGTTGTCACGGTGGCGCGGAGCGGTATTTGGCGAGTCACACTGACCCAGGACAGACTCATCAGGATAATATTGATGCCGGGATGTATCCAACCGATCGAATAGAGGATCGAGCCAAATTATGTCTTTCTTGTCACCTTGGCGATGATCAAAAAATAGCCAGTCACGAAATAATGGGAGCAGGTCACCCGAGGTTGTCTTTTGAACTGGATACATTCGATGTTCTGCAGCCGGCTCACTACACATTGGATGATGACTACAAAACAAAAAAGTGGTCAGCTGATCATGTCACGGTGTGGGCGCTTGGACAGGTAGAAGCAGGGTATCAGACTCTAAGGTTGATCGAGTCCCACCTCTCCAATGGGAAGCTTTTTCCAGAGCTCAGTTTGTTTGATTGTCATGCATGTCATCACTCTATGTCAGACCTACGCTGGCAACCTCAGCGACTTACCGGGCTACCTCCGGGTTCTGTCAGGCTAAACGATTCGAGTTTTGCAATGCTGTTCCCCATTGCCAGAGTGGTTGCGCCGAGTCAGGTAGCTAAACTGGAAGAACAGATCAAGCAATTGCATCGAGTGGTCGTTGAGAAAGAGGATGTTAAGAAGTCCGTTCGTGCATTAAACGATACCCTCGATACTCTCAAAGCATCAGTCAAAAAGTTCGACAAGCTCTTTGATAAATCTAAATCGCTTCTTGGTGATGTTGTGGCGATAGGTAGGGCAGGAGAAGTTCAGGATTATGTGGAGGCTGAGCAAGCGGTAATGGCGATTGATTTGTTGATGAGGGCGACAGGTGAGCACGAATTGCATAAGAAATGGGTCGATCAGCTCTATGCTGCAGTTGAGGATGAAGATACCTTTGACCCTTATTCCTTCGCGGACATCATGCAGAGCGCTACTTTCTGACGCCAGCTTGTGCATAATCCTGCTGGACAGAATTTTCTGGTACCAAAAGTGTGGGCAATGAAATTTGTGCACCGACAATATTCCACGTCTTATGGCAAAATCCTCGATTCTTATTCCTATACTTAGTCACATGCAATGACCGAAGCTCTCATCACACCTCAACCCATTAATATCAGCTTTCTTGAAACGCTCAAGTTCATCAAGCAAAGCTACAATTACCCACTTGAACACAGCCAGCATCTTCGCGAGAGATTTGGAAATGTTGTTATGCAACGCGCGGGACGCGTGAACATCGTGCATTTGTTTGGAGCGGACGCAGCGCAACTATGTCTTATGAACCCCGACCAAACTTTCTCAAACAAGAAGGCATGGGACATGATCATTGGTCGTATTTTCCCTAACGGTCTGATGCTTCGTGATGGAGTTGATCATCGATACCATCGACGACTCATGCAGGTGGGGTTCAAAAGTAAGGCAATGCAAGGTTATCTGAGACAAATGACACCTCAAGTTGAGCGAACACTGGCCACATGGTGTGATTCGCAAAGAACCGAATTAGCGGCTTATCCGGCCTTCAAGCAGATGACACTGGACCTTGCTGCAACGATTTTTTTAGGTATGGACTTGGGGCCCGGTGCGAATAAGCTCAATAAGGCGTTCGAAGCGACGGTCGCCGCCTCTATGCCTCGAATTCCTCTCGCCATACCCGGCACAATATTGTATCGCGGCATTCAGGCACGCAAGTTCATGTGTCGTTATTTTTTGGATCAAGTCGCCAACAAGCGCGCCAGTAAAGATCAAGATTTGTTTGCGCTACTCTGTCGTGCAGAAGATGAAGACGGCAATAGGTATACCGACCAGGAGATCGTCGATCACATGATTTTCCTGATGATGGCAGCTCATGATACAACGACCAGTACGCTGACGAGCATGGTGTACTTGTTAGCCAAGCATCCCCATTGGCAAGATAGATTACGCGCTGAGGTGCATTCACTTGGCACCGAACCCCTAACTCACGAAAGCCTGGCAAAAATGAGTCAAACCGATTGGGTAATCAAAGAAACCTTACGGCTCTATCCGCCGCTGTCGACCCTGCCCAAGTTCAGTAACCGATCATTTGAGCACAATGGTTATCTTATACCTTCGGATACGTTGGTGATCACCTATCCTATCCATACTCATTATATGGAGGAGTATTGGGACAATCCGACGATGTTTGATCCGGAGCGGTTTAGTTCCGGGAGGAGTGAGCACAAACGACACAACTACAGCTGGGTACCATTTAGTGGAGGGGCCCATATGTGTATTGGCCTGCACTTCGCTGATATGCAGATCAAACTGGTGATAGCTGAATTGCTTCGAAATTTTCGCATCAGCGTGCCCGCTGATTACGTGATGCCCGTACAACAATCGCCTATTTCAAAGCCAAAAGACAAGTTGCCTATCGTGCTCGAACGTTGTTAGTTAGTTATCGGGCGCTTTCCCTGCGCCATTTTGAGAAGCTGTCCTAGAGCCGGTTGACTGCCTCTTCTGACAGTTCCAGGGAGACTTCAATCCGGCTTCGCATGTGTTCCAGGTCTACGCCTTCTGAGCTTTTCTTACCCTCCATATACCTCGCGTACACGCCGTGTACGATGCACGCTGATTTCCAACGATTGAAGCCGGTGTAGTAGTCCAGGTTTGAAAGGTCCCGCCCGGTCCTGGTTCCGTATCTTGTGGCCATCTCGGTACGAGTTGGAAAGCCAGCAACGGCTGTAGCAGCCTCCGGGGAAATCGGGATTGTATCCGCAGGGTCCGGGAAGAAATTCAGCGCATAAGCGAGGTCAGCGAGAGGATCCCCCAGTGTGGAAATTTCCCAGTCTACGACTGCCGCCACCGTGGAATCAGGTCCGGTTAGGCAGTTGTGCAATCCATAGTCGCCGTGAACCACACGTGCTTTTTCTTGTTCCGGGAGGTTTTCCAGGAAAAACTGCTGCAGCTCGTGGGCGCGTGCATCATCAAAACCAGCGCCTTCAATTGATGAAGTCCACGATCGATACCAGGTTTTCAATTGTCGTCCAACGTAGCTGTCTCTTTTACCCAGGTCGCTCAGGCCAATCTCATCCGGGTCAAGAGAATGAAGATCTGCAAGAACATCAATGAATGAATTCGCGAGTGTGAGCCGTTTTGCCTCGGGTACCCATCCCTCTGTTTCTTCATTGTTGTAAAGCGGCCTGCCATTGATGCAACCCATGACGTAGAACCAGGCGCCAGTAACATCCGGGCTTTCGCAAAAACCCAGTGCCTCTGGTACCGGTACGGCAGTTGGTCCAAGCGCCGAGATGAGTGACCATTCGCGACTCATATCATGTGCTTTGGGTAGTAGCTGACCCTGAGGTGGTCTTCGGATGACAGCTTCCTTGCCATTACCATCTTCAAGCTTATAGGTAAGATTGGAATGCCCGCCTTCCAACCTTGTCCACACAAATGGCGGCGAAAGGCTGGGAATATTACTGGCTATCCATGCTTCGACGGCATCGACCGTATAGCCTTCTGGTGCATCTGTCATTTAGAGACCTCATTAGTGATGTGCAGAATGTAACGAACTTTGGCTGCTGAGTAAAAACTAAATAAGGAATATTTTTCGAAATGAAGTATCCATCTCCCTATTTAAGGGTAGAGGTTTTGAAGTACTTCGTGAAACCGCTCAATTCTTTAGTGTGCCGGTTCTTCAGGTGCTGGTTCTTATGTCGTTGCTATCAGCAGTAGAAATCAGATTATGCCCCATGAACTGCGCGATCACTGTCGACCTATCAAGCCTTAATGCTGATCTTGAGCGTGATGTTTGCCGTATCGATGAACTCTGGCAGGAAGGCTTGGCGCGATTTGGGGGCGGGTTTCTAGCGGGGGAAAGATTTACCGCAGTTGATGCTTCATACTGCTCGGTGGCATTCAGGGTGCAGTCCTACCAGTTGGCAATCTCACCTGAGTCGTTCGCCTACTGTCAAAAACTGCTTTCGTTGCCTGCAATGAAAGTGTGGGATGCTGCCGCGATCAAAGAGTCCTGGCGTGAAGAAGCTCATGAAGAAGAGGAGAAGGCAGCAGGTCGTGTCATCGCAGATCGAAGAAAATAGTGCAGGCGAAGGCGGTCTTAAAGCCCATCTCATCCAGTGCGGTGATTGCACGATCCTGAGTGAGTAGCATGCGGACGGTCAGTTTCGCCATATCCAAACTTGCTGGAAAACTTTCCTGTATGTGCGTTCTGCCGAGACCCGGGCCGCGCGCATCGGGCCGAACAAGAATTCTAAATTTACCTGGTCAATTTGTGTTAACTGCTCGGTCATTGAAACAACGTCGTCTCAGCCTCTAGACATCAAACGTCTCGCCAAGCATTTCTTCTGACATGCTCCACAGGCGTCGTGCGTCATCAGTCCCCTGAGCCCATTTTGCCCATCCTCCGGTTCCAGCATCGGCAGCGTCTGGTTCAACCAGACCGCAATCCTGCGCGTACTGGCCACCGACACCTTCGAGGTCCGGAGACGTTGCCATCCACACAGAAGTTGCGGCTCCGGCAGGTATTTCCTTAAACACCATTGCCGGGGATCCTTCGGGTCTGTTGCCCATGATTGCCTGGATGTCTTCTTCTGACATGTGCCGACCCAGATCGGTCATGATCACGCCGGGGTGTACTGCATTGACTCTCACACCGCGATCTTTAAGTCGGTTGTCGAGCTCGATCGAAAACAAAATGTTAGCGGTCTTGGACTGGCCATAGCTTTGGAATTTGTCATAGTCACGATGATTAAAATGGATGTCATCGAAATCTACTGGAGCGAAATTGTGTCCGCCCGAGCTAAGGTTCACGACCCTTGCAGGTGAGCCTTTGACCAGCGCTGGACTTAGCAGGCAGGTCAGCAGGAAATGTCCTAAATGATTCGTTGCGAACTGCATTTCCCACCCCTGTTTGGTTCTACTCAAAGGGCAGGCCATGACGCCAGCGTTGTTAATCAGGAGGTTCAACTCGTGGTGATTCGTGAGATAGTTTTTGGCGAAAGCCCTGACGCTATAGGGTTTATCGAGCTCGAGTTCTCCGACACCGACGTTTGGATTGCCAGTGCTTTCTTTGATCTGGTCGGCCATTGCCTGGGCGCGGTTAAGATCCCTCGCGGCTATGGTGACAGCAGCACCTTTGGAGGCAAGTGCCCGGGCAGTTTCTGCTCCGAGTCCACCAGAGGCACCGGTCACTATTGCGACTTTACCGGTCAGGTCTATGGCTTCAAGCACATCATCTGTCGTGGTTTGCACGCCGAGTTCAGGCATTGTCTTAACCTTAAGGGTTGGGGAGCAAGAGATTAACACTCACCTTCTTGTCAAAACAATATAGACTCGATTTCCATGGATATACCAAGTGAAGAATCGGTTAAAAAAGTGATAGGGCATCAGTTTCCAGGTGGTGAGTACCTGATCGCGCACTGGGAGAATTTCCTCCTGACAGAGTGCACGGGAGCGCAGGCGCTGCCTGATGGGATGGCGCATCCGGTGGCGTTGTTTCATGTGCCATTTCTGGGCGCCAATACTTCGATTGGTGAGATGTTTGAATTAGGCCAGGCGTCGTCAGAGTTTTCTATCGGAATAGAGAGCTATGAATGGGAGTTTTATAAGCCGTTGATGGAAGAAGAACTTTACCAGATCTCTGGAAGCATCCTTGAGGTCGAAAGAATAGACAATGAGGACGGCCTCTTTGATCGAATCAAGTTCCAGTTTGATATCAGGCAGGATAGGCAGGATATAGCAAGGTCTACCATTATATGGCATTACAACCGGGGGCGTTATGACCGAAGTTAGTGTCGGAGATGAAATCCCGTCGTGGGGAATGCCATGTGTTGAACGATCCCGAATGCGTACGATGGCGGCGATACTTCGAGACCCGAATCCTGTTCACTGGGACGCCAAGTTGGTATCGACATTGCCTCTTGGAGTAGGGGAACGAACAATCAACCAGGGGCCTCTGGGTTTAAGCTACATGATCAACATGCTGCATGCTTGGGCAGGGCCAACTTGTGTCAAACGGATCTTTATGACCTTTCCAAAGATCGTGTTAAGTGAAGATGTAGTTACGGCGAAAGGCGTTGTTACAGAGATAGGCCCAGAGGGCAATGTGACATGTGACATCTGGCTTGAAAGGGAAGGGGTCAGGTTACTCGAAGGCAATGCAACGATCGTTTTTCCAGAGCAAGGCTGATTCGGCGACACGCAAAATAGCCTTACGATGGCTCGGTGTTCGTCGCCTTCGGGTAACGTTAACTGTCAGGCGCTCTAGTTGTTTTTCACACTATCTCTGGCTGACACCCTTGCATGCCACTGCCATAGGTTTTCCAGGCCCTCGTCAGGTTGCAGGTCTACCAACTTGGCGCCGAAATCGATGGCGCTGATGAGGGATATATCCGCAACAGTGAACCTGCCTCCCGCAACATAATCGGACTGGCCAAACTCATGATCCAGACGTTCATGATAACGCCTCACATTCGCGTCACTGGCTCGCTTGGCCCGCGTGTTCGGCTCGACCTGCCACATTTTAGTGACTATAGGCCCATTCACCCAAGAGACTCCTACCTGGGTCCAGAGCTCAAGTTCAATCTGGCGGTTACGCATTTCGATGTGCCCCAGCTCAAAGGGGTCCCGGCCGAAAAGGTTTGGTTCGGGCTGGATAGCTTCCAGGTATCTGCAGATAGCAACCGACTCTGCAAGGCACCGACCATCATCTAGCTCCAGGACAGGGATCTTTCCGCTGGGGTTTTTCTCCAGAAATGCGGGTAGCTTGTGTTCTCCTTTCGCCATATCACAGTTCACTGCCTCGTATGCGAGACCTTTTTCATGCAGGAAAATTTTGACTCTGCGTGGATTGGGCGCGCCGGGATAATCGTAAAGTTTCATGAAATTCCTTTCCTTGGTTTAGTAACTATTGTCGTTATGTAAAGGGGATGGTCGCGATCAAGCTTGCTGACTATAACAGCCCAGGAATCGGGATGTGTGATGACTCAGTAATGAGATATTGTTTATTCCAGACAAATTATTGAGTCAAAAAATATGATCGTATCCAATGCGGGATATCCAAGCGAGGAGCAGCTCACAGGGTTGCTGGAAAGTGATTTTACGGGTCCGGTTTGCATGGTAAACCTGCTCAAATTCAAAGCGCAGGCAGAATACGAGGATGGCCGTCCCACTGACCTGACTGGTATAGGTGCCTATAGACTCTATGGGGAACTGATGCGGGTTTTTGTAGAATCCAAAGGCGGAGAATTCCTGTACTTTGGTTCCTGTGCGCACCTGATGATTGGTTCAATTGATGTGCTCTGGGATCAGGTTGCCATCGTAAAATATCCTTCCAAGGAGGAATTTGTTGCGCTAGCGACCGCGCCGGAGGTCGCGGGTTTTGGTATTCACCGCGCCGCCGGTCTTAAAGGACAGCTACTGATCGCGAGTAGGCAGGACCTGGGAATGGGTTAGTTACTGGTGTGAATAATCGCAGCTGAGTCGCTGGGCAGTTCGAACCAGTCGCCATCATTTGCCAATAAAAAGTTCTCCGGCAGGTTTCGCTCGAATATCTTTGACATGAGCAGGTTAGCCGGTGCTGGCACTAGATGATAAAAAGCGATTATGCCTGCATCGATATCAGCGTTCAGATCAATCAGTGAATCTGTGCTGGCGTGATAGTCCATCACGTCGGAAACGATCTTTGTCAGCGTTGTCAGGCCTGCTGTGGTGGCGGCTTTTGTCGCTGCTTCAGTCAAGGGCAGGGACAGTGCATCGTGCAGCAGCAAGTCGACCTTGCTGGCTATTCTCCGAGTGTCGGCGGTAACGAGACTGTCACCTGAGATCACAACGCTTCTGCCTCGATAATCAATACGGTAGCCGACAGCAGGCTCAATCGGTGCATGGCTGGCCGCGTAGGCTGTCACCGTTAGGTCACCGTCTTCCAGCACCACGCCCGTTCTTATGGTTTCAGCTTTTAGTTTGGCGAGTTTTGGGTTCAGAAAATCGCTGCCATGGTGTTCAACCCGGTATCCGACGTCTAGTTCGTAGGTATCGTTAATGCCAGCGACAACTTTTCGCACGCCTTTTGGGCCGTACACGCGTAGCGCTTTTGGCCGGCCCCTTACCCAGGAAGCCAGGTTCAGCTCATAGAGCTCAGAAATATGGTCGGAATGGAAATGAGTAAGAAACACGCCCTGTAGTCTGGCGTAAGGAAGCCCCGCGCCGGAGATATTGGCCGTGGAGCCTGCGCCTGAATCGAATACATAAAAATGTGAAGGCGTTAGAACCGCGATACACGCTTGGGCTCGATTGGTATTCCCCAGGGGTGAAGCGCTCCCGCAAACGAATACTCGGAGGCTGTCAGGGTTTGGTAAACCGTTTGCCGCATTCGACATTCCTGCCCTGTATAGCTGTTCAATGGCGATATCCTGGGCGGGCTCGAATTCGAGTGAATAGCGAAGAAGTCCACTCAGTACGACTACGGAAAGAACGAGGTAAGTTAAGAATTTGATCATGTTGGTGCTCGAGTGATGTGAATATTCAGACCGATCTTCGGCTTATTTCGGATTCAACCCGCCAGAGGCGGTCCTGCCCCCAGCAGCAAAACGGTTCTTCGATTGTCCCGCCTGTTACCCTGAAACTCGGAACTCCCCAAAGTCCGGCGGCTAGCATGTCGGAAACATTATCTTCAAGCAAGGGTTTCCAGACGTTGTTGGCAAGCTGGTTTTGAGCCTCTTGCCAATTAGCACCGGTTTCTTCGACGACCTGCTGTAAACCCTGTTCTGTGGTGATATCAACGCCCTCACACCAGGCTGCGCGAAGATAGTTTGCACAGTAGTCGATACTTAGCCCTTGCTCGGCCATGAAAGGCAGTAACGCGAAGGCCCGTTTAACCGGTTCGCCAAAAGGGTCGACCACGGGACCGAGTTTTTGACCGTAGTAGTCTGCTTCTCTTTTGGTGTCGGTCATGATGTAGAGCTGCTTGACGCGTGGTGCTGGCACTCCGCGCATCATCATCGGCATAACAGGGCGTAGCTTAAGTTTCACCTCTGTTCGCTGTGCCAAAGCGATTGCCCGGTCAAAACTGATGGCTGTGTAAGGGCTGCGAAGAGACGGGAAGAACTCTAATGTAACGGCGCTGGCATCTTTATCGTCAAGCGGTTCAGGTGTGGGTCGGGGAACGCATATCCCGCTAGGATCATTTGAGAGACCCATATCACGCAGGCGGTTCTCCAGATGAAGCAGCCGGTCGACACCCCAATACCATTCACCTTCAAAATAAAAAGTGGCGCTGAGCCAGTGACCGAGTTTCGTGCGAAGTGCAGAGCCGTCTGCAGCGGCATTGCTCGCGGGTAGTTCCTCTATAGGGTCGCCAGACCAAAGCCGATGCCCAATGGTAACGGCCTCGCGAGCAAAGTCAGAGTCTGCCAGGTATCGAGACAAGTAACTTTCCGCGTGCTTGGCGTGATGATTTTCAATCTGATCAATATTCTGTGGCAGTTCGGTACCATAGTCGGAAGCGATGGCGCGTGCATCTCGCAATGCCCAGACAGGAAACCGCAATGCATCACCCTGTTCATGGTCCGTCGGGTTCTGGACCAGATGAAACTTGAACCTGACTTTGTAACGATTAGCAAGTGCGTCGATCTTCTGCACCGCCAGATGGCTGTGAGGATCATCCACCTGGTGAAAATAGTGGATGGTGGGCTGTCCTCTTCTGGCAAGGCGTCCCCTGGTTCGAGCGATCTGGCGTCGGGCGTCACTGGCGATAAACCCCATGACCAGCATTTTTATGAGCGTTGTGGGTTTCAAGAAAAGGTCCTTCTGTCTATTGGTAAACTATCGTTATCATCCCCCCTTCGTGACTGATTTTCTATCTGCCGATCATGAAGTCGCGATAGTGTAATCAGCGTAATGAGTAGCGGGCGCTACTTCCAGAATCCACGTAAACAGATCTTTAGGGTTTATACCTGGCCAGACAAGGGTGATTGTAAAAAAGAGAAACCCAGGCAGCGGAAAAGCGAGCAACCGATATGGTGCCAATCGTTTAGTGGTGCCGCCATTTCCGATCGTAGATGACGACATTATCTTCACGAAGTTGCGAGATGTCCTGGTCATTCATCGAAAGCCAGCCTTTTAGCACCTCGTCAAAATTTTCACCTCTATGCGCGACAGGACCCCGCACTCCGCTTTTTGCGGCTGAAAATCGATAGGGTGATTGCGTAATAGGTCGGGTTCCACCATTACGATCGTCGATGTCAGTGATCGCGCCCCTTGCCTTAACGGTTACTTGGTCTCGCAGGTTCTCTGGGCTACGAACCTCGCCCCAGGCGACGTTCACTGACTTCATGGCCGCGGAAAATTTTTCTGGAGTGTCGAGCGTATTGAGAAAGTTGCCGACTGCCTTGCGTCGCGCATTGATTTTTTGCTCCAGTTCCATCTCGGGATTGGAAGGATCCTCCATGCCGAGGTTTGTTAGCGATCGAAAAAACATACGAAAGTCCGTAGATAGCAGTACTGGACCTATCCCAGACTCCCATATTTCGTTGGGCATTGGACCTGTTCCAATTGCGTCTTCGAGGTCGTAGTGCAGCTGGTCATCTGTGGCCACTGTCGCATCAATCATGGCAATGTCGATGTGTTGGCCCTTGCCTGTACGGTGCCTCATGTGCAGCGCTGATAATACGCCCACCAAACCGTGAAGTGATGCGTTTGTATCCGCGACTGATAGTGGCAGGTCGTGCAGTTTGACGCCGTCCTTCCTTGTTGAGCGAGCAATCAGTCCCGCTTCAGCGTGGATAACTGGAGCATAGGCTGCTCGCCTTGACTCGGGTCCATCTCTGCCGAATCCGGAAATTGAGAGCATGATAATTTTTTCGTTCACGGCATTAAGGTCTGCATACCCGACGCCAAGCCGATCCATGACATCAGGCCGGTAGTTCTCGATTACGATATCCGCCTCGGCAACAAGTTGTTTGACCAGGCCTGGTGCATCCGGTGCCCGGAGGTCGATGCAGATATTTTTTTTGCCAGCGTTTTGTTGGTGGAAATAGCCAGTGATATTGGCGATTTCATGACCCCAGTATCGAGTCACGTCGCCATCTGGTGGCTCTACTTTCACAACGTCGGCGCCCAGGTCTGAAAGCATTCTTCCAGCAAAAGGGCCGGCGAGTACTCTCGAAAAATCCAGGACCTTAAGCCCCTCTAACGGATACTCCATAAAATTTCTGCCTATACTCGAATTGGACATGGTACATCTTATGCACCTGTTTAGATGTGACTTTAAAGGGGGTTTTAAATGGTACGGAGGGGATTAAATCACGGTAATTTAATTCCCTCTGCTCCCTTTAAGAAAAAGAGGGGTTTTTAGAAGGTTATGATGCGGTTTTGTAGCCAGGCAGTTTTAGCGATAACGCCGTCCGCGGCATTGAGAGGCTGTGCTGCACGTACAGCCTGATTGGCGCTGCTGCCGACAATCGTGGGGCAGGTACCGTCTTCTCGATACTTTAGCGCGGCCCTTAGCCTGCCTTCCAGAGGGTCGCCTAGTTGCCGGGTGAAATCATCAGAGACAAGGCAGCCGGGGACGGGCACCCCTTCCACCTGTGGAGTGTTCGATGGGGAAAAGCCATCGGTGTAATCGCCGAAGCCTTTCTGGTTTACGCCTCGAAACTGGATGGAGAAGTAAGTTGTGCCGCAGTTGTCGAGTGGATAAAAGCCGTAAGGTTTTCCGCAGGAAGTTGCGCCCACCTGAATGACTTCTACATCAATTCCCCTGAGGCCGTTAATAATAGATTCGCTGGCGGAACACGTGCCTGATCCCGTCAACACGTAAACTCTGGTTAGTCCAAGACCAGGTAGTGGCGTGCCACTTGGTTCGGAAAACCCCTGTGTAGTCGTGTGAAACCTACTTGGGGTAAGAGTCCCGCCCGTAATGGGGTCAAAGTTGGGGTGCTGGTCATTGAATTCCAGCTCTTCGAATATTTGTCCGACTGCGGGGTCGCCGGCAATCATGTAGGCAAGTTCGTTTGCAATGTCGAGGAATCCGCCGCCGTTATACCGGATATCCAGGACCAGGTCGGTGACGCCCAATGCCTGCAGTTGTGTTATTGCATCAATCAGCTGGGTTTCGGCGGTACTGATATGGTCATTGAACGTCATGTAACCAACAACACCGGAGCTCGTTTCTATGGTTGAGACATTCTGGACCGGGGTTGAGACGATTTGCGCCGAGGTCATGCTGATAGTCCTGGTCGTGTCTTCACCGGCATCCTGGACGACAAATGTATGGGTTTCGTTGTCCCCCGGGAACAGTCCGTTGTTGAGGGTATCGACATTACCTCCGTTTACCAAATCTTCGCCGTCGACCTCCAGGATCACAGTACCACGTAACAAACTGACGTCGGGTGAGGTCGCGGGTGTGTCGGGTTCAGTGTAGGCAACAATAATTTGTCTGGGTGGTGATCCTTGAAGGATGACAAAGGTTGCTCCGTATCCACCGGAGATGCCCCCCTGGGATTGATCCTGCCAAACGTCCGTAGAAATCGTGAAGTGAAATTTGTCTTTTGGTGCGCCGGATGGAGTGATGTCGAACGTTTGCATCTGCTCGAAGTATTCGGGTGTTGTGAAGTTACCTGGGTCAACATCAACTATTTCGTTATACCAGAGGTACAGTTCATGACTCGAAGAACGTAGCCAGTTGTTCTCATCTTCTGTGTCGCCCTGGGTGTCTCGGAAACTATTCCCGTTTCTATCGGTTCCCGTTCGCGGAGTTGAGCACATCTGCTCGAAGGTCTGGTAGGGCGAAAAAACGCCATTGTCGAAATCAGACGCAGGTTCAGGTTCAGGTTCGGATTCGGGTTCGGTTCGGGCGCAGGGGGTGGGCTGGGGGGTGGAGCAGATGAACTGCCACCACCACCACCGCAAGCTGAGACAATTGCAACGATTGCAACCATTAGCAAAACTCTGGCGGCTGACAATACCCTGTTCAACGTCAATATCCGGTAGGTTTGAGAAGCTTAATCATACGTGTGTTTTCACTTATCGATCAATCGCTAATGACGGAGGGAATTTCAGACCATCGTTTCGACGCTGGTTTGGCAGTATCAAATAAAAACCCCTGCTGGCATCTCGCAATTTCGGTGGTCTAATCGACTGAGGCGACCTGACCTCCGTCTGCCGCTATGTGGGCTGCGTTTATCCAGATGCCAGCCGGGCTTGCGACAAAGGCAATGGCTCTTGCGATCTCATCCGCAGTGCCCAGGCGGCCCAGGGGGATACCCTTCTCGACTGACGCATAGAATTTTGGGTTTTCAATCTTACGTTGGTCCCAGGAGCCGCCTTCAAACCAGACCGCGCCAGGTGAAATAACATTCGCCCGAATACCGTGCTTACCGTGCGCCTGCGCCAACTCATTCGCATAAACTCTCATTGCGCCCTTCGCCGCCCCGTATGAACTGGGTGGTCGGCCGAAGTGAAATTTACTCGCCATCGAACCTACGAAAGTGATGCTTGCTGATTCGCTTTGTTTCAGGTGCTCCAGTGATTCTTCTACCACACGCACACCTGCCATCATGTCAACCTGGAAGCTACGCATCCATCCTGCCTCGTCGCCAGACATGTCGAAACCACTGGCGTTGTGCACAAGGATATCGACGCCACCGAGCGCTTCGATCGCCTTGGATACAAAGGCGCGGGTAGCGTCACCGTCTTCCAGATCAGCTTGAAAGCCGACAACGGTGCCGTTGCCTTGGCCGCCTATTTTGTCTATTGCTGCATCTATCTCGGGCTGGCCCCTGGCACAAAATGCAATGCAACAGCCTTCCTGGGCCAGCAGCATCCCTGTGTGCAGTCCAATTCCTCGACTACCGCCGGTGATAATTGCTTTCTTTCCCTTAAGCCCCAGCTCCATGCGTCCTCCAGATTGGATTTCGATAAGGCGGGAGCATACCATTGTGTTTTGTCATTCGTCTGGAGTTATACCGATGAAAGCGCTTGTTTACCAGGATCACAAAACTGTTTCATATCTGGATGTTCCCGACCCGTCAATTGAGGCGCCAACCGATTCTATTGTTCGAATAGAGAAAACAGCCATCTGCGGTTCTGATCTTCATATCTATCATGGCCCGAGCCGATTGGAGATGGGGGAGTTCACATTAGGTCACGAATTTCTTGGGACAGTTGAGGATGTCGGTAGCGACGTACGTCGATTCAAGAAAAAGGATCGAGTGTTGGTCTCGTGCACTATAGGGTGTGGCGGTTGTGCACTTTGTGATGACAACCTTTATAGCGGTTGTATGGAAACGACACAGATGGGCCCGGTGACCAATATTTTCGGATCCCCTCTGAACCCGGGTGGGCAGGCGGAAGGTGTTCGAGTGCCGTTCGCTGATACCAATCTTTTCAAGATTCCTGATGGGCTTAACGATGAGCAGGTCTTGTTTCTCACTGACATTCTGCCAACGGGATACATGGGTGCTGACCTTGCTGAAGTTGGGGCAGGCGATACGGTAGTGGTTATCGGTTGCGGTCCTGTTGGCGTCTTTGCGCAACTATCGGCGCTGATACGGGGTGCAGCGACGGTGATCGCGGTTGACCTTGATGACGGCAGACTGGAAAAAGCCAGGGTCAGGGGGTGCAGGCCCTTGAATCCATCGAGGGAAGACGTTATCGAAATCGCGAAATCGCTTACCGGTGGTAAGGGGGCGGACTGCGCGATTGAAGCGGTTGGCAACCCTGCGACCGTGAAGTTAGCGCTCGATGTAGTCAGGCCAGGTGGGCGGGTGGCCGTGATTGGCGTGGTTGCAGGAGAGCAAGTCAGCATTGATTTTTTCCCCGTAATGACAGGTAAAAACATCACGCTTCGTTCGGGTATTGTTAATCCTCAGTACTATATCCCCAAATTGTTACCGATGATCGTACAGGGAAGAATTGACCCGACGGGAATCATCACCCATCGAATGTCGCTGAGTGAGGGTGCAAGAGGATATGAAGTTTTCGACAACCATGAAGAAGATGTACTAAAAGTTGTAATGACTCCGTAAGCTAAAAAAGTGATAGGGTATGGGTTCGTACTCGCGACTTAACAGGTTCTGTCTAATGAAGTCTTTGACTATACTTATTGGATTAATGTTGTTTTCTGCGTCTAGTTCAGCTGCGTTTTTTGGTAAGGATGACGATCCAGCGAAAGCGGCTGAGAAGATCTCCGAGGCACAAAATGCGACCCGAAAAATGCGCGATGAAATACTGGAAGAATTGTATGAACTCAACCCGGAAACTAAGGGTTTGGTTGAAAAATCAACAGGTGTCGCTGTCTTTGACTCGCTTGGTTTTAATCTTTTGCTGCTGTCGACTGCCCGTGGTGGTGCCATAGCCCGGGAAACCAGTACCGGAGAAGAAACGTTTATGCGCGTGTTCTCCGCCGGCGGTGGATTCGGGATGGGCGTAAAAGATTTTCGTATCATCTTTATTTTTCATACGGAGCAGTCATACAAAAATTTCCTTGACTCGGGCTGGGACTTTTCTAGCCAGGGAGATGCGGCCGTTGAGCTCGGTGATAAGGGTCAGTCCTTAGAACTTGCTGCTACTGTGACTCAGGAAACCAGAGTCTACTAGATAACGAAAAATGGATTGGCACTCCAGGTGACGCTCCAGGGAACCAAGTGCTACAGGGACAAGAAACTGAACTAGCTCCAGGCAATAGAGTATGGCGCTGCCAGATATTGAATAAATCTGATTGTCAGGGCCATGGGATGGACTATCCGAAAGTCACCCAGACCTACCTGAACCATCATCTGGATTCTTTCAGGTGGGAGGTATACGAACCACAGGCTGGTGACATCAGGGGGTTCTGGAAGAACTGGATTATCCGGGGATGGTTTGATTGGTAACAGGAAGGATCCCCCCTTCTGGTCAAATATGCATCACACCAAGACTTGTTGGGATTACAATTACTTGCCAAATTTTCTTTTTCTTCACTACTCTGACATGTTGAGCGATCTCCCAGGGACGGTGAAACAATTGGCTGAGTTTATCGATCTTCCGATGACCAGCGATGAAATCAGCGCCGTAGTGAAGGCCGTTTCATTTGGCAGGGTTAAACAGCAGGCGATCGCGGCAAGCGCCCAACCGTCAAAAATGCCGGAAGTCTTTAAAGGCGGTCAAGCCACGTTTATCAACAAGGGCACAAATGGTCGATGGCGAGATGTTCTCACCGATGAGGATCTTGATTTATACAAAGAAACCCGGGACAAAGTACTCAGTCCGGATTGCGCGACCTGGCTGGAAGAGGGCGCCGGTAAGAATATTGAGTTGGGATATAATGATTATTTTTAATTGGAGTACCTGTGATGGGAAGACTAGAAGGTAAAGTAGCGGTAATAACGGGTGGAGCCAGCGGTATTGGCGAAGGAACAGCCAGGAAGTTTGTTGCTGAGGGTGCCAGATGTGTCATTGCGGATCTGCAACTGGAGCGAGCCCAGGTGCTTGCGGCGGAACTCGGTGACGCCTGTGTTGCAATTAGTGCGGATGTTGCGATTGAGGATCAGGTATCCGCGGTCGTTGATCTTGCGGTGGAAACATTCGGACAGCTGGATATCATGTTTAATAATGCGGGGATTCTTGGCAGCGTCGGCCCCATTGCGGAGATTAGCGCTGAGGGATGGCATCGGACGATGGACGTCCTTCTGTCGAGTGTCTTTTTTGGTATCAAGCACGCGACCCGAGTGATGTCTCCCAAAGGAAGCGGTGTGATTATCAACACCGCATCGACAGCAGGCGTTCGAGCCGGATTAGGACCGCATGTCTATACTGCGGCTAAGCATGCGGTCATTGGGCTTAGTCAGTCAGTGGCGCCAGAGCTTGGGCCTAAAGGTATCCGTTGTAATGTCGTCTGTCCTGGCGGTACGGTAACCGGTTTAACCGCGCGGCTGGCGGTCGGGGACCATAACAATCTCGAAGAAGCGACAAAAGTGATAGGTGTTAACAACCCAATGGGTCGGGGTGGCAGGGTGGAAGACATCGCCAATGCTGTGACGTTTCTTGCTTCCGATGAAGCCAGTTTTGTAAATGGGTCGGTATTCGTCGTAGATGGGGGAGGCGAGGTCATTGCTGATCGCAACGGTACTTTCGTCGACATGGGCTCAATTACCGTGCAGGAAGCAGACCGGACGGGAGTGTAACAATGGCAGAAGTTGGACAGGTTCCGAATCTGGAAGAAATGGCAGATCGGTTAGCGATTATTGAAATCATGCACACCTATGCGCGCGGTGTTGATCGGGCTGACGCTGAAATATTGAAGTCGGCTTGTTGGGACGATGCCGAGTTGGACTATGGCGGTTATAAAGGCCCTGCTCATGCATTTTGCGATGCGTTGCCCGATGGGCTGCGTAAGTTCGTCAACACCCAGCATCAGATATCAAACACGCTGATCAGGATTGAGGGTGGCATCGCTAATGTTGAGTCTTACTTGACGGCACATCATCGCAGGCCAGACGATACCGAGATGACCTACATCGGCCGTTATCTGGATCGAATGGAAAAGCGGCAGGGCGTTTGGAAGATCAAGTTCAGACAGATCGTAATGACCTGGCATCAGGACACTGCGATGTCGGAAGACTTCGATAATAACCAGTCATTGGTGCCAATTACCCGTGCGACCCATGGACCGGATGATCCTTCGTTTGAGTTTCTTGATTAGTTTGTAAGGCGCTTAGATGTTCGGGTGGTGTCGTTGACCTATTTACTTTTGCGGGTAATGACCGAGGGTTATCCCCTATGCGCGACGTTGACAAACTAGCTATTGAGAACAAGGCATCGCCGGTATAAATAGATCAGGCTCGTCTGGAACGAGCCTGTCTTCAGTTAGAGGGTTAAACCTCTTCGGCGAACCTGGCCTCCATTTGCAAGTAGCCGTCTGCATCCGGGTGTCTTGACCAGATATCCTGCCATCCTTCTCCTTCAAAAACCTCCTTGAACCCCTTGGCCCTGTGTTCTTTTGAGTCCCAGTTGATGATCCAGGTCACGTTAGCTGCGCCGTGCTTTTGCGGCGCCGGGTCGGAGCCTGTTAGTTCAATGGCGTTGCCATTATCGAGCCAGAAGCCAACAACATTCAGGTTTGCTTTCAAAAATGGTGCAGCTTCATCGATCGCCCATTTCTTGTAGTCGTCAAACTTAGCGGGGTCATAGTGATAGCATCTTATTTCAAACATTATTCTTCCTCTATACGGTTAAGTAACAGCTCAGCGAGTTCGTCGCCATGGGTATTTTGCAAAAAGTGGCCGGCTTTTTCGATGGGGTCGAAGCTGGCGTTCATTTGCCCTGCCCACTTGCGGCCCCATTCTTCGTTGAAAACATCGTCGGCACATCCCCAGATAAAGTGGACGGGTTTAGCCCACTGAAGCAGGGTGTTGTAAAAGTGAGTCTGGGCGGCACCGTTCCCGCCGTCGTAATTATCGAAACAGATGGATAGGGGAAACCTGCGCATGCCGTTGAATGCTGCATCGGGCATGTCATGAATAGGTGCGCGGAATCCGTTGTACACATTGGCAGCTTCGCCTGTCAGCCCTTCAATGGGTTTGCCCTCACTGATGGCCGGAAATGCTACTTCCGGTCCAACCAGACCTGCGCTCAGCACCATGAGCGCCGCTATATCTGGTTTCTCACGGAAAAACCGCCCACCTTCATGCCAGTTTTCGTTCCAGTTACGAATCGCCGCTGAGTATTCGTATTCAGCATGGTGAAGCCAGGTGTTCATGATCGTAAGTCTGGAGAATCGCTCCGGCATAAACACAGCCTGTGCAAGGCCCGTTGGTCCGCCCCAATCCTGGCAGACCAGGGTGATGTCTTTGAGATCTAGTGACGTAATCAGGCTGGTCAGGATTTCTGTATGGCGGGCGATGGTGTACCAATCAGGGTCCGTTGGCTTGTCTGATTTACCAAAGCCTAGATGGTCTGGTGCGATGCATCGATAACCCGCGGCCAGTAGCTTCGGAATCACATGTCGATAAAGGAAGCTCCAGGTTGGCATGCCGTGCATAAGCAGCATGACCGGAGCATCCTTTGGACCTTCGTCCACATAGTGCATCCGCATGTCTTGCCAGTTGTGGTAATTGGGTTGATAGGGAAAGTCCTTGAGGTGTTTAAAATTTTCGTCCGGCGTTCGAAGGAAATCAGTCATGCTTGCCTCTTTTCTAATTTTCAATAGATCTGTATAGCTATCTACAACGGTTAATGCTCTATCTTAGCTGGCCGCTCCAAGTGCAAGAGAAATGCAAGAGAAATGCAAGAATAGAACGATTGATGCCTGCAGACTAGTAGTCATCAAGGGCGGCTTTATCGGCTTTTGCACCGAAGATGCTAATAGGAAGAGTAGACAGGTTTCTCTCTACGGGAGTACACCATTATGATGGCTGCCTGTCGAGATGATGATCAGGTGCCGCAGAACGTCTGGCGAACGACTTGTTCCGGTTTTGGCCTTTTCGCAAACCGGACATCAACTCCCGTCAGGTCATACGGGGTCGCCAGGTTATCGACTAGTGTGTTGAACAGATCGAAGTTCCCCTCCGTAGTGGCAGCTACGATTGATTCTTCGATCAAGTGATTGCGTGGAATGATCGCCGGGTTGGTGCTAAGCATGTCCTGTTGGCGTGTGGGGTTATCTTCTGTATCTAAACGTGTCTTCCAGCGAGCCATCCAGCCGTCAAATGCGGAAGGGAAGCCCGCTAGTGAACTGACATTAGCCGTTGGCGCGGTACCTGACAATTCGGACAAGCGGCGAAAAGACAGCGTGAAATCCAGTTGGTGGGCCTCTAGCAGGTCGAGGAAGTCCTTCGCCAGTATTTCATCATCGTCATGATGTGATGCGAGTCCGAGCTTGCGTTGCATTCCTGAGACATTAGCATCAAGAAAGTAGGCAGGGAATTTGTCCAGTGCGTCTTTTGCTATTTCAATAGCATTTTCTTCTTTGTCAGCTATGACGGGTACCAGGGCCTGAGCGAGGCATGCCATATTCCAGTGAGCGATACCTGGCTGGTTACGATAGGCATAGCGACCACCGTGATCTATAGAACTGAATACGGTGTCTGGATTGTAGGTATCCATAAAGGCGCAGGGCCCGTAATCGATGGTCTCCCCGGAGAGCAACACATTGTCGGTATTCATTACCCCATGGATAAAGCCGATCATTTGCCAGCTGGCAACCAGCTTTGCCTGCGCCTGCATGACCTCGTCCAGTAACATCAGGGCCTTGGAGTTAGAGCTGGCGCCTGCCTCGACTGCGTTCGGATAATGCCTTTCGAGAACATGGTTAACCAGTAAACCCAGTGCTTCTTTGTCTTCTTTGGATGCGAAAAACTGAAATGTACCAATTCTGATATGGCTTTTCGCGACACGAGCGAGCACCGCACCGGGCAATGTTTCCTCTCGGTAGACAGGTTCTCCTGTAGTGACCGCTGCTAACGATCGGCTGGTTGGAACACCTAGAGCCGCCATGGCCTCACTTACGATGTATTCTCTCATGACGGGGCCGAGTGGTGCTCTTCCGTCTCCCATTCTCGAATAAGGGGTTTGTCCAGAACCTTTTAGCTGTAAGTCGTATCTTTCCCCGTCTGTACCAATGACTTCGCCAAGCAAAATGGCGCGACCATCACCCAATTGAGGATTCCAGGATCCGAACTGGTGCCCGGCATAAACAGTTGCGATGGGATCGGCACCCTCTGGTAGCAGGTTTCCGGCCATGGTTGCGATACCATCATCAGACGATAACCATGCGGGATCGATGTCTAGCAATTGTGCCAGCTCAGGGTTGGCTCGAATGAGCCCGGGGTTTTCAACCTTCGTCGGCGATTGTCGGGAATAGAACCGTTCTGGTAGCTGGACGTAGGTGTTGTTGAAAGGCACACTCATAACGATGAGTTTACCACACTAGGGAATAAGCAATTGACGGAATCACGACAGGTAATACGCGATCTGGAAAGCGTTGCAGCGGGATTTGCGGAAGATGTCATCTCCAGACAAAAACGCACGCAGCTTGACCCCGATGATTTTGAGCAATTAAAGGGAACCGGATTCCTTCTTACAGGTGTCCCTGCAGACCAGGGTGGGTTGTGGCAGGGACCAGCGCGTTCGGCGCGTATGTATTCTGAAATGGTTCGAACGATCGCCCATGGTGATCCTAGTGTAGCTCTGGTCGCGTCGATGCATCCAGCGGTGACTGCGTTTTTCCTGGGTGTTGAATCTGTAGATGACGAACCTGATGCGTGGAGAGCTCAGCGGCAGTGGGTTATAGAAAGCGCGCGCGACTATTGGTGGGGGACAGTGACTTCAGAGCCGGGTTCCGGTGGCGATATTTTGAAGACCCGGTCAATCGCGACACCTGAAAAAGACCATTTTCTTATCACAGGTGATAAACATTTTGGGTCCGGGTCCGGACATGCCGACTTTATGATTACCACGGCTAAGGTTGAAGGTTCAGAGCTACCGGAACTCTTCTTTCTGCAGAACAAAGATGAACCTTGGGATGGGTCAACCGGGTGCAAGCTGACAGTTGAGTGGGATGGTATTGGAATGTCATCGACCCAATCCCACGCCTTTCGCTTTGAGAATTTCCCGGCGAACAAAACGGTTTCCAGGGAAGTGTTGAGTAAAGTCGCGCCGATAAGCAGCCAGATCAGCAATATGTTGTTTACCGGTGTGGTGCTTGGGGTCGCTGATAACGCGATGGGTTTTGCCCGAGGAAAGCTTGAAGGAAAAGAACAAGGCATGCGAGCGTTCGAGAAAACGGAATGGGTGAGATGTCAGAATGAACTCTGGCTTGCTGAACAATCCTATGAGGGCGCGCTGCGCGCCATTGAGGCTGGAGAAGAAGCAGCGCACATAACTGCTGTTCGTTGCAAAATTACCTGCGCGGAACTAATAGAAACTGCACTTTCGAGAATGAGCAAGGTGGTAGGTGGGGCGAGTTTTTCAAAAGCTATGCCGCTTGCGCAATGGACCCAGGACGTGAAAGCCCTTGGGTTTCTCCGGCCGCCTTTGCCATTGGCTTATGATCAATTGATGATCTAAGTTGTTGCTGGCCGGATGAGGTTCGTGAGCAGATGCCCGGATTTAGGTGGTTAGCGGGTCAATGTTCGCGCCGCAGGTGCAGAGGTGTCATATGAATGTTGTTGAGGCTGGTGAGGAGCTGACCGTTCGGTTGCTGGTTTTCCTTGTGCTGTTCACTGTCTTCGCGATATCGGAGAGATCGTTTCCGCGGAGAGTGAGGAAAGTCGATTGGAGGATTCGTTGGCTTAATAATATGCTGCTGTCGTCTCTAAATACGCTTGTGCTTCGTATTTTCGTACCATTTTCTGGAACTTTGTTTGCGGCTTATTTGTTTGAAGAGCAAGGCGCACTACTTAAACTAACCGACCTTCCATGGGTCTTGTCGATTGGAATATTTATCGTTTCGTTTGACCTGACGATATACTTTCAGCACCGATTTTTTCATTGGCTACCTGCTTTATGGCTGTTACATCGTGTTCATCACACTGATCTTGATTTTGACGTAACCACCGGAAGTCGTTTTCACCCGATATCAATTTTGATATCCATGCTGATTAAGTTCGCGCTTATCTTTGGCCTCGGGCCGTTCCCGGTTGCAGTTCTGGCGGCAGAGGTTCTGTTAAACGGAACCTCCATGTTCAACCACAGCAACATTCGTCTCCCGGATTCGGTCGACAGAGCGTTACGATGGATTATCGTCACGCCGGATATGCACCGCATCCATCATTCGGTGGTTGATACAGAGCATGAATGTAATTTTGGTTTCAATTTTTCCTGTTGGGATCGTCTGTTTGGCACTTACCTTGGCGAGGCAGCGTTGCCCCAGGGTCAAATGGCGATAGGTATTACGCCGTTCGACGAAACAGACTCTATTCGGCTGGACAAATTGCTGACTCAGCCTTTTAGCTGGCGTCCTTCGGGGTCATAAAAAGCGGAGAGCTGCACGTCGAGCGGGTAACGTATTCCGGCGACTTCAATTTCAAACTGCTTTGAGGCCAGCCACTTTTTCGTGACACCTTCGTCGTGTTTTAACAGCGCGATGCCGAGCGAGCGGTTGATCCTGTGACCCCACATGCCTGAAGTAGTAATGCCGACCAGTTCATCGTCGGCGTAAACCGGCTCATCATGGTAGAGCAGGGGTGGGTCTTCATGTTTGATAGCAATATTCACTAATTTTTCGGCAAATTTATTGCTGATGCTTTTGAGCGCAGACCTTCCGATAAAGTTGTCTTTACTCATATCAACAGCGAAGCCGAGTCCGGCGCTATAAGGTGTGATCTCGTCGCCAATATCATCGCCGAAATGTCGGTAACCCTTTTCGATCCGGCACGCATTCATCGCATGATATCCGGCATGTGCAAGTTCGAAGGTCGCGCCTACTCTTAGGATTTCTTCGTACACGTGTTGTGCGAACTCAGTCGGAATATATAGCTCATAGCCGAGTTCGCCCACGTAGGAGAGCCGATTCACCCGGACGCGGGCATAACCGATCTCGAGATCCCTGGACTGATAGTAGGGGAGCGCCGCATCTGAGACATCATCCGGTGTAAGGCCGGACAGAAGGTCGCGCGACAGGGGCCCCATAATTCCCAGTATCGTAATTGCGCTCCCGGCGTTGGTCGCGAAGGCGTGGGTTTTACTGTCGATGTGTGATGTTAGCCACTGGAAATCCCTGCCTTCCGATGCGCAACTGGAGACGATCATAAAGCGGTTATCACTTATTCGAGTGACGGTGACATCAGCTTCTATACCCCCCCTTTCGTTGAGCCACTGGGTGTACACAATCTGTCCTGTATCCACATCCACATTGTTAGCGCAGATATGGTTAAGGGTCGTTAGCGCCTCTATTCCGTCAAGGTAGAACACCGGATAGCTGGACTGGTCAAACAGAGCTACGCTGTCTCTCAGCGCCAGGCATTCTTCGCGGCAGTCGTCGAACCAGTTTTGTTTTCCATAGGAGTATTCGTAAGTTGCACGGTTATTTCCGCGAACAAACCAGTTGGGTCGTTCCCATCCCGCCAGCTCGCCCATCACTGCGCCATGGTCGATTAAACGGTCATGGATAGGGCTTCTTCTGGCACCCCTTGCGGTTTCATACTGGTGATAGGGCCAGTGCATCGCATACAGTAGTCCCAGGGTTTCCCTGGTTCTGTTGACGAGGTATTTGCGGTTTGACTGAAATGGAAATGTGCGTCTGATATCCACATCCCATAAATCCATCGGTGGGTGATCTTTTGCGATCCATTCAGCCAGTACCTTTCCGGCGCCGCCGGAAGATTGAATGCCAATAGAATTAAAGCCTGCGGCGACAAAAACGTTATCGTATTCAGGCACCTTACCCAGCAGGTATCTGTCATCCGGCGTAAAGCTTTCAGGACCGTTAAAAAACAACTGAATCCCTGCAGTATTTAATTTTGGGAAGCGTCGGAGCGCTAGTTCCAGAATGGGCTCGAAGTGATCAATATCCTCAGGCAATGTCCCGAATGCGAAGTCCTTGCTAACGCCATTAACAGACCAGGGTTTTGCCACTGGCTCAAATGCACCAAGCAATACCTTCCCGGCATCTTCCTTAAAGTAGGCGAATTCGTCGGGCACGCGAAGAGTGGGCATACCCGAACGAAGCGAATCCATTGGTTCCGTTACGATGTAGAAATGTTCCGCCGCCTGCAGTGGTATCGATATACCAATACTGGCGCCCAACTGCCTTGACCACATACCCGCTGCGATCACTAGTTTCCTGGTTTTAATCACGCCATCAGCGGTAGTAACCGACAGGACTTTTCCCTCGTCGGTGCTGATTTTCTCGACATGTTGGTTTTCAAGAATAAGTGCACCACCTTTTCGTGCACCTGCGGCTAAAGCCTGGGTTGTATCAACAGGATTGGTTTGTCCATCGCCGGGAAGATATACCGCCCCGCAAACGTCTTCGATGTTCACGTCGGGCCAATGAGTAGAGACATCCGCTGCTGATATCTGCTGCACTTCAATACCGAATGCGCGTGCTGTTGAAGCTTGTCGGTTAAGTTCTTCGAGACGCTCAGTATTGAGTGCCAGACTAAGTGATCCGGTTCTACGATACCCCGTTGCCTGACCTGTCTCGTCTTCAAGACCGGCGAAGAGTTCAGTGGTGTAGCGAGCGAGATGGGTCAGGTTTGCGGTGGCGCGAAGCTGGCCGACCAGTCCTGCGGCGTGCCACGTTGTTCCAGCGGTCAGTTGATTTTGCTCCAACAGGACGACGTCTTTGATGCCGAGTTTGGTCAGATGATAGGCTATCGAACAGCCAACGATGCCGCCCCCGATAACAAGAACTTCGGTTGAATCAGGCAGGTTACTCACTATTTGGCCCTGCCTTCTCTGGCCATGGTGCTTTATAGATCATCAACAGGCTCACATAGTTCCGCCATGTGGCCGTCGTGTTCTTGCATATGAACAAACTTTCCATACTAGGGTTCCCGGACCTTATCAATAATCTCAAGGTCTATCGATTCCAGTTGTTTGAGTGGTTCCGCCATGTCAGTAACGCGTTAGTTCAACGTAAAGCTGCCGTCAAAATAGTCACTGTCCGCCTTGAAGAATGCTCCGCCTACGCTGCTTACTGCCATCACTTATGTTTTTCTGGGCTTGCTGTGTCGTCTTGCGAGCAACCGCCCGAATCGCTTTTGTCTGATTGTGCGGGCGCTCGCGAGTATCTGCCAGAGCGTCAGCTAGTAAGGTTACCTTAACACTAGTGGGTTTCGGTTATTTTCATGGTGAACGAGATTCGCATGAGACGTGTAAACTGGATAAAACCAGGTAAAACCAAGTAAAACCAGGATGTATGAATAATGGCCGCAGATCCAATGTACGAAAAACCGGTGCGGTCCTGTTTTTTACGTTTGTTGTCTTGGGCCTGGCTGGGCTCGCCACTTTCGAGCGTTCCAGGCAGAGCAATCGGCGCAAAAATTTAACCCAGGGATGAAATAAATCACAATGTTGATCAACCACGAACGACTTCGAGAGTTTGTAAAAAAAATATTTGAACAGGCGGGTGCTTCCGAAGACAGGGCATGGCAGGTGGCTGAACACCTGGTTGAAGCAAACCTGAAAGGGCATGATTCGCACGGTGTGGGCATGATTCCCAATTACGTGAATGGCATCCAGCGAGGGCACCTCCGGGTTAATGAAGACGCAGAATTGGTGGTAGACAAAGGAGCGGTGTTGCTTGTCGACGGCCATTTCGGTTTTGGTCAAGTAGTGGCGAAACAAGCTACCCAAATGGGTATTGAACGTGCGAAGCAGATCGGTATGGCCTGTGTGGGATCAAAGAATAACTACCATATCGGTCGTGTTGGAACGTATGGCGAGCAATGCGCCAGAGAGGGTTTGGTCTCGATCCATTTCGTTAATGTGGTTGGTCACCCGCCTTTTGTTTCCCCATGGGGTGGCAGGGACAAAAGAATGCAGACCAACCCCTTTTGTTGCGCCATACCAACTTCAGGTGACCCAATCATATTGGACATGGCAACAAGCGCGATTGCACTGGGTAAAGCGCGTGTTGCCAGAATGAAAGGTGTGTCTGTGCCGGAGGGGTCGGTGTACGACGCCGCAGGCCAACCCTCAACTGATCCAAATGTCCTTGAGCAGGGCGGTTCTCTTGCCCCCTTCGGAGAGCACAAGGGTTACGGGCTGGCGCTGGTCTGTGAATTGCTTGGTGGTGGCCTGGCCGGGGAATGGACAATGCAAAATGTCGACAAGCAAACTGACATGACCGTTAATCACATGCTGGAATTTATTATCGACCCGAACCTATTCGGTGGGCTCGAAGCATTCCAGGAAGAAGTCGAAGGAATGTCAGGCTGGTTGCGGAGTTCTGAGCCGGCGGTCGGTAACGATAAGGTCCGGTTGCCCGGTGAACCAGAACGTGAGTCAATGAGCGAGCGAAGTGCTAACGGTATCCCGCTGGACGACCGATCATGGGACTCGATTGTTAAGGCGGCAGAAGTCGCTGGTGTGTCCAGCGAGACCGTTGAGTCGTTAACAACTTAGTTAAACTGCTGGTTTATGTATTTGTCTATCCAGCTGTGATAATGCTGAACCCTGGCTTCATCATCATTCAGCCAAGCTTCCTTGAAGCCTCGCGAATGCATTCCTTTCTGGACGTCCCTGATTAGGTGGATGTCCTGGTCAAGAGTAATCGTCATGGTTTTCTCCCCGGCAATGATGGCCTCCTGGTCGAATTCGTCGTGTTCTGGCCTGGCGGTCCCGTCGCTATCCTGATCAAGGTTGAAGGAAACATTCGCGCGATTCTGCAACGCCGGGAACTTAATTTTTGTATTCTCCTGCAACTGGACGTCCGGCAGCATTCGAAGCGCGAACTTGTCCCAGTAACATTTGTTTGGGTCTGTAGCATGCGGCCTAGACCGAAGGATCCAAAACTCTTCAGGTTGAAGAACCAAGATAGTGTTGGGGAAAATATTGTATTGCACAATGTCCGAGAGCTGGTTGTCACTTAAGCGGTCGTAGTTGTAACCGAGTGAAGGGCCCAGTTCCCGTTTGCGAAGCTGGACATCGCGCCTGACATCAAGGACTCGGCCTTTGTAATTGTCTCTCTCCATGCCAAGGGTTTTCATTTGGGCCCATTGAGTCGGCGGTACTTCGTCAGGAATAGGAAGACGTGAATTTACGGTGAAGCCATCGATCAGGACGCGAGTATGCCCGCCGTTAAAGTACTCCGCGGTAGAGGTTGGGCAGTCGAATATCAGTTCGTGCTGTGGGTGGATGTGCTCGACATGGTAGAGCTCACCGAAATTGTCGAAGACCGCTTTCCAGTTACATTCCAGCCTGCAGGTCTGGTCTTCCACCAGTCTCATATCCTCGGGCCGGAAAGGCTCGATCATTTCAATGACAGGGCCAAGGTACTCCTGCAGGGTCGGCGCGTCTTGATCCATGCACACCCAGACCATGCCTCCCCACACATCGACTCTGAGCGGTTGAAGGCTAAGCGCCTCCTTGGGGACACCTCGGCTGAACTTTTCTTCCTCGGGGACTTTGCAGAGACTGCCGTCGTTGTTGTAGACCCATCCATGGTAAGGGCAGGTATAAGTTTCCATTGCACCTTGGTTGGTCAGTAGTAGGCGTGCGCCCCGGTGCTGACAAACATTGTAAAAAGCATTAATGGTGCCGTCTTCTGCGCGGGAAACGATGACAGACTCTGGCTCGAAATCGAAGACAAAGAAATCGCCCGGTTCCTCGACATCCTGGACAACGCCGGCGACCAGCCAGGTCTTTGCCCAGAGCTTCTCCCTTTCCTGGAGCATATAGTCAGGTGAGATGTAGCGATCAGCCGTGATTTTTGTGAAGGGTACCGAACCAGATGACTTGCTTGCTTCTGACATATCAACATCCCTTTTTTACGATGATACGAGAGTGGTTAAAGTTTGGCCAGCTGTCCACCGTCCAGAGGAATGTCGTGACCGTTGATCAGTATGACTTTGTTGGCAAGCTCACTCATCCTTCGGTGGCGATAATTATTTCGTTGTCTTCGTTGCTTACGGAATAACTCGCTATATCCTGAAAGGCTGGTCCACCTAAACATTTACCGGAAGTAACATCAAACCGAGCACCATGGAGTGGGCAGGTAATCGTCGTGCCTCTTAGTCTTCCCTTGGATAGAAGTACCCGAGCGTGGGAGCAGATGTTGGATACCGCATGATACTTACCTCCGATTCTGCATAGAAGGATGTGCTGGTCATCCTCTTTTAAAGCGATCGATTCGCCCTCTTTCAGGAGTTGGCTCACTCTAATTTCTGGCATTAGCGAATAGGATCCTTGCCGTTCCAGTTTCTTGCCGTCTCGGCAATTTCCTCAAATCTAGCGACCGTGCCTTCGTTTTTTGTAACGACCTCAAGCATGCATCCCATCAGCGGACGGGTATCGAAGTAAGCGAATTCAATACCGCCCACCTTGCCAGTGTTGGCGGCGGCATAGTTCAGGCTTTCCATATATTTCAGGTCCGCTTCGAAATCTAGCGTCCAGACACACATATGGTGAAAAGCCATCTGACCTTTAGGGACGCTGTCACGATAAGCGCATTGATCTGTCGTAGGCTCGATCAGTTCAATCTGGACGTTGCCTGCCTGCGCGATGGCCACTTTCATTGACAGGTCCGATGGTTCTCCCCGATAGGTGATTTGTTCAAACGTGCCGGGCGTGTAATCGGTCAGGAAGAAAGGCCCGACCCCGAGTTCGTTCACCCATTTCATACAGGCTGATTCGATGTCGGGAACAACCCAGGCATTTTGGAAAATCGTTCGGTCAGTAGGCTTATTCATGTTGGGTGAATGCTTGCTATTTGGGTGAGCGCCTAAGTGTAGAGAAAATTGTTTGTGAGTCAAAGTGACTAGGTTCGTACTATAGTATTGGTTCGATTCAGTCACATTTGGAGTTGAACGTGGGCTACACGCTGGACCAGCTGTCAGATATTGAACTTATAAGAGATGTCGCCAAACGCTACTGCCGGGGAGTAGATCGACTCGACGAAGCCGAGATGAAATCTGCCTATTGGCCGGAAGCGACAGATGATCACGGCACTTTTGTGGGTAACGCCTGGGAGTTTGCAGAACACTGTATGGTCGGTCACTTGAGATGGCGATCTACGAACCACTGTATCTTTAATCATTTGATCGAACTGGATGCAGACGGTGATCATGCCCGGGGTGAAGTCTACAACGTCAGCTATATGCTGCAAAAAGATGCAGACGTGCTGGACACCTGGCACGGCCGTTACCTGGATCTGTACGAAAAGAGAGATGATGAGTGGCGCATAATGGAACGGGTCTGCGTTCATGAGTACACAAAATCCGAAGCAGTTTCTCCGATGCAGATTGATAGCGCCAGATTCAGGCAGGGAGAGTTCGACAGACCTGCCGATGGAAGATTGATTGGGCCATAGCCTGTGAGCAGGTAGCCTCGTAGAAATGGCTCGTGGAAGATGGTTGTAAGAAGAAAGTCGAGAGAAAATATGAGAGTTATTGTTGTTGCCCTTTTGATGTTCAGCTCGCACCTGATCGCAGGAGATTACCGGTCAGCAATTGATGAGCTGAACTTCGAGAAGCTGAGTGACACCTATGGTGATGGAAAGGTCTCTTCCCTTCTGGAAGGGCATGGAGTGAACCTCTCGGCCGAAGAGAAAAGAGCGGCGGCGGTACTTATTACTCTGGGTGCGCTGGATGCCGAGGATCTTGCGAATGAGAAGCTCGCCTTGAAGAAAGTTAAATCGTATGTTGCTGTCGTATCAGATAATCATCCCTCTCTGATGGGACGAATTGGCGATGCTTCCCTTTACCACCATATGGCAGGCGCTTTCGATCATCCGACTTTACTGAAAGATAACGTGTTTCTGGAGGTGCTTGGCGAGGCACTTGTCGACGGTGTTCTCACGGGATACGACCTGCGCAGGAAAGGGGTGTATGACAATTTCCCGGTTGCACACACCTTTATCTATTCCCAGTCGAGTCTTCTGCATATGCGTCAGCTTGTCGCGCTGCTGGATAGTGAAGGTATAGAGGGTTGGGTTTACATCACACCCAAGGTGTCAGCATTTCTTTATCGTGACGACTGGGGGCCTGCTTCCGATGCAGTCGTAACACTACCCGGCGGTGTTCGCGTCGTTCAGGGGCGAGAGGTGGCAGTGCTGTTCCAGTTTGATTCCGGTGATGATCGGGAGCGATTCCACGAAGTGGTGACGAGATTCGCCAAGAAGGACGAAAAAGATGAACTGGGTCTGATCGAAAATGCCTGGTGGCAACCTTTCTACTACACAGACCAGGCGTTTGAGGGATTTGAACCTATTTCTCTGGTGGTCATTTCATCTGACAACCACGAAGCGACATTGACTGTTCTGGAGGATAAGACCGCAAAAGTCGTCCAGGTGCTTACGGATGACCGTTGGGATTTACGAGTGGATCGTGTGTGGGTAAACCCGCCGTTCTTTCGGTTCCTGAACGGCGGGTACAAATAGCACAGATTTTAGCCAGCGGATTCCGCAGGCTTTGATTCAGTGATGTCGAAGTCACTTGCGTCATGTCGTTCGGCCACGCGAGTTTCCTCTGGTCCCCACGTTCTGTTGACACGCCTTCCTCTCTCAACCGCCGGGCGCGCTTCGATTTCTGTCGCCCAACGTGTGACGTTCTTGTAAGAGGTAACGTCGAGGAATTTTTGTGCGTCGTAAATGTTGTGAAGTACCAATGTGCCATACCAGGCGTAGTTCGCCATATCAGCGATATTGTACTGGTCGCCGCAAAGGTACTGACGTGAGTCCAGGTTCCTCTCAAGAACATCGAGCTGGCGCTTAACTTCCATGGCGTATCGATTGATCGGGTATTCCCATTTCTCTGGAGCATAGGCGTAGAAGTGCCCAAAGCCGCCGCCCAGGTAGGGGGCGCTTCCCATTTGCCACATCAGCCATGAAAGACACTCCGCACGTGCTGCTGGATCGGTGGGTATAAAAGCGCCACATTTTTCTGCGAGGTAAATCAGGATTGCACCGGACTCGAATACCCTGGTTTCCGGTGTGGTGCTGGTGTCCAGCAGCGCGGGTATCTTGGAGTTTGGGTTGATGTCTACGAATCCGCTGCCAAATTGGTCGCCGTTACCGATGTTGATCAGGTAGGCGTCGTACTCTGCCTCTTCCTTGCCCAGTGCCAATAATTCTTCAAGCAGAATGGTGACCTTCACGCCATTCGGTGTAGCCAGCGAATGTAGCTGAAGGGGATGCTTGCCACGAGGAAGTTCCTTGTCGTGAGTGGGGCCTGCGATCGGACGATTGATATTGGCGAACTTTCCTCCGCTTTCTGCATCCCAGGTCCAGACTTCCGGTGGCGTGTATACATCTGATTCGGTCATGATTGATCCATATTAATTTTAAGAAATGAAAAGCCTAAACAGGCGGTATAGTTAAGAGCCCGAGAGACTCCCTCCTATTGTGGGTTCGCCCCTTGCCTGCCGTCCCTGGTAATCTTTATCAATTAGTCGTTTTGGGTGGACGCCGTCGACGTATCCCATGAACCCGGGAGACCGGACACTGTACCCTAAAAGTGCCTGTACCCGTGAGGAGAGTGATTGTGCTTTCTCAGGAGGTACACTTAACACCATATTCTCTAACTGGCGGAGCCAGGGTTGGCAGTACTGCGGTGTTATCGCGAGTCGGGTTTTATCGGAACTGTTGGCACCGCCCCGGTGATACAGCGAGCCGGTGAATATTAGTACTGAGCCAGTGGGCATCAAAACCTTTACAACGTCTTCTGTTCTTGGCTGCCAATCCCGTTTCGTATGGCTGCGGGGAATGATCTCTGTGGCGCCATTGTCATCGGTGAAATCATCGAAGTTCCAGATCGTACTGATTCCATGAATCCCGGCGATGTCGCTGTACATGCCGCCGTCATTGTCCCGATGAAAAGGTTGTGGGGTCTCGCCCGGGTGACAATTAATCGCAAGATTTGCTGAAAGGAGGTAGTCGGGCTCAAGCAACTGGTCAAGAATTTTCAGGATGGTAGGGTGCTCGATGATGAGCGAAAATTTAGGGTGTTTGGCTAGCAGCGCATACACACGTTCTGAGCTTTCACCTTCAAAATTATTTCGGCCCATTAGGGCGCCCTGTAGGAATGGCGACAGGGCTTTTTTTATGTCCGCTATCTCATCGTGGGTTAAAACAGATTCGAGAATCAGATACCCCTCGTCTCTGATGATGGATGCGTATTTTTCGGTGTCCATAGAAATGGTGTCGAATAGCCGGGTCTTAAGGCTACAATAAAGTATGAGCGAACAACATAACCTGACTCATTCCCTGTTGGAAGAAGAGCTATTCACCTATAGGCAGCATGGGTACCTGATTAGAGAAGGTGTCTTTAGTGCACGAGAACTGGCGGACCTGACAGGGTCCGTAGAGCGCGCTGTAGCGTTGGCGCATGCCGAATCAGCGAGTGGAAACGCCTATCATCTGGATGGTAAGCGGTTCGTCGATATTGGCAATATGACCGTGCAGTTCGAGCATGGGGACAAAAGTGAAACTATCAGGGTTATTGAGCCGGCGCATCACCTTGATGCTGTTCTGGAGGCGCTTGTCGAAGATACCCGGATCGTAGATCCTGTGAAGAGCATTATTGGCGTCGATGCAGTTAGTATCTGGACGAACAAGCTGAACCTCAAAAGAGCAGGAGAGGGTTCAGGGTTTGGCTGGCACCAGGATTCACCCTATTGGGCTCACGATAGCGATCACGTGGACCTGCTGCCCAATGTCTATCTTGCCTTCGACGATGCATCTGCGGAAAACGGATGCCTTCGTGTAATCGACAAGAGTCATCTTCGTGGTTGCCTGCCGGGTACGGCAGATGGATCCCAGCTTGGTGGCTTCTTTACCGATCCGGCCTGTTTTGAGGAAAAGGACCAGGTGTTGATGGAAGCCCCGGCTGGCTCGCTGGTGTTCTTTGATCCCCACTCCATTCATGGGTCTGAGCCTAACCTTTCCGGAAATCCTCGTCGTGCGATGGTCATGACTTATCAGCCTGCCAACTTCCCGATGCTTAAGACGGGTGAAGTTCGGAATGTAGGTTGAAGGAGCGGCGTGAGATCTCTCCGCTCCCTCACTGCGTTCCGTCGGTCGAGATGACGGCATCGTGAGTAAGGCCCAATCCCAGGCCGCCATCAACATCCAGAATAGCCCCGGTTGTCCATTCACCCCTTGCCAGGTAATCAACTGCTTCGGCTATCTCAGTATTGGTACCAATTCGGCCGAGTGCATGGCTGGATGCCATTGAGTTGAGGCGTTCTGCGGATTCTGCGTCGTTAAGTAATCCTGCTCGCTGGTAAATTTCGGTAAGGACAGCGCCCGGAACAACACAATTAACGCGGATATTGTGCTCGCCGAGTTCTGCAGCCAGAACCCGCGTTAATGTCTCCAGCGCGCCTTTGGTTGCCGCGTAAGCTGAGGCACCGGGAAATGCCCTGCGGGTATGAATGCTGCCGATGAAGATGATTGCCCCGCCGTGTTTCGCCAGATGAGGTTTACACAATCCGGTTAATAGCATTCCGGCGATGACATTGGTTTTGAAGATATCGACAAGCGGGTCCTCTTTCAACGTGTCAATTTCCCCCCTGAGCATGTTCCCCGCATTGCTGACCAGGACGTCGAGTTTGCCGCCGTGCGTGACTGCCGACTCGACGGCTTCCTGGCGATCTTCCTCGTTTGTGATGTCTGCTCGCACCGCCAGGCACCTTTCACCCAGCCTTGCGGCGACGGCGTCGATTTTTTCTTGCCTGCGGCCGCAGATGGTGACTGTTGCACCGCGTTCGATATAAAACTGTGCAATACCTTCGCCGATTCCTGAACCGCCGCCGGTCACCAGAACTGAAAGATCCTCAATTGGTTTCATGGTTTTTCTCCCGCGCACCAAAATGCAGTTTGTTGTAAAAAACGGGCCTGGTCTTCATCCGGTGCTTTCGCTGTGACAATGAAGTTGTGGTTGATTCCACCAGTCAGAATGAGGTTGCGAACTTCCATTGCGGTTTGGTCAGGCTTGCTCGAATTGAACGGGATAAGTACCCCAGCTGTTGCGAAGGGTGTTTAGGTCCAGGGTAGGCTTCCTTGATTTGTGTGGAATCATTTTGTGCTCGAGAAGCGTCTTAATCAGCATGCAGACGATACCATACTGGTGCGTATCTTTGTCAGTGCCGGGGCGACTGGCAACGCCGCCATCCAGGTCGCGGCCGGTACACATATGGACGCCGGCGCCGAAGGTAAGCCCATACAACTCAGTCTTAACATAGGTAACGTAGCGGTAGGGGTCGAATTTCTCAGGGTCATCACCGAATATGTCCGGGTCTCGGTTTGCCGCGTGAAGATCAAGGATCAGCAGGTCGTCTGGCGTGATGTCTCGAGAAGCGATGGTTATCGGTTCGGTGGGAGTTCGCCATGCAACAGGGCTTGCAGGATGCAGTCGCATACTTTCATGGACACACTTTTGCAGGAGAAGTGGATCTTCCAGCAAAGCTGTTGGGTCCTCTGCCCAGCAAAAAATTTCATGCACGGCGTGCACCATCGAGTTAGCGGTACTGTGGGAGCCCGCCTGCAGGTAGAAAGAGATCTCTCGCTCGATAAGTTCATCGCTCAGTTCGATGCTGTCTTGGTTGCGCAATAGAACGGTTAACACGTCTCTGGGTAGCTCGTCTTCCTTGAGCTCGCCGTTCAAAAACTGACTGATAAGCCGCTGTCTTCTGGACCATGAAGGTTCCAGAAATTTCCTGAATGCAGTTTGTGCTGTTTTTACCTCGGCAATGACTTCGCTCGGATTGCGATCAGAATGAACCAGAGTCGCGCCTTCACTGAACGTTTTAACAATTGCGAGAAGCCGATCAGTTTCTTCCGCGGTTTTTTGCGGTCGATCAACACCCGCAAAATCGGCAGTCAGGTTCATGGTGACCCGATAACCAAAGTCAACTAGGTCGGTCTCTCCGCGAGAGACCAGTGGGTCTAGCACCCATGCCAGAGTCTTCGGGAATACATTGGTCTCGTAGTGGTGGGCGTAGTTCCTGCGAAATAGACGCAACTCAAGATGACGGCGAATTTTGTGTTGCTCACCATGCAATGTCAGCAATACGTCTTTCATGATGACTTCACCCGCGTCGTAAAGGCTCTGCCTTAACTTGGGGTTACACAGTGCAGCGTGCACATCTTTGAATCGAGACAACGTTGTTTGTGCCATGGCTTGTTGCCGCGATTATTGTATGAGCTGGTGTATGAACTGGTGTATCTGTCGTGCGAACTGTGGATAGAGTGCCTGATCAAAGTTTCTTTCCCGTAGCGCTTTTGAAGCCTTGGCAAGCTCGGAGATCGTGTGTAGATCAGCCATCAATCTTGTCCTTGGTCAGTATTGAGGAGGAGTACTGTGAGGTTCTCCATCCGGAAATAGGTTTCCTGGGAGGTAGAGGTTCTGTGTTCATCAATTCCCCCCCTACATAGACAGATTTAATTCGGGACTTATCACCGAGTATCGTGACATCAGCGGCGGGATTACCATCAACGAGAATAAAGTCCGCTAATTTTCCGACAGCAATACTGCCTGTTTCTCCGTCGAAACCTGCATGGTTACCACACTGCATGGTCGCGGCGCTGATGGCTTCCAGTGGCGAAAACCCGAGTTCTTTAACAAACACTTCCAGTTCCCTGTAGTGCCACTCACCATAAGGCGTTAGCGAAAATCCGCTCTCGGACCCGCAGAGTATTGGCACACCGTTTTTGTGTGCCTTGTGTATGAGTTCCGCGCTTTCTTCTATCTCGCGACGAAATATCTCTCGAAGATTCTCGTCCGCGCCTACGGTGTGACCATGGTCGGCAAGGTTGGCCTGAAAGGTAAATGTTGGGGTAATCGGGACTTTTTTATCGATGACCAGGTCAAGTGTTGGTTCATCCATAAAGGTGGCATGCAGCAGCATGTCCATGCCGGCGATTACAGAGTCCCTGATGCTGTTGGCATCTCGGCAATGTCCCATGACGGGTACCCCTAACTCATGGGCGGTATCGCAAACCAGTTTAAGCTCATCGAGAGACCAGGCCTGGATTTCGCCCTTCATTTTTTGCCTTGGCAGAAGGCCGGTAACATGAACCTTGATCCAATCAACACCCATTTTGATTTGGCGTCTGACCTCAGTACGAATTTCGTCTGGCGTTGAGACAACTTTTGCATATCCGCGTAGGCCAGCGTCCGGTATCAATCGACCTGCCGTGCCGCCGACAGAGGTTAGCAGTGCATTGCCGCCAGATAACATTCGAGGACCCGGTATGACGTTTGCCTCTATGGCATCCCGAAGGTCAACGCCAATATCGAAAATACAGTCCGGGTCGACGAAAGCGGTGACGCCAGCCTGCAGTAGTTTCTTGACATTTTGCCCCGCGATGATTGCTGCTAGTGCTTCTCTTCTGTGGAAAAATAATTCGTCGTTGGAAGAAGGCTCGTCAAACGTCATGTGGCAATGGGCGTCAATCAGTCCAGGCATCAGCGTTAAACCAGAGGCGTCCAGGCGCGTGCCATTAACGTTATCGCTTACCGCTTGCTCATCGACAGCGCTTATGCGGTCACCGGTAATGGTGATAGTGGCAGGGTAAGGATCTCTTCCTGTGCCATCGATAATAGTGGCGTGTTCTACTATTTTCACACTCATTGGTTAATCAACGACCATATTTTTAAGGGGGTGGCTGGCATATCGATGTGGTCGATATCCAGCGCATTGACAATAGCATTTATCACCGCTGGGGGTGCGCCGATGGCGCCAGCCTCTCCACAGCCCTTGATACCCAATGGGTTGCTAAGTGTCTGGGTGTTGATGAACGCGGTGTTAAAGGATGGCAGGTCATCAGCGCGGGGCATGCAATAGTCCATAAAGGATCCGGTCAGGAGTTGCCCTTCCTCATCGTAAACGGCGTGTTCCAGCAGTGCCTGGCCAATGCCCTGGGCGATCCCGCCGTGCATCTGGCCATGGACTATCATAGGGTTGATGACGGTGCCAAAATCGTCAACTGCCACGAAATTCAGGATGTCTGTGGTGCCGGTCTCGGGATCGATCTCCACTTCGCATATATGGCAACCGGCGGGGAAGGTGAAATCAGGTGGATCAAAAAATGCGTCCGCCTTTAGTCCAGGTTCCAGTTCATCGGTTGGAAAAGATTGCGCGACATATGAGGCCAGCGCGATTTCAGCAAATGCCATTCGGGCGTTGCTGCCGGCGCTGTAGAACTCGCCTTCTTCGAATTCAACGGATTCTGGAGCCACATTCATATTGTAGGCGGCAATCTTTTTCCCTTTCGCCACAATTTTGTCGCAACCGATGGCAAGTGCTGACATGCCAACGGGACCGCTCCTGGACCCAAAGGTACCCATCCCAAACTGCACTTTGTCAGTATCGCCGTGAATAATTTCAATCTCATCCATACTGATACCAAACTTGTCAGCGACCAGTTGTGCGAAAGTCGTCTCATGACCCTGCCCATGGGAGTGTGATCCGGTCAATATCTCGACTGAACCCGTTGGATTAACTCTAATCTGCGCGGACTCCCATAATCCGGCACCGGAACCGAGTTCCCCGAGTTTTTGCGACGGTCCTATACCCGCCGCTTCTATCCATGTGGCAAGACCTATTCCACGTAACTTACCCCGTGATCCGGACTCAGCCTTGCGTGCCTCAAAACCTTCGTAATCGATCATTTCCAGCGCCTTGTCCAATTCCAGGTCGTAGTCCCCCACGTCGTAGATTGAAAGTACCGGTGTTTGGTAAGGAAACGTACGGATGAAGTTTTTGCGACGTAGCGCTACTGGATCGACGCCGAGTTTTCGGGCCGCCAGGTCAACCAGTCGCTCGATGATAAAGGCAGCTTCAGGCCTGCCCGCGCCGCGGTAGGCATCGACCGGCGTCGTGTTGGTATAGACCGCCGTGACTTCGGTGTAGATTGCCGGGATTGTGTACTGACCCGATAGCAGTGGACCGCACATGTAGGTCGGAATGAGTGAGCCAAATGTAGAAAGGTAAGCACCCATATTGGCCGTGATTGAGACATGCAGTCCGGTAATCCTGTGCTCTGAATCAAGCGACATTTCGGCATGAACCTGCTGGTCGCGCCCATTCGCATCCGTTAGGAAGGCTTCGCTTCGATCGGCGGTCCATTTTATTGGGCGTCCTACAAGTTTGCTTGCCCAGGTGCAGATGACTTCCTCAGGGTAGTTGAATGCCTTTGAACCGAAACCGCCGCCGACGTCTTCGGATATGACACGAAGTTTGTGCTCAGGCGCAAGGCCAATGACAGCCGACAGGGTCATTCGTAGGCCATGTGGATTCTGGGAAGCTATGTAGACCGTATAGCGATCGTCCCTTTTGTCGTAGAAAGCATTAAGCGCGCGGGTTTCCATGGCATTTGGCGCAAGACGGTTGTTGTAAAGGTCCAGTTCAATCTTGTGGCTGGCGCAGTCAAAGGCAGCTCTGGTCTCATCTTTATTGCCCAGTTCCCAGTCGAAGGCAACGTTACCTGGGACGTCGTTGTGGACAGATGATTCATGACCTGCAGCGTTTTTTGATGAGACTACTGCGGCCAGTTCTTCGTATTCAACATCGATCATTTCGGCTGCGTCACGCGCCATTTGCCGAGAATCCGCGATAACAACCGCGACGGGGTCGCCTACGTGCCGTACTTTCCCGAGAGCAAGTGGCGGGTGTACGCCTGGTTTCATTTCACCGCCGTCTTTTGAGTGGATCATCCAGCCGCAAATCAGCGTCCCAAGCGCAGATTCAGCATAGTCGGTCCCTGTCAAAACCAGGCGAACGCCAGGCATTGCCGCGGCTACAGTGGTGTCTATACTCGTAATATTGGCATGAGCTACAGGTGAGCGAGCGAAGATCGCGTGGCATTGGTCCGGAAGGTTGACATCATCTGTATATCGACCTTTGCCGGTGATGAACCTAATGTCTTCCTTCCGCCTGATTGATTGTCCAGAAACCGCCACAATTTCGCTCCTAGTTGGGGGATGCACAGTGCGATGCTAGCAGCAGTATCACGTCATGGAAATACCAACAAACGTTAGCTCGACCTCTGTGACCTGACTCAGTATGATCCTGCCTTGCTTATTCAGTGGCGTTTTTTTTGCAACCAACTCAGGGAAGTACACCGGTGACCCGAAAGGTCGATTTATCAACCAAGCTTTACTATGGTTTCGGTGCTGTTGCCAACGGTGCTAAAAGCAATGGATTCAATTACCTGCTGCTTTTTTATTATAGCCAGGTTATCGGGTTACGAGCAGACCTTGTCTCGCTGGGCATTCTTATTGCGCTGGTGTTCGATGCCATATCTGATCCGCTGGTGGGATATATTTCCGATAACACCCACTCGAAGCTTGGGCGACGTCACCCTTATATGTATGCGGCAGGTGTTCCTGTTGCGCTTGCCTACTATTTTCTCTGGTCTCCTCCTGCGTGGGATGAGACGGGGTTGTTTCTCTATTTTGTCTGCATGGCGGTCCTGATCCGCACCTTGATCACTTTTTATGAGATTCCAGCGACGGCACTGGTTGCGGAACTGACGGACGACTACGACCAGCGAACGGAAATGATGAGTTTTCGGTATTTCTTCGGCTGGTGGGGTGGGTTAACGATGGCGGTGATGAACTACCTCGTGTTTCTACCTGAAGAGAAAGGCGGGTTGGAGTACGTTCAGGGCTGGAGCAATTACGGTCTGACTGCTTCGATTGTCATTTTCATCTCTATCTATGTGTCTGCAATCGGTACTCACAAGCATATTCCGCATCTTCGAAAGCCGCCAAGTAGTGCGCCGTTTAGTTTCACGAAGACAAAGAAGGAAATTAAGGAAACACTGTCCAATCGGTCTTTCTTCGCTCTGTTTGTTTCCGCCCTATTACAGGCGGTTGCAGCAGGCGTGTCGACGTCACTGTCGATCTATTTTTCCCGACACTTCTGGGAACTTACCACTACCCAGATCGGCTACATGAACCTTCCCTATTTCTTTTCGGCCTTTATCGCGCTGATGCTAGCACCCAGGGTCTCCCGCTGGTTAGGTAAGAAAAAAGGCGGTATGACGGTTCTGGGGCTCGCTTTTGCAATGGCGCCGATGCCTTACATTCTTCGAGTCCTTGGCCTGTTCCCGGAGAATGGAACCGACACGCTGTTCTGGACCCTGGTGGTTTTTAATACCGTTGAGGTTACGCTGATTATTATGTCCTCATCCCTGATTGCCGCGATGATCGCTGACGTCGTTGAGGACAGTGAGGTGAAAACAGGTCGAAGGTCCGAGGGTATTTTCTTTGCGGCTAACAGCTTTGCTCAGAAGGCGGTCAATGGGCTGGGTGTGGTCGTTGCCGGACAGATACTGGCAATCATCCAGTTCCCGACAAAAGCGAAACCCGGCCAGGTGCCTGAAGAAACGTTGTTTGACCTGGCTTATATTTACGTACCAACGCTGCTTTTCTTTTACCTCTTTGCGTTGGCTGTTCTCAGCGTCTACAAGATCAACCGGGAGGATCATTCCGAGAATCTGCGAAAGCTCGCTGAGGTAGATAATGCTAGGACCCTGATACCCTGAGTTGGGTTTCAGCTAGTGTCTTGGGTTCCTGTCGGACGCCAAGTTAAAAAATTAAATAGGAGAACGTTATGGAACTGGTAGTGATTGTTATTATGTTGGCTTTGGTGGAGTACTTCGTGCTGGGGGCGAGAGTTGGTCTCGCCAGGGGCCGGACAGGGCTTGAAGCACCTGCTGTAACGGGAAATGAAGAGTTCGAGCGATATTTCCGAGTGCACTACAACACGATTGAGCAGCTGATTTTGTTTGTTCCGGGGATCTGGTTTTTTGCTCAATATGTCCATGTTCTTGGTGCTGCGGCAGTCGGCCTGGTTTTTATTGTAGGCCGGGCAATTTATGCGGTTAGTTATGTGAAAGATCCTGCAACTCGCAGTGTGGGCATGATGCTCACCATGCTCCCCTGCTGCATTCTGGTCCTCGGGGCGCTTGGTGGAGCAGTATGGGCCGCCATTAGTTAAGGAACAGACGCGTATTCTTGGTTCTCGCAGTTACTTGTCACCCCTTGTCTCAAGCTGTACTGTCTGAAATCAGGATGAAAAAAGTAGGAAGGATCGATCGCCAATGAGTGACAAGACACCGAATCACTTTCTGACGGACATGAAGTGTCCCATGGACCTTGAAGACGTTGACCTGTTCGCACCTGGTGCGCAGGAACACTGGTATGACGCATACCCGATACTCCATGGTGAATCACCGGTCCACAAGCTGGCAGGTGAGGGTTTAGCAGCTGACACGGATGCTTTCATCCTGACCAAGCATGAAGATATCAACACAGTCGTCAGGGATCCGGATCGTTTTCCTCCTATCCAGTCTGGTGCTATCAGGGAAATGGCTGAGTCAGGCGTCAACGTAGAAGAAGTGCCGAACCTGAATGCCATGCAGGCGTCCATGGTGACGCTGCGACCGAACATGGATCTTTGGCGTACTCATAAACAGGAGCTGACAGATCCGTGGGTTGGGCCCGGGGCAAGTCGCCATGAGGTCATGATCACAAAGCATGTGGATGACCTGATCGATAGCTGGATCCATAAGGAAGAGATTGACTTCATCAAGGAATTTGCAAGGCCCGTGCCTCAACGTGTGATGGCGAGTGTGCTGGGATTTCCGTTGGAAGATATACCGCAACTGGGCCTATGGGGTGAAGCCCAGGTGAAAGCGTTTGTATACGGGCGGGGCCATCAGAACAAACTTGACGATGAAGAGATTCGTGAACAGTTTGTATTGCTGGATGGGTTTAAGGAATACGTTCAGGGAAAGGTGGAAGAAAAGCGGGAGAACCCTCAGGAGGACATGATTACGTTCCTCACAGAGGTCACATACTCTGCGCTGGGCAGGAAGCTCACGG
>CALKBV010000012.1 GCA_937775265.1 uncultured Pseudomonadales bacterium
CAGGCCCTCCGCCAATAACGACCATGTCGAATTCCATGGATTCTCTTTCCATGTTCGTGTCTCCTTAAAAAGTAGGTTAAATCCAGAAACGGCTATTGTAAGGAAAGAAGGGCACTAAAGAAACTTAAGCGCGATTTTTTCTTTATGAGTTCTCTGGTTAAAGTATTGATTTTATAGAAAATTAGTCAAAGTTGTGCATGTGCTCACTATTGATTATACCGGCATTAACCGGCAGAATACGCGCTTTTCAAATCTGGCCTTTTTGGCACCCGGGAATTCTCACCGGGCCCGATCAATTATTACGCGAATAGAGGAATTAAATGAAAGTTCTTGTAACTGTCAAACGTGTTGTCGACTACAACGTGAATGTACGTGTGTTGTCCGATCACTCCGGCGTTGACCTGAATAATGTGAAAATGTCTGTTAACCCATTTGATGAAATTGCTATCGAAGAGGCAGTGCGTCTAAAAGAAGCCGGAACGGCAGAAGAAGTAGTGGTGGTATCTATTGGCACAAGTGCCTGTAAGGAGCAGATTCGAACTGCTCTGGCGCTGGGTGCAGATCGAGGGATCCTGGTGGAGAGCGACGACGTCATACAGCCTTTGGCAATTGCCAAGCTGATGAAAGTGTTGATCGAGAAGGAGCAGCCTGGATTAGTCATTACTGGCAAACAGGCCATTGATGATGACAACAGCCAGACAGGTCAGATGATTGCTGCACTTGCGGGTTTGTCACAAGCTACTTTCGCGTCAGAGCTGGTTATTGGTGATGGAACTGCGACAGTGACTCGCGAAATCGATGGTGGACTTGAAACGATCACAGTGAAACTGCCGGCCATTGTAACGACTGATCTTCGATTGAATGAACCGCGCTACGCCTCTTTGCCTAACATCATGAAGGCCAAGAAAAAGCAAATCGACACATATACACCCGCAGAGCTTGGCGTGGAAGTAGCCCCGAGGATCAAGACGCTGAAGGTAACCCCGCCAGCAGAACGCAAGGCAGGTATTATCGTTGAGTCAGTTGAAGAGCTGGTCGATAAACTCAGGAACGAAGCGAAGGTGATCACATGAGTATTCTAGTAGTAGCAGACCACGATAACGAGACAATCAAGGCATCAACGCTGGTAACAGTTGCTGCCGCTACCGCTATCGGCGGTGATATTGAAGTGCTGGTAGCGGGCGAAAATTGTGGAGCAGCTGGAGAGGCGGCATCAAAGATCGCTGGTGTCAGCAAGGTATTGGTTGCGGATAATGCCGTCTATGCTCATGCACTGGCAGAAAATGTTGCAGCGCTTGTCGTGGAGCTAGGCTCTAACTATTCACATATCCTGACAGCAACGACGACATCAGGTAAGAACTTCATGCCCCGAGTCGCTGCTCTGCTTGATGTGGCCCAGATTTCAGACATCTCTGGCGTTGTCAGTGAAGATACTTTTGAACGTCCCATCTATGCGGGTAATGCGATCGCAACTGTTCAATCTATTGACTCAATCAAGGTCCTGACTGTTCGTGGTACAGCTTTTGATCCTGTTGCCGCCGAAGGTGGTAGTGCGTCGGTTGAGGTTATTGATAATGCTGCAGACACAGGACTTACGACCTGGGATCGTGATGAAATCGTCAAGCTTGAGAGACCTGAGCTGACAGCTGCCTCCATTATTGTTTCTGGTGGTCGTGGTATGCAGAACGGTGAGAACTTCGCGCTGCTCGAATCTGTCGCTGACAAGCTTGGAGCAGCCATGGGTGCATCGCGAGCGGCAGTTGATGCCGGTTTCGTTCCTAACGATATGCAGGTTGGTCAGACAGGTAAAATTGTTGCGCCTGATCTGTACATTGCCGTTGGCATCAGTGGTGCTATTCAGCACCTTGCTGGAATGAAGGACAGCAAAGTCATTGTTGCAATTAATAAGGACGAGGACGCACCGATTTTCCAAGTGGCTGATTACGGCCTGGTCGCTGACCTGTTCAAAGCTATTCCTGAACTGGACTCGATGTTGTAGAGCCAATCGTTGTAGATTGAAATCCCGGCTCAAAAAAGCCCCGCAAGTCGGGGCTTTTTTATGCGAGCGTAGAGTCCTCAGCGGGCTTGTATAAGAGTCCTCAGACGGGCTTGTATAAGAGTCCTCAGCGGGCTTGTATAAGAGTCCTCAGCGGGCTTGTATAAGAGTCCTCAACGTCCCTCGCTTGAGTCTTATTTTGCAAACTTCTGTTCGGCGATCCGGAGACGCTGGTGAAGGAGAAACCGGCGAGAAATAGACCCAGCGCACGTGGCGCTGGGGAACAGGTTTCTAGAGAGTATCCTCATCTGAATCTTCGCTGATGCCAGCAAATAGTGGTGTGGACAGGTAACGTTCGCCCGTATCAGGAAGCATTACAAGAAACGTACTGTTGTCTGGTGCGTTTTCAGCGACGGTTAGCGCCGCGGTTAACGTAGCGCCAGCGGACACTCCGACGAAAATACCTTCCTCGCTCGCGAGTCTAAGGGCATTGGCAATAGACGCATCGTCAGCGACAGAAACGATTTCGTCAGCGATATCTTTGTTAAGAACGCCGGGGATGAAATCCGGCGTCCAGCCCTGGATCTTGTGCGGCGACCATTCGTTGCCCGAAAGCATCGCCGCATTTTCAGGCTCTGCGGCGATGATTTTTGTGTCAGACCTCGCCATTTTGATTGCTTCACCTGTACCGGTAATAGTGCCTCCGGTTCCCCAGCCACTGACAAAATAATCGAGGCGTTTACCGGCAAAATCGCGGAGTATTTCAGGCCCTGTGGTGTTTCTGTGATAAGCAGGGTTTGCTTCGTTTTCAAACTGCCTGGCAAGGAACCAGCCATGTTTTGCGGCAAGCTCTTCTGCCTTCTTCACCATGCCTGAGCCTCTTTCCGCTGCAGGCGTAAGAACGACCTTGGCACCCAGCGCCTTCATAATCTTGCGGCGTTCAATGGAAAAGGAATCCGCCATGGTGGCCACAAATGGATAGCCCTTTACCGCGCAAACCATCGCCAGTGCGATGCCGGTGTTTCCGGAGGTTGCTTCTACAACTGTCTGGCCTGGCGTCAGTGTCCCACGACGTTCCGCGTCTTCGATAATAGCAATGGCAAGCCTGTCTTTAACGGAAGCCAGCGGATTGAAGGATTCCACCTTGACGAAGATCGTGTGGTTGGCGGGCGCAATACGATTAAGTTTTACAACAGGAGTGTTGCCGATGGTATCCAGTATGCTGTTGTAGATCATGTGAGTTCTCTTTGAGTGCTAATATAGCCGCTGAGGATAAGCAAAACAGGCGCTGATGTCATCTTGTCCCGGCCTCGGGTGGACAATCCTGATTCAAGAGCAAGGTAACAGGCGTGCCGCTTCCTTGATGATTCCTCCTCTCTGTCTGTTCAGGGCAACAATAAATGGCAGCAGGACAGGTCTGTGAGTGGCTTGTCCGGCACGGTATCATGTCGTCATGATCGCTACCCATAACCAAGAACCAAACCATGAGTTGATGGTTGATAGCTGCCAGCTATTATAGCTGAGCTGACGAAGGTGATTTATTCTACATGTAGTTCATTAATGACGACAACCGAGCTGTGTCAGGAAATCCTGCAAAATGAATGAACAACTCGAGGCGTTCCGCCAGGGCGATGTTCGTGGCACCTATCCGGAAGAGATCAACGAGCGGTTTGTCGAGGATTTCGCGCATGCCTTCGTCGGGCATTTTGGTTTGACCGGTAAAATTGCGACCGGTCGTGACATGCGAAATTCCAGCGAATCGCTGCAGAATGCGTTGAATGAGACTTTGGCATCGATCGGTATTGATGTCGTCGATATTGGTCTTTGTCCAACGGAGCTTGGGTACTTTGCTTCGGGTATGCCGGAGATCGACGCTGCTATTGTCGTGACTGCGAGTCATAACCCGGCAAACTACAATGGCCTGAAGTGTGTTCTGAAAAATGGCGAGGCGATTAGTCATGACAACGGCCTGTTGGAGCTGAAACAACTGATGTCAGGTCACTATCAGCATCGTGCTGCCAGGGGATCATTGTCACGGGTTGATTATCATGCTCGTTATTTGGAGTTTTTGCAGCGACATTTTTCGCCTGAAAACCTTCGTGGCGGGCAGGTTGCACTTAATGGCCTCAACGGTACGGCGGCAACCATGGCGGAACTGGTCGCGACAGATTTTGAACTACCGGTCACCTGGTTTAGAAAATTCCCAGGGCCCATACCTGAACAAGGCGCAGATCCGGCTAACCCTGGCCTGGCAGAGGAGATGCGCGGATTTATGAGTGGTTCGGGTTTTTCCCTGGGCGTTGCGTGGGATGGTGATTGTGATCGGTGTGTTTGTTTTGATGGCTCAGGTGAGTTGATTCCGACCTATTACCTGGTGGGGCTTCTTGTTGATCACTTCCTCACACGAAAGCCGGGTGGCGCGATTGTCTTTGATACCAAGCTTTGCTGGAACACGCTAGACATGATCAATCGCGGGGGAGGCAAGGCAGTCCCCGCTGAAACCGGCCACGCGTTCATGAAACAGAAAATGCAGCAGCACGGTGCGGTTTATGGTGGAGAGCTGTCCTCGCACCATTATTTCGGTGATTTCTTTGGTTGTGATTCGGGGATGTTCGCATGGTTGACTGTGCTCAAGCTGCTCGACGAAAAAGGAGAGTCTATTCAGGCGTTAATCCGAGAGCGGCGCGACGAGATCTACTGTACGCCAGAGATCACCATGTCACTGTCCGATGTAGATGCCGCGTTTGCCCTAATGCTTAAGGCCTACGGCGACAAAGCTTCTGATGTTGATCATTTCGACGGTCTGAGTTTTGTGATGCCTGGTGAATGGAGGTTTTCACTTCGACGATCAAAAACAGAACCCGTCGTCAGGATTAATTTTGAGGCCAGGAAAACAGGTGAGACCATGCTTGAAGAAGGTGTCAAGGTCTTGGGTCTACTCGAGCCGTTTCGTGCGGATGATGTTAGCTGGCTGACGAACTTTAGACTTCAATAAAGTAAGCCATTTCAGCATTAACTGATTGTTTTTAAGACGGATAACTTCTACCTGAATCGACCTGCGGTATACCAGTTCACGTCCCTTGCAGATTTCTCCACCTGGTCCACTACATCCAGGATCAGTGCAAACAGTGCCATTCTGATTACGACGCCGTTATCAGTTTGCCTGAATATCGCAAGGTTGGGGTTTTCATTCAGGTCATCGTCCAGCTCTCGTGCGTCACCGCGACTATCTCTTGGGAGCGGGTGCATGATAACGGTATTGGGTTCGCAGTTTTCCGTATAGATGGTCTGGTTGAGACGGAAAAGCCCCTTGTACTTGTCGGCCTCTTCCTGGGAGGGAAAGCGTTCTTCCTGCGTCCTGGTGACGTACAGGATATCTGCATGCGCAATTCCTGCCTGAAGATCTTCGGATTCCACAACGACATGACCTGATGCCTTGATGTCTTCGACGTAAGTCTCGGGCAATCGCAATTCGGCAGGGCTGATCAGCGTGAAATGAATGTTCTTGTAGAGAGACAGCAATTTGCAAAGACTATGAACCGCACGCCCGTAACGTAAGTCACCGATCAGCGCGATACGCAGATCGTCTACTGTCTTGCCTCTGCCCTCCATTTCTTTTCGTATGGTGAAGAGATCCAGAAGGGCCTGGCTTGGGTGTTCGTTTGAGCCGTCTCCACCATTAATTACTGGGACCCGACTCGCTGCGGAAAACTCCTCGACAGAGCCTTCCGTTTGGTGGCGCATGACGATTATATCGCTGTAACCGGAGAGAACCCGTGCTGTGTCATAGAAAGATTCACCTTTGGCAATAGCCGAAGCTTTGACCTCTGTGGTTTCACGAACTTCACCACCCAGCAGATTCCATGCGCAGCCAAAACTGACCCGCGTTCGAGTGCTGGGTTCAAAGAACATATTGCCTAATATTGCGCCCTCAAGCACTCGCGTGACACGATCGCGGTTAGCGTAGGGGATCATCTTGTCGGCGACATTAAACACGGTCTCGATATCTTCACGCTGGAACTGTGACACTGAAAGAATATGAGAACCAATAAAATTCATGTCGGGTGGGATTCTCCCTCTATATTCGTATACGTCTAGTTTCTATAGCCGTCAATGATGAGTTTGCGCATCCAGATGTTAGCTTGGTCACGGTCTGTGCTCTCGTGCCAGTAAAGGAATGATTCCAGATTTGGCACCTCGAAGGGTAAAACCAGATATCGGGTTGACGTACCAGCGACCAGGAACTCTGCGAAACTTTTTGGAACAGTTAATGCAAAATTGGTATTGGCAACAAGGGTTGGTGTCGACAGATAATGCTGGGTGCGAAGCACGATGTTCCGCTTTTTACCCATTTTCCCCAGTGTAAGGTCGACATGGCCTAGTCCGCCACGTCTGGTAGAGATATGAATGTGTTGCAGCTTCAGGTAGGTCTCTACGTCGAGTTTATCGCCGACGAATTCATTATCCTGGTTGATGACGCAGACATAAGGATGCGAAAAGAGTGAGGTCTGCTTTATCTGGGGGTCTGGGGTCAACGGGATATCGATCGCCAGGTCCAGGTTTCCGGATGCTAGTTCGATATTCATGTCACGGCGATGTACCTGGTAGCAATCTACTGATACGGCAGGTGCCATCTCTTTTATCTGGTTAAACAGGTTAGGCAAGACAATAGCCTGATTCAGGTCGGTCATACTGACTCGAAAACGTTTATCCGAGACCTTTGCGTCAAAAGATTCGCTTTCCTGGACGCTACAGCGGATCAGGCCTAGGGCCTGTCTAACCGATCCAATAATGTTTTGCGCAACCGGCGTAGGCACCATGCCTTCGGCCGTCCGCACAAACAGTGGGTCATCAAATAGATTTCTTAACCGCGATAACGAGTTTGAAACGGCTGGCTGAGTAATGCCGATTATTTCACCGGCCCTGGTCAGGTTACCTTCAGTATAGATAGCGTCAAATACGACAAACAAGTTTAGGTCAATGTCGCTAAGTTTCATGTTTCTGAACCTTCTTTATCAGAATTTTAGTTGGGCTTATGATGATGGCCGCGATGCTCATAGTATCACGCAACTGAATTAAATAGCTAAAGGAGATAAGTAAGCATCTATAGTACGCTCGGATCCGTCGGGATTGAAGTGTTTGTTCGAGTTAAACTCTCCCAAGGATAAGGTGACTGAAGTAAATAGGGCCGTTGTGGGAGTAGAATAGAAGGATGTGCATTCGCCTGCAAAATAAAACCAGAGCTTCCAACCGCTTGCAAATACCAGATAAAGTGGCCCCCTGTCATGAATGATCCCACAGCCATCAAGGTGTTACCCTTTGGATTTGCCAAAAGACATGGGGTTATCGTTGTTCCCGGAGCAATAGGCTCGGGAGCGGTGGATCTTGTCTTTCGTGAAGGGCTGGCCGCAGGTATTCTCGCGGAAGTCAGACGGGTCTGTCAGCGCGCAGTCACGCCGCGTCTTGTCGACCAGACAATGTTTGATCGCTACCTCTCGGAAACCTACCAGAACGACTCGGGTGCTGCGATGCAGATGATCGAGGACCTGGGTGACGAAGTAGACCTGTCGAGCCTGGCCGAATCGATTCCAGAAACCGGGGATCTGCTCGAGCAGGAAGATGATGCACCTATCATTAAGCTGATTAACAGTTTGCTCGGCGAGGCAGTCAAACTGGCTGCATCAGATATTCATATTGAAACCTATGAAACACGGTTAGTGGTCCGCTTCCGGGTTGATGGAGTCCTGCGGGAAATAGTCAGCCCTCGCCGTGCGCTTGCGCCGCTATTGGTATCCCGAATTAAAGTGATGGCGAAGCTTGATATCGCTGAAAAAAGACTTCCCCAGGATGGTCGGATTTCGATTCGCATTGGCGGCAAGGAGGTCGATGTCAGGGTGTCCACAATACCTGCCAGTAACGGTGAACGGGTCGTAATGCGTTTGCTGGATAAGCACGAAGGTATGCGTGATCTCTCGCATCTGGGCATGAGCCCGCGCGACAAGGAAGCCATGTCAACGCTGGTGCAGAGGCCTCACGGCATATTATTGGTAACCGGTCCCACGGGTTCCGGCAAATCTACCACGTTATATGCCTGCCTTGACCAACTCAACGATCAAAGTCGCAATATCCTGACGGTGGAAGATCCTATTGAGTATGACATTGAGGGAATAGGGCAGACCCAGGTAAATGCCAAGGCAGATATGACTTTCGCAAAGGGCCTGAGAGCGATTTTAAGGCAGGACCCCGATGTGGTCATGGTGGGTGAGATTCGCGATTTTGAAACAGCAGATATCTCGGTCCAGGCGAGCCTGACCGGACACCTGGTGCTATCTACACTGCATACAAACACCGCCATCGGTGCCGTAACCCGGCTCGCTAACATGGGAGTCCAGCCCTATTTGCTGAGTAATTCCTTGATTGGCCTGGTTGCGCAGCGATTGGTCCGTGTGCTTTGTACACACTGTCGCGAAGCTTACTCGGCAGATGAGTACGAGTGTGATTTTCTAAAAGCGGAGCCTTCCGACCCGCCGACGATATACCGACTAGCGGGGTGCGAAGCGTGCGCTAATGAGGGTTATCGGGGAAGAATGGGCATCTATGAGGTTGTGTCAGTGGATGATGATCTCAGACGTATGATTCACAGTGGTGCTTCAGAGCTTGATATGGAGCGGCATGTGAGAGGACGAGCGCCAGGCATCCGGGATGATGGCAGGGCGCGGGTGCTGGAAGGGCTCACCACAGTCGATGAAGTACTCCGAATTACAATGGAAGAATAGACTGCCGGGTTAAGCCGCAATGTCGAATCTTCATGGCTCAGAATAGGGCTTTCAGAACGGGAACCAGCTAGGTGGCGGCATTTGAATACAAGGCGTTAAACGCTCAGGGCAAGGAGCAAAAGGGTGTCCTTGAAGCTGACAGTATTCGTCAAGTCAGGCAGTTGCTTCGCGATAAGGGGCTAACGCCTCTTGGGGTTAATCCGACTCGAAAGAAAGAATCCGCTGACAGGTTCGGGTTCCTGTCAGAGCTGCTTAAGCCCACCTTGTCTGTCAGCGAAAGAGCGCTGGTGACGCGTCAACTGGCAACATTAATTGGCGCAGGGCTGCCGATAGAGGAAGCACTGCTGGCGGTTTCCAAACAGAGTGAAAAACCTTCGATTCAGAGCATGATGTTAACGGTTCGGGCCAAGGTCATGGAGGGGTTCTCCTCTAGCCAATGCATTGGGTGAGTACCCGCGGGCTTTTCCTAATCTGCATAGAGCGACTGTGGCTGCTGGGGAATCTGCAGGTCACCTTGACCTGGTATTGAACCGACTGGCCGAATTTACCGAAACTCAACATGAGTCGTCCTCAAAGGTTAAGCAGGCCCTGGTATATCCGATTATCCTGTTTGTGCTCACGATCATGATTCTCGCGGGTTTGCTTGGTTATGTTGTGCCGGACATTGTGAAGGTTTTTGCGGAATCCGAACAGCAACTGCCCTGGCTGACGGTTGCGGTGATTTCGACAAGTGACTTCATTGTGGCTCACGGATTGCTGATTATTGTGATGCTGGTTGTGGTGGCTTTTAGCATTCGTCGCGTACTGCAGGCGCCCGCTGCCTTGCTCGGATATGATCGCCGTATTCTGTCTATGCCGCTGGTAGGAAAGTTGTCTCGCGGCACTAATACCGCGCAGTTCGCCAGCACCTTGAGTATTCTTTCTTCGAGTGGGGTTCCTCTGGTGGACGCCATGAAGATTGCGGGCGAGGTGCTTTCTAATACCTGGCTTCGCTTAAAAGTAACTGAGGCGACTATGCGTGTAAGCGAAGGGAGCAGTTTGTCGGGTTCGCTAGAGCAAAGCGGTAACTTTCCGCCAATGATGCTGCATATGGTTGCATCAGGTGAGTCAAGCGGGGAGTTGGATGACATGCTTGCAAGGGTCGCCAGAAACCAGCAACAGGATGCGGATTTGTTAATGAGCCTGTTGCTTAGTCTGTTTGGGCCCCTGATGTTAATTGTCATGGGCGGCGCGGTATTTACAATTGTAATGGCAATTCTGTTGCCCATCATTAATCTGAACCAACTGGTCGTCTAATCGACCCGGCAGCGGTTCAGCGAACTTATTTGAAAGTCTGTTTTAGGGAGATTACAAGAACCATGAAAGCATCAGTCCATGGGTTTACTTTGATCGAGATAATGGTCGTGGTGGTTATTTTGGGTGTGCTGTCCGCGCTCATCGTTCCTAATGTCATAAGTCGTCCTGACGAGGCCAGAGCGGCCGCGGCAAAGTTGGGTGTTCAACAGATCGGCAACGCGCTTGAATACTATCGTCTGGATAACGGTTTTTATCCATCTTCTGACCAGGGTCTGGAGGCACTGGTAACCGAACCTTCCGGGTTTCCCGAGCCAAGGAACTGGAGCGAAGAAGGGTATCTGGGCAATGTACCGGAAGATCCCTGGGGCGAACCTTACCTGTACTTCAATGAAGACCGGTCCATTGATGTTTACAGCTTCGGCGCAAACCGGCAGGAAGGCGGTGAAGGTGTAGATGCTGACATCCTTCTGTCCGAGCTTTAACATCTGCGAATGCCATGTTAGCAATGAAGGCGCGACCCATGTCCAAAGGTTTCACGCTTATCGAGATACTGGTGGTCTTGCTGATCGTCACTATCTTGGCAGGCGTTACTGTAGCGAGATTGCCGGCCTTTTCACGAAACGCGGACTTTGAGACGGAAACACGTCGTCTTCAGCTCCTGTTTAGCATGGCTCACCAGGAGTCGATCCTGGATTCTACAGAGTTCGGGTTTCGTCTCACCGACGACGGTTACAAATTTCTAAAGTTTGATGATGGTAGCCAGAGTTGGACAGATGCTGAAAGTCCCTTTCAGAAGAGGTCACTACCTGATGAACTGAGACTGGTCATTGAGGCGGACAGTAACGGGTTTAGTTTTTTTGGTGAGAACTTACCACCTGTACTCATCTTATCCAGTGGTGAAAACACACCTTTTCGGCTCATTCTGCAATCCAGGTTACAGAAGACTTCAAGAACGTTGATGTCAGAGGGCTACGGTGAGTTTGCGTGGGACAAGCAATGAAACGGGATTTGGGATTCACCCTGATTGAAGTGATGGTCGCCCTGATTGTGTTCTCGGTGGTGTCCGTCGCACTGGTAAAAAACACAACAACGAGCCTCAGGCAGTCTGGAATGATTGAGGATCGCACCATAGCCTGGTGGTTGGCAGAGAATGAAATGACCAGTTTGCGAATGCTACCCCGTACGGATGATAGCTATCCAAACAGTGGCACATCTCGCGAGGTCGTCGAAATGGATGACACCTCCTGGGATGTCGAGACGACTGTAGAGGCGACTGAGAATGATTATGTGCGACGAATCGTGATTAGCGTCTATAGAGAAAACCAGGAAGACGCCAAGGCCAGGTTGGTAGGTTTTTTGGGCCGATATTGATGATAAAGCACTCATGATAAAAAAAATGAGACAGAAAAGCCCTGGCTTTACTCTTTTAGAGCTTTTGGTTTCTATGTCTATTTTCGCGACGCTTGGACTGGGTGCTTACAAGATGTTGCAAACGGTTGCGGACAGTCATGAGAGAGTGCGGTCCAGTGCAGATGCGTTTACCGGGCTGAATCTTGCTTACTCGATTATCCAGCGTGACTTTAACCAGTTTGCGCCTCGTGCGGTGAGAGATGAGTATGGCGAAGTCCTGCCAACCATCGATTTTGAGAATGAAGACTTCATTATTCAATTTACCCGTAGAGGTTGGCGTAACCCTGCGGGTCGGCAGAGAAGTCGGTTACAACGAGTAGCTTACAGTCTAGATTTTGAAGAGGAGACCCTGACTCGTCACTTTTGGAAAGTACTGGATCGAGCCGAGGATTCTGAGCCGATTTCCCAGCTTCTACTGGATGGCGTGACAGATTTTCGGGTGACCGGATTTTCAGGAGATGAATCGGTGATAGAAAGAGAATTTATTTTGGAGGACGAGGAGGCGGCGGCTCCCCTTGCTATGGAGGTAGTCATTAGCACCAACGGACTGGGCGAAAGCTATCGGTTGTTCCAGATGGTTGAACCTTATTTGGCGGAGTCAGGTGGTGAATCCCGAAATGAAGCTGACAATAACGCGGCTAATCCGGATAAACCTGATGTGCAAGATGAACGCTAAGCAGTCTGGCGTAGCGCTGGTGACGGTTCTGTTAGTCGTTGCGATCGCGACGGTGATGGCAGTCTCGATGGTACAGGAACAGCAGAGTTCTATTCATATCACGCGTGGCTTTCTAAGCCGTGGCCAGGCAGGCCAATATGCGCTGGGGGGTGAGGAGCTTGCCCGCCAGATACTTCATGAAGACCACGCTGAGGGTGCAGACCGCGATTACCTGACTGAAACCTGGGCCAACCCTGAATTGCATTTTCAGTTTGAAGAGGGTGAGGTAAATTTGCAGATTACCGATCTGCAGAGTTTGTTCAACGTCAATTCATTGTCCAGTGAAAACGCACTTGTCGAGATTGCTCGGCAAAGGCTGGTGAACCTGCTTACCGCGCTGGGCGCTGACCCGCTCCTGTCCGATCGGATACAGGACTGGATTGACGAAGATACCAGTGCGCGCCCCGCTGGCGCTGAAGACTTTGATTATCTTGTTTACGAGCCGCCGTACAGGGCTGGCAATGCGATAGTTCAGGATGTTTCCGAGCTGGGATTGCTTGGGTTGGAGCCAGAAATACTACAGCAGATCATCCCGTTTTTTACCGCGCTACCCGATGCCCAAACACCGGTTAATATCAACACAGCGTCGCCCTACATTCTGCAAGCGCTTGCATCTGAGTTGTCGGTCGAAGCGGCGGGGGTGTTGGTACAAAGAAGAGAAGAGCAGGAAGGAGGCTTTGAGACTGTTCAGGCGTTTCTTCAGTTACCAGAACTTGCGGGGGTGCGCATAGTGACTAATGGACTTAGTGTACAATCATCTTTTTTCGAAGTTCGAACGATCGCTCGATACCAGGAACGGTTCAGTTACTTGACGAGTATTCTTCATCGAAACCCCCTGGATGGAACTATCCGGATTATCTATCGCGACTTCTCAAAGAACTTCCGCCCCCAACAAGTCACTGAGGAGGACACGGATGGCTGATACCTTATTTCTAAAGTTTAGGGGTGATGAATATGAGTGGTTGATATTCGACTCCTCCGGCCGGAAGAAAGCTGACGGGCTTGGCTCTGCCAGTCAGTTTAATGAGAGCTTCGAGGAACAGTTTGACGGGCGCGTAGTGTTTGTCGCGCCCGGTGAAGAAGTCCTGCTTACCATCGCAAATATTCCATCGAAGCAACATCGCCAGATCGTGCAAGCAGTGCCCTACGCCATTGAAGAACAATTGGCGATGGACGTAGAGGACTGCTTTTTTTCGCTTGGCTTACGCAACGTTAATGATCATATTCAGGTTGCAGTTGTTGAGCGATCGCGAATAGGAGGCTGGTTGGACAGGCTCGAAGCGCTGGACGTTGAAATTAGCTTTATGACCTCTGAAGCTAATCTTCTTTCCTGCGATATGGGAATTTCTGTTCTCATCGACGATGATCGAGTGCATATCCGGTGGCCTGATGGAACGGGTATGACGACCTCTCGAGCAGGGCTTACGCTTGCGCTTTCGGCGGGGTCAACTGGCTTGCCTATCAATGTGTCAGGTAGTGAATTGGATATTGGCGCCTCCCGGATGCAGTTGAGTGAACTTGAAGCGAGCGGTGAAGTCTTAACTCAGCGATTGGTCAATGAGTCAGGATTCCACATACTCTGCTGTGAATTTTCTGGCACAGAGAACAACCTACTGCAGGGTGAATTCAAAGTTGAAGCAGTAGTTTCCAGCGTTCAACTGGTCTGGCGGTCGGTAGCAGTGCTTGCTGTGATGGCTGTTGCGCTGCATTTTTCGGCATTGGTCGCTCAGGCCTGGTATTTCGACCGAAAGTCGAGTGAGTATAAAGCAGAGGCTTACGCCTTATATGCATCGGTTTTTCCCAAGGACCGGAACGTCAGGGATTTACGCAGAAGATGGCAAGCACATCTTGGTCGCTCGGAATCAGGCGTGAATGAGTTCATCAGTCTACTTGCGGCTTCGAGTCGTGGGTTGTCAGAGGCTGGCCTGACGCTCAACAATGTTAATTTTAACGAAAGCCGTGGTGACCTGATCCTGCAGGTGATTGGTGAGCGTAGTGAAAAACTGGTCGAATTTACCCAGCGACTGACTAGCGAGGGACTGGAGGCAGAAATAGGTACTATTAACCAGGATGCTGGAACCGTTCGAGGGAGCATTAAGATTCGTTCCCGTGGAGTTGGCTCATGAGAGACTATTTCCGAGAATTGATGAAGCACTACCACGAACTGGAAAAGCGTGAGCGGGTGGCGGTACTGTCACTCTCAATATTTCTTGTTGGGGTTGTTCTTTACGCAGGTATCTGGGCCCCGGTAAACAGCTATACCCAGGAAGCCCAGATTGACCATGATCGCTACCTGAAATTGTTAACCTACCTTAAGTCCACGGAATCACAGGCTAGAAGCTCCTCGGAAAATCAGGGTACGGGAAAGGCAGCAGGCCAATCCCTGCTCAGTTCGGTATCAAAATCCGCCCGAAGCGTCGGCATCAATCCGAGCAGGCTTCAGCCTGAAGGTAGTGATGCCGTGAGTGTCTGGTTTGATGCGGTTGCGTTTACCAAGCTAATGTTATGGCTCGAACGACTGGAATCGGGCCAAGACATCGTTGTGCAACAAATCACCATTGATCGTCGTGACTTACCTGGGCAGGTGTCGGCGCGGCTGGTGCTCCGTCCCTAGCTCGTCTCGCGTAGATTGGTTGCTTTCCACACTGAAACTTGCACCAGGAGCATTGCACCAGGAATATTGCACCAGGAATATTGCAATAGCGTTTCAGCTAACAGGATAGTAGCGTTAAGACGATTGTGGACGAAACCAGGTATCAACGGTCTATACCCTGCCTTTGCTATGGGCGACCTATCTATCAAGGAAGTCGCCTACCGTCGTTGACTCAAAGACCCTTCAAATATCTCTCGAGCATTCAGTAGATGGCAAGGCATCACTGCAAAGGAATATCGTGAGTTGTAAGCACGACTAAATGGCCAGTAGCCAAAGAGCTGCGCCGGCAATGATACCTACCGTACGCGGCGTGTTTCCTGACTCGCGCTGACGTTTGTTAATCGTTTCTGCGGGTTTTCCGCCGTACATGACTGCGTTGATGACGGGAAATTCAAACACAGACACACTGACCGCAATCGAGAAAGTGGTCGCGAGTAACATAGCCTGGGACCAGGTGTTTAGAGGTAGAAGCATAAATATCAATACGAACAAGCCCCAATTTGCGAAAGGGCCGCCAACACTCATCGAAAGAAACTGCCCCCGGCTATTGAGTTCGTCTTTGAAATTGAACATAAAGAATGAAACAGGTTCTTTGGCTATGGGTGAGACCGCGCCGGAAATTCTGGCGCCGGTGAAATGTCCCCATTCATGGAATATAGACGCGAGGATTACTCCGGCAAAAATGGCGTTAATTAGACTCACCATCTCGGCCAGAAAAAGCCCACTTTGAGCAGCCCAAGAGTCTGATGTTCCCCATATCGTAAATGCCGCAAGGGCGAAGGCTGCGTGCCTTATAGCGATTTTACGCAAGCGTGAGTTGTCACGTTTCTTGCGCGCCTCGACGTCGGTGGTTTCTGCTTCTGACATGGGGTTATCCTTTCGGTTCATTCGTCTGGTTGTGACTGCGGTACGGCCCAGGGATGCAAAAATGATTGATTCTGGTTTGCCGCCTTATGCCACCCTATAGTACTTCTGCTGTAAGGGTACACGAAGATCCGGCAAATTGTGGCATATAGCGCAGCCCGAATTAGGCTACTTCCTATATTCCCAATCATGACCAGTGGAGATTATTTGCCTGCCCTGGATAAGGCGGTTATCACCGGAAATATAGGCTTGGATTGCAACGCCCGCGGACCACAGATCGATGAGAGGTGCAGTTCCAAGCTAAAGGTGCCTTAGGGTGGACTGGTTGTCGGTGACGCCGAACGAGCAACTGAGAAAATTTTTCAGATGCTCGAAGGGCTTATCACCAGCGATGGGCTGAACATGGTTGCCGCTACTGGTTTTATCATGGTAACCGCTAACTAATCCTGAAGACTAGCTCTACAGTGAACGTGCAAACCCAGTAATTGCTCTAATGACATCCGCATAAACTTCGGGTGTCTGCTCTGGGAATCCCGCGTCACCACCATGAGGTGTTCCGTGTGCAGTTCTACCGATGGTTGGCACACCTGCAGCTAGTAGTTTTCGGTAGTACGCCAGGCCTTCGTCACGTAGTGGATCTAATTCGTTAACCGATATGACATGTGGTGGAAGACCAGCCAGCTCATCCGTAGTTGCGCAATGCGGCCATGCCAACGGGTTTCCCAGGTTTTCTCCAGAGGGATCATATACCGTTACTAAGGCTGACATCGTGTTCATGTCCAGCATATAGCCATCGTTCTCGAACAGTGATGGAAGTTCAGTTGGCGGGTTGGCGTATACACCTGAAATATATGGGCACATTGCGTACACGCCGGAAATGACGTCAAGCCAGCCGTCTTGCCTCGCCTGAAGCGCGGTCGCCAGTGATAGATTGCCGCCGCCTGATTCGCCTGATATTACGATGTTCGAAATGTTTAGATCAGCTCTATTCTGATCAACCCATTTTACGGCGCTAACGCAATCATTCAGCCCCGCTGGAAACGGATGTGGCCCCATTCTTCCGGCGCCATTTCTATATTCCACACCGACAACTACGACTCCGGCATCTGCAAGACTATTGCGCCAAAGAATATAGTTGGGGTCCTCAGCTGTCATGATCACCATGCCACCACCGTGGATATGCACGATGCAGGGCAAGGGGCCGTCCATATTTGCCGGTCGATGAATGAACAGATTAATATCGTTACCGTCGATAGCCTGAATGACTTCCGTACGACTGGTAACGCTTGCAAACTTAGGCATATTTGCCAGTAGCTCGGGATGAGTCAGCGCCGCTACTCGCTCGAACTCATTGGCATATTCCAGGCACGTCTCGTAGTCTGCATTCAATGCCGGCGGATCAAGACCCGGTGCGAAAGAATCTACCATCGCCAACACTGTTTTGATTCTTGGATCAAGCCTTGGATCATCGACCACTGTCATATCTGGGTTTGCAAACTTACCTGTCTGTGGTGGCGTTATGGTGCTCATCGGTCACTCCTCAAACTTAAAAGTTAATATGGTTCTTGTCTAAATAAAGCTTGCCGCTATTCTAGATAATGCGCGAATAGAATTTTCTTTGAGTTCAGGTGCCGTTTTACTAGGTCTTCGGAGCCTTATTCATTTTCGCCTGTAACCTTCGCATCCCGGTTAACCATCTTTCGGGATCGTTGGTCTTTCTCTCCATCCATGTTTGAGCAATCGGGTCAGTCAGGATAAGAAATGATTCTGACTGGACACCCGAGACAACCATGTCTGCTACGTCCTCGGGTTCCTTGATAGGTCCTGCAGCCGATACCGCAAATGGTGAGCTGAGGTCCCCCAGCATTGGTGTACGCACGCCTAGCGGCGCAAGAAGAGAAACACGAATACCTTCGTCGTGATAGGTGATCGAAAGCCACTCAGCAAGGCCAACAACCGCATGTTTGGTTGTCGCGTAAGTTAGATTTCCCTGCGATGTCAAAATGCCTGCCATGGATGCAGTATGCAGAAGGTAGCCCTGACCACGTGCGAGCATCCCGGGTAGTACTGCTCGCACCGCGTATACATGGGCCATGACATTGATATTCCACTGGTCCTGCCAGACGTCGATGGGTGTGTTCAGAGGGTTGCCACCGGTTGCAACGGCGGCGTTATTGAAGAAGAGATCAATAGGCCCAAGTTGCTTTTCGGATTCAGCCACCAGATTATTCACCTCGGCCTCTACGGAGACGTCACAGGCAATAGCGAGGCCGCCAATTTCCTCTGCCACTTGCCTGGCACCTTCCATGTTGATGTCGGTGACAACGACCCTGGCGCCTTTGGCTGTAAATGCTCGGCACGTTGCTGCGCCAATGCCGCTGGCACCACCTGTAACGACGCAAACCTTATTATCTAATTCCATTTTATCCCTCTGGCATTTTGTTAGTGAAACGTAAACCCTTCATAACCTTTTGCGGTTACCTGATCACACACTTCCCTGTAAGCGCCAACGCCTGCTGCGTATGGCATAAAAATACGCGGCTTACCTTTTACGTTGGCTCCGAGGTACCACGAACCCCCTTTAGGGAAGAGGGTCATGCTTGCGACGTCATTGACGTGGCTAACCCATTGGTCCTCTGCCTGTGATTGTGCTTCGAATACCCTCAGGTCTTGCTCTTTCATGTGCGCCAGGCAATCAATTGTCCAGTCGACATGTTGTTCAATCGATACCATCATATTGCTGAGGACAGATGGACTACCCGGTCCAGTAATGGTGAACAGGTTTGGGAAATCAGCGACAGCAATACCAAGGTAGGACCTTGGACCAGCATGCCATTTTTCCGATAGCGTCAAACCACCTTTTCCACGAATATCCATGTTCAGTAACGCGCCTGTCATCGCGTCAAAACCGGTTGCCAGGACGAGGGTATCCAGCTCTGTTAGCTCGCCGTTCACCATGACCCCTCTTTCGGTAATCTCCTCGATGGGGTTGTCCTTCACTGACAGAAGGGTGACGTTTTCCCGGTTATAGGTTTCGTAGTAGCCTATATCGACGCAAATGCGCCGAGTGCCAATAGGATGATTAGTAGGGCACAGCAGGTTCGCCGTTTCCTGATCTGTTACGGTTTCATGGATTTTACGATGGACAAATTCCTTCGCGAATCGGTTCGCTTCCTCGTCCATCAGTTGGTCGCCGATCGCGCCCATGAATTTGGCCCCGCCTGTCTCCCAGGCTTCTTCAAGAATCTGGGTCGCCTTGTCCTCGGACAGCTGGCTCCGCAGGATGGGTTCCACGGGCCCGTCCCTAGGCTCGATCTTCAGATCGCCGAAACCTGACCCGATAGCAAGTTTGTGGTTTTCGCGGTGGGCACGGTAATTTTTCTTAAACTCGGTGACCCAGTTCTGATCAAGCGGTTCGTTTTTTGCTGGAACGCTGAAGTTTGGCGTACGTTGAAAAACCGTCAGATGGTCGGCTTCCTCGGCAATTACTGGAATCGCCTGAATACCGGATGAACCCGTACCGATGATGCCAACTCTTTGGTTTTTGAAACTCACCGGTTCGTGGGGCCACTTACTCGCCTGGTATAGGTTGCCTTTGAAATTTTGTACGCCAGGTATGTCCGGGAGCTGTGGGACAGACAGGCATCCGGTTGCCATCACGCAGAAGCGAGCAACCACGCTGTCACCTTTATCGGTTTCCAGCTGCCAGTCGAGCGAATCATCCTGGTAGTGAGCTGACGTCACGCGTGTTTCGAAGTGGATATCTTTGCGCAGGTCAAAACGACGACTGACGTGCTGTGCGTAGTCCAGGATCTCTGATTGTGGAGCGTATCTTTCGGACCACTCCCATTCCTGTTCAAGTTCAGAAGAAAAAGAGAAAGAGTAGGCGAGACTCTCAGCATCACATCGGGCGCCAGGGTACCTGTTCCAGTACCAGGTACCGCCGACATCGTCTCCAGCCTCAAATACAACAGCCGACAGACCCAGTTGCCGGAGTCTATGCAACATGTACATTCCGGCGAATCCGGCCCCTACGATAGCGACATCGAACTTAAGACTTTTGCGAAGCATAGAGATTGATTTCCATAATATGGGGTTGTAGTGTCGCCGCGTTGATTTCCAACGTCAACGTATGCCGTTACAGGCGATCGAGAAAAGATTCTCCATATGCAAGGGGCGGTAGTTTGAAAAAACCTGCCAGGGTTTGGCCTATATCGGAAAAGCTGGTCCGAGCGCCAAGGTCGACCGAATCTATCCCGTGTCGATAGGCTAGTATCGGGATGTATTCACGAGTGTGATCTGATCCAATCCAGGTGGGATCGCAGCCGTGGTCTGCAGTAATAAGCAGTAGATCTTCTTTAGTCATGCAGGCGATGACGTCTTCAAGTCGCTGATCAAAATAGGTGAGGGCATCTGCATAACCGGCTGGATCTCGTCTATGTCCGAAATCCTGGTCAAAGTTAACCAGGTTGGTAAATATCAGTGTGTTGTCAGGTTCTTCCTTGATCTTTTCAATGGTTGCATCGATTAATGCGGGCAGTCCAGTTGCCTTCGTGCTGGTTGTAATGCCGCGATGCGCAAAAATGTCCGATATCTTGCCTATTGCCACAACATTCATCTGCTGTTCGGTCATTACATCAAGCAGTGTAGGATTGGGTGGCTCGAAGGAGTAATCCCTGCGGTTTCCAGTCCTTTTGAAGTCCGAAGCATTTGATCCGATGAAAGGGCGAGCGATGATCCGTCCAATATTCGCGTCATAAAGTAACTCACGTGCGGCCTCACAAAATTCATAAAGCCTGTCCAGCCCAAAACTGCCCTCATGTGCTGCGACCTGGAACACGCTGTCCGCAGAGGTATAGCAAATTGGTCTACCTGTTCGCATATGTTCTTCACCAAGGTCGCGAATGATGTCAGTGCCCGACGCGTGACATCTCCCTAGTGTGCCGGGGGTGGCTGTTAGCCGGGTAAGCTCATTCATGAATAGCTTCGGGAAACATTCGGGTGTGTTCGGGTAGTATCCCCAGTCATACATCACGGGTACCCCGGTCATTTCCCAGTGACCACTAGGTGTATCCTTTGCCGTGCTGATCTGAGCGGCCGCACCATATGCGCCTGAACACGGCATTTCATCCTGCAGCGAAAAGACCTCATTGCTTACCGTTTTCGTTGCGGCGACCAGACCAAGGCCGGCAAGGTTTGGCAATGCCAGCGGTTTACCTGTTCTTTGCTCGAAGCATTGTGCAACGTGAGCAAAGGTATTCGCACCAGTGTCTCCGAACGCTTCAGCATCCGGGGCAGAACCTATGCCGAATCCATCTGCCACTAGAATAATTGCTCGTCCCATTATCACTCAAGTAAAGATTGCGAGGCTCCAGTATACCGGGAAATGATGGTAACCTGCCGCTTTGCGATACTAATCTCGGAGCATCATGCCCGTCGTCGGACAAAGCTTATTGGGGATGTTATTTATCATCCTGACGGGATACCTATTGTCTTCGGAGCGATCGAAGATTAACTGGCGGACAGTGCTGGGTGCTTTTGGTATTCAGCTGGCAATCGGTGCCCTTGTCCTTTATTTCCCACCTGGCATGCGGGCGCTAGAAGCCGTTGCGGGCGTTGTCATCAGTGTTTTAGGTTATGCTCAAGCGGGAATAGATTTTATGTTTGGTGACTTCGCCTCGGGCAACCATGGCTTTGTCTTTGCACTTCAAGTTCTGCCTATTATTGTGTTCTTTGCATCACTGATTGCCGTGCTTTATCACTTGGGCATCATGGAACGCCTTGTCAGATTGATCGGTGGATTCATTCAGTTCGTGCTGGGTACCAGTAAAGCGGAGTCCATGTCAGCTGCGACCAATATATTCGTTGGCCAATCTGAAGCGCCGATTGCGATCAAACCGTATCTATCCTCCATGTCATCGTCTGAAATATTTGCTGTGATGGTTGGCGGAATGGCGACAGTTTCTGGCAGTGTGCTGGGTGGCTATGCGGCGGCAGGTGTTGATATGAGATACCTGATAGCAGCCAGTTTCATGGCTGCCCCGGCGGGGCTCATGATGGCAAAATTGATCAAACCTGAGTCCAGTGATGTTTCCTCGGATGATTCTGATATTCATGAGGATATCTTGGCGCATCGAGCCGCGAACGTTATTGATGCGGCAGCGACCGGAGCGCTGCAGGGTATGCAACTGGCATTCGCTATCGGGGCTTTGTTACTGGCGTTCATTGGCCTGATTGCACTGATTAACGGCATGATTGGCTGGGGAGGGAGTTTTTTCGGAATTGAAAACCTGACGATGCAACAGATCCTGGGTTACCTGTTCCAGCCTGTGGCATTTCTGATCGGTGTCCCCTGGGAAGAGACAAGGCAGGTAGGAAGTTTACTCGGCCAAAAATTCATGTTGAATGAATTCATTGCCTATCTTGATTTTGTTGCCAACTACCAGAGCGAATTGACGCCTAGAACACAGGCCATTGTAACCTTCGCTTTGTGCGGCTTTGCCTGTTTGTCCTCGATTGCTATCGTTGTTGGGGGTATTGGTATCCTTGTGCCCCAAAGAAGGGCTGAGCTGTCCCAGCTTGGGTTGCTGGCAGTTGTGGGCGCAACGCTGGCAAATCTCATGAGTGCGACAATCGCCGGTTTAATATTAACGCTTAGTTAGTTAGGTCCCGTCCGAAGGTCATGTTCTGAGCCAGTAGATAGGTCATCTGAATGGGTTAGATAAGAATCAATCACTTGACGGGAAATAACCACCACGGTGTATATTCTCCAGATATTAAGAAGACTGTTCAGGAAAAGATCATGGCTACACCACACATCGGCGCAGAACCAGGTGAAATCGCAGAGACCGTATTACTGCCCGGCGACCCATTAAGAGCTAAGTTTGTTGCGGAAAATTATCTATCGGATGTTGTTTGCGTTACCCAGGTTCGTAATATGCTGGGGTTTACCGGTACCCATAAAGGTGAGCGTCTATCGGTCATGTCCAGTGGTATGGGCATGCCAAGCATGTCTATCTATGCGACAGAATTATTCCAGCTTTTTGACGTCCAGCGAATGATTCGAATGGGAAGTTGTGGGTCAATTCACCCGGATGTCAATTTGGGCGACCTGGTTGTTGCGATGGGCGCGTCCACTGATTCCAACATGAATCGGCTTAGATTCAACGGCCACGATTATGCCGCGATTGCAGACTACGGGCTGTTGAAAAACTGGGTTGAGAGCGCCGAATCCATGGATGTTAAGGTTACCGTGGCTAACGTGTTTACCTCTGATACCTTTTATCACCTTGGCGATGAGATTTACGATATTGCCAGTCGGCTAGGAATTGTTGCGGTTGAAATGGAAGCTGCGGCACTATATCGAATTGCAGCAGAACAGGGACGGGCAGCCCTTGGCGTGATGACGGTCAGTGATCACATTACGAAAGACGAGCATTTAAGCGCTGACGAAAGAGAGACGAACTTTGGCGAAATGGTGGAAATCACCCTGGCTAGTTTGTAGGAAAAAACTTTCTCTCAATACGACCGTTAAAACAGGAATAACAAACCGATGACTTATGAAACACTTGCGACAGAACTCGAGTCGCGAATTCTGACGATTACCCTCAACAGACCTGAGGCAATGAACTCCTTCACGGTAGAGATGGCAGGAGAGTTGGTTGATGTTTTTAACTCAGCCAGTGAGGATGATGATGTGGGTTGCATTATTGTTACGGGGGCAGGGAAAGCTTTTTGCGCGGGGATGGATCTGTCCATTGGAGGCAATGTATTTGGCCTTGATGAATCGATCAGGCCAAACCTTGATGAAGTCAGGCGTCGTTACAACGACGAAGACATGGTTACGGGCGTTCGAGATACGGGCGGCAGGGTTAGTTTGGCGATTTTTGAATGTAAGAAACCGGTCATTGGTGCGATCAACGGTGCGGCAGTTGGGATCGGCGCAACGATGACCCTGGGTATGGATATTCGTATGGTCTCTGAAAAAGCCCGTATTGGATTTGTGTTTGGAAAAATAGGTGTGACCCCCGAGGCTTGCTCTACCTGGTTCCTGCCTCGAATCGTCGGAATGCAGACTGCGCTTGAATGGGTTTACAGCGCGGATATTCTGAATGCCAGCCAGGTCGTCGATGCTGGTCTTGCTCGCTCGGTGCATGCGCCCGAGGAGCTTCTGCCGGCGGCCAGGGAGCTCGCATTGAAATTTGTTGCGAATCGGTCCCCTGTTGCCATCGCGTTGGCTCGACAGATGATGTACCGAAATTCCGCCATGCCATCACCAAGGACTGCCCACGAGGTAGATTCGCTGTCGATGTATTACAGCAGCCTTGGTGACGGAAAAGAAGGCGTGCAATCGTTCCTTGAAAAGCGCGACCCGGTGTTTGCTTCAAAGGCATCTGTAATGCCGGACTTTTACCCCTGGTGGGAAAGCGAACAGTAGGCAATATTTATTTAGATAGAAGGAAGAGGTTATGGCTGTAGAGATTGAGAAACAAGGGCACCTTGCGATCATTACCCTGAATCGCCCTGAGGCTCGCAATGCGATCAATGGCGAGATGGCACAAACGATGGAAAGTTGTCTTGATGAATTCGAGAACGACCCGGAACTCTGGGTCGGAATTCTTAAAGCAGAGGGTACCGTGTTTTGTGCTGGCGCAGATCTTAAAGAAATTGCAGCAGGCAACGGCGCGGCCCTGGCGACCAGGAAGGGTGGTTTCGGCGGAATTACCCGGCGGGAAAGAACAAAACCACTCATCGCCGCGATTACGGGAACTGCCGTCGCGGGTGGATGTGAAATTTCACTGTCCTGTGACCTCATTATCGCTTCGACTGAAACCGTCTTTGGGCTTCCGGAGGTCAAGCGATCACTCGTTGCAGCAGCAGGCGGTTTGTTCCGGTTACCAAGGGCGCTTGGTATGGCCACAGCAATGGAGCTGATAATGACGGGTGATCCGCTTCCCGCTCAGCGTGCCTTTGAGCTTGGGATGGTGAACAAGGTTGTATTGCCCGAACAAGTCCTTGGTGAGGCCAAACAATTAGCAGAGCGAATCATGGCTAATGCACCGCTTGCAGTACAAGCGAGCCGCAACGTTGCCGCTAGAGCATTAATGGATGATGACGAGGCGCTGTGGCGTGCCAGTGGTAAAGGATTCCAAAGCGTCGTCGGCACTGAGGATTACCAGGAAGGCCCGCGGGCATTTATTGAAAAACGCCCCCCTGTTTGGAAAGGAAAATAGCGTAGCTTGAAACCAGGAGCGAGAACCGGTGGCCAGTATCATGATGATAATACTGGCCATATCCCGGTAGACGAATTACTTATTGGGATTTATCAGGTACTTTTCACCGGTGGACTGTTGCCCATAGACGCTAATCGCGTCCAGAGATAGCGCTTCAGCCAGTGAAACTTCCTGCGTGTAGTGGCTGGCGAAAGTGGTTTTTATTTCGTCTGCAACGCGCTGTCGCAGTTTTTCAGCTTCTTCGAAACCTACTTTTTGGAGGAACGGTGTCAGTAGCCAACCTCCCAGATTCCATGAGAAGCCAAAGTTCCTGTTTAAGGTAGTCGGTGATCGATCCAAGCCACCGTAAATGTAGACTTGCTTGAACTGGTCCGATCCATAGCGATTGTAATCACCGGCTGATTTCATTGCAGCCGCTTCCATAGCAGTGAGTAGCTGACCTGCCAGCTTGCCGCCGCCAGTGGCGTCAAAGGCGATATAGGCGCCAGTCTCAGCGTAGGCGTCAGTCAAGTCTTCCATAAAAGAATCTGCGCTGGAATTGCAGACATATTTGGCGCCGATGCCTTTTAGCAGGTCTACCTGCTCCTGCTTGCGAACAACGTTAACCAGATCGACGCCATCTTTCAGGCATATTTTCTGAAGCATCTGGCCAAGGTTCGAAGCTGCAGCGGTATGACATAGTGCCGTAAACCCTTCGGCTTTCATGGTTTCAACCATACCAAGCGCGGTCAGTGGGTTAACGAAGCAGGATGCACTTTCTGCGGAGGTAACGCCGTCGTGCATCATTAGGCATTGCTTGGCCTTAACGACACGATACTGTGTGTACATCGCACCGCCGAGTATACCAACGGTCTTTCCGAGCAGCGCCTGGGCTTGTTCGCTGGTGCCGGCTTCTACGACAACACCGCCGCCTTCGTTGCCCACGGGCAATGACTGACCAGCCCTCGCGGCGACGACTTTCCTTAGCCCCTCAGGAATCGTTGCGGTAACAACCGGTGAATCCGAGGATCCAGATGCAGCAGCTGTTGTCATGTCAGCCATACCGAACAACAAACCAAGGTCGGATGGGTTGATTGGCGATGCCTCTACGCGAACCAGCACTTCATCATCGGCAGGTTTGGGGACCGGGATCGTTGCCAGAGATAATTCGAGTGTGCCCTCTTTTGTGACGAGAGACTGTATTTGCAATTGATCGGCCATGATATTCCTTTAAGTGTTAATGGTTCATTCCGACAACTTGTCGGCTTCTATTTGGAGTGATCTTAGTTCATCCCCGGTGAAAATTTCTTGAATTTTTTCAATTTCATCTGCCGCTTCTTTTTGTCTGCGCCACATTTCTGCGTAGGTGCCATCGGCTTTAACCAGAGCGAGGTGGGAGCCACGTTCGATGATTTCTCCAGCAGTGAGCACCAGTATTTCATCTGCATTGACGATAGTCGACAGCCTGTGCGCGATCACCAGGGTAGTTCGGTTTTTCGCGACCTCTTCCAGAGCTGCCTGAATTTCTCGTTCGGTCTTGATATCCAGTGCGGATGTGGCTTCGTCAAGCACCAGTATTTTGGGATTTTTCAGCACCGTGCGTGCTATCGCTACCCGCTGTTTTTCACCGCCAGACAGCTTTAGCCCTCTTTCACCCACGCGCGTTTCATATCCTTGTGGCAGGGAGGTAATAAAGTCGTGGATGCTGGCGAGTTTTGCCGCATTTTCGACCTCCATATCAGTTGCCAGTGGGTTACCGTACCGAATGTTGTATCGAATGGTGTCGTTAAACAGGACTGTGTCCTGGGGAACAATACCGATAGTATTTCTGAGACTGGCCTGGGTGACGTGAGTAATGTCCTGGCCGTCGATAAAAATACTGCCTTCCTGGGTGTCATAAAACCGGTACAGCAGTCGTGAAAGGGTCGACTTACCGGAACCGCTGGGACCGACAACGGCCACGGTTCGCCCTTCATCGATAGAAAAATTGATATCACTGAGGACCCTGCGCCCGCGTTCGTAGGTGAAACTGACATCCTTGAACCGAATTTCACCCTGATTGACCTTAAGCGGTGCGGCGTCGGTGTCGTCACGAACCTCGGGATTCAAATCAAGTAACTGAAACATGTACTCCATATCCACCATAGACTGGCGAATCATGCGGTAAGAGGAACCCAGGAAACCGAGTGGGATAAATAGCTGCAGCATAAAAGTGTTTATCATGACCACTTCGCCGGTCGAGAGCTGTCCTGCGGCATGATCCTGGACTGCCAGTACAAGAATTGTCACCTGGCACAGTACTCTTGCGATTAGCTGGCCAGCGTTGAGCATGCCGAGCGTGTCCTGGCTTTTTACGGCCGCGTCCATGTACCTCAGCAGGGCATCGTTGTACCTGTCAGCTTCGTACTTTTCATTGCCGAAGTATTTTACTGTCTCAAAGTTGAGCAGGCTGTCGACACCAATCGACGTGGCACGTGATTCCTGGCTTACCATTTCGCGGCGGAACTTGGTACGCCACTCTGTAAAGATTAGTGTGAAAGCAACATACCCCACAACTGCAATAAGAATAACCAGGACATACTTAACTGGGTAAGTGACCGCCAGGTAAACTGAAACCAGTCCTATCTCGAATAACGTTGGCGCTATGTTGAAAGCAAACAAGCCTGTAATTTGTTGCAGCGCTCTGGTGCCGCGTTCGATAGCCCGGGACAACCCGCCGGTGCGTCTGTCCAGGTGGAACCTCATACTAAGGTCATGAATATGGCTAAAAGCTTTCAGACCAATTACTCTTTGCGCGAACTCCGAAACAGGCGTGAACACTGCCGAACGGAGTTCAGTCAAAGCCCCCGGCAGGAAAACCATCAGGCCATACATCAGTGCAAGACTGACCAGCCCTGCAATGGCTGAACCTGGGTCAAGTGTTATGTCAATTGACTGGGTGGTTCGAACCAGCGACTCCAGGCCATCGATCAGGTCCTTAAGAACGATCGGGCCATAAACATTCGCTGTCCTTCCTAATAGCAGGCAGGCAACAGCGATGACGACCCGTGCCTGCATATCGTGTCGCTGTTTCGGCCAGAGAAAAGGGAGAATGGATTTGACGGTTTGCCAGACCGTCCGTTGAGGGACCCCATCGATACTGAGCGGGTCGGCAAATGCGGTGGCGTGGCTAAAATGTTCCATCAGTCGGCAGCGCCCAATAGTTCGTCTCGCAGGCGTGCAGGGTTAGCCAGTGGCGTGTAGCGATAGCGGCTGATTTCGGATTCCAGGAACGGTTGGTACACAGGCTCTTCAGTATAAGTAGCCAGTATCCAGTTAAGAACACCAGCCAGCGCTGCATCATCAATAAGAGATTGCGATGCGCCGGGTACTGTCACGAGATACTCTCTACCTTTGTCAGATGCAGCAAGAATGGCGAGCTTATTGTCGAAGGCCGGGACCTCAGGTGGCAGGCCGCGACCGTCATTAAGGTGGCAGCCCATACAATGAATCATATAGTGACTTCTGGGATCAGCTGCTGCGAAAGCACACAGCAAGGTTAGCGATAGCAGCGTTAGTAATAATAGAGTCCAACGCATCAGCTTTCATCAACACCCACCACGACTGCAGTTGAACAGTGATAGGCATTGGTTTTGGTGCCGACACACCAGTTAATATCGTTGTTCTTGGGGGGATAATAAGCGGGTTTGTCTCCCTCATTGCGGTTGCAGAAGCACCGTCCACATTCCCCTTTTCCACAACAGTCGTTGTAGGAAATGATATATCGCTTGCCGTCAGCCGGGTTTTCGCAGGTACCAATCCAGGTGACAGGAGAAGGTTCAGCGCCAGGCGGGCATTTGGATTCGCTACCACCACAGCAACTGCAAAGGTAGCCATCTATAGCGCAATAGCGCCAGTAGTCACAATCCTGTGGGTCTCCGATTTCCGGAAGCTGGAGCCGGGTTTCCGCCGCTCGAGCAACGGGTAGAACGGGTACCAGCGAGATGCCTACCATCAGTTTTCCGAAACGGGAAAGGAAATGCCGACGTGAAAGCTGTCGGGCAGATTTTACCGTTCTGGCAGTAACCCATTTGTCTACTATTTGAATTAAAGCATCTGGCTTCATTGGTGGTCCGGTTCCTCAGCCAGCCCAAGATACTCCTGCAGGCTGGATACGTCCAACTCATCGGCAGCCAGCAGGCTCTCCAGATGCTCACGGTTATTGACAAGCCCCCTTGCCCTTAGGACCCCATCGCGATTGATCAATGCTGCAAAAGGCAGTTTATTAACGCCCAGTGAAATACCAAGTTCCCTTGATAACAGGTAATTGGAAACCGGTATGCCATGTTCGGTTGCATATCGTTCATGGGCGGAAGTCGTTTCCCCATCCGAGGCATACCGAACTGTAACACCAGCCTCCTGATTTTCGATCTCCTGGACAACCGGCAACAGCGATTTGCAAACAGGGCAGCCAGGAGACAGAAAGTAGATCAATATATTGTCATCCATACCCTCGCCGATAGTCATCGAAGTGCCGTCTAGTGCCTGGGCTTTGATGGGTTCCACTCGTTCACCGATCTTCGGACCATTCATTGGCATGAGCGCGCCGACCGGGGCGACTCTTTCGTGCAGAACCCCGATCTGGCGAGCCAGCGCAAACACGATCACCAGTAACAGGATTACCAGCAGCCAGAGTAGAAAGTTTGATGCAATCAGTGCAGTTTCCATTAGGACCACCAGAGTCTGTGTTGGTTAGCGTGGGCAATCATCAGGTTAGCCGTTGCATAGCTTGCAGCGCTTGCACCGAGAAACAGAACGATCGTTGAGTAGTCCAGCCAGACCAACTCGCGTTCGATCATGGGCATGAAACAGATACACAACAATATTATTAAAGTGCTGTTTCTGAGCAGGTGGTAACCACTGATGCCTTCGCCCTGGGACCCAAGACAACCGCAATCTATGTGAGTCCTTCCTCTTGCCAGGTTAATGGCTATTCCTGAGGTGTATGCCAATATCAGTATCGCTGACAGGGCGATCCCATAAAGATAGGCGGGAGTCAGTAAGAGTGTCGTGGCTACAATTTCTATCATAAAAACGAGTTTCGTCATTCCGGGCACGAGTGCTGCAGGAAGCACCTGATAATTTTCCAGTTTGAGTTGAAAGGCGGCCATGTCCTGATACTTTTCCAGCGCGGAGAGCGCGAAGAGCAGGGCAAATCCGCCGACAAGGCTGTAAAGAATGACGGGGTCGAGCATTTACAGGTTCTGCAGGATCGTTGGTAGTCCTATGTCCGAAATCGTGCCCCTGGACACGGTGGTTTTCAGATCGTATATCTGCACCTGGTCTTCCGCAATCGAACCCGCGTAAAGTAATGCAGATTCATCCTGTGATACTTGGATGGAGTTGGCTGGTACTGCAAGGCTAAGGCGATGGGTCGTGGCGCCTGTCGCAAGGTTGATATACCAGACTTCAGTACCCGGGTCTTTGTGGGTGTTTTCTCCACCCTGATGCATCAAGAGGAGAAGCAACTGTGAAGGTACATGGAAAGCAACCGGTTGCATGCCGCCGATTCTCCAGCCTTCGTCATCTTCCCCCACGTTAAACACTAAACTGATCTTGATCTTTCCTGCCTCGGTGGTGACTTGAAACACCTTTCCATGGAAGGTGTTGAAAACCCATCCAGCTTCGCTTCTGGCAGGCTTCTCCATCAATGGATCAGTCTCCAGGTCGAAGAATATTTCGGAGCGAACCCGCGATAGTTCTTCGCCTTTTCTATTCAGGGTGACTAGTTGGGCCCTGCCGTCGCCGCAAAGTTGCAGGAATGACAACTTTTCCGAGGGATAAACCAGGCCGCATCCTGCGGTGGGTATCTCGCTCAGAAACGTTCGTGATTGCAGGTCAACGACAGATACGGACATGGCTGGCGTAATGTTGGCGACCAGCATCAGTTCGGCCTCAGTGTCTTTCACAATACCCGTGTAGTGGCGCATTGGTGAACCACTAGGGTGCTTGGGCGCGATAGTGATTTCACCGATGGGTGATAGTGTCCTTATGTCGTAAGTACTGATGACATCGGTACGCTGTCCTCTGGTGTGCCTGCTAAGGTAAGTCTCTGCTGTGTGGACGATGCCTTTTTTGCGATCTACTTCAAAGGCATTGGCGCCGATACCGGTCGAGATCGTACCGAGCATTTGCTGTGTGTCAGCATTAAATAGAACTGCATTATGGCTGAAGGTGTTAATCAGCAATGTGTGTTGGGGGAGCGTGTCCAGCGTTAACTGCCCGTAGGTTTCCAACGGCAACTCGGATCTTGCGTTCATCGCTAATAAGCACAACAAGGTGATGGTGAAAATGGATTTCATCGTGTTTCCTGAAGTCAGGTAGCTAGTTTCCCTTGTAGTGGTTTGCGTTGCAATGTCCCGCAGCGATTAAGAGTCCCTAAGTTTACCAAAAGCGATTTACTGAATTTACAGATATGGCCCCGGCATTAAAACAGAAACGTTGGGGTAAAGTAGTTTATTTATGGGTTCCGTCAGGAGAACTTTGGCACGTTACAGAACTTAGTAACTAACAAGCAACGAAAGCGGCGCTAAATACAGCTGGCTGTGTTTACGCGGTTCAACATTTCAGCCAGCGACTACTGGAAATGTAGGCAATCGACTAAATGATAGTTTTCCTGAATCTCATTCGGCAATACCGGTCGATTCAGAGTTGCATCAATGCCGCTGGTCGCTTCGAACCGAAAACTTAAACCAGGATTTCCGTAGAAGCGTCACTAATTTCTGACAGACCAGTCAGGGCTGTCGACACGTCTAATTCATAGCGCATCAGCTCAAGAGCCTTGGCGACACCGATCTCGCCTGAGGCGGCCAGACCATACAGATGAGCTCGACCAAGCAAGCAAGCGGTTGCCCCGTGTGCGCAGGCTTTCAAAATGTCTTGACCCGAACGCACTCCGCCATCAATGAGCACCTCCCCCCGCCCGTCAACACCCTTAACGACGTCGGGCAAAACTGATATCGTCGAAGCGGCGCTGTCCAGCTGATTGCCGCCGTGGTTAGAAACACTCACCCCGTCGGCCCCATGCTCGATGGCTAATCGTGCATCTTCAGCACAGTTAATCCCTTTGATCAAAATCTTTCCAGGCCAGATGCTGCGCAACCACTCCAAATCTTTCCAAGTTGCAGCATTGTCGATCTGATCCACAATGTAGTCGAGATCGCCTGGGTCTTTTACCAGCCCCTCAAAGTTGTTGAACGCCACCCGTTTTCCCGCGAAGTAGCGTGCTACCCAAGCTGGTTTCTTGCTGAAATCCCACAGTGTTCTAGTCGTTATTTTTGGCGGAAACATCATCGCGTTGCGTACCGAGCGACTCTGCAGCCCATAGGCAGCCCAGGTTACGGTAAGTACTAGAACTGGACACTCCAGCGAAATAGCACGATCAACCAGGGCGCGCATCAGCTCTTTATCTTTCAGCAAGCACATTTGAAACCAGAAAGGTCCGATTTCCTTATGAATTTGCTCCATGGTCGCGATCGACAACATGGCGAGTGTGAATGGGATGTCAGCCGCCTTAGCCGCCCGCGCGGCGAGCTTTTCGCCATCATTTCCCCAGCATATCCCTCCGAGGCCAATTGGAGAGATTACCGCAGGCATAGAGGATTTCTGGCCAAGAATTGTAGTGGAAAAGTTTCGCTTGGATACATCAACCAAAGAGCGCTGTCGAAACCGTATTTTGTCGAAATCTTCGCAATTCGCGCGCAGGGTAATCTCCTGAAAAGCTGCGCCGTCGATGAAGTCAAAGATTGGCCTTGGAAGTTTTCTTTGCGCGATGCTTCTCAAATCCTGAATAGTGGCTGTTCTGTCCAAAACACTCATAAAAACCCCTGATTGTTGGTGTCAGTAGACAATGTCTAACAAAATGGTTTTGTCATTGCCTTGGAAAACTGTTTATTCGATTCCGCTGTGCCGCATTAGCCGAAGATCCCATGACCATGCTAATCATCCCGCTGGTAGTCACTGTACATAAGTTATCCCAGAGTTCAAAACCACAAATTGCTCAGTGATCAACCCGATAGTCTGTAAGCCAATAGACCGACCTCCACAGATATTGATCAACCAATACCGACAAGCGGGTAGCCAAGACTTTTTATCTAAAAATTCGTTAACTGGACATTGTTGAAACTCAGGAAAAATACGGTCTAAACTACTTATCGCTGCTGCGATCATTGAGTTTCTAGATGGTTTAAAGACTAGCTGATAGCTCTTGTTTGAAAGCGTAAAGCGTTTAAACCTCGCCAGAACTCCGAAGGCGGTAATTTCCTAAGCTGACCTGCTTTGCGCTTAGGCTGGGGGTGCCACGGTGAGGCGGCCTGTCACTCCAAATTGTTCAATGAGCCTGGCCACGAGTCCAGTCTGCTTTGCTTCTTCGACGAAGGTGCGTAAAAAGTCGGCTGCAGCAGGACGACCTTTAGGTGTGCCGATGGCTTGTTGCACAGCGGCGAACTTGCCATCAAGTAATCTTGAGCCGGGTAATTTCTTGACATCGTTAATCAAGCCCGCCCGCAAGCCTGCCAAGGCATCCATGTTTTTAGAGACAAACTCATCATAGGCTTGCCGACCTGCGGCACGATGTAGTTCCGCGTGTTGAATATTATCTGTGAGCCACAACTCAAAGGCAGCTCGTTCGGGTACCGCGATTCGTATGCCGGGTTGATCAACATCGGCAATAGTCTGGATGGGGGAATTTGCCGGCACCAAGTAAGTGGCTTCAATCTCTGAGTAGGCTGCGCTGAAGTCGATGTGTTGGGTGCGGGCTGGTTCTGCGCCAACAAGACCAATATCCCAAAGGTCTGAGCTTGCCGCATCGACTAATTCGCCCGGCGTTTTAAATGTCACATATTCCACCTCGAGCCCCAGTTGGCGTGCAACTTCGGAGGCCATGCTAGGCGAGACTCCTTGAGGCTGGCCGTTGTCTGACTTGCCAGTGACGAGTAAAAAGTTGGAAAGATTTATCCCTACACGCAGAACTCCGTTAGGTGCAATTTCGGTGCAAACCTGATCAAGCATGATTACTCCAAAGTCGGGCGGATCATCCCGCAGGTAGTTTAGTTTTGTCGACGCTGTACAGGTCGCAGACCGTGTCGAAACACATTTTTTGCACTTCGTCAGCGGAGACGCCATCCATTATTTCGTTTAGTACTTTCATAGATTTAGGCCATATTGAATCATGATGTGGATAGTCATTACCCCACATTAAATTGTCGATCCCAATACCATGTCGTGTTGCTATGCCGCACTTATCGTCTTCAAAAGTCGCAATGAAATTGCGATGAAAATAATCGCTTGGCTTCATGGTGAGATAGTCTACCGCGTGTTGTGGTGTTCGATAGATTGCATGGTCGAGCCTTTCGACCATGTGGGCCAACCAACCAATTTCATATTCGGCGATAATAAATTTCAGCCGCGGGAAGCGCTCAAGAACACCACCACAAATAAGGTCGATCATGGCATTTAAAGCTGTCGTAAAGGCCATGGTGTATCCCTTGATGGTGCCTCCTGGCGTCCCCCAATGCGCTGGCATGCCACCATCAGGAGAAGTACCCACAAATATGTGCATGGTCAGCGGCAGATTCATTTCCTGAGCTGCAGCCCAAAAAGGATCGTAATCCGAGTGATGATAGGGTCGATCAGTGGGTGTGTGAGTCGGGATCATGAAACCGCGCACTCCTAACCTGGACGCGCGCTTCATCTCTTCGATGGCGAGATCCACATCGGGGATGGGCAGGCAACCTATCCCGATCAATCTATCTGGCGCGTTCTTGCAATAATGCACGATCCAGTCATTATGACGCTGAAAAGCGGCATTCATGATTTCTGTGTCTCCACATGCCCATGTAAACATGTTCAGGCTTGGGTACATGACTTCACCGACAATGCCGTCGGTCGCCTGCTCTTCCAATCGTTTGTCACCATCAAGCACACCTGGGTTCAGGCCCTCGTAGCCACGCGCGATAAGCTTGTCCGTCGCAGGGTCATCGAGCCTATTGCCGGCGATACCAAGTCGAGCAACTGGCACGGACATCGGTCCGCAAACGTACCAATCTCCGGGTTTGCCTTTGTAGTCGCGAATGATTTGAGGCGCTGCGTCTCCGTAACGTTCACTTAACCCGGCGAAGCAGTCGGCATGTTCGACGATATGTGAATCACCTGAGAAATATTGCATGCTGTTATCCCTGTGTATCTATGTTTGTTAGAAGCCGGCTTGTTTGTCGACAACGCCGGTCAACTGTTTATTTTCTTGTGCGAAGCCCAGGTTCTCGCAAAACCGCGCGATATTTCGAGGTCCTCTAAGCTGGCTGGCTCCGGCCGTATGGGGGGTCATTGCCACATTGTCGAATGTCCACAGAGGATGGTCGGCCGGTAGTGGTTCTTCAGGGGCAACATCAAGTGCTGCTCCGCCACAACGTCCATCTCGCAATGCTGCGACCAGAGCGTCGCCGTCAATGATCTCGCCTCTTGTAACATTCATGATAAGCGCGCCGGGGCGCATGGCAGAGAAGGCGTGATCGTTGATTAGATTTAGAGTCTGATTGGTTAGAGGTGCGCCAATAGCCACAATGTCAGACGCGGCCAATAGATCGTCCAGGCGGTCTAACATCCAGACTTCGCTGACGCCGTTTGAGGGCGGAACAGCGATTGCATCCACAGCTAGTACATTCATACCAAAAGCCACTGCGCGCTTGGCTAAGGCGCGGCCAGTTCCACCGAAACCTACAATGCCCATGGTCATGCCTTCTAACTCAATTTCTTTGGCGCGCATCGACGGGCGATGATTCCAGCCATCTGCATCCAATTGAAAAGCCGTCTTGATCTGTCGTGTAAGGGCCAATAGCAGACCAAAACCTGTGTCGGCCAAATGGCCACCTACCAGTCCCTTTTCACCCGTTAGGACTACGTCTGAGTCACGCATGGCGGGATAGAGCATCGAATCCATACCGGATGCAATGGCATGCACCCAACGCAATTTGGGCGCGGCATGGAATAGTGGTTCCGGAATGAATCCCAGGAGGACATCGATGTCCGCAGCCTCTTCAATGGCGGCCCTTACCCCGTTGGCGACGCGGATGGTCGATCCTGGCGGTGCGGCGGCTTCGATTGACTGCAACTCGGCATCGCTGATGGATGGAAGGGTCAGACCCAGCATCACCTCAATGGTGATTGGGCCTTCTATACTTAACTGACCTCGTTCTGTACCCACTGATAACTCCCAATTTGTCCTTGGATAATACACAAGTTTATGGATTTGCCAAAAGTACTGTCTTGATGATTTATTAATCGCGGGGAATGTTGGGACATCCAATATCTGAGGTACATACGAGCAGCACTAAAGTGAAACTCAACGTTGATGCTCAGCTTGGGTGGAGCGAATGGCAGACAAAGGCTGTGTGGGGGTATCGGGCGGGGCCGCCCTCGAATTATACTGACCTAGACATTGCCTAACCAATACCGACAAGCGGCTGCCCCAGACTTTTTATCTAAAAATTCTTTGTCTGGATACTGTCGAAACGTAGGGAAAGTGCGGTTTAAATTACTTCTTCTTATGGGATCATTGCTACCGCGTACTGTCTAGGCCTATAAACTGCACGTAAAGCCCTGCTAAGCATGTGCCTATCCAGCGGCAACCCGAAAGTCATTTTTACTCCCGAAGCAATATCTAGTATGTTGGCGGGTCTTGCTGCACCGGCAAAAAAATTTGGAGATCGAACATGACACAAAGTAGTGAAGTTCACCTAAAGTCTCGGCCTCAAGGTAATCCTGCGGCCACGGATTTCGAGATAGTGGAAGTGAATATTGAGGACCCAGCAGCAGGGCAGGTTCTAGTAAAGAACATCTACATGTCAGTGGACCCCTATATGCGCGGTCGAATGCGTTTTGCAAAACCGAATGAATTATTAATGGGTGGCGCGGTAGGTAAAGTCGTCGCGTCAAACAATACTAATTTTGCCGAAGGTGACTACGTTAGTAACGGATCTGGATGGCGTGAATACTTTCTATCAGATGGCGCGGACCTTAGTAAGATTGATCCAAGTCTCGCTCCGCTTAGTGCCTACCTTGGTGTTATGGGCATGCCTGGACTTACTGCTTATGGTGGTCTTCTGGTGACCGGTGAAATGAAGGGCGGTGAGGCGGTTTTTGTTTCTGCTGCATCAGGGGCCGTGGGCAGTGTCGTTGGCCAGATTGCGAAAATTAGGGGTGGTATCGCAATTGGTAGTGCAGGCAGTGATGACAAGGTCGCGCGACTCTTTGAAGAATTCGGTTTTGATCATGCCTTTAACTACAAGACTGCTGATCCGTTGGAAGAACTAAGGCGTGGTGCACCCAATGGAATCGATATCTATTTTGAAAATGTCGGCGGGGCACAGCTTGAAGCTGCACTGACCCACATCAAGCCCTACGGTCGAATTCCTATCTGCGGCATGATTGCTCACTACAATGACGGTGATACGTTGACGCCGGGTCCTAGAAATTTGATGGAAACGATCTACAAATTTGTACACCTAAAAGGTTTCGTTGTATCTGCATTCGAAGACCAAAGGGAACAGTTTGTGAAAGATATGTCCGGTTGGATAAGCTCAGGGAAAGTGAAGTATCACGAGACGATACATGAAGGCATTGAAAATGCGCCAGGGGCGTTTATGGGGCTATTTGCGGGCGCTAACAATGGCAAGATGTTAGTGAGGCTCGCGGAGGATTAAGTCTAGTCGCTTGGTGTTATGTGAAAGGCATGTCATGTAAAGGGGACGGAGGGCGTTAAAATGGAGAGGTATCTGAGTAGGGTTTTAGATTTCTAACTCCCTCCGTCTCCTTTGAACGACAAACAAACTCGCGGTCCTTCGCCGAACTCTGGTTCGATAAGAAATATGCCAAACGGCGAATTTCCTTACCTCAGTCCTGACTACAACTTAGTGAACTTGCGCGCAGGTATAAATATGGACCAATGGCGGTTTAACCTCTATGTCCAAAATCTGACCGATGAGGAATACTATACGGGTACGCAGGAAAACTTTGGTGCCAGTGGTATTCGTTTACGCCCACACCCACGGATAGTTGGCGGCAGCATCTGCTGCCGCTTTGACATAAGGTTCCATCAAGCCCGAAGCATGTACGCTTCGGGCTTTTTTTAGCCTGTCGCTACCCTGCGTGACACGGTATTTAGACTCGTAGAGTCGCCCGCAGAGCTTGCTGCGCGATATTGAAAACAAGAGTTGCCTCATAAAGCTAACTCATACCAAAGCTAACTAATACCAAAGCTAACTAGTAACTGCCTCAAGTAATGATTATGGTAACTGGCAATAGTTCTCAGTAAATATTGAATCGAAATATAAAGGAGCAACCCGAATGCCTAGTGTTGAACATGAAGCTTTTGTAACGGTACTAACGACTGCACCCGCCCCAGAGGTCTCGCCCACGCTGCAGGAGCAACGCGATAATTATCGCGCAATGCTTGGTGCGAATCCTATAGCTGATGACATTACCATCGAAGAAACCACTATCGCTGGTTGTGCCGCAGACTGGGTGAGTGCCCCGAACAGTGACAAGGGAAAAGCCATACTGTATCTGCATGGTGGTGGCTATATTATGGGTGACAACATTGGATACCGGGAGTTTGCCAGTCGGTTAGCCCGCGCTACCGGAGCTCGCATTTGTGTTCTTCACTACAGTCTGGCGCCAGAAGCTGAGTGTCCTGCAGCTCTTGACGATTCCGTTGCCGCATTTAAAGAAATCGTTGCCTCAGGCATTAGTGTTGCAAACACGGCAATTGCTGGAGATTCGGCAGGAGGTGGGTTGGCAATCTCGACACTCGTGGCTTTGCGTGATGGGGGCGTGGCGTTACCACCATGCGCAATCGGCTTCTCACCGTGGACGGACTTGGCGTTAACTGGCGATTCTATTGACGATCCGAAATCAAACGATCCATTTGTGTCGAAAGAAGTCCTGCAAGGAATGGTATTCGCCTATGCGCCTAATGATCCGGGTAACGCAGTTGCATCGCCGCTTAACGCAGATTGTAGTGGCTTACCACCACTTCATATTGAAACTGGTACCAGAGAAATACTGTTGTCAGATTCAAGGCGCTTTGTTGAAAAAGCCAGGGCCGAGGGTGTAGATGTCGATTACTTCGAAGGTGAAGGGCTAGTGCACGTCTGGCCTGTGGTTGTGCCAGAAGGCGCAGAATCGAAAGACGCACTAAAGCGGTGTGGCGACTTTTTAGCAAAACACTGGGGTTAGATACTCTGGTCGATACTTTTGTTGCCCGCGGCAGGGCACATTAATGGTTGTAGGCCTTGCGGCACCGATTGCTTCGCTGTTCGCAAACGACATTGAGCCGCAATACCGCCAACCTTTTTTATGGGCATTGTCGTTGGTGGGCTAACCGGGCTTAGCTGTGCGCTGTATTGCGTTGTAATGCGTGTTTTTTGGCGAATTACTGTTTTCTATCGAAAGTCCCGGGACTTCAGTGAAAAGTGTTCAAGGTATTCGCTAAGGTCTTCAACGTGCCCCGCGATGACGTGAATAACAGAAGCCTGGCGTTCCATTACGCCTTTGATTTTGAGCAGGCGCCCCTGCACGACTGCGGCACGATAGGTTTCAATGATACGAGTCCAGACCACTACGTTAATGTTGTCGGTTTCATCCTCCAGGGTAAGGAACAATACCCCGGAAGCGGATGAAGGTCGTTGTCTGCCGGTCACAATGCCCGAGACCTGGACGAACCTGCCGTGATTGAGCGCGCGAAGCTCAACTGCTGTTTTGCATTGCCGAAAGGGTGCGTTTGGCTTTTCCCTCAGTAATGCCATTGGGTGCCTACCCAGTGTCAGACCAATGCTTGTGTAGTCTGCACGAAGGTCATCGGTTTCAAGTGGCGGAGGTAGAACAACAGGCGTTTCTTCCTGATGTTTTTGGGGAGCATACTGTTGATTTGGCTCCGCGACGTTAAGCTTTTTGTCAAGGAGCGGGGAGGGTGGCAATAGTCCGCTGACCTGCCAGTGAGTTTGGTAGCGATGTCCTGAGAGGCTTTTAAAAGCACCTCCCTCTGTCAGTCTGGCCAGGTCACCTTTGTCCAGTCGCGCGCGCTTGGCAATATCTTTGATGCTCTGGATAGGGTGGTCATTTCTTGCATGGATAACCCGGTCTGCTGAATCTGCTTTAAAACCCTTGATTCGCTGGAACCCCAGGCGAACCGCGGGTTGTTTGGCCGCAATTTCACCCTGGTAGGCCGGTGCTTCAAGTGTGGATTCCCATTTGCTTATGAGTACGTCAACTGGTCTTACTTCAATATCATGTCTCCTGGCGTCCTGGACCAGCTGTGACGGCGAGTAGAACCCCATCGGTTGGCTGTTTAGCAAACCGCAGTAAAAAGCTGCAGGCTCATGCCGTTTCAGCCAGGCAGAAAAATATACCAGCAGGGCAAAGCTGGCAGCATGGGACTCAGGGAAACCATAATCACCAAAGCCCTTGATTTGTTCGAAGATGCGTTCAGCAAAGTCTAGGTCATGGCCTCTTCCCAGCATGCCATTAACCAGCTTTTCCTGGAATTTTTCCAGACCACCTTTCCGCTTCCAGGCGGCCATTGCGCGTCTTAGTTGATCGGCTTCACCGGGAGTAAAACCGGCGGCAACCACCGCAAGTTTGATGACCTGTTCCTGGAAGATAGGAATGCCAAGTGTGCGTCCAAGTACGGACTTAACAGCATCGTTAGCATAGGTGACCTTCTCTTCACCATTACGTCGCTTCAGGTAAGGGTGAACCATATTGCCCTGTATTGGACCTGGTCGAACGATCGCTACTTCAATCACCAGGTCGTAGAAATTTTTGGGTTTCAGTCTTGGCAACATGGAAATTTGCGCTCGAGACTCGACCTGGAACACCCCGATGCTGTCGCCTGTCTGCAACATTCTGTAAGTTAGGGGGTCTTCTGCAGGAATACTTGCGAGGCTGAGCTCGGAGCTCCGGTAATGATTGATCATGTCGATGCTTTTACGGATCGACGTCAATATGCCAAGTGCCAGGATATCGACTTTGAGTAACCCTAGCGATCCAATGTCATCCTTGTCCCACTGAATAATCGTTCGGTCCTTCATGGCTGCATTTTCAACCGGTACCAGATGAGACAGGGGCCCGTTTGAAATGATGAACCCGCCTACGTGTTGGGACAGGTGACGTGGAAACCCCAGGATGGCGCCCACCAGGGTCAGGAATTGGTCAATAATCGCGCTGCGCGGGTTAACACCGGCTTCTTCGAAGCGGGCTTGCAGTTCTTCCCGCTTATCCCACCATGACAATGACTTAGCAAGATGGTCGACCAGTTGCAGGTCCAGCCCAAGTGCTTTGCCAACGTCCCTGATGGCGCTTTTTGGTCGGTACGTCACCACGGTTGCGGCAATGGCCGCTCGATGGCGCCCGTACTTTTTATAGATGTACTGGATAACTTCTTCGCGTCTTTCATGTTCGAAATCAACATCGATATCAGGTGGCTCGTCCCGCTCCTTTGAGATGAACCGTTCAAACAGCAGGTTGATTTTTACCGGGTCTACCTCTGTTATCTGAAGACAATAACAGACGGCGCTGTTTGCAGCAGAGCCGCGCCCCTGGCACAGAATTTTCTGACTTCTCGCAAACTGGACGATGTCGAACACGGTCAGGAAGTAATACTCATATTGCATCTCTTTGATCAGGGAGAGTTCCTTTTCGATCAATTCGCGGACATGCGTGGGCTCCCCTTCCGGCCACCGTTTCCTTACGCCGTGCTCCGTGAGTTGCCTGAGGTATTGTGATGAAGAGAGCCCTGGGGGAACGAGTTCTTCCGGATATTCGTAACGAAGTTCATCCAGTGAGAATTGGCAAAGATCGGCAATATGAACCGAGGCACTTAGAAGGCCTGCGGGATAGAGTTGGCTGAGGGTTGAATAGTGTCGAAGGTATTTCTCCCGATTAGAGAAGAGGAGCCGGCCAGCCAGCCGGATGGATTGCCGCATTCTGATTGCAGAAACGACATCCAGCAGGGCGCTTCGATCAGGATGGTGCATATGGACATCACCACTTGCGACCAGTGGTAAGTCAAACTGGCGAGAAAGGTTGAACGCGTGTTCGTAGCAGCCGATGGATTGACCATCGGGGAAAACTTCCAGGCCCAGCCATAGCCGGCTGCCAAAGATATCCTTAAGTTTCTTGCTACTTTTATAGTGTTGTTCCTTTTCTTTACCGGAAATAGCTTTACCGGGAATCCAGATAGCAAGACACTGGCTGGTCGCTACTTCGAGGTCACTGATTGATATCCGGTACTCGCCTTTATCGGCACGTCGCCGTCCAATCGTGATCAGGTTGCATATCTGGCCATAGGCCATTCGGTTGGGAGCGATAAGCACAAGCAGTAATTCTTCGTCCAGCCGGAATTCACTGCCAACAATCAGTTTTATATCGGATTCCTTTGCGGCAACATGGGCCTTCACAACACCGGCCATGGTGCATTCGTCGGTAATCGCGATTGCCGAGTAACCCAGGCTAGCCGCTTGTTTTACTAGTTCTTCAGGGTGTGAAGCTCCTCTTAAAAAGGAATAGTTACTTATACAATGCAGTTCTGCGTACATGTGTGAGGTTACTGTGCGTATTAAAAGTACTGGATATATATACAGTACTACATTGAAAGGGTCACAGTGAAGGGGTCGGAGTAAAATTATCCTTAGCGGCGCTGTTTTAAGAGCGATAATATTGATTGTTCAATATCAATGGTCCTTAAAGCGGCAAAGGATAATTTTACTCCGCCCCCATTTATCGACCTTATTTATCTAGGAGAAGTCGTGCCAATTGAGAAAAACAAAGTTGTTGCCTTTCACTACGTGTTGAAAAATGAATCAGGGGAGGAAGTAGAAAACAACATGAAGGATGAACCCATAGTGTACCTTCATGGTGGATATCGAAACCTGATGCCCGCGCTGGAGCGAGCCTTGGAAGGAAAAGACAAGGGCGAGCAGGTTATCGTTACCCTGCGTCCTGAAGAAGCCTATGGGATCCGTAAGGAAGGATCGATTCAGCGCGTACCGATAAAGCACCTGCTAAACAAGCAAAAACGCTACCAGCCTGGTATGGCCGTTAGCGTAAATACCAAGGAGGGGCCTAAGGACGTGGTCATCATCAAGGTCGGGAAATTTAATGTCGACGTGGACACCAATCATCCCCTGGCCGGAATAGCGGTTACATTTGATATCTCAATCGAGGATATCCGTGATGCAAGACCTGAAGAGATTACCCATGGTCATAGCCACGGTTGGGAAGGTGCCGCTGACCATTAAGAGCTCTTTGTTCCGCTAGCTTTTAAACCATCGCTAACCGTTCTTAAACAGATGACAGCGATTATGTATAAAGTATTGGCAGGCTGGGGGCTCATTCGAAGACTTTTGTTCCCGCGTTATATTTTTTTAAGGTCGTTAAGTGACTTCAGTCTATTCATGAGAAACGGCGGAACAACCGCCAGAATAGGTGAAGCCCAGATAAGCTCGACATTAAACTCGGTGCGTCCTTCATGGTTATCGATGTGAAAAGACTCGGCATCCCGGATCGGCCAGCCGACCCGTTGCCTGCCATCTTGTAGTAAGAGTAAACAGCGATTGCCCCAGGCGTGTTCCGCCACGCCGTCATTGTGCGCGTAATAAAACATGTAGTGACCGCGCATTGGCATGAGTCGGTTTTTCGGTTCCCAGCCAAGGGCAGCAACGTTTTGCATGTCTTGGACCAGTCGGGGGGATACGACCTGTTTCGGGCTACTAGGGGTCAGTGGCAGTACTTCGTAGGCATCGTCAACGATTCCTGTTACCGGAACGCTACCTGAAAATTCAAATAGATCCGCAGGACTAGAGTTAAGTGCTTCGCAGAATTCGAACAGCATTGTGACAGTCAGTCGACGTAAACCATTTTCCAGCCGATGAACCTGTGTCGTGCTGGTGCCCAGTCTTTCTGCAAGCGCAGTGATAGTTAAGCCTTGTTGTAGACGCAGGCGCTTTAATTGTGCGGGCTCGAACGTTTCCATTTTAATACCTCGCCTGACTAATTGAGTGAAATATTACTCTTTTGGTAATGTTTTGTGTCATTCTTTTTTCACTCTGTCATAAATAGTACCAATATAGTTGTGACAAACTGGATTCAGGTACAGAATCGATCCCTTTATCGATAACGATAAACTAAGGTAAACCAGACTTGATGAGATTATCCACTTCGGTGGTTCGTACTTTAGGCGTATCGCCGGGTTTATTTCAGGCTGCAGTTTTTTGCTAACGAAGCCGAGAAGCCGATACGGAGCTGAGTTTTCATACACGCTATGGTTTGTGACTAATAGAAGAGAAATAGAAGAGAAATAACAGTATTGGTGCGACCCAGCTAGCGACATTTTGGCAAGACCCTGATTTCAATGCTAATACCAGGGCCTTCTACTAGTGCGGGTCCTGGAAATCCCCAGGCCGCGCTGGACAGCCATCGATGCCGCATACTTTGACCTTGAAATACCTGAAGGTGCACCAGAATCTATTCAGGATCGTGCGTATACTTCACCAATTTGGTACACCCCCTAAACTTATAAAGAAACTCGCCTTATGATGAATATCAGAAATTTGATTCTATTATCCTGCGTAAGCTCATACGGTCTCGCCGCTCAGGCTGATGGCAAACCCTACTCAGCTCCTGTTGATGCGGACTATCCAAAAAGTGTCTACTGGGGTGATACTCATCTGCATACCCGTAACTCGGCGGATGCCTATTCACTCGGCAACATGAGTTTGTCGCCCGCAGACGCCTTTCGTTTTGCTCAAGGTCAGGAATTGATCGCTCATAATGGCATGCGGGTTCAACTCCGCCGCCCGCTAGATTTTCTTGTGGTTTCAGATCACGCCGAATATCTGGGCGGCTACTATCGATTTAATGTCGGTGATTCGCTGGTAACAGAAACGTCGGCAGGAAAGCAGTGGCAGGGTTATCTGGAAGAAGGAGACCCTGTAAAGTTGATCGCTGCGTTTACTGCGAGCATGTCTGACCCGAAAAACAACTACCCTTTTCCTGAAAAAGTACGGCGCCTTATATGGGAAGATGTCGCCATCACGGCGGACGAACATAACAAACCCGGCCGGTTTACGGCGTTCACGGGATATGAGTGGACCTCAATGATTGAAGGCAACAACCTGCACCGGGTTGTTGTTTATAAAGATGGGGCTGACAAGGCCACACAACTGCCACCATTTTCAGGTCAGGACTCCCTGGATCCACGAGAACTCTGGAAAGCGTTAGCACGCTATGAGGAAGCCACCGGAGGAGAGGTCATGGCGATTGCCCATAACGGTAATATTTCCAATGGCATGATGTTCCCCAGTGTTTCCGTGGATGGTAAAAAAATTAATCGAGCCTACGCTGAGCTTAGAGCCAGGTGGGAGCCGATTTATGAAGTATCGCAGGTCAAAGGTGATGGTGAAGCACATCCTACGTTATCTCCAGATGATGAGTTTGCAGATTTTGAGACCTGGGATGTGGACAACATCGGTCGTACCGCGGTGAAAGAAGATTGGATGTTAAAACACGAGTACGCTCGTAGTGCTCTAAAGTTAGGCTTGGAATACGAAAAGTCTTTAGGGGTTAATCCTTTCAAAATTGGCCTGATCGCAAGTACCGATGGACACAACTCGATTTCAACGACCGAAGAAGATAATTTTTTCGGTAAATTCCCTGAATCAGAGCCGGGACCGGAGCGTATGGAAAACGCAATGGCGGGGGATCAGTTGTGGAAGAACTGGCGTATTGTTTCGTCGGGTTACGCTGCGGTCTGGGCCAAAGAAAATACCCGCGAAGCGATTTTTGACGCGATGAAACGACGAGAGGTCTACGCCACCACTGGTTCGAGAATAGAGGTTCGGTTTTTTGGTGGGTGGGCGTTTGAGGAAAACGATATCTTCAGCCCAAACTATCTTGACCGCGGATATAGCGCTGGGGTCCCGATGGGAGGTGATTTGACTGAAGCGCCAAAAGGCACTGCGCCTTCGTTCATGATAGCCGCGGTCAAGGATCCGAATGGTGCAAACCTTGATAGGCTGCAGGTCGTAAAAGGTTGGCTCGACAAGAAAGGTGAGCTCCGTGAACACGTCTACGATGTTGCCTGGTCGGGAGAGCGAGAGCTAGATGCTGAGTCAGGCAAGTTGCCAGGTGTCGGCAACACGGTCGATGTAGACAGTGCGACTTACGCAAATACTATTGGTACTGCGAGTCTTGCGACCGTCTGGCAGGATCCTCAATTTGATCGAAAAGAGCGGGCATTCTATTACGTGAGAGTGCTTGAAATCCCCGTGCCCCGTTGGACAACCTACGATGCTGCTTATTTTGATATCGATACGCCTGGCGACGCACCGGACAGCATTCAGGACCGCGCTTACACCTCGCCGATCTGGTATACCCCATGACATTGTCCGGATGGGCTCTCGCTGTATTGCGCGAGCCCATCACTTACTTCCTTGTCTTCGGGTTAGCGCTTTATCTTTCTTATGGTTGGTTGAACCCTGATGATACGACGAATAGTCGAGTAATTAGCGTCGATCGCGATTCGCTCATGCGATTCATTCAGTTTCGTACTCAGTCATTCACGGACAATGCAGGTGAGAAATTAGATAGTCTGTCTTCCGACGCGCTTGCCGACATTATTGCCCAATATATTCAGGAAGAGGCTTTATATCGCCAGGCAATGGCGTATGGCATGGCCAAGGATGACTATGTCATCAAGCGACGCATGGTGCAGAAGATGGAGTTTCTCGCGGAGGGCACAACGCCAGGGGTCACATCACTGACAACCAGTGAGCTTGAGGCTTACTACGAGGAGCATCGCGAAGACTACAAAGTCCCGGCTGCGGTTACATTTACACATGTGTTTTTTAGTGCTGACCGGCACGGCAACGCCGTGGATAAACTCGCGCAGGAAACTCTCGGTATATTGACTGAAAACGATGTTCGATTTGATCAAGCACCTAACTATGGAGAAAGGTTCCCCTATCAGCTCAATTATGTCGAACGTACGCAGGAAGAGGTCGCGAGTCATTTTGGAAAGGAGATGGCGAAAGCGATCTTTAGGCTCCAACCAGATAGGGCGCGTTGGCAAGGACCGGTTCGTTCAGAGTTTGGCATGCATCTGGTGCTGTTAACGCGCGCCGAGGCGGCAAGAATTCCTCTCCTGCAAGAGGTCCGGGATCAATTGGCTAATGCGCTCCAGCGGCGCCGTGAAGTTGAGCGGAAACAGAAGGCTATCGATGAGTTGATCGGTGGCTTTGAGGTTAGGCTGAGTCCGGAATTTGAGGGCGTGTCCGAACGCTAAATGTCCGCATGACCCGTATCCTTATTGCTTTTCTGTTATTTTTTCAAGTTGGCGTAGCCTATAGCCATGATGGCAGGCCCGTTTATCTTGAGGTCAACCAACTTTCCGATACCGAATACGAACTTGCCTGGCGCATACCCTCTACTATCGAGCCCATGAATTTGCCTGCCATTTATCTCGAGGGGGCCTGTACCGAAAAAAAGGCACTGTCTGCGACGACAGGGCTCCTTGGCAAGCGTCTTTACGAGTGTGTAGAACCGGATGTTTCACTACAGATAGGCTTATATTTCCCACGGACTAACCCTTCGTTGTCGAGTATCGTCCGTATTGAACGAAGCGGCTTTCCATTCAGATTCTTGCACGCAGGTCCCGGTGTGACACTGATCAAGATTCCATCGTCGATCAATGACAACAGTCTGTTTTCGGAGTACGGGAAGCTGGGTGTTGCTCATATTCTGGGCGGCTACGATCATCTGCTATTTCTTTTATGTGTTGTCTGGCTAGCCTTCACTTTCAAACGAATCCTGTTGGCGGTTACAGGCTTTACCATTGCGCATTCGATAACGCTGGGGCTCGCAGCGCTGGGCATTGTCACGCCTGCGATAGAGCCGACAGAAGCGTTGATCGTACTCAGCATCATCTTTGTCGCAGCGGAACTCGCGCGACAGAAACGGGCGTCGTTGAGTTGGCGTTATCCTGTCGCTGTTAGTTCAGTTTTTGGGCTACTACATGGGTTCGGTTTTGCGAGTGTGCTGAAAGAGATCGGTCTACCTAGCAACGATGCACTAATGGCTTTGCTTGCATTCAACCTTGGGGTCGAGGCGGGGCAATTATTGTTCATTGTGGCATTGATCGTACTGCTTTGGAGTGTTCAGAAAGCCAGTGCCGATAAGTTTGATCTGTCGGGGCCCTCATCTCAGCGATTGAGTGGTTATGTCGCCGGTATCTTCGCAACGTTTTGGTTTTTTGAGCGCCTGGCAACGTTTGGTTAGCTTCCAGGGCCTGAAAGATGTTGGCTAATATCCCGCGTATACCCTTTGCTATTGGGATCATGATCAATTCAATCTGCATGCCATCGGGGCTTTGGTACCCATCAGAGTGAATTATTATTCTGGAAGATAGACTCGAAGCGTCAAACAGGGTTTTTGTCGTAAATGGCACTCGCTGAAAACTTCAGCAGTTTAATGGTGATTAAATAAATAAGACTTTGGCTGGCGCTGATCAAAGGGTCGGGCGAGGCGACACTCGTTTTATCTGGTGTGCGTGTGTGAGATATTGACGCGACTCAAACAATGAAATTTCTGACAAAGGTATAATCCGAAATAAGCCTGTGTCACTTTGAGACGTTTAAACGCATAGTTCCTTTTTAGCTGTTGTCTGGCAGCTCTTTAATGTAGAGGTCCTGCTTGCTATAGGGAATCTCAATGCCTTCTTCGCCCAGAGTTTTGTAGATTCTCATGTACAACTCATGAGAGATACGTCCCTTGTATTCTGGGTGTTCGATCCATACCAATAGATCGAAGTCGACACTCGATGCACCAAAGCCGCGCAGTCGCATCCTTGGTTTCGGATCGATGCAGACCTCCTGGTGAGCTACTGCAAGATCGATCAATACCTCGCATAGACGATCTAGATCGGTCCCGTAGGCTACGCCAACGGCGATACTTACGCGCATCTTTAAGTTGGGTCCACCGCTCTCGTTGACGATCTTCGCATTCGCAATGACGCCATTCGGGATGGTGATCTCAACATCGGCACGAGTCAGTAGCCGGGTGCTTCGCAAGCCGATTGCAGAGACTTTGCCGCGTTCACCCGTGTCAAGATTGATATAGTCACCGAGCTTATAGGGTGCGTCAGCAACAATGAAGAAGCCTGAGAACAAGTTTGCCAGTGAATCTTTGGCAGCAAACCCTACGGCGATACCAACAATACCGGCTGAAGCAAGCCAACCAACCGGATTGATCCCCCAGAAAAGCAAGAGTATATAACCGCTGACAAGTATCGTGATCAATTTCACAGAAAGATCAATCAACGGCACGGTGCGCGGCTCAATCAAATTGTATTTATTTCCCGCGCCCAGAGTATCCAGCACTATCGTTGAAATCCTTAGTGCGGCGAGCATCCAACTGATCACGATAAGAGAAAGTAGCAGCTTGACGATAAGTTGAGTACCAAACGGCAGCCGGGCCGTGGTAACGGCTAGTGATAAGCCAAAGTACATGACCGTTACGAAAACTGGTTTATGCATGTGCTGCAGGATGTGATCATCGACTAACGAAGAGGTCATTGCCGACAGACGAACGAGGCTGCGGAAAATAACGAGACGAACCACTAACGCTAACGCGTAAAACACAGACGCCACAATCGCGGCTTGCAAGATAGGAAAATGGGTGCTGACTTCCCATAGCGGGAGCAGGCTATCAGGCAGCCATTCAACCACGGTCGGCATTTTTTCGTCCAGGGGTTGAATCAGTGCTGTTTGAGTCTCTGTGGCTGCTATTTGAGAGGTTGCTTCCATGATCCTGTAATATCGCAGTTGTCTTCAATCAAAGCAACGTGCCGCAGAATCTTACTGCTTTTCGAGGGATGTAAACATAACGAGACACACACTTCTTCAGGCTTATGTCTGGCGAGCACTACCTGACCGCGATTGTAGTGATTGGCCCGATGGTTTAACCGCGAGGTGTTTAATCGGGAGGCGGTTAAACGGGAGGTGGTTAAGTCTGTGGGAGCTTGTCCCTCTTGATGAAGGGAGTATGTTTTGCCGAAATTAGAAGGTTGTTGGTGCGGACCGAAGTGTCGGCCGACCGGATGAGCACCATCAGGGGCCTTAATAGGGACTGTTTATGGCAATTCCCTACGTTTCACTGACTTAATCAGGTATCCTCGCCATCCCCGGAATCGATGATTTCAAGCGCTATGAACCTGGAAAATATCCTGCTCGAGATTGACCCGCCTTTGGCATTGATCACCATCAATCGACCAGAGAAGCACAATGCTATTTCGCTAGCGGTGCTGGCTGAGCTTCACCATGCAGTTGATACAGCGGCCGCTGATGAAAGTGTACGTGTGATCGGTATTACCGGTGCCGGTGGTCGCGCATTTGCTTCCGGATCTGATTTGAACGAAGTCGCTAACAGGGATCTACAAAAGGCAATGGAACCCATTGTTCAGGGGCTCGCTGCCAAGATGGAGAGTTTGTCGATTCCTACCATCGCCATAATTGATGGGATTTGTATGGGGGGTGGATTAGAGATTGCGCTCGGTTGCGATCTTAGGGTGTGTACACCACTGAGCTATTTTGCAACGCCAGAGGGTAAGTTGGGTATTATCCCTGGTGGCGGTGCAACGGCTCGGCTGCCTCGTCTAGTAGGTAAAGGCTGGGCAATGGAAATGATGTTGATGGGAGAGTCCATTGACGCCGAACGAGCCCAACAGATCGGTCTGGTAACTCGTATTGTTGAGCCAGGGGCGCTGATGGAGCATGTTCGTAGTATGGCGAATCATTTAGCTGAGTTTGCACCCTTTGTGCCTCATTTCATGAAGGCGATGGTTCATCAGGGAATGGAAGGTAGCCTGGCATCAGCCCTTGCGATGGAAAAATTTGCCCAGGGCGCTCTTGTTCAAACCGAAGATAAAACCGAAGGTATCAATGCGTTTCTCGAAAAGCGAAAACCGGCGTTCAAAGGTAGATAAACATCCCAATGTGAGGTTCACCGCATCCCGCGGGATTTTCGTTGTTCATTTGCGCACCAGCAGTTTTGCTTTTTTTCTTACAAAACGTTTATGCGGCCTCGTTTAAAGCCATGTTTTCTGGCATAGCGCTCTGAAAGGTGTTTTTTGGTTATCACCTGGCAACATTGATTTAAGACTCAGCGTTATAAGACTCAGCGTTATTTGATTCGCCCGGAAATCAACTGGATAATCTTGTCAGTAGATGATTCGGTGTACACGATGAAAGCAATAGTCCAGGCTCTTATATTAATCGCTTTGACCACGGGCTATCTGACTTCTGCGGCCTCAACCAATGAGTCGAGTGCGGTCGCGGGCATTATTGACCCTGCCGGGGTAAATTACCGACTGCAATCACATTTCGGCGATCTAGACCAAATCGCTGCTCGAGGCATCCTCCGGGTTCTTGTCACCCACAGCAAAACAGACTTCTTCATTGATCAGGGCCGGATCAGAGGAGTTCAGGCAGAGTATGTGCAGGAGTTCCTGAAAAAATTGAACCAAGGTAGAACGAATAGATTTCACGCCAGCGAATCCAACCGCATCATCCCTCAGTTTGTACCGGTAGCGTTTGATGAACTAATCCCATCATTGTTGGCTGGTAAAGGCGACATCGCGGCAGCGTTTCTAACGATGACCCCAGAGCGCGAAGCTGATGTTGATTTTGTTAGCCCGCAGGGTCGCTTCGTCGATGAGATTCTAGTCGCCCATAAAGATGCAGAACCGATTGAACAGCTCGCCGAGCTTTCTGGTCGCACAGTCTACGTTCTAAAGGGCAGCAGCTACGCCTGGCATCTACTTGAATTGAATGAAGCGCTTGAAATCGTCGATTTACCACCCGTCAATATGATCAGTACCGACGCCCAATTGCTGACCGAAGACATACTAGAACTCGTTAATGCCGGCATTATTGACTACACAGTTTGTGATGACTTTAAAGCCAGCCTATGGTCGAAGGCACTTCCTGACATTCGGATTTATCCGGATATTCGGTTTTCGTCAGGTCAATCGGTGGGCTGGGTGGTTAGACCAAATTCTCCTCAGCTGACAGCAGCCTTAGACACTTTTTCGAACGACGTAAAAAAAGGTTCCTTCCTTGGCAACCTTCTGTTCAATAAATATTATGCTTCGACTCAGTGGATCGATAATCCACTAGCGCAAACCGAGCGAGATAAGTTCAAGCAGATCATTCATCTGTTTCTTCGGTTTGGCGAGCAGTATCAATTTGATCCGCTGGCCCTTGCGGCTCAGGGGTATCAGGAATCACGATTCGATCAATCTCTAACGAGTCATAGAGGTGCCGTCGGTGTGATGCAATTGATGCCGAGTACAGCCAAAGACCCTAATGTTGGTATCGTGAATATCCATGATATCGAAAACAATATCCATGCGGGCGCCAAGTACATGAATTTCCTTCGCAATCGATACTTTTCGGATGATGCCATTTCCCCTATCAATCAACGTTTGTTTACCTGGGCTGCCTACAATGCAGGACCGGCGAATATCAGCCGTGTCAGAGCTGCCGCCGAAAAAAACGGACTGGATCCAAACGTTTGGTTTAACAACGTAGAACATATGGCGGCGAGCAAGATTAGCCGCGAACCCGTCAGATACGTTGCCAACATCTATAAATACTATACGGCCTATCGATTGATAGAGGATCAGGCAGATAGTAAATCTGCAGCAATGAAAAAATTTCAATCTTCCGACGAGTAAGAAACTCAGGTTTTTGCATTGTGTTTCAGTCAGCATTCATAGTACCGATCATGGAAAACCGATCTGCCTGCGCCGACACTGAGAATAGACATGTTACCTATACGCAAAACCGGTAGGTATTTCGGACATGCTCAGCGGTCCAGGTTTCACAACCTGGGTGAAATTGTAATACGGAGAAAGTTTGAATCTGGCTTAAATTTACAACCATAAATGATTAGGCAGGTCTGAACTTTAAAAAGCTGGTGTACCAGTGAAACCGGATGGGAAGTGACAAATGGAAAAACTAAAAGTACTGACGGCAAACCGAATACACACGATGGATCAAGGTCGGCCATATGCTAATGCGGTCGCGGTCGCAGAGGGCAGGATTGTGTCTGTTGGCACACTTGAATCCTTGCAACCCTGGTTGCGTCGCATACCTCACGAAATTGACGATACCTTCAAGAATCGCATTATTCTCCCTGGGTTCATCGATCCGCATACTCACCTGCGCTTGTCTGGCACATACATGGGTTTAAATTATGTGGGGCCGGTTGATTCGACGGACCCACAGGGTAGATCCGTGCCTAGCCTGGCAGACCGCGATGCGGTGATTGCGCGCCTCAAGTCACTCGTCGACAGCCGTAACGACAACGGAACGTCAGATGACAATCAAGCTCTGGTCGCGTGGGGCTATGATCCGGGGATGCAGGGCGGCCATCTTGACCGAAAAATGCTCGATGCGATATCGACAGAAGTTCCAGTATGGGTAATGGCATATGCCCCCCATATTATTTATACAAATACGCCGATGATTGATCAGATTGGTGTTGATGCTGACAGCAGAATTCACGGATTAGGCCGATACCCTGATGGTTCCTTGAATGGTTGGTTTATTGAAACAGCTGCGACTGCGGTAGCATCGCGTCCAGTGCGCGATGAGCTTTACGCTAACGGATTTGGTCGGGCTGCGTTGGCGTTGCAGGGGCAGGTTGCCGTCAATAGTGGAGTGACGACGACCGCTGATATGATATACGGAATTCAGTCATTCGACACAGAGTGGGATGACCACGCGGAAGCAATCTCCAATGGAAAGCTGCCGCTACGGATGTTTTTGGTGCCGTTTGAGCCGACTTTACGCAAGCGATATGGAGACGATTTCCTTAGTTTCTATCAGACTATGGCCGCAAAATCGACGGACCGATTGGCTGTGCATGGTGTCAAATATGTAAATGACGGATCCTACCCATCAATGACACTGCGCTTGAACTTTCCCGGCTATCTTGATGGTGAAGAAGGCCTGGCTGGTGAGATTCCCTGGGAAGATATGTTCGAACGTATGTTGCCGTTCTGGAACAACGGTATCCAGATTCATTCTCATGCGAATGGCGATGAAACGGTCGATATGACGCTTAACACGCTGAATGCCCTGCAAAATGCCTCGCCGCGTTTTGACCACCGGTTTACGATTGAGCATTACTGTATTAGCACTCCGGCACAAGCACGGCGCCTTGCAGCACTTGGAGGTGTGGCGAGCGTAAATCCGTATTTTGTGCATTATCGCAGTCAGCTACATGCTGACCAGGGATTTGGCCCAGACCGGTCTGAAGCAACGGCAAGGTTGGGTTCTCTGGCGCGTAGTGGTGCTACTTTTGCGTTGCACTCAGACTACAATCTGGTGGTCGCGCCGATGCATCCATTGACGGCTGCCTGGATCGCGGTTAACCGGCTTGCCGCCGATGGGACAACCGTCGTAGCACCAGGCGAGAGAATCTCGGTGGACCAGGCGCTGCGTGCCATCACCATCGACGCTGCGTTTGTATTGAACCAGGATCATTGTCTTGGCAGCATTGAGGCTGGAAAACATGCAGATTTTGTCATTCTTGATGACGATCCCTATGAAGTGGATCCGACAAAAATAAAAGACATCAATATTCGCGGTACCGTTTTAGCGGGGGAGTTTTATGCCGCTAGAACATAATATGCCGAGACCACGTTCTGAGAGTGATGAGCAGGCATTGTCTAGGGCATGGGATCGGCTGCTGTACACTCTCGGCAGTCCGCCGGCAGATGAGGTCAGTCTTGATAAGCCGATTCGTTTCACGCAACGAAGCGAAGGTCGAGCTCAGATCCCGGTGACGGTACTAAGCGGTTTCCTAGGCGCTGGAAAAACGACCCTTTTGTGTAAGCTTCTTACCGAATCACAGCACAACATATTGGCCATTGTTAATGATGTTTCTGCGATCAACATTGATGCAGCACTGATTCGTTCCTCTTCTGCTGAGACCATCCAGTTAGAAAACGGTTGCGCGTGCTGTGTGCTAAATAGCGATCTGCAGTATGCGCTCGCGGAGATTGGCGCGAGGGAACTCACTCCAGACGCGATTGTCATTGAAGCCAGTGGGCTTAGTGATCCTATGGGTATAGCGCAGGCAGTAGCGAATAACGATACAACAGTGCTCGATGGCGTTATTACGTTGCTGGATGCGGAAACCATGCATGGATATTTTGATGATCCCTTATCTGCTCCATTGGTGCAGCGTCAGCTCAGCGCCGCTCATCTGATTTGCCTAAGCAAAACCAAGGACACTGATGATATCAGCGCCATGCAAACAGCAATAAGTGCGATTGCGCCCGGACGAGCAATTATTACCCTAAATGCCATGGATGCTGAGTTAACCGAGATCGTGCTTGGTGCATTGATGCGAGGGGCGCGTCCTGAGCCCCTTGAAATCCACCACGACTACGCTGGGTTTAAGACGGCCATTATTGAATGGCCTGAAGCGCCGAGCGCCGATGCTTTTTTCGCACTGCTGGAAAACATTCCCGATTCGGTTTATCGAATGAAGGGATGGGTGACGCTTCAGCAAAAAAGGCAGTTAACCCGCTACGAAGTTCAAGCCGTTGGGCCCAGATGGCGAGTCAATCGAAGTGCCGTTGCGCCGGATTTCGAGCAACTGGTTATCATCGGGAGACACGAGAGTGAAGCGTTTACAGAATTTTGTGAGTTGCTACTTGCATTGCCGCAGCTACGCTAATGCGAATGCACGGATGATGGCAAACGCCTCCTCCGGGTTGTCACGCCAGGGGGCCTGGGCTGTATCTTTCACTGCTTCAAATTGAACGATGTCGGGTGACAAGCGTTCAACAATATCAATTGAATCCTGCATTGGTGTTGCGGGATCATGGGTGCCAGACAGCACAAGCGTTGGCGCCTTAATCTTTCCCAGGTCATCTAACAGATCCATCTTGTGCCAGATTCCGCCAAGCGAATGAAAAGCCTTCGCAAGCTTGGAGTGAAAGATGACGGAGTCTCGAGGCGGTTGTGGCGTCGTGTTGTAAAATGACATGGACTTGTTTGCAAACTCGGCAATTGAACGCTCCACATTCATCTTTTCCTGAGTGCTGACTAGCACTAGCTTCCCTGGGTGTTGAGGGTGGCGAATGCCATAGGCCATTGCAACAAACCCGCCGGCGGACACACCAAGAACAATAGGTTCTTTGATGTCCATCTGATCGCAGAATTCCACAAGATTATCTGCCCAGTTCTCAAGACTGTACGAGCGGTCCGGTGGATCGTCAGATCGGCCTGCGCCTGAAAGGTCCAGATACACAATGCGACAGATGTCGCGTAACACCGAAAACGCTGGCTTAAAAACCGAATGGTTTGACTGACCGTGGGCACCATGAATCAAAATCAGCGTTGGTAGTTACCTAAGCTCACTACCTACCATTACAAATTCGGGGCCCTCAACACCAAAGAAAATCTTCTTGTCTGCTAGTTGAGTTTTCATGTCTGGATGATCAACTCGTGACCAGAAGTTGACTTGTAGGTTACGTAAAGTGGTTGGTGTTTAGAAGGGTAATGAGTTGCGTGTTGCTCGAGTGAGTAGTTTTATTTCCACATGCTGTATTGCAATGGAGCGTATGGCAGAAATGGTTACTTTTGGCCAGGGTAGCCGACAACTCGCGAAAACCCAGACAGAATTACGCGCACCACCTAGATAGAGGGTCCTGGCAAAAGCCGGTTCAAGCGTCACAAAACGATCTTTCTTAGCACGTGCTGACTGATGACACCGGAAGGGCGCTGGCTGGTGCGCCGAGGCATAACGACCCTCGGTATTCTCGCCTCACAAGGTCAGTGTGTCGCCTCACTTCCTGCCAAAAATTGACTCGTATCAGGAATCTCGCTGCGATTAGCTCACAAATCGGAGGACAATTGGTACTGATTCAGTATTCAGGTCGTTGGTTGAATGTCCCCGTTAAATCTCCTATCCTGCTCAGTCGTTGACGGCCAGAAGTCAGTCTATTACGTGCGCGTATTGGAAACCCCCACACCACGTTGGACCACCTACGATGCAGTAGAGATAGGTTTAGCACCGTCGGATATCGTGCCGGCATTCATTCAGGAAAGCTCCTGGACGTCCCCAGTCTGGTGCGAGTCTGAGCCCATGGCTAAAAGCAAATGAAAGAGTGATGGGCATTCTTGGGAAAATCATCAGGGAGCCGCTGCTGCATTTCCTGGCGGTTGGCATCTGTGTGTTTCTACTATTCAATCTCATGAACAAGTCAGCGACGGAAAAACCGAGCCGAATCGTTATCTCCTCTGGGCAGGTAGCGTTATTGGCGGCTAACTTTTCCCGCGCACGCCAGCGTCCACCCAGTGAGAAAGAAATGCAACGGCTCATCGACACCTATCTGCATGATGAAGTCTACTACCGTGAGGCACTAGCCCTCGGTCTTGACCGGGATGACAGCGTCATTCGTCGGCGCATGCGCCAAAAACTGAGTTTTATTCTAGAGGATACTGCAGCCCTGCTTGATCCAGATGATGAGGAGCTAACCATCTATATGGGTGCTCATGCAGAACAGTTTCGCATCCAGTCAGCGGTTTCTTTTCGTCAGGTCTATCTCAGTGCGGATGCACGCAGTGATATCAATGCTGATGCCAAGCAGGTTCTGTCGCGCTTGCGAGCCGGAGAAAACCCCCTGTCACTCGGTGACCGGATTATGCTTAAAGACACCTATATTTTGGCCTCACGCGATGACATCAAACGGCGCTTTGGTGAGGGTTTCGCCCAACAGCTGTTAACGCTAGCCCCCGGCGACTGGGCCGGGCCACTGAAGTCGGGTTTTGGTGGCCATTTAGTGTTGATCACCGAGATCAGGCCGAGTCGTATGCCTCCCTTGAGCGAGGTGAAAGAAAAGGTGAAAAGCGAGTGGTTGCATTCGCGCACAGCGGAGTTGAAACAGGATACCTTTCGCAAGCTGTTAGAAAGCTACGAAGTGGTGATACAGGAACCCGAGGAATTTTCGGACGCGGCCTCATCCAACTCAGTGCCGATCGGCGATGCGAACGCCGATGTGCCTCCTGAAAAAGAGCCTCGCTGATGCAGCCTTATATTCGGCTGCTGGCGGCTTTGGCGCTGGTCATCGTGAGCATGTCTGGCAATGAGGCTTTCGCTGACGATTCGGAACCCGCTTATCTAGAGCTAAGAGAAACCACCGCCAATCGCTACAATCTATCGTGGCGCGTACCCCTGGTTTCGGGCAGGAGGGCGCAGCTGGAATTACAGTTCGGTGAGCACGTGCGCAATCTCACTGAGCCCGTGCTGCAACAACTTCCAGGCTCAGTAGTCGAACGCCGATTAATCGAAACGGGGGTAAATGGCCTGGTCGGCGAGCGTATCGAAATACTCGGTTTGCAGGTGACTAACATCGATGTGATTGTTCGGGTCGAATTTGCGGATGGTGTAAGCTCAACTGAGTTGCTCAAACCCGCGCAGCGCTCGCTAATCGTTGAGGGTCCGCCCTCTAGTGAGCAGGTCGCCTGGGATTACACAGTGCTCGGTGTTGAACACATATTAGCTGGTTTCGACCATTTACTTTTTGTTTTGGCGCTTGTGCTGATTGTCAGCAACGCACGTCGTCTGCTGATAACAATTACTGCGTTCACGATTGCGCACAGTATTACCCTGGCAGCTGCCACACTGGGCCTGGTGGCGGCGCCTCGTCCGCCGGTCGAGGCAGTTATTGCGCTCTCTATTATGTTCCTGGCCAACGAGTTGGTAAAAATTACGCGCGGCTTGCCCAGTCTTACCGCACGCCACCCATGGTTGGTGGCGTTTGGCTTTGGCCTGTTACATGGAATGGGCTTCGCCGGTGCCTTGTCAGAGATCGGCTTACCGCAACACGAAATCCCTTTAGCCTTGTTGATGTTCAACGTTGGTGTTGAGGCTGGTCAGGTCACATTTGTTGCGGGGATTCTCCTGCTTATCTATGCCCTGAAAAGGTTGTGCAAGGACTGGCCTGCATGGAGCACGTATCTGCCCACCTATGGTATAGGGGGCATGGCAGCATTCTGGTTTGTTGAACGGCTCACCGAGTTCTAATTGGCAGGTTTATCCCGAACCTTGATTTCGTCACGACGAAAACCACAGCGGACGTCACCGCCCAGGACGTTATCCAAACCATTCTGGTAATAGCTGCCTACCAAGAGATTTTCCCGTTTGCAGCCGACCTTTTAAGCGTGAGTACTTCCTGGGTCAATCTGACTCGATATCACGGGGGCTAGCGACCCTTCCAAATAGGATCGCGCTTTTCCGCGAATGCACGGGGGCCCTCGAGTGTGTCTTCGCTCTTCTGGCGTACTTGTTCTGATTCGTAAGGCGTGTAGTAGGCCGTGGACAGTGAATAGTCCAGCCCGCGCATTGTTGCTTCCTTAGTGGCCCTGACAGAGAGTGGCGCGCAGCTAAGGATATCCCTGACATAGCCTTCCGTCGTCTCCAGCAACTGGCTTGCGGGGACTACTTCATTCACAAGTCCCAGTTGGAAAGCTCGTTCGGCGCTCATATGTCGGCCTGTCAGCATATAACCCATCGCGGGTTTAAGGCCTATTTGTCTGGGTAGTCTGTGGACACCAGCGGAACCCGCGATCAATCCTCTCCTTGGTTCCGGAAGCCCGAACTCCGAATGATCGGCAGCGATAATAATGTCACATGCCATGGCGACTTCCAGCCCACCACCCAAAGCAAACCCATTGACCATGGCGATGATCGGTTTTGGGTGATACCAGCGCTCGATGATGTGCCGAGTCTCTGACTGGAGTCTCCGCCATTCGTTTTGCTGCTCCGGGCTGGCATCTTGTTCACGGGCGCGTTGTTTTAAGTCCGCACCGGCGCAGAATGCGCGCTCTCCGGCGCCTGTAATGACGGTTAGCCAGATGTCTTCATCAGCTTCGACCTGGTCAAGGTGTTGGGATAGTTGCCAGCGCAGTTCGGGGTTCAGTGAATTCAGCGCCTCAGGTCGGTTCAGGGTAATCCACGCACATCGGTCACGCACTTCAAATAGCGTGGTATCTGTTTCAATCATTTAAAGGTCCAGGGTACAAGCGAAACCAGATTGTCGCAGATTTTGCGATGGCTGGGCCAGTGGTCCGGTGAATGCGCAGGGCGCGGGTATCGTGTCTGCTGCCCGATGCTAATAGTGCGGTCCCGCTAGTGGCTGCATGTGGGCCCTGGTGGGCGGGTAAAAGCCTTGTGGAAAACCGCCCGGGGTCCGGTTTGATGATAAATATCCATCAAAGTTAATGATCAGGGGCTCTTTGAAGGTAAATTCAGATTTATTTGTGGCTCGGTTTGGTGAAAACTAGATTTCTTTTATAGGAGATTCAAATGAAGGATGTCGCAGGGAAAGTAGCATTTATCACAGGTGGGGCATCAGGGCTAGGCCTGGCGATGGCTCACTCATTTACCGGTGCCGGAATGAAAGTTGCCATCGCGGATGTTGAGGATTCGGCGCTTGATGCGGCTAAACAAGCATTTGCGGACACCAATTCGGAAGTGATTACGATGAAGGTGGATGTCACTGATCGTGACGCGATGGCAGACGCTCGAAAACAAACCCTGGATACTTTCGGCAAAGTACACGTCCTCTGCAACAATGCCGGTGTTGCCCTGAACGGCAATATCGGGGAGATGAGTTACAAGGACTGGGACTGGGTGATGAAGGTCAACCTGGATGGCGTCATTAACGGCGTTGTTACTTTTATCGATGACATTAAGTCCCAGGGTGAAGGCGGACATGTGGTTAACACTGCGTCGATCGCCGGTCATTATGGTATGCCCGGACTGGGTATCTACGTGGCCAGCAAATTTGCGGTCGTGGGTATTTCGGAGACCATGAGGGTAGACCTGGCGGACGATAACATCGGTATTTCTGTTTTGTGCCCTGGCGTGGTGTCGACCGGTATCGGTAGTTCGGAACGCAATCGGCCTGAACAGTTTGGTGGCTCCGAAAACCCGGCGATGACCCCGGTGGTTGGGGCAGCTCCCGTTGAAATGAATGTCATGGAACCGGCAGCGATAGGCGATATCGTTTTACACTCGATCCAGAATGATCTGTTCTACATCATGACCCACGACGAATTTCAGGCGCTGGTGCAAAGCCGGGGAGACGCCATCGCAGCCTCATTTGAATATTGGAGAGCGTATCGCGAAAAGCACGGCGTCTAGGATATTCGCGTTATTTGACGACTGATAGGGATGATCTAAAGGCATCTCCGTCTTATTACCGATCCAGATGTTTTGCGCCTGTCGCCTCTGACTGATGAATTAGTCCTGACTAACGATCTTTTCATAATTTAAAGTAAATTATAGGTATGTCCTATAATACATTGATATATAACAATATATATTTACTTTAATACGCCCCGCTTTGCTAGCGCAGTGATATCGGATGCAGAGTACCCTAATTCGGAAAGCACCTCCTGAGTATGCTGTCCGGCCGTTGGGGCAGGCACTGATGGCAGTGCATCGAATGTGTGGAAATTCATGGGGATACGGACTGTTCGGTAACTACCAACCCCCTCAAGTTCCATTTTAGGGAACAGGTTTATAGCTTCAGCCTGTGGGTCGCTCACGACTTCGTGTAATCCCAGCACGGGCGCCCAGATAATGCCGTGCTCATCCATGATTGCACCCCACTCATCCCGGGACTTGGTTATGAGCACTTCATCGATCATTGGCACCAGTGTGGTCATATTCCGATATCGATCCCGGCCTTCCAGGAAGCGCTCATCTTCCTTCCATTCTGGTTTGCCCAGTGCATCAGCAAACCTTGGCCACCAGAACGGCTCTGGCATGTTAAATACTATCCATGAGCCATCGCCACAAGGATAACGATTTGCGGTGGCTGACAATTGTTCTTCCCTGGCACGCTTGCGCAACGGCGCACGATCAACAGCTGTAATCGAGTAATCTGTTGCCTGAGTCCAGACGGCTGTCTCAAAGAGGGACGTTTCAACAGCCTGGTACTGACCGGTTTTCTCTGCCTGCCTTAGTGCTGCAAGAATGGCGCCAGTCATGGCGAGTCCTGTGGTGTGATCGCCTTGTGCAGTTCTGGCCATTGGAACAATACCGTCGTTGCCTTCCCGCATCGCGTCGTACATACCAGAACGCCCGAAAAAGGCCGTTACATCATATCCCGGTCGCCATGCGTCCGGTCCCTGTGTGCCATATCCAGTCAACGTGGCGTGAACGATCCTGGGGTTCACTTTGCTGAGTGATACCGGGTCCAGGCCAAACTTCTCCTGTCGTTTTGCGAGTAAATTACACATGAAGATTTCAGACTTTGCGCAGAGCTTCTTTACGATCTTCAGCGCGTCATCGTTTGTCAGATCCAGCAGTATGGATTGTTTACCCCGATTATCAACGTCGAACTGGAAATCATGGTCTTTGATGTCTCCTTCGATCTTGGCCGGACGGCCCATGTCCCTCATGGGATCGCCTGATAGGGGTTCAATTTTGATCACTTTCGCGCCCAGGTCGGCGAGTATTGCGCCCGCACTTGGTGCGGCCATCCAGTTGTCAATTTCAATGACGGTAATGTCATCCAGTGGTTTTGTCACAAGCGAGCTCCGACGATGAAAGGGCGATTCTAACCTTAGTTAGGCTGGTCCTGAATGCCATTCGTTATTCTTATCAGGGGGTAGAAGCTAATCGATTCTACCTTTGGACTTCAGGTGGATGTATAGCTGGCGATCGTGACGGCTGGTAGCGGACAATCTTCCTTCCCGGAGCCATGGTTGCCATTGTGGAGCGCCGTTGCCTTCTACTTGATCGCCGACCACTGTCACGCGCTGAATAATTCGTTCACCTTCAAAGTCGTTAAGTACGAAATGCTGGGTGCATCGATTGTCCCAGATGCCAATGGTGCCAGGCTGCCAATGATAGCGTACGGTGAAACGGGGATGACTGACCCAGCGGGTGAGGTAGCTCAGTAACATTTCGCTTTCAGTCGAGTTCATCTCGACGATCCGTCGCGTGAAGTGTTCGTTAACGTAGAGCGCCTTCTTTCCCGTTAAAGGGTGGACACGTACCACCGGGTGGATGGTCATATCCTCGGGGCGGTTGTGAGGCAGCGCGTCATGCAGTGCTGTCAGGCCACCACACATGGATTTCATCGGATCGGACAGTTCATCGTAGGCGGCGTAGAGGCTGGTCCATAGCGTATCGCCGCCGGTGTCCGGACATTCGACCATGTGTAATATGGACATCAGCGCTGGTTGTTCCTGGAATGTCAGGTCGGTATGCCATTCATCTGCGACCCCCCCTTGACTAGCCTGTAGCTGGAACAACTCGGGCGGAAGGCTGGTGTCACTGCTTAAGTTCGGGTGTCCTTCAAGATCGCCAAAATGCCTGCCAAAACTGATATGGGCTTCGGCTGTAGGAGATTGATCAGGCAGAAAGATCACCATATGTTCAAGTAGTATTGACTTGATTGCTTCGATGTCTTCGGCAGAGGCATTGCTGATATCAGGCCCGTGAACTTCTGCACCCAAGGCCCCCGCAAGCCGTCGTACTTGCCAATGGTCAGGAATATCACTCATGAAGTTGGCTCTCTTTTCATGTCGTTAGGATAAGGAATTTGGGCTTCAGGTGCCATTGAAGGTCGTGCGGAAAGCGACAAGAGTAGCTGCCATGGCAACATTAATAGATTCAACCCCTGACTCAAGGGGGATGCACGCGAGTTCGTCGCAAAGTGCCAGAACGGGCTCACTGATGCCTGTTGTTTCATTACCAAGCACAAAGACGATTTTTTCATTAGCATTCCCGATATCGCCCAGCGAACGGTCCACGCCGCCCGACAGCCCAATCAGTTGATACCCCTTTGATTTAAGAGACTTCAGCCCCGATTCAATCGTCGGGCAATGGTAGATGCTAGATTTGATCAGTGTGCCAGCGCTTGCCTTGTGCACCAGGGGGTCAATTTTCGCGCAACCCTTCCTGGGAAGCAGTAACCCGTCCATTGGTGATGCCGCAACGGAGCGGATAATCATCCCCAGGTTCTGGGGATTGGTAACCCCGTCCAGTGCCAGTATCTGTCCCGCGCTAGCAATGATCTGGTCCACTGACTGGTACTTTGGAGGAGAGATGTCGATAGCGACGCCCTGATCCTGCCGAGCATTTTTAGAGATGCGTGAGAGGGCTTCCTTGGGATGAGTAACTATTGCAATATTTCTTTTGTCGGCGAGTTTCCTGATTTGGGTGATCGTGTCGCCCCGCTGATTCGACTCAGAAAGGTGTAGCCTAAAAATACTGGAATCAGCGTCCAATAGTATTTCCAATACAGGTTTGCGCCCGTAGAGCGTTATCATACTATCAAACATCTTTTTTTTGTCTTCGTAGTCGGTCACAAAAGTCGTCTGGAACAGGGAAAGACAGCAGTTTAACGCAAGGGCAGGAACGAATGACGATTAAAGTCTTTACCGCAAAAAAAATTATTACGATGAATCCCTCCTGGCCAGATGGAACGGCCGTAGCTGTAAGAGACGGGCGCATACTCGAAGTAGGTTCTATGGAAAGTCTGGGCCCCTGGCTGGCGCGTGATGAACACGAGATCGTCGATTTTGGTGATGCGATTATCTTACCGGGACTGATTGACCCGCATCTACATCCTGTCATGGCGGCTGTTCTGCTACCCATGCATTTTGTTACGGCGCTCGAATGGGATCTGCCCTGGCAAACGGTTCCTGCTTGTCCTGACTGGGAGAGTTATCGGCAAAAAATCGCCGAGCTGGAAGCAGCGATGGTGGGTGATGAACCCTTTTTTACCTGGGGTTACCACGCTTCCTGGCATGGTGATATAAGCCGCGAGCTTCTGGATGAAATATCTAGTACACGACCGATGGTGGTGTGGCATCGGTCGTTCCACGAGGTTTACCTGAATTCCGCAATGCTTGAATTACTTGAGATTACGCTCGATAGCGTTGGTACAAGACAACAGATCGATTTCGAGCGTGGCCATTTTTATGAAGTGGGTCTGGGATATGCCATCCAAAAGCTTAACCGATTTATTATGTCTGACGAATGGATCCGGACAGGCTTGAGCAGACTGAAGCAGATTGTGCATTTAGGCGGACACACGACTGTTGGAGACCTTGCTGTTGGTTTGTTTGATTACGAGCTCGAAAGAGCGCTCTCTGTCAGCATTCTTGATCAGCCTGAGGTACCTTTCAGAGTGTTAGGCGTGCCTCATGCGGCAACTACATCCCGGCTGAAAGGTGGGCACAAAGAGGTAGTCGCGCATATCAGCGAGCTTCAGGGGAGTGATACGTCGCGGATTAGGCACGGCAAGCACATCAAAGTGTTCACTGACGGTGCTTTCTTCTCGGAATTGGCGATGCTGCAGGCGCCAGGTTATCTCGATGGCCACCATGGTGAATGGCTGATGACACCGGAGGAGTTTGAAGTCACTGTTCGTGAATACTGGCAGGCTGAGTTCGCGATTCATGTCCATTGTACCGGTGACCTTGGGCTGGAGCTGGCTATTGATACGCTGGAGAACATGCAACGGGAGAAACCCAGGTTCAACCATGGCTATACCATAGAACATTTCGGTTTTTCCAACCCGGAACAGGTAGCCCGACTTGGCAAGCTGGGTGCGATGATTTCTGCGAACGTTTATTACCTGTTTGAGCTGAGCGAACAGTATGCAACACAGAGTGTCGGCTTTGAGCGCGCCTACACGATGTCCAGGCTTGGGACTTCAGTAGCGCATAATATCCCTGTTGCTCTGCACTCGGATTTTCCCATGGCGCCAGCGACACCGCTAAAAAATGCATGGATAGCCTGTAGCCGTCAGAATGCGGCGGGGAACATTGCGGGCATCGAAGAGTCAGTTTCGGTGGTGGACGCGCTGCGTGCCATTACGATTGATGCGGCAACGGTTCTTGGTATGCAGGATGAGGTCGGAAGTATTCGCGCCGGTAAGATCGCGGATTTCACCGTGATAGATCGTGATCCTATTGAAGACGGCGAGGATGCGCTTCGTGAGGCGAATGTCATTGCCACGGTGTTCGAGGGTGAGCTTTTTATGCTCGACTAATTCGCCCTTGAATCCCACGAATAGTTGTAGGGTCATACTGCAGAAGTGGCGACGTCACTGAATTGGACGTCCCCTGAGGCGCTATCTTTTGGGTCGAGGGTTTCTGAGTATAAAGAGCGACCTGACCCCGTGAGCGGGATCAGGTAAACCCGTTGTTACGCTAATAGCTCATCCAGTTGCTCTGCGATTTGCTCTGGCGTCACCATCGGTTCAAATCGTGCGAGAACCTTGCCATCCTTGCCGACCAGGAATTTGGTGAAATTCCAGCCGATATCCGGATTGCCGTCAGGATTGGCTTTCTCTGACTTAAGTATGTTGTATAAGTCGCAGGCGCCATCTCCGTTCACTTCGACTTTGGAGAACAGTTGGAAATTGCAGTTGTACTTACTTTTTGCGAACTCAAGAATTTCTTCGTCGCTACCTGGCTCCTGCGCACCGAACTGGTTGCAGGGGAAGCCAAGGACTTTTAGATCGTCTCGATCGTTTTCTAATGCACACAGACCTGTGTACTGTCCTGTGAGGCCTCACTGACTGGCGAGGTTTATCACCAGCATTGCCTGATCACGATAGTCTGAAAACGAAACAGACTCTCCTGTGATGGCGTTCATTTCTAGGTTGTAGATATCAGACATGTCGTCTCCGTTAGATGTGGGTCAGTTGTTGCTCATGAAAATATACCATGCAGATACCAGCGAGAGTTATTCAAATGTTGGTAAATCCAGTACAGAGACCCTGTTTGGTGTTTTGCGATGTAATAATCCCGTGCGACTGCATCATTGTCCCACCAGCCGAAATCGATACGCTCCGGGCCCTGCAAGAGTTCCAGCTTGCCAGACATGCAGGGAATGCCGGCTTCTGTGGATAGAGCCTTCGGGGTTGGCAGCAGGTAAAGTGGCCGTGCATTAATGTCCTTAGCTTTGCCCTGCCAGTAATCTTTTGCGGCAAGTGTGACAGGTTTCCAGGCTCGTTCAGGTCGGTGATCGTTGGCCAGGGATAGACCGAAGCAGGCTTGGGGCCCTAGTCTGGCCGTCATCATGTTGACCAACCTGACTGATTTTGCTTCTTCAGCCTTGCTGCGCATCCGGCCATCTTTTTGCTTAAAGTGGGTTCCATGAAACAGGTCGCCGGAATTAGTCTCTGGTTCAAAGAAGTTCCTTGCCGCGATGCTGATGTTATCGACTTCCGGCATGTCGTTAACTTTTTCGAGTTGTAGCTGGCTAAGCATCAGGAACATCTGTGCATCATTATCCGGGTTGGCCAGAAAGACAGAGAATTCCCTGGAAGGGTGGCCTCGATGTGAAAGTTTGACAGTAAACTGGTTTGTCGTCAGTTGACGTTTTATCAGGAATTCCTGGAGTTCACCTAACAGACGCTTCAGTGGAAATGCCAATGATTCCAGGTTCGTGACATCTGCCAGGAATGTAATGTCGCTCCGGAACCTTGGCGTACTATCTATATATTTTTGAGGGTCAGGCTTCTCACCAGTGAGCCTTTGTAGGTAATCGGTAAAGAACACGCCAAACCTTCGATTCAAACCGTCCATGGGTAATTCAAACAGTTGCTTGCAATGACTAATACCCATTTGGTGCAAGGTATCCTTGATGTTCTCCTCAATTCGCAGGTAATGGACCGGCACTGGCTCCAGTGATTGAACGATCTCTGGTCCGGCACAGGTTTCAGGCAGGCCTGCTTCTGCAAATAAAAGGGCAGAGAGGGGGGTGCTATTGATGCCCATCAAGACCTCAAAGTCGAGGCTGTTCAGTCCCTCCCTGATAAGTGTTTTCAGGTTATCGATCCCTTTGAATAGTTTCAGGCAACCTGAAATATCAAGCAGCAGGCTATGAGGAGGTTTGATCGAAACATTGGGTGTGAACTGGTAGGCCCACTGTGCGAGATGTGTCAGCTTTTCTAATTCCTTGTCTTCTTCGCGTTCGAAACTGACGACATCTTCGCTGATGGTATAAGCCGTATTCATGCTACTGCCGATCCGTATGCCGATTCCCTGTGATTGATGGTTCATGGCGACGACCCTCTGCCGGATCGTTACCACAACAGGCTTGGCAACCTGGTGGCGAGCGAATACCTCAACGGGTAGTTGGGGAAAGTGCAGACATATCCATTGATTACTCATGTCTACTGATATTCACGAAGTGTCTGGATGGCGGGCTTTGGAGGGCTGTCAAATGGCTGTTTTTCCTGGGTTGTCGAAATGTTCTGGTCAACAACCATCTCGCTGAAATCCGGCATAGGACGAAGCAACTGGTCATTGAATGCGATCGTAAATTCCTCGCTTTCCCATCGCCCCCGGCGTTTTAGTATCTTCACGGCAATAGCGCTGTTGTCTTTAGCTGGTGAATAGCCAGAAAGAGGTCGAAGCCTGAGCCGCAACTCCGCAGGTGATGCATTTTTTGAAGACTCCTCGGACCGGAACAGTATTCCCCATGAGTATCCATCTTTGCTGGCCAGCTGCAGGCGTCGAATCTGTTTTTCATGAATTTTGCCGGGCCAGGCAATAACGGCACTGCAGCTTTGGGATGCTAGTGCCTTTTCCAACACCCAGAGATAATCCTTGGGGGCCCTTGGCTGGCTAACGATAACCCGGGTGAGGTCAATGCCTGCCTGGGCTAGTGCAGGTGGGTAGGGGATATAGGGCGGGCTGACAAACAGCACCCATCGATTCTGCTCATGAGTCATTCGAGCGAGCGCGGGGGCCAGCAGCCTGAGTTCGCCAATACCTGCCCGGTTGTGCAGGAACTCTGTTACGCCATCGACCGGCCATCCTGCACCAGGTAGTTCCTGATCGAGGTTGGTGAAGCCCGTACTGCAATGCTGTTTGTAATCCGCATTTATACTTGATGCGCGCCACAGGCCTGTTTTTTCAAGCAGACCGTTGAGCGGAGTCATCAGAAGCTAAAGCCGGTCTAGTTATCGGTTTTTTGTTTAACGCTGTTTTATTTAAAGCGATTTTATCTAAAGATAGTTTGTCTAAAGCGTTGGGGGGAGCTTCTCCCATAATATGTATCCAGCAAAATATGCTGTATATATATACAGTAGTTTAAAAGCGGGGGCAAGCCTGTGTTGTCGCAAGAAAGCCGCGCAGGAAAGCCGCTGATGCTATTTCGCGTGAAGGACCACGGGCATTTCGACAATCCCGCGGACAAAATTTGATTTTAGGCGCACCACCGGGCCGGTGATCTCAACCTTTTCAAATCGTTTTACGATTTCTTCCCACACAAGTCTTAATTGCATTTCGGCAAGCCGATTGCCCATACACCGATGTATACCAAAGCCGAACGAGACGTGATTGCGTGCGCCTGGCCTGTCGATAATAAAGTCGTCGGGTCGATCAATTTTGGTTGAGTCCCGATTACCAGAGACATACCACATGACGACTTTGTCTCCTTCACGAATCTGTTGTCCACCCAGCATGACATCCTTGGTGGCTGTTCGGCGCATATGCATCAGCGGTGTCTGGTATCGAATAATTTCGGAAACCATATTGGGGATCAGGCTGGCATCATTTTTTAGTTTTTGATATTCGGATGGGTTGTCGTTCAGCATCAGCACGCCGCCGGATATTGAGTTCCTGGTCGTGTCGTTACCACCGACAATAAGCAGTATCAGATTGCCGAGGAACTCCATAGGATCCATTTTTTGGAACGATGGGGAATGTGCCATCAGTGTAATAAAGTCGAGCTTCCCTTCGGGGGGAGGTGTTAGCACGTTCCTGCCAGATTTCTGTGAAAGCCTCAAGGCACTCCATCAAGGCGGCCTGCCGCTCTTCCGCGGATACGCTGTCATCTCCCGCGAGTTCTTCGCTTGATGTCGCCATATCTGACCAGAAAGTGAGTTTTCGTCGGTCCTCAAACGGGAAATCAAACAACGTCGCCAGCATCTGAGTGGTCAGTTCGATAGAGACCCGGTCGACCCAGTCAAACTCTTCACCGATAGGCAACTCATCCATGATCTCGGCGATACGTTCTCGAATAATAGGTTCGAGTTGTGACAGGTTCTGGGGTGAAACGGCAGGCGTGACGGCTTTTCGCTGGTTGTCATGAGTTGGCGGGTCAACCGCAATAAACTGCTTCACCGTGAAGTTGGGGTCCTGATCGCCGATCACAATGGTGGGATAGGACGAAAAAGTTTCGTGATCTTTTTCAACAGTCATGATGTCGTCGTAGCGAGTCACGGACCAGTAGGGGCCGAAGAGGCTGTCTTTACAGAAGTGAACTGGCGCCTCGTTGCGCAGTCGTTCAAACAAGGGCCAATGGTTGTCCGCCTCATAGAGCGATGGATTGGCAACGTCGATGTCATCCAGTGGGATAGCGTAAGGATCTTGCTGCAGGACAGAACTCATTGTTGAATCTCCTTTGTTTTAAAGCTCTTCTTTGTTTTAAAGCAATAGCAGCGTCAAACTAACGCAAGAGGTCAAGGATGCGCTCACTTTCTGACCGTGCATGAATAACTTAACGAACTGTGTTACCAGAATATAGAACAAGCAAGGCTAATTTCACACTGGTTTAGGCGACCCGGTTCAATCCATCAGGTTCAAGTATTCGAGTGGCCGGGTACTCAGTGCTTTAGTTTTACCAGGATGGCGCCACGGTTGCCGCGTTCAATTTCCTGATGAACAATAACCCCTCGCCGTTCAAGGTCCCCTAGAGACATCATGGCTTCTTCCCTGATAACGCCTGAGCCAACAATAAACCTGATGTATTGTGCTATGCCACGATTTTCTGCTTCAACCTGGTCGTGCATTCTTCTAAGTGCTTCGTGCACACGCTCGCCATTATGTGCGATATCCACAGTGACGGTGGAACCATCAGTCTGTTCATCAAGGTGATTGTCACACTTTGGGCAACGGCGCGCTCCGCTATTGATGCGCATACCGCAATTGAGGCAGGTCTGTATTTTCATCTAGGTATTTACTTCCAACCCTGGATCCACTGATCCTGGTTTTTCAGCTCCTGCCAATGGATGGGAACTATCCGTTTGGACATTACCGATTCGATCATGCAGGCCGTTACAGCGCCGTCGTCGTCAAACTCGACTTCGGTTACGATGAAATGCTTTTCCTTTCGGGCAGGTTTAACCGCTGTCCATTTACTGTTCATTAACTTTCTGGGGTTGATTGGGTTGGTAGACATCGTGTTTATTGTATTCGCAGTATTGTTAGCACATTCGTTTCTTTTTTAGGGCGCTGGTTGCTCACTTGTTTATATCAACTCGGGTAACAAAATGTCGGATTGCCTTAACAAGCTGGCTTGGCCTTTCGGCAAATATGGCATGTGAGGCACTTTTGATTTCCACAAAGTCAGCGCCCGGTATTTTCTTTGCGTACTGTTTTGCGGTCTTCGGGCGAGCCTCGTCGTGTTCACCGCAGATGAACAGGGTAGGGCAGTCAATTTTTTCCAACTGGCTTACTTTGCTGTAGTTCTTGAGGCTGCCGGTGGCGCTGAATTCAGATGCACCCCACATGTATTTGTAGACCTGGTTGCCATGTGAGTTTTTAATCAGCGCGCCACGTTTTGACTTTGCCTTGTTTCTGCAAACATGCCTGTCGTAGTAAAGTTTCATGGCATCCTGGTAAACCTTCGAATCAGTAGCGCCTATTTCGTGGCAATAGCGGATAATTTTTCTTTCCTTCGCCGGGAGTTTCGCGATGAGCTGGTTAGCGTCGCGTTGCCAGTCTGCGGCCGAAAACATGGGGGACTGAAAAACCAACGACGCAATGTTGTGTCGATTTCGCCCTTTAAGATAATACTCAAGTGCCAGTGTTGTTCCCCAGGAGCCTCCAAATAGATGGAATTGTTTAAAACCAAGATGTTCAACAAGTAGTTCAAGTTCACGCACAAAGGTCTGCACTTTCCAGAGTTTCTTTTCTGTGGCGCTGCTTCGACCTCCACCGATCTGGTCATAGACGACGACCTGGCGATTATCTGCAAGCCTGAACAGACCGGTCATGAAGCGGGAATGCCCGCCGGGTCCGCCATGCAGGCAAATAATCGGCAGACCACCGGACCGTTTTGATCCCCTGAGCTGGTAGAACGTTTGGCCGAATTGATGTTTGAGGTAAGGCATAAGTGGCGCTGCAGGGTGACTCTCTAAAGGGTGACCGGGATTGTCTGTGCCTCTTTGACTTCTTCCATTACTACATAAGTGCGTGAGCCACTGACACCGGGCAATGTTAGCAGGGTTTCTCCCAGTAGTTGCCGGTAAGCAGCCATGTTGGCAACGCGTGCTTTGATCAGGTAGTCAAAATTACCGGATACCAGATGGCATTCGAGTACCTGTGGAAGTGCGACGATAGCCTGGCTGAACTCTTCGAATACATCAGGCGAGGTTCTGATGAGGTTGATCTCTACAAAGACAAGCAGTTCCAGCTGTAGCAGCCTGGGGTTGAGTTTCGCACCGTAGGATTCGATGTAGCCCAGTCTCTCCAGGGTCTTTACCCGCTCTGAGCAAGGTGTTGCGCTCAGACCTACCTTGTCTGCCAGTTCGGTATTGGTGATTCTGCCATTGGCCTGCAGCAGTTGTAGAATCTTTACGTCAATACGATCCAGGGTTTTACCCTGTACATCTGCAAATTCATTCATGAAAACACCTATACATGGCTATATAACTAGATTATTACTTAGGTATTAGCCTAAATAAAGTGAGAAACACTATATATTCGAAAATATACTAAGAAGAATCATGTGAGGTATCCCGATGTTGGTTGGTGTCCCTAAGGAAATTAAGAATCATGAATACCGCGTTGGTTTGCTGCCGGCGGGTGTTCGCGAACTCATTCATCATGGCCACCAGGTTTTGGTTGAGTCTGATGCAGGCCACGCGATTGGATTTGATAACGCGAGTTATGCAGCTATCGGCGCAGAAATAGTTGCAACACCGCAAGAAATTTTCCTTCGAGCAGACCTTGTGGTCAAAGTGAAAGAACCCCAGGAAGTTGAACGTCAGCAACTGCGTGAATCGCAAACATTGTTTACCTATCTGCACCTGGCACCGGATCTGCCACAAACCCAAGGCCTGCTGGATAGTGGTGCGACCTGTATCGCCTACGAAACGGTCACTGATGCTCAGGGCCGATTACCCTTACTGGCGCCAATGTCCGAAGTTGCCGGACGAATGTCCGTCCAGGCAGGGGCCTTGTGTCTTGAAAAATCCCACGGTGGTAGCGGAATTCTCTTAGGTGGTGTGCCTGGCACACACCAGGGGCGAGTTGTCATCCTTGGCGGTGGTGTTGTAGGGCAAAATGCTGCGCAGATGGCTGTTGGTCTGGGTGCCAGCGTTACAATTATTGATAAATCCCTGGATATTCTGCGTCATCTGGATGCTCGGTTTGGCCACCAGGTACAGACGTTGTATGCGACACAGGATGCGATTATTGAAGAAACGCTGGCGGCAGACCTGGTTATCGGCGCAGTCCTTGTGCCCGGGGCTTCGGCGCCAAAACTGGTCACCCGAGAGATGGTTTCGCAGATGAAAAAGGGCTCGGTTTTGGTTGATGTTGCGATTGACCAGGGTGGATGCTTTGAAACGTCGAAACCAACGACTCACGCTGCGCCAACTTATATTGTCGATGGCGTTGTCCATTATTGTGTCGCGAATATGCCTGGAGCAGTTGCAAGAACTTCAGCAGCTGCACTGAACAACGCAACCTTGCCATTTGTTTTGCAACTGGCTGACAAGGGAGCAGAAGCAGCGATGCGGGTAGATCCGCACCTACTTCATGGATTGAATGTATACCAGGGAAAGGTCACCAACCTGCAGGTCAGTGAGGCTCATGGTATGGCTTATTCAGCGCCCGAGAATATTATCGCTGCCTAGTCGCAATAAAGTCGATTGAGGTTGGCGAGTCCACCCAGATCCAGGTATTCGTTCTTTAGGTTGATGCATTTTGTACCCAAAGTCCTTAGGGCGTATTTGGGTTAAGAAAAGAGAGCGTGTGATTAAGGCTGGGGCCCTCTTGGTCGATGGCATTGTTCACCGCAAAGCGCAGATGCTCTCCCCAGAATCCCGCCGCATCCATCTTTACCCAAAATGCATTACCGCCCGACGTGCTAACGACGCCGATCAACATCGACGCGGTATCGTCCATTTCTAATCCGGACTTACGCAGCTTAAGTAGGGTATCGACCATGTTACCCATAGCGATGACGCCATGTGATGCTTTCAATTGTCTATCGCCGTCCATACAACTTGGGCAGCCCGATAAATTTGGCGGCAATGCGGTACGCCGCCCGGTAGATCATTGCGGCTATCGAAGATCCAGGTGAGATCCAGTCCGTTGGTCCATCAAAGCCCAACAGATTTCCATCGGGAATTCCTACATTCGGCGCCGATCACCATCATTAGTCTAGAAATCGTCTCTTGGATGAACCGACAAGGTCCAGCGTTGGTGACGGGCGAGTTTGAAGCAGCATGGTAAGAGTAAGTTTGGTCAGCGCCTCTTGTCGCTCGTTGTCATCAGTCTCGTTCCTGACAGGCGCGCCGAGAAGGTGATCCAGCTGGAGAAGATGAACGTAGAACTGCTAAATACCTAAACACGTGAACAATGATGGTGGGTCGCTCCAGATGCTAAACAACTATCCAAACTTGAAGAAAGCCGCGTATCGGAGCGGGATTGCGATGATACTTGTCGGGGTGTTGTTGAGTCTTGGGGCGGGCTTGTTAACGCAATTCGATGTTGGCGTGCAAGAGGTTCAGTGGCTTCCGGGTGAGTCATTAGTGCACACGTTCGTCCGGTTTTTGGTGCTCGGTTGCATGCTTTGTGCACTCGGTAGCTCCGACTAATTTTAAAATTTATGGAGAAGCAGAATGATTAAACAGTCCGACATATTTTTCCTATTGGCCGTGTCCATATCATTTGGGTTGTCAGCCTATCTATGGTTCTCAGGGCAGAGAGAAGAAGGGGTGTTCACTGCCTTGTGGGTGCCTTCAATTCTTTGCTTTGGTATCTATTTCAAATTGATGGCGCTGAAGGGGTCGAAATAATGAGCACAGACACGATTTTCATGTTCGCTATTTTGGTATACGTCTTGATGGCCGCAGGCATGCTATTCACGATGCGGGAGTTCAACCGGATAACCGAGGAACCCTCGATTAGAAAAAGTGGAACGCCGGAACCCCCTGAATAGCCGGCAGAAACGGTATTGACGTCGCAGGTTGTTCTCGTAAACAGCGACCGAAGGAAGGCGAGTGAATGGGTCAGCAGGTAATCTGTCTCTCTACTCCTTACGGTAACGGTGTGTAAATCCCATCAGGTCAAGAAGTCGCGGGTTCGCGCGTCCCGGCCTTGTTTCGTCACGCAACGCGGCCAGCAATGGCAATGTGATTGCTGCCTTGAAGACAGCTTGCGAGGATGCGACTGCTCAAATTGTTTTGAGCCCCATAGGGTTCATAGCGTGGCTCGACGCGCTGGTGCCAAAAACGCGGGTAAACAGACGGCGACACCCAGTCAAGACTTCACGGCGTGTTTTCCTCTCGACGCATGCCAAGAGCGCGCCTTTTCAACTCAAATTGAGCAGGGCGATAAGTGCTGCGGCAATGCGTAACGCCGCCCGGTAGTCCATTGTCGCTATCGAAGATCCAGGTGGGGTCTAGCCCGTCGGTTCATCAAAGCTGTACAGATTTCCACCAGGAGTTCCCTTCAAACCCCTATCAGGGACAGACTCACTTGGCTGCCGACACAAAAGCGGGCCGACTGCTGCTTGTACTCTCTGGCTCAGTTTGCCGCGGGTTATCGACAGGGTTTTGACGCGTGCTATGTGTCAAGTGGAGGAGCGAAGTGGGTAGAGAAAGAGCTCCGTTTTTTTACAGCTTTGGCGTGGTTGGTTGCTCCAGCGCCAGAATGGAACAATACGATCAGAATTCGCTTAGGATGCCCGTATGTGCCGACCTGGAATATCTGTACACTCCTAGGTTATACAAATTGAGATTAATAGGAGTTGTACATGGCTGATTTTGGATTGCTGATGTTTCCCGCGGATTACGCCATCTCGCCGCAAAATCTGGCTCAGGCAGCCGAGGCGCATGGTTTTGAGTCTTTGTTCTTCCCCGAGCACACGCATATACCGGTGAGCCGAAAGTCGCCTTGGCCTGGTGGCAGCGATTTACCAAAAGAATACTGGCATTGCCATGATCCGTTTGTCGCGCTGACCGCTGCGGCAACCGTCACGAAGGACCTGAAGGTGGGTACCGGTATCGCGCTGATCACCGAGCGAGACCCGATCGTGATGGCCAAGCAGGCCGCAACGCTGGACTTCCTGAGCGAAGGTAGGTTGATCCTGGGCATTGGTGCCGGATGGAATGCTGAAGAAATGGGAAATCACGGCACTGCGTTTGATAACCGTTGGAAGGTGTTGCGTGAACGGATTATGGCCATGAAGACGATCTGGAACCAGGAGGAACCGGAATTTCACGGTCAGTTTGTCGACTTCGATCCGATCTGGTCGTATCCCAAACCCGCGCAGTCAGGTGGGCCGCCCATTCTGATGGGGGCATCTTCAAAATATACCTACAAGCGTATTGCGGAATACTGTGATGGATGGTTTCCCATCTATCAGGATCAGGCTCGTGCGTCAGCCAGCGGAGCACTGGACTATGCCGAGGGGATGAAACGTATTCATGAGGCATGGGCCGAGGCTGGCCGCGAAGGTAAGCCGCAGTTCAGCATTTTTGGTGTTGGCCCCAATCCCGAAGCAACCGAATATTTGATGGAAATTGGCTTTGACCGCATCATTTACGCACTGCCGCCTGCGGATGCTGAGACGGTTTTACCGCTAATTCAAAATTATGCCAGACTTAAAGAGCAGTTCAGCCGCTGACGCTCGGCGAGGCACTGATAATCTTCTTCTCCGCAAACCTGGCTATCCCGCGCAGGGTCGTTCTGACGGTATTAATTACTCAGCCGAACCTTGTATCTACGACCTGCTGCCTGTGTGATCACGGCAGCGGGTACTACCGCAAGCTTAGGATGAAGCTTCGTAACACGAGAAATTAAAGGACGTTTCTCCATTGACGAAGTTCAGCTTCAGCAACCGAAGTCCTGTCTCCGCCCCGTCGATCTCCAACTTAGCCTCACTATCCATGCGCCACCTGCTGAAGCAGATAATTGATCCCGATTGCACCAGAGCTGAGCCCTAGCAGGTAGTGCGACTATGCACAGTGCATTAGGCTTAGCCTTCTCAATCCGGGCCCATTTCTTTGGCGTATTCAGCGCTCTATAAATCGTTGTACCCTTGTAGATTTATGTAAGAAGGTGTCACATTTTTCAGTGTCACACGAGTTTATAGGTTACGCAGCGCTCAATAATAATGGCCACACGTTTTTGTGCCAGTTTATTGAGTTGTTTCGAGGGGTCAAAGACCGCTTAATACGGACGCTATCTCAAAGCGGGTTTGTCGCCTAAACGATAAATCCTTCATCAATAAGTGGCATCTTGTGCACGCGCTTACCACTAGCCGCAAAGATAGCATTGGCAACGGCCGGTGCCAGAGGTGGTAGCCCCGGCTCGCCCAACCCGGTCGGGTCATAATCACTTTCGATAAAGTGTACGTCGACTTCGGGCGCTTGATGAATCCGCAGAACAGGATATTGGTCAAGGTTTGTCTGCTCGACACGCCCGTTTTCCATGGTGATTTTTTGTCCAGCCATTGCGCTGAACCCATCAATAATGGCGCCCTGAACTTGCGACACGGCGCCGCTTCTATTAATGATAGGTCCAACATCTAACGCTGCAGTCACTTTGTGCAACCTGACTTCACCACTTTTTGAAACACTCACCTCAGCTAATTCTGCTACGTGGGCGGCATGACAGAAGTAGAAAGAAAAGCCCAGGCCTCGACCTTCTGGCATTTCTCTCCCCCAGCCACCTTTCTCTGCTGCGAGTTTGATCACGCCGACTGCACGCTCTGTATTCATTGAGCGCCAATTACCATCATCTATCCAACGAGGTTCGCCCATCATCTCGATCAGCAGTTCAACGTGATCTCGGTTTCCTGCCGTCGCTAGCTCATGGATAAATGCTTGTGAGACAAAGGCATGGGTGTTCGAGTAGGGTGCGCGCCAAGGTCCAACGGGCGTATCCATTCGATAATTCGTTGAAGATCCACGAACGTTACCCATGGTGGAAAAAGGAAACGCGGCAGGGTTTGGACCATTAAAAGGAGAAGGCTGACCACCAGATTCAACACCGATCGCATGTTCTTCTATTGCGAGGACCTTACCCTTTGGGTCAACAGCGCCCCGAATTCGATTGAAACCGCCCTGTCTTAAGAAGTCGTAGCGAATGTTGTCTTCGCGCGTCCAGGTCAACTTGACGGGTTTCCCCGACCTTTGGGACAGTTCTATGGCTTCAATGACAGACTCGTCACTGGTACGACGACCAAAGCTTCCACCCATTCGTTTTATGTGGATGGTCAGCTGATCTTTTTCTAGCCCGTACCTGTCTAACGCCATTTTTTGAAAGCGAGGACCACTTTGCGTGGGTAGCCAAACTTCCAGATGATCTTTCTCATCAGCGCCACGCCTAAAATGCGCTGTGCAATTCATGGGCTCAAGGCACATGTGGGTTAGGTAGGGATATTCATACAAGCTGTCCAAGACCGTATTGTTGGGGTCGCTAAATGCTGCCTCTACATCGCCATTATCAATACTGACTTCTTGCCCTGTGTTGCCTACGCCATCGGCAAAAGCAACGAATGACGACCAACTGTCTTTGGAAGCATCGGACTCATCCCACTTTATTTTTAACGCTCGACGAGCCTTGAAAACAGACCAAGTATCCGTGCCAACAATACCGACACCATCCATGAGCGCTTTAACGTTGCCGTTGCCTTTGACGATCCACGCATCGATGATCCCTGGTAGCTTTTTGATGTCATCAATATTGGCATTAATGATTTGACCGCCAACGGCTGGACATTTTTCATAACTGCCGTACAGCATATCCTGAACCTGGGTATCAATGCCGAAATCGCCGATGCCAGTGACTATTTCTAGAGAGTCGACCTGACTCACCGATGTACCAAGAATCCGATAGTCTTCTCGCGCTTTGAACACTAAGTCATCTTTGTTTGGAATAGGTTGCTGGTAGGCTAGCCCCGCCAACTCTGCAAAGGTACGTGAGTCTTCACTGCCTATGTGCACTACGCGGCTGTCGATCGCCCTGAGTTCGCTCTTTGGCCTTTCCATTGCGATCGCTGCAGCGCTCAAGAACATATCTGCTGCGGAAGCACCCATTTCACGCATTAGGTTCCAGTTCAGATAAAGGGTAAATGAGCCGCCGGTCCACTGCTGACCGTAGCGTTCTGTGTCTATTTCCGGTGTCTGCTTGACAATGACATCATCCCAGTTGGCACCCATTTCTTCGGCAACGATCATCGGCAATGATGTTTTAATGCCTTGGCCCATCTCGGGACTGCCAGAAAAGATAATGATCTTGCCATCGCCCCTCACCTGCACATAAGCGTTCAGCTCTGCCGAGCCGACCAGGCTAACCCCTTCAGCAAGCCCGATTGAGGGTAGTCCCAAGGCGAAACCACCGCCGACAATGGAACTGGCTTTCATAAAGGCGCGGCGCGTTAGCGTAGCGTTCATGACTGCACCTCCTGCGTAGCATTGTAAAAACCGGCAGCGGTATGAATCGCTTTCCTGATTCTAATGTAGGTGCCACAACGACAATAATTACCCGACATGGCTTTATCAATATCACTATCAGTTGGCTTTGGGTTACTTTCGAGCAAGGCTGCGGCGGACATAATCTGTCCTGCCTGACAGTACCCACATTGCGCGACATCCTGGTCAATCCAAACCTGCTGTAAAACGTGGAGGTGATTGTTCGTCGCCAGGCCCTCGATCGTCGTAATCCGTTGATCTGCGACGCTACTCACTGGCGTTACACAGCTGCGCACCGGCAACCCATTTACGTGTACGGTGCAGGCGCCGCACTGACCGATGCCGCAACCAAACTTGCTCCCGGTGAGACCTGCTTTGTCGCGAAGCGCCCATAGCAATGGCATATCGGCTTCTGCTTGAATGGTAGTCCGCTGTTTGTTGATTTCTAGCGTATAACTCGGCATCTTTTTCCTCGTGCTAATTGTGGCGATTGATATGAGGACCCATCGTCAAGCGAAAGGTCACATTTCTTGGTGGCGGCTGCAATAGCGGCGCTCAAATTTGACGATCGCGTATGCTTATCTATTACTGTGGCTCACGCCCTCCATGTCGGGAAGTTTGCTTGCCCGCCGCAACAATCAAGTGCTCTAACTTCTCAACGAAGGCAATGCGCGAATAGCGGTTTCGGGATTTAAGCTCGAACTTGTTGTGGAACAACAATCGTAGTTCTACGTTGTCGTCCATCAAGCTCACTGTATACCCGTCCCGATCGGACAGTACCGTAATCCCATGCCAATGCATTCCCAGCGCCGTGCTGGTGCCATAGCTCATCACCGCATTGGCGGCGAGCAATGCTCTATGAGTATCGATTTTCGTATCGTTAACTTTCTTCACTAGGTATATACGCGCATGCGCCTCTCCTGGTTCATCCATTTCGCCTATTGCTGCGTATCCTGGATATGAACACCAACCGCTCTCGACAAAGGATCCTGTAGAAGTTACTAAATTTGATCGCCTGGCCGAGCTTCGGCGGTATGTCTATCTATTGGGGGCGAGCTATTGGCGCATGATGACTGACTATGGGTTCCATTTGCCTTCGTTCGTTTTACGACTGGCTGATAAGGGTGCAGAAGCTGCGATGTGGTTAGACCCAGATCTACTGCATGGCTTAAATGTATAACAGGGAAAAGTCACCAACCCTTAGGTTAGCGAGGACCATGGTATGGCGTATTCAGCGCCCGAGAATATTATCGCTGACTAGTCGCAATAAAGTCGATTGAGGTTGGCGAGTTTACCCGGATCCAGGTTCTTGTCCTTTAGGGCAGGGTGAGTCTGAGTATAACGATGCGCCCGAAACACGCCATTAAAACGCCCGCCTAATCTTGGATTGGTAACGAAGAACGGGTTGATGTATTCCCATACGACTTTGTTTTGTGGCGTCACTTCAAGAAACTGCCCTTTGGATGTTTCGGTGATGAGTGTATTGCCATTGGACAGTCGGTCAACGCAGCCACCCATTACGGTGTACATGGTAAATGGCGGATTATCTGTGTACTCCCAGATCACTTTTTTTGTCTTCGGGTCTATTTCTATGGCTCTTGAATACTCAACGCCTCTTCGGTGAACACCGTTGTCGAAGATAGTCATGGTGCCCGCTGCTGTGAATTTCGCATCATGCTGGTGGCTCATCTCTCCGTCTTTAAATCTCCACTTGATCTTCCCGGAGCGAGGGTTTACCTGAATGATAGTGCTGGTTCGTCTGAAACTAATTACCCAGTCACCCCTGGGTGAAAGTGAAATGGAATTTGCGTGAGTCCATTCCCTACGATCATCCATGACACAAATCAGATCAATCTTGGGGTCCAGGTGATCCCAGGACTTCCATTTTTGCTTTAGCGAGCCGTCAGGTTTAACTTCCAGCACGACATCGCCTAGCATCAAGTTGGGATCAACATCTTCAGCAGGGTACCCGCCCTTTATTCGCTTTGGTAAGGACTTTGGCAGCGGCTCCCACTTGAGAATAAGCGTATTGCCATTCGGGAGTCGCTGGTAATCGTGATGCATCCATGGATCTGCATATTCCCAGACAACGTTGCCCTCCCAGTCCAGTTCAAAAAGCGCAGCAGCCTGCCCATTGAGGCCTTTTTGTCCTTCTGTTTCCGGTGATGGCATCGCCATGGCGATTAGGTTTCCATTCGGCAGTAACTCGGGATTTGTGATGCCCCCCTCATGTTCCCACTGATGAACAAACTGACCTTTCATATCAATAAGGAAAGCCTTGTTGGTCATCGCGTTGAATAATGTGTAACCGCGATGACTAAGTTGTGGATTGTAGTGAATGAGTCCGTTGGGGTGGTGTTCTGTCTTTGCCATCTCAAAGTGTTCCTGTTGGGTTTGGGGTGGCGGTATCCAGTTCGTCAATTTGGGCGTTGGACGGAAGTCGCCGTGCTTGTTCTTTGCGAGCAACGGTTTCAACATCTTGCATGACACGTAATATATTCCTGCCAGCTATTTTGGCGATATCTGAATCGCTGTAACCCCGTCTCAACAGCTCTATGAGCAGCGCGGGATACGTTGACACATCTTCCAGGCCAACCGGCCCTGGTGGCATACCATCATAGTCACCACCCAGTCCAATATAGTCGATGCCGATCAGATTGCGGATATGGTCGATGTGATCAGCGACATCAGCAAGCGTTGGGCGGGGCAGTGTTGATAGCTGTGCCCGATACAATTCTGCCTGCTCCTTTGGATCCTCGGTTTGGGCGTTGACCTTTTTTCGCAGATTGACCCAGGCTAGTCGAACGGTCTCGGAAACATAACTGGGGTAGAAGGTCACCATCGCGACACCGTTATTCACTTTTAAACGAAGTAGAACCTCATCAGGAATATTCCGCTTGTGAGCGGTTAACGCGAAAGCGCTGGAGTGCGAAAAGATGACAGGAGCTGATGACACATCCAGTGCGTCATTCATTGCGTTTACAGAAACGTGTGATAGGTCCACTAGCATGCCCAGGCGGTTCATCTCATGAACCACCTCCCTGCCAAACGGGGATAGTCCGCCGACCCGTTCTCCATCGGTTGCCGAATCAGCCCAGCGCAACCCTTTGGAGTGGGTGAGAGTCATGTACCTGGCACCAGCCTTGTAGAGCATCCTCAGGTTGGCGAGGGAGTTTTCTATCGCATGACCTCCTTCGATGCCCATCATTGATGCGATTTTTCCCCGCCGATGAGCGTCTATGACTTCATCGGCGGTCAGGGCCAGCTCGAGTTGATCCGGGTATGTGGTGATCATGCGGTGCACTACATCAATCTGTGTCAGGACTCGGGCGACGTCGCCGCTGGCGCCAGGGAAGGCCGCGATAGGGATATATACCGACCAGAACTGGCCACCCATCATGCCTTTGAGCATTCTGGGATGATCTGTTTGAGTTGGTTTCTTGATTGCCGACAGATCAGAGGTAAATGGCATCTGATCCAGATTGCCCTGAACCCGCATCGTATATTGCATTGGCAGGTCATTGTGGCCGTCGATCAGGGGCGTTTTCTTAAGGATGCTAGCGATTCGCTTGTTCAACGCTTTGTCCGAATATCCATCGGCGGCAAAGGTGTTTTCCATGCACACAAGACTCAGTATTAGAAAAATGCTACCCGTGTATGGGTTGTGGTGTAAAAGTTTCAAGAAGTGCACTGAGGTATCCTTGGGCGCGTCAAAGCATTATGGTAACTATAAAGGAGGAATCATTTATGTCTGAATATGAATGCATGATACTGGAAGTTTCAGATCATATTGCCACAGTAACACTGAATCGGCCCGAGATTATGAACGCCATCAATTGGCAGGCGTACGCGGAGCTTGAGGAGATATTTTTGAATCTTCAAAAAGATCCTGAGGTCAGGTGTATTATTCTCACAGGCGCCGGCAGGGCGTTTTGTTCCGGGGATGATGTCAAAGAGATCATGGTGCAGGGCGCCGGCAGTAAAAGGCTTAGGGACGTACGACCGGGAACGACGCCTGCTGCAAGGGCTATTCTGGATTGTGACAGACCGATCATTGCGGCTGTCAATGGTGCGGCAGTTGGATGGGGTATGGATATGTCCCTGATGGCGGATTTCAGGATCGCATCAGAAAAAGCAAAATTTGGAGAACTGTTCGTTAAGCGGGGGCTTGTCGCCGACGTGGGCGGAATGGTTCGACTTCCTAAACTCATTGGTCCACAGCGCGCTGCAGAGTTGTTATTTACCGGTGAAGTTATCAGCGCTGAACGTGCACTTGAACTGGGTATTGTTATGAGTGTTGTGCCACATGAAGATTTGCTGCACGAAGCGAGGGTACTGGCGAGCAAGATCGCAGCCAATCCACCGTTAGCCGTTCGTTATCTCAAAGAAGGCTTGCGCCGGTCTTACTACGGTGAGTATGAGGACATGGGTAACTGGATAGGCCAGACACTTGGGACACTGTTCCAGACTGAGGATCACAAAGAGGGTGTTGCCAGCTTCCTTGAAAAAAGAGAACCGGTGTTCAAAGGAAAGTAAGGAGCCGGTTTCTTGTTCTGTCTGTTTATCCTGGTCAGCCATATTTGGCTCATTGACCCTAAGGCGCGGCGGGGGGCGTAATGAACTTGCATTACCAGCCGCAGAGTGATCAGCTTCGCGCGTAGTGAAGATCCCTAATAAAATATCGATTCTTGTCATTGTTCCTGTGCTTGTGCTCTGGGGTTGTTCGAAGGAGCCGCCCGGGAATACGCCGCGTGCAGGACCACATCCCGAGGAATTCTTGCTGCAGGACATCTCCTGGATAGACCCTTACGCCTACATGGTGGACCTTGAACATCCTGACGCCGTGCAATACATCGCACACGAGCAGCAATATCTTGCTGAGCAGACGAAACCCTGGCGTCCGAAGCTCAAGGGAATGATGTCGGAGCTGAATACCCAGTTATCGATAGAAAGAAAAACCACACCGATCGTTACCGGTGATTTTGAATACCATTCGGAGATCAGGAAAGGCCATCAGTATCCAGTTTACTACCGGCGTCCGAAGGCGTTGGCCGGCGACCATCAGATTGTGATTGATCTAAATGAGCTCTCCAATGGTGCTGACTACTATGCGCTGGGTGGTTTCAGTATCAGCCCGGATGAACAGACTGTCGCCTTTACAGAAGACAGAATCGGCGATGGAAACCACACATTGAGGCTTCGGGACTTTGACTCTGGTGTAGTGACGACTATCGCTGAGGGGTTAGAACCAAACGTTGCGTGGAATGGCAACGCTGTTCTCGCCGTTGAGAAAGAGACGAATTCGGTCGTTGAACATACGCCGGATGGGCAAAAAACCATCCTTTACCGGGAAACCGACCCGGCATTTTCCCTCAGTGTCAGGACTGCTCGCGATAGAAAAACGGTGATGATCACTTCTGAATCCCATCGCGCCACAGAGATCCGGATTCTGTCGCCGGGTGGTGAACTGCAACTGATTGCCCCTAGGAAAGAAGGACATCGCTATCGACTAATGATCGGTGCTGATCATATGACGGTGCTTAGCAATTATAAGCGAGCCGGGTATGCGGTTGCATTGATACAAGAGGGCGAGGTTGACCCGAGTGAGTGGCAGTTTTTTGAGCTGAACCTGCCGGGTAGTGTTGTCGACTTTGAACGTTTTGATAAGCATCTGCTGGTTCAAGTCAGAAGTAGACTCAGGGATGAGCTGGTGCTAATCGAGCCCGTAACGGGATACCAGCAAAGCATTCTTTCCGCTGCTGCAGGAGAAAGCTTTCGGCTGATGCAGTCTGACCATGGCGCCGCACCGGGTTTTCAATTTAGGAAACGAAGTCTTATCGAACCCGAACGTCGTTACCGAATGGCTGTTTCTGAAAAAGTAGTCCGCGAAATTGATTCGGATTCGGCGCCGAGCAACTACCTTCGTGACCAATATCGGGTTGAAGAGCATTGGCTGTCGGTGCGTGATGGTGCCGAAGTACCGGTTACCCTTGTTTATAAAGAAGGCGCGGCCCTGGCGTCCCGCCCGCTTTATCTGACCGCATACGGAGCCTATGGGGTTTCTCTTCCAATCGTTTTTGACCCAACTCGGTTGCCGTTGCTAAATCGGGGGGTTGTGCTTGGGATCGTTCACGTTAGGGGGGGTGGTGACCTAGGTGAAGCCTGGCATTTTTCGGGTCGCCACCTGAACAAAAAAAATACATTCAACGATCTTGTCGATGTCGCTAATAGGCTTGTCGAGTTGGGGATTGGTCACCCTGAAATGTTAGCCGCGCGTGGCGCGTCTGCTGGTGGGACTGTCATTGGTGTGGTCGCTAATGAAGCGCCTGCACTTTTCAAAGTATTGGTCGCCGATGTACCATTTGTGGATGTCATCACGACTTTACTCGATCCGACATTGCCGCTAACTGAGAGCGATATATTGGAGTGGGGAAACCCAGATGTTCCGGCTGACGCGAAGTATCTGTTTGAATATTCCCCTTATCATCAGGTGCGCGCGCAGGCTTATCCTCACCTGCTCGTGCAGGTGTCGAGAAATGACGGTAGGGTAGGCACCCATGAGGCATTGAAATGGATAGCAAAAATACGCGAACGCACCACAGGTAGCGCGCTGCAGCTGATTGACATTGAGGATCATAGCGGCCATCTTGGTGCCTCTGACCAATACTTAAGACGCCGCAAACAGGCGCTTGAGTACATATTTGTTTTACGGGGCCTAGGCCTGGGGGATTAAAAATTGGAGTTAGCCCAACGCGTTCGAATTCCAGTGGTGCAGAGCATAGTCTGGAATGCCTTGAATGATCCGGCTATCCTGAAGGATTGCCTGCCTGGCTGTCAGTCTTTTGATCGTACTGGTGAGAATAGTTTCGAGGTCGTACTGGTTGCTAAAGTGGGACCAGTAAAGGCAACCTTTAAAGGTGAGGTAACACTCAATGATGTTATACCTCCGGATTCCTACAGGATCAGTGGTTCAGGCAAAGGTGGCGTTGCGGGTTTTGCAAAAGGAGGTGCAGAAGTGCATCTTGAATCAATTGAAGGTTCTGCAGTAACTTTAATGTCTTATCAGGTGACGGCATCTGTGGGGGGCAAGCTGGCGCAGATTGGTTCAAGACTGGTGACGGGGGCGGCTAAAAAGATGGCCAACGATTTTTTTAAGCGCTTTGTGAGGTCCCTGTCCGGTGACCCTTCAATGGAGGTTGAAATCGAAAACCTTGTCTTAGATCAGAGTGTCTTAGATAAAGGCGCCTCAGGTAAAGACGCAGACAAACAGAGTTTACAAACATAACAAGGTTAGTGACTAATCCAATAGCAGGCAAGGCAAGGAGTCATCATGTCAATCTCGGTACAGTTAAATGTCAATGGCAAGTCTGTAAAACTGGACTGCCCTGCGAATACCACGCTGGTGGACCTTATTCGGGAGCGGTTGGAACTGACCGGCACCCATGTCGGTTGTGATACCTCCCAGTGTGGAGCTTGCACGGTGCATCTTAACGGTAGGGCGGTTAAGTCTTGCACTATTCTTGCAGCGCAATGCGAAGGTGCTGAAGTGACGACGATTGAGGGTTTGGGGGACACAGACAACTTGCATCCAATGCAGGAAGCTTTTCGTGAGTGCCATGGGCTGCAGTGCGGTTTTTGCACGCCTGGCATGATCATGTCGGCGGTAGACCTGGTTCATCGAGAGCCTTCGATCAATGAACGGGTTATCAGGGAAGGGCTTGAGGGCAATATTTGTCGTTGTACGGGTTACCACAACATTGTGCTAGCCGTTGAATCCGCCGCTAAAAAGATGAGGAACTAGGCCATGGTCGAGCAGAGTATTGGGAAGTCGGTACTGCGCAAAGAAGACCTGCGTTTTATCACGGGTAATGGACGCTACACAGGCGACATTGATTTGCGCGGTCAGACTCATGGTTACTTTGTTCGTTCGCCCTACGCCCATGCGGTAGTTGGTGAGGTTGATACGTCTGAAGCACGGTCCATGCCCGGTGTCGTTGCTATTCTTACGGGCAAGCAGGTAGCAGAAGATGAGCTTGGTGGCCTGCCTTGTGGCTGGATGATCCATTCGAAAGACGGCAGTGAAATGAAGCAACCGCTGCACCCTGTGATGGCTGCCACAAAAGTAAATTATGTCGGTGAGCCCGTGGCTCTGGTGGTGGCTGACAGTTTTGACGAGGCAAAAAATGCAGCTGAACATGTCTCGGTTGATTATGAAGAGCTGCCCGCCGTCGTTTCGACCGCCGCGGCACAAAGTGGTCCAGATATTTATGCAGAAGCCCCGGGGAACACCTGCTATCAGTGGGAGTTGGGTGAAAAAGCGGCGACAGACGCGGCAATAGAAGGTGCCGCACATGTCACGCGATACTCACTCACTAATAATCGGCTCATCCCTAACGCGTTGGAACCAAGGGCTGCTATTGCGGACTTCAACCGTGGCACTGAAGAACTAACGCTGTATACCACGAGTCAGAACCCTCATTTGGCACGGCTTATTCTTACTGCGTTTGTGCAGATCGCACCGGAGCATAAGTTGCGTATCATCGCGCCGGATGTCGGTGGAGGTTTTGGTTCCAAGATATTTGTCTACTCTGAAGAAACCGCTCTAGCTTGGGCGTCAATGAAACTTGGCGTAGCGATCAAGTGGACAGCTGAACGGTCTGAATCGTTTTTAGCCGATGCACATGGCAGGGATCATGTCTCTGACGCCGAGCTAGCGATGGATGAAGAGGGTAATTTCCTGGCATTGCGCGTCAAAACCACTGCAAACATGGGTGCTTACCTGTCTACTTTTGCATCGGCGGTTCCAACGTATTTGTACGGAACATTGTTGGCAGGGCAGTACAAAACGCCAAATATCTACGTTGAGGTAGATTCTGTTTTTACCAATACCGCGCCGGTGGATGCCTATCGAGGAGCAGGCAGACCGGAGGCGACGTTTCTTGTCGAACGAATTGTTGATCTGGCTGCAAAAGAACTCGGTGTCGATCCTGCGGAACTTCGTCGCAAAAATATGATCCAGCCTGCGGATTTTCCCTACCAGACTCCGGTTGCCCTTGAATATGATATTGGTGATTACGAGGTAAGCCTGAACAAGGCGCTGGAAATGGCAGATTATGCCGGCTTTGCCAACCGAAAAGCGGATTCAGAAGCTAATGGAAAGCTTAGGGGTATCGGGCTTAGTTGTTATATAGAAGCCTGTGGTCTAGCACCATCGGCGCTTGCAGGCGCATTGGGTGCTGGCGTTGGTTTGTGGGAGTCAGGTGAGGTTCGGGTGAATCCTACGGGCAGTGTGACCGTTCTGACAGGCACTCACAGCCATGGTCAGGGACACGAGACAACGTTTGCCCAGTTAGTCGCCAGTCGTTTTGGGATATCGGTCGATGATGTCGAAGTTGTTCACGGCGACACAGGGAAAATGGATTTTGGGTTAGGCACTTATGGTTCAAGGTCGCTTTCAGTCGGCGGTTCAGCACTGTCAGTAGCGGCAGATAAAGTGGTTGAAAAAGGCCGTAAGATCGCAGCGCACCTGCTTGAAGGCGATGTGGACAATATCGATTTCGAGGACGGCGAATTTCGTTTGAAAGAAAGCAATCGATCCAAAACATTTCAGGAAATCGCGTTTGCCGCGTATGTGCCTCACGACTATCCGATCGAGGAGCTTGAGCCTGGTCTAGCAGAGAAAGCTTTCTACGACCCGGTAAACTTCACCTATCCCGCAGGGACACACATTTGTGAAGTCGAAATTGATCCGGAAACCGGCGTCACCGAAATCACGAAGTTCACCGCAGTTGATGACTTTGGCACCATTATCAATCCAATGATTGTTGAAGGGCAGGTGCATGGTGGTGTCGCTCAGGGAATTGGGCAGGCGATGCTTGAGCAGTGTGTCTACGATGAGTCGGGTCAGTTACAAACGGGTTCATTTATGGATTACTGCATGCCTAGAGCGGATGATCTACCCAACTTTACAGTGGGTATGACAACCACGGTGTGTACTCATAATCCAGTCGGTGCAAAAGGCTGCGGTGAGGCTGGTGCAATCGGTTCGCCGCCCGCAATCATCAACGCGATAACGGACGCTGTAGGGGTGCGCGATATCAGTATGCCGGCTACGCCTGAGAAGGTATGGCGTGCAATTCAGGAGCAGAGGGCTTAACCATGTACGATTTTAATTACCATAAACCTGATTCCATTGATGAAGCAGTCCAATTATTTTTGGGGGCGGAAGACGGTATCTATCTTGCCGGTGGACATACGCTGTTACCCTCGATGAAACAGCGATTGGCTGCACCGACAGATCTCATTGACCTTGCGGGTATTGACAGTTTGTCCGGCATTGAGGATGTGGGCGCGGATCTTGAGATAGGGGCGTTGACGGCGCATGACGAAGTAGCGACTTCGTCTGTTGTTCAGTCAGGGATCCCGGCGCTGGCAGAGCTTGCTTCACTTATTGGCGATGCTCAGGTACGAAATCGAGGAACCATAGGTGGTTCTGTCTCGAACAGTGATCCCGCGGCAGATTACCCGGCAGGTGTTCTGGGGCTGGGGGCTGAAATAGTCACCAACAAGCGAACAATTGCGGCGGACGATTTCTTTACTGCAATGTTCGAAACGGCATTAGAAGAGGGCGAACTGCTCACCAAAATTAAATTCCCGAAACCAGAATCCGCGGCTTACGTAAAGTTTCCAAACCCGGCATCAAGATACGCCACCGTGGGTGTCTTCATTGCCCTAACGGGGTCAGGAGTTCGCGTCGCGATCACCGGCGCAGCACCAAGTGTTTTTCGTAGCACGGACATGGAAAAGGCGCTCAACAGCGAATTTTCAGTGGAGGCTCTCGAAGGTATCACCCTGGACGCTGGTGAAATGAACAGCGATCTGCACGCCACGGCGGAATACCGTGCTCATCTTTGCACGGTGATGGCGAAGCGAGCAGTTCTCAAACTGCTTTAATCGCTTCTGGACTATTGGGTCGCTGCATCGTTTCGAAGTTTGACCAAATGGTTATAGAAGCGCTCTAGTATTTCGTAGGGCTGGCAGCCGAACACGAACAAATCCCTGCTGGAGAATGTGGGTACGCCAGTAATGCCATCGTCATAAGCCCGGTCCCAATCCGCTGTTACCTGGGATCCGAATGATCGAGTTTCGATAACTTCACGAGCAGCTTCAACATCAAGCCCTACTGAACCAGTAATATCGAGCAGGGTACCAACATCGCTAATTGTTCTGTCTTCTATAAAGTAGGCCTTGAACATGGCGTCGTGAAAAGCTTCTCCACCTTCCTGAGTATCAGCCCACGCCCCCAGTTCCTGGGATACCCTGCTGTTATCCAGTCGGGTTCTTTTGTTGTAAGGCAAGCCGGCTTCTGCCATCAAGGTTCGCAGATGATCGCCGGCTGCTTTTGATTCTTCTTTGTTCCGGTTGCGGTAAAGGTCCTTCATGGGGATACCTTCCGGCGGTGTTTCAGGATGCAGCGGAAAGTGAACCCAGCGGGTGACGACGTTCTTTTCCTGCTTTAATTTTTCAATACTGACCGTACTGAGATAGCACCAGGGTCATATGTAATCTGAGTATATTTCAATCAGGATTGGGTCAGTATTGTTGGTAGCTCCTGCCATTTCTGATTCTCCAATTGTGGGCAGCCAGTCGTGTGATTAACTGATGAAAGATACAGGTTCCAGACCTACATTCCTACCGGGTTTACTGTATCTCGCTGTGGTTTTTTTTGTATAATTCTCTTAGAACTATTTAGTGGCCAGTCGGTCCAAGAGCATTGAACATAAAATTACAGGAAACCCCTAAATGTCTGCGCGCGTCATTATCTTTCTTTTGCTGTTACTACCGCATTCCCTCTATGCTGGCGAAGTCCCTACAGAACTGTTTGGCGTCACTCTGGGAATGACCGCGACGAGGACGCAGGACAATCCAGCGGGAGAGATGACGATCAAACGATTAACGGGTCTTGCTCCGTGGAGCCGCGGAGCGCGTTATTACTACGAGCCCGAACAAGTAACTGAAGCCTTTCCATTCCTGGAGTTCAGGGAAGGAGACGAGAAATTTTATGGTACTAACTATTCGTCACTTGTTCTTCCTGTGATTCCTGCTGAAGTAAATACAATTAGCGAGTGGGAAGAGTATGGATCTGAACATGGTGAGCAATTTACCGTATTGACGGTCGAGTACACCTCTCAGGAGTTTGGTTCAACACATGCGGCCTATCTGGCCGCGTCAGCGTTATGTCAGGAGAAGAGCGCTGAACTCGCTCTTGAACCTTCGCGGGAATCAGATAAAGAGGGTTCCGGGCCGAGTGGCTTCGTTCGTTCCTGTTTCTTCGTCACTGATAACCGCGTGTTGGAAATCAACCAAAATGGGCCTAAGTATGTTTACAGACTGATCTTCTCTTATGAATACATTAGTTTGGCTGAAAAAGTGGTTGCAGAGAAAATCAACGCAATGCAGCTCAACGCGACGAACGCAATGACTGATCAGAAGGGGGGACAGGGTAACTCCGGGGACCCTCTTTAGCAGTTGCCTGCTGCATCTCTTCCCGCTAAAAAGCCAAACACCATGCCTGGTGCCAACGTGCCACCGGCCCCTCCATAGGTCATGCCCATCGGCGAGGCCATGACATTGCCTGCAGCATAAAGACCCTGAATAATCCCACCGTCGACATTGAGCACGGCGCCATTTTTATCCGTCTTCGGTCCGCCCTTGGTACCCAGCGCGCCGCTTTTAACTTCGATTGCATAAAATGGTCTTTTCCCGATCGGACCGAGTGTTGCTTGCGGGGTTCCTTTAACCGCGGGATCCCCCCACCAGGTATCATGGGCACTCTCGCCGCGATGAAAGTCTTCGTCCCGGCAGTTACTCACGCTTGTGTTCCACCTGGATACTGTATGGCGCATCCCTTGACTATCCGCGCCGATCTTATCAGCCAGCTCTTCGAGTGACTGCGCCTTCATAATCCAGTTAGGGGCTGGGTTTCCAGGAGCTGTTTCAATGGTGCCGTATAAATCCAGATGTTCCTGATCAAAAATATACCAGCATGGCAAATTTGAGTATTCAAACCTTGCAACGTCTTGTTCATGAAATGCCGCGCCAAATGCATTGTAGTTCGCCGCTTCATTTGTGAAACGCTGGCCTTTTTTGTTAATCATAATTGAGCGAGGGCGGGCTCTCTCGGCGGCGAAAAGGTAGGTTGGATTCAAACCATCGCCCCGGTCCCCGGGTGCCTCGACCGCAGGCATCCACCATGCCTCTCGCATGTTGCCCAGGGCGGCGCCGATGCGCATACACATCACCAGGCCATCTCCTTCGTTAGTCGGTACTGATACGGGACTTGTCATGGGGCCGCGCAGAAAGTCTCGGACCAATTCTCTGTTCCACTCGAACCCGCCTGTACCCAGGATAACCCCGCATCGGGCATGTACAACAAGTTCCTCTTCGCCTTTTTTAATAACAACACCGGTAACTCGCCCGTTTTCTGTAATCAACTCAACTGCTCGCGCACTGGTTGTGATCTCTATCCCTGCTTCAAGGCAGGCCCTGTAAAGATGACCAATGAGAGCTTGACCACAGCCTCGCTCATCATTTTCAGCGCGTCGAGCGTGTTCGGTGGCAGAAACCTTGATTGGTACTGCGCTACCAAGATGAGATTCTTCCATCGTGATCGGCGCTGTTCCATAGTTGTAGCCAACTGTTACGCGATCTTTGTTGTCACCCAGGTCGTTAAATGAAATCAAGGGACATTCCAACGAGCGACCGCCGGTTGGTTTACCTCCAGGATGCTCTGGATGGTAATCAGGAAAATTTGCCACCAGTTGGAATTTGACTGAGGTGTTTTCTTCCAACCAGCTCACCATCTCAGGTCCATGGTCCACAAATGACTCAGCAAGTTCGGGACGGATTAAATCGTGAGACAGTGACTGCAGGTAGGTCAGCGCATCCTCCCGGCTATCTTTGATTCCAGCAGCGATCATGTGTGGATTATTAGGAACCCAGATCATGCCACCGGACCAGGCACTGGTGCCGCCAATCTTGTCTGCCTTTTCGAACACCATCACATCAGAACCGTGGCCATTGGCCGCCAAGGCAGCGGTTAGGGCCGAGGCGCCGCTACCAAGGACTACCACATCCGTTTCCATTTGATCTCTCTTGGGTGATTTTCCTCAATATACACTTTCGTTAATTCATCGACCAAGTTTTAGTACCGCTTCCTTCGAACCTAATGTCCGTTGACTTAACCTCTCTTTGTGCAACGTCAAGTTCCGCTTCTGGTCGATTGCAGCAGTGATGGGATAGCTCAGGGTGATCGCTACGGCGCGTAAACCGACTGCGATCAACTGTTAGCCTGGGTTGCAGTGACCGGTTGAACTCATAAGGATGCAGACAAAGTAGGCTCAACTTGCCAAATAAATATAGTCATTGGGGCTCTTTTCGGTCATTGGTCGAAGTTGACCGGAGCTGATCGTGTTAACGTTACCTAATCTAATGGATCATAAAGTAAATGCAATCAACAGCAGAAGTGAAACTAGGCCCCGTTCTGATACGAGTCAACTGGTTCGTCGTCGCCGGTATCTTACTGACTGCTACGGGTTTCATTCGACTTGGCATCTGGCAACTCGACAGGGCCTCTGAAAAGATGGCGCTTCAGGTAGCAATGCAGCAAGAACAACAAAAAGAAGCCATCAATATAGAAGATATTATTTTCACGAGGGACGGAACCATCCCTAATCTGCACGTCACCCTGGCGGGAGAATACATCAACGAAAAGAGTTTTCTTTTGGTGCCACAATCTTACAACGGGCAGCTAGGGTTTGGCGTCATTACCCCATTTCGATTGCAAAGCAGCAATCGAATTGTCCTGGTAGATCGTGGCTGGATAACGGTTGCCTCAGGGGCAAAACTAAATTTTGGACTCGTTGTTGGAGCTCGCCAACTCACGGCTCAAATTCATCTGAGATCCAGTTCACCCGGATCAGATGAACGACCTGATGCCAGCTCCTGGCCAGTGCAGATCCGTCGCCTGGATGTGGATGACATATCCGAAATTCTCGGCGAAGATATATTCCCTTACCCTGTGCGCTTGAACGAGGATCAGCCTGGTGTCTTGATTAGACACTGGACAGCTGTCACTGCTAATAGCAACGCCAATATCTCCTATGCGATTCAGTGGTTCGTCTTCGCCGCCGCTATTGTCATAGTGAGCCTGTTCACAAGTTCGAATATCGTATCTGTTCTTCGCAAAAAAGAAGATCCATAGATTGGTTACTCGTAGACTAAATCAGGTCCGCGAAGAAATCAGAGAGACACCGCTTCGCATCTGGCTATCCAGCCATGTCACACACATCTCCGTTGCCAGACCTGTTTTTTCTTCACGATATACGTGAGGACGAGTGAAGTTTAGAAATGCGTGACCAGATGCTACTCGAAGAGTCGTCGCGTATTTTTGGTGGCTGGGTGTGTGAGCAACCCAAGCCCCTGGTTTGACCAAGCTTGAGCCTATAACTCAAAAACCTTCGTTAGCGATTTCCGATAGACTGCTATCTCAATCGACTCTTCGGGGCGCAGCTAGATATGCAACCGCTGCCATATCACTACAAAGTAGTTATTTCCTACAAGGGCAGCAATTATTTTGGCTGGCAAGACCTGGGTGATAGTGGCAAAAAACCTACCGTCCAGTTTTTGATAACACAAGTCTTGCGAAGGATCTGCAAGTACGCTGATTGTAAAGTGGTTGCCGCCAGCCGCACAGACGCAGGCGTTCACGCCAGGGGTCAGGTGGCAAAGCTTTCCATAAGTGTGGATATCCCGGCAGGAAAACTTCAGCTAGGCATGAATTCTCTTCTGCCAGATGACATCCGAATTGAGGAGTGTGATCACTGTTCACCAGAATTCAACGCTAACCGGGACAGTGTCAGCAAGGTCTATCGCTACTACTTTTCTTTGGATGATGTTAGTACGCCACTGCTTAACGATATAGTTGCTCACGTTAACTTGAGTAACGGCTCCCGGAGCGACAAAACATTAATGCTTGAGACGATGCGCCAAGCATGCGCACACTTTATCGGTGAATATGACTTCTATAGTTTTGCAGTGAATAATAAACAGGTTAAATCGACCGTACGCAGAATCTTGCGACTTGAACTCGCGCAGACGAACTTTTCAGACATCACTAACAACACCCACTACTTTGAGATAGAAGGCAGTGGCTTTCTCCGGCAGATGATTCGATATATTGTTGGTGCATTGCTCGCTTTGGGGAGAGGCCATATAGATATTGCAAAGATTGATGCAGCACTACGCCAGCGCAATGAGAATAAGCTCAGTGCGAAGGCTAAGGCACGAGGGCTACACTTAATACAGATTAACTACTAAAAAACTTGGTCTGTGCAAAGGGTAACGCCATAGCACGAAAGGCAACAGACGTTAGGACACTATCACTACGTAGTATCTTCAAGTTGTCGTTGGTGATGTTATTGGCAATTTCCTCAAACATGCTAGACGCCATTCCCAAGACCACTTGCTGTAAAGATCCGAATCGCGCCTAAAGTGTTTTACGCGTAATTTCATAGGCCCTCGCGACTTCTGAAATGGTCAGCGCAGTAAAAGGGCGCTCCTCAGTCAGCCGCTTAATCGCGGACAGTTCTACCGCCGTTCTTGTTCTGGCTATCCTGGGATCGAGGATCTGCCTGATGGCAGCGGTGTACGTTTTCATTTTATGGGAACCAGCAGAAGACATTGCAAAGCAAGGTATTATGGGTGCATAAATAGAGTATGAACGAACAACCGAATAATCCATTGCATGGAATAACGCTGGAGCAAGTTTTGATAAAGCTTGTTGAGCACTACGGCTGGGACGGCTTGTCCCAAAAAATCAACATTAACTGTTTCAAAAGTGACCCCTCAATAAAGTCATCCCTAAAGTTCTTGCGCAAAACGGAATGGGCTCGAGTTAAGGTTGAGGCGTTGTATGTCACTGCACTCGCCAAAGCGTCACCGTGGCGTAAATCGCATTAGCCTGCTGGCGCGCAGTACGATGAATCAGGGTTTGGACGTGAAGCCAACAGAGGGGATTATAGAACCTAATGTCGGTATCGCTTTGTTAGAGGCTTTTCTTGGGATCAAATATTTCCGGGTTGTAAGGATAAATCACGTTCAGTGCAAACATGATTGAACCGGCAAACTCTGTCATCTCACCGCGTTTGGATGAGTCAATCAATAGTTCTACCGTGGCAACTATTAGCAGGTAGCCGGCGATGTGGTAGTCGCGCGGCATGGGGGCGGCGATCGCATTGAAAAATGATCGTACCCTGTCGTTCCTCCGGTACAGTGGTGTGGCGATAGACAGGTAGATTAGTAGCGCGAGAGCAAGGCCGGTGCCGAAGATCAATTTATTCAGTTTGACGTCTTCACCGTTAATCTCTATCACCAGATTGTGAATGCCGAGTTCGCCCTGGGCATTCTTGTCTTTGAGGTAATCAGGTGTTTCCAGATCAAACAGGCGTTGTCCCCAGGAGATCTCTTCACCGGCGCCGAAAAGACAAAGCAGGGTTAATAGCATTGTCACGGTCAGGAAAAGTGGTGGCCGGACACGCCTTAAGATTAAAAAGCGCTTACCGCATACGAGCATGGTAGAAAACAATACGATGACCGTGCACCATTCAATGAAGCCATCTTCAATGACTAATTCGTGCCGAAAGGCGTCATGGTTGAACTTCGCCAGGTAAATCGCAAAGAGCAGGAACGTTGAAATGGTCACAGCTAACATCACTTCTATGTGATGCTGTGTCACCCTGAAGTTTGTCAGCTGGTGGCGGTTTTTGATCACCAGATAGAGAGCGTACAGGGTAATGACGGGGTCGAGCAGGTAGTCCCACAAATTGTCAGATTCTAAAATACCCAATGCGAAGGCAAGGAAACCCACCCCGAGCAGTACCGCAGATAACGTTAAGCCAAACCATAATGCACTGGCAAACAGTACGAATATAATTGGGCCGAGGATGATGGGATAGTATCCGAACGCGTACAGGTCAAAATAAGTGAGACCGAGGGCCGTGGGGTAAAGTACCAGTGAGACCAGCACAATTGCGAGTGCCGGTGCCAGTAGTTGGGCATGGTTTGGCCCGGTTTCGCCAGGCCTGAAGGATTGACAGGCAGCCAGCCCAAGGATAATAAACCCGGTGATTGAAAGGTCTCCGGTCAGAACTCTTAGGTAGTGAGATAGGCTGAATTCTGGCAGGGGTACCAGGCATGCAAGAAACACAGATCCGAAAATAATGCTCTGTGTAGCTCGATTGGCAGTGAAGCGCCTGACAATAACCGTTGCAGCCGAAGCAAATACCAATGCAGATCCCACGTGCGGCAACCACTGTGTAAAAAACTCCGACATCAGTTTGCCCTCTTTAATAAGACGTAACCTGAAACGAGGCAAATAAGAATCGGTGTTGCCGTTGCAATTAGTGGTGGAAACCCAAACACGAGGCTGGCAGGGGATAGAAGGTCCTGCACGAATTTAAAAACAATACCGGTCACCAGGCCGCTGACAACTCGCATCCCCATGGTGGTTTCCCTGAGTGGACCAAAGATGAATGAGATTGCGACGAATACTAGGCTCAGGGATGCAATGGGTTGGAAGGTTTTGGTCCACAAGCCTAGTTGGAAATTGTCGGTATTCAGGCCCTGCGATTCCATGTACTTAATCTTTCGCCGAAGCTCGACGATGGACATTTTGTCCGGTTCAACAAGAATTTCAGTGCTCAGTAATTCCGGGGTCAGTTCGGAATGCCATTTTAGTTGCGAGTGGTGTTCCCTTTTATTTGGGGCATTTAAGTCTGTGACGATGACATTCTCCATTCTCCAGTAGCTGGCATCGTCGTTTTCCGTTGGTGAAATATGCGAGGCAGACTCTGCCCACAGGGTTTTTTGCAACTGTTGTTCGGCACCCAGAAAATACTGGCTGATGTTTCCAAGCTCTCCCTCATGGCCGACCGTACTGAAGTGCATATACCGGTTTCCTTCCCGATACCAGAATCCCCCATCAGGGGTAATGTCGCCTTCCATCGCCTTTTCGCGAGAGGCACGGGCGGTTCGCTCAAAATCCGGGAGTATCAGTTCCCCGACCAGTAAACCGGCGATGATAAATGCCAGCGCTGGTTTCATCGTGGCTATTGCGATTTGCCACGTCGAAATACCAGCAGACCTCATAATGATCAGTTCACTGTTGCTGGCGAGGATGCCAAGGCCCGTTAAGCTTCCTATCAGTGCGGCGTACGGTACGGTCTCGTAAAACATTCTTGGAATACTGTACGAGACATACTTGATGACGGCGATCAGGTTGTAGTCCTGCTCTATGTCGCTCATTTGGTCCAGAAAAGTGAAAATGACGAACAGGCTGATCAGCCCGGCTGAGGCCAGCAGTGTCATGGTGGCAACCGTCAGTCCAAGGTAGTTGTCGAGCCTCCTCATCGTGATCTAATCTCGGAGGAGCTGATGTCGTGGCGAAACTGATCTTCAGTCACGCCAGTGCACATGTCCTTAAGCGTTTTCGACAATGAAACGTCCGCCAATGTATTAAAACTTTCGCCAGTCTGTCGTCCAAACACAAGAAACCGGGCACCGCGTCCTGCCATAGTCTCCAGCGCTTTGTTGCGAGCGGTTTCAGAGCCATAGTACCTGGGCGCATCGATCCTGACTATCGTATCAAGGCCCACTACAAACGCACTGTCTGGAAAGATTGCTGATTTCTCTACAAAGGTTGGGGCGTTGCTGAAAATCAGCTCAAATTCATCGGTACATCGTTCTGACATGGTCAGGAAATCCAGCGGTGGTTTGTCTACGTTGCGGATGGATAGCTCCAGGGTCACATCCTGGCTCAGCATAGCCCTGGCGGAACTGATCATGCCCCGATGACCGTCATGAATAGGGTTAAAGGCTCCTGGAAAAACACAGGAGTTTGCGGTCGTTGAGGTTGAATCGATGTCACCTGCAAGCAGATCCACCCAGGGTTTTTCAGCATCAATATGCCTGGTCCTGATGCCTATGTCCGCTGGTTCAATCGAAACATTAGCGGCACAGGCCATTGCCGCTATTATCGCATTTCGACAAATAGCTTCCTGCTCTTTCCTGTCGTCTTCGCGATTGAGATCAATGTCATAGATAGTGGTAAATCCAGCAGCCTGCACTGCTATATGGCATCTGTCTGTGCCCTTTCGCGTGCGATTGGTTGCAATAGCCGCGGTACAACCAACGCCGATGACGTTATTTTCGGGCCTTATACTTCGCGCACTCATATACGCAGCCATGGCCATGGCCCTGGCCGTGTGAGTGTTACACCCCTGTGGGCTAGACGCTGAAATAAAACGACCCAGCGCGGCGGAATGATACGGTACCGTTGCTTCGAGCAAAGTAGCTGAAGCCCCGGCAACCCCAAACAGGCTGGCAATGGCACTAGTCCCACCACCGGTGATCGCCAGACTGAACTGACTATCCGATGAATAGACCTTTTCGATGAGCTGCTGGTTCAGTGTGGTCGACTCCTGCTTGTAGTGTGCGAATTCTAGCCTAAAATCAACACTCCTTGAGAGAAAGAGAGTAGTTGTGACCACCATCTCGAAATTGTTACTGATATTACCTGGCTTGTTGACCTTCGATTTCGCTGCGGCGGAAGAATCTGGTCTGCGTGAACTGACTTCGGAAGAGTTGGAAAGATACGAATTTGACGTTGAAGAGGTACCTGCGACAGTTAAAGATTTATCCCTGGGGCAGCGATATTCCCTGGATACTCAGCGCAGAGAGACCATGGACCTTATTGCCAGACGGCTTGGCGTTCTGAACCTGAAAGGCGATAAATCTGATCTGAAAGTCCTGCAGAACCTCGTGGACCGCAAAGCCATTGGTCGCGACGACGTAAGGGGATTACAGAGCCTGGGCATTGTCTTTGGTGACGTTCTCGTTAATGAGTACGGGCTGAGTTGGGTGAGCTACGAGGATGATGTTGGAACAAGCAAGGCGTTACGTTGGAAAAAGACCGAAAACTATGTTTTTCCTGTGACCCTGTTCTCAAAAAGAGTCCAGTTTAAGGAAAACATTAATATGACGGGTGTGTTTGAGGAGATTGGCGCTGAAGTCGAGAGTTTCATCGCCTATGAAGCGGCCAGGCCGGTTTTTAAATAACCTGCGGCTTCTTTTAAAAATAGTCACACAGCGTTAGAATACGCGCGTTTCGCCAACCTGGTTGGCTCAAGTAAAGGCACAAAAATGTTTGTATTAGATTGGATTAAAGCTGTTCTCAAATTCTTTGTTGTTGACTCAGTCGTTAACATTCTCGGAGATCTGTTCGAACAGCCGCTAATTATGTGGGTGTTTATCGGTTGGGGGTGGCTGGCCGCGATGGTAATGCTTTTCTCTGTTTATGACACTATCGGTCAGCTCTAGAGTAATTCTTCGAGCTTGGCCATCACCAGGTCGCCGAAAACATCGGTGGCCACCAGCTCAATGTTGTCGCTCGATTTAGACAGGTCCGCAGTCGAGTAACCGGACTCAAATACACTTCGCATCGCTTCCCAAACGAATCCAGCTTCTTCCTTCATGCCGAAGCTCATCTCCAGCATCATGGCGACTGAGCCGATCATGGAATAGGGGTTAGCGATATTCTTCCCGGCGATATCTGGCGCAGAGCCATGGGAAGGCTCGTAATAGGATTTTTCGGGCCCGACGCAGGCGGAAGGCATCAAGCCTAGTGAGCCGAGTATGCCGCCACCCTGGTCACTCAAAATGTCGCCGAACATGTTTTCCATGACCATGACGTCAAATTGGCCAGGATTCAGGCACAGGGCCGTTGCCGCTGAATCAACCAGCAGGTGAATGACTTCAATATCCTGGTAGTCCTTATGAACCTCATCCAGAACTTCGTTCCAGAAAACGCTGGACATCAGAACATTGCTTTTATGGATGTTGTGAAGTTTTTTCTTGCGTGAACGGGCTTGCTCAAACGCGACTATCAGCACCTGGCGAATTTGTTCCTCGGTATATTCAAGGATTTCATGAACATAGCGCTGGCCATCTTTATTGATGCCGCGCTCTTTCTTGCCGAAGTAAAGACCACCGACCAGCTCACGAATCATCAGAATATCGATTCCTTCTTTAATAATCTCGGGTTTGAGCGGTGAGAAGTGCGCCATATCCCTAGAAAGGAATATGGGCCTGAAATTGGCGAAGGTGTTGTAGCGGGCACGTAACGGCAGAATTGCCCCCCGTTCGGGCTGCTCTTCAACAGGTATTTTCTTTGATTCCTCATAGGACAGACCGACCGGTCCCTTGAGGATCGCATCTGCCTCATCACAAACCGCCTTGGTGGCGTCCGGGAATGCTTTACCTTCTTCGAAGTAAGCGTGGGCGCCAAAAGGGGCGCTAATCAGCTCGAATGATACGTCGCGTTTTAATTCAAGGGCGTCAAACACCCGCGTTGCTTGGCCTATAATCTCTGGCCCGATGCCATCACCCGATAGTAGAGCAATCTTGTAAGCGTTGGTCATTTGGCAGCCTTTGTCTATCTCGAAAAGCTGCGGATTCTATCATGTTATTCCAGGGAAGGATTACAAAGGGTACAGTAGGAACGGTTGGCGTTCTTCTTTCCAGCGGCTTTCAGCCTCGCTGAGTTGTGCATCGAAAACATCGAAGCCCTGATTCGGGTCATCAACCCAGCTTCGTAGACCAGGACCGCCGTTGATGACGTCGATAGGCTTGCGGCTAAGCTCGTACTCGTAGGGGTGGAACCGCCATATATCGAACGCAGGTTCAATATGCCTCAGGGATTTCAGCAAACCGGCGATCAACCGGTAGGGTTTAAATTCGTTATGGTCGTAGGCCGGATAGTCAGTGTGAATTTGAAGCCCCGCACACACCTGGTCTACATGTTTATGAAATGTGGGGGTAAAAAAGCACTCGCGCAGGTAGGCGGAACCCAGCCAGAGGGGGGCCCGGGATGCCAGGTCGGTCAGCATACTATTAATTGGCAAGCCTGGCGCACCAATGACTTCAAGCGGTGTGGTCGTTCCTCGTCCTTCGCTCAGGGTGGTTCCCTCCAGTAGCACGGTCCCTGGGAAAATTCTGGCCATGTTGATGCTGGCGGCGTTTGGACTCGGGTTAATCCAGGGGCGAGCGTTATCAGGCCAGCCATAGCCAGGACCTTGCCCGGGGTTGTGGCCCGCCAACTTAATTATCGACAGGTTCAGTTCATAGGTCTGTTGGGTGGCAAACCATAAGGCCAGTTCGCCCACAGTAAGCCCATGGCGAGTCGGCATTGGCGCACAACCTACAAAGCTTTGTTCGCCGGATTCAAGGTATAGACCGTCGATGGGTCGCCCGGCTGGGTTGGGCCGGTCCAGTACCCAAAGCTCTTTTCCAAGGCGACTGCAGGCTTCTGTGAAATAGAACAGCGTCGTGATGTACGTATAGATACGGCAGCCAATGTCCTGCAGGTCGAACAGGATGATGTCCAAATCGTTCAGCATTTCATCTGTTGGATGCCGATATTCACCATAGAGGCTGATGACCGGTAGCTGATGAATCTGGTCTAGATAATCCTCAGACTCAATCATGTTGTCCTGCTTGTCACCCCGCATGCCGTGTTGCGGTCCGAAAGCGCGGACGACATTGCATCCTGCATCCATCAGGGCATCAACACTATGCTTGTTTGCGCTGTTAATGGATGCAGGGTGGGCCACCAGCCCAACCCGGGCAGAACGAAGCCGTTTTAGCTTAGCTTCATCCTCAAGAAGTACATCTATACCGAACTGGAATGTCATAGGGCCATACTATAGGTCATCGGTGGCAACAAGCACATGATGTTTCCGATCGTGAAAATCAGGTGTCTCACCGTGCTTTGTTGAAAAATAACGAAGACTGCCATCTTTGTCCGCAAGGATTGTGGCGGGTCCAAACAAGACATGATCAGAAAGCCTGCCGATAAAGAAGGAAGCGGTAATGACGCCTGGGCTGTCAACCTGGAATTCGACCAGTTCAGTATCGTGCTCTGTTTTCATACCTTCTCGATAGCTGGAGAACGAGTAACTATTCCAGGCACCAGAGGGTGAAAGGTTAATTTCAAGATAGGACGGATCATCTGGTGACGAGAGAAACAGTTCAAGGCAGGTGGATTTCCACAGTTCATCTTTTCTCTCGATCGCGTTAAATTTCGGCCAGACCAAACCCCGGGTGACCGCGATTGAGTATCTAAGCCTAAGGTTATTCGCATTATTGTCGATATCCGCGATAACAACCGCGTTACTGTTGAACTCTGTCAGTGGAAATCTCATGTGGCCGTTTAGGTTATTCATTAGATACGGTCAGCGATGTTAAGCTGCATTCTTTCGGCTTGAAAGTGCCATGGATAAAAAGTCTAGTGGCTTAAGAGCGCGGTGGTTGAACCGCGCCTGGCTTAAAAGAGTTATAAGGTGAACCCCAGGAAGTGAATATGTCTGAGTATGATTTTGATCTGTTTGTCATCGGAGTTGGCTCCGGTGGTGTTAGAGCCGCGCGCATGAGTGCCAATTACGGAGCGAGGGTGGCTACCGCTGAAGAAAAGTACATGGGGGGTACCTGCGTAAACGTCGGATGTGTTCCAAAGAAGCTGTTCGTCTATGCGTCACATTATTCGGAAGATTACCAGCATGCGGAGGGGTTTGGCTGGGGTAACGCCAGGCCGGGTTTCGATTGGCCGCTGCTGCTAAAAAACAAGAATACCGAGATATCACGACTCAATGGTCTCTACAAAGGCATGCTTGATAACGCCGGGGTAACCCATTTCGATGGCCGGGCTAGAATCAAAGATACACACCATATTGAGATTAATAATGAGGTCATTTCGACCGACAAAATACTAATCGCAACGGGCGGATGGCCAACTGTGCCTGATTTTCCTGGCAGAGAGCACGTCATTACCTCAAACGAGGCTTTCTTCCTTGAGTCACTTCCCAGGCGTGCACTGGTTGTGGGCGGTGGCTACATCGCTGTTGAGTTTGCCGGGATATTCAACGGCCTTGGGGTTGATACGACGTTATCTTACCGGGGAGAGTTGTTTCTCCGTCATTTCGATATAGATATCCGCAAGACGGTGCGAGATGAATTAAAGAAAAAAGATATTCATCTCGCATTTCAGACCCAGGTAAAAAGCATCGATAAAAATGCTGACGGTACCATTAAGGTGAACTTTGAGAGCGGCAAGTCGATGGAAACCGACCTGGTGCTTTATGCCACTGGAAGGGCGCCGGCGGTGTCGGATATTGGTCTGGAAAATGTAGACGTGGCGCAGCGGGACAGCGGTGCCATTGTTATCGACGAGGAATTCCGCACAAGTGAATCAAACATATTTGCGCTGGGCGACGTTACCGACCGTTTGCAGTTAACACCCGTGGCGATAGGCGAGGCGATGTGTTTCGCGAGCACACAATTTCTCGGTCGCCGTAAGGTGATGGCTTACGATGACGTCGCGACCGCGGTTTTTTGCCAACCTAACGTGGGTACCGTTGGATTAACCGAAGCTGAAGCCAGGGATAGCGCCCCAGAACTTGATATTTATCGATCTGTCTTTCGGCCGATGAAACATACGCTCAGTGGCAGTGATGAAAAGTTTATGATGAAGATCATCGTCGACAGGCAGACAGATAAAGTGCTGGGCGTGCATATGGTGGGCTCCGATGCCGGAGAGATCATCCAGGGTATTTCGATTGCGGTAAAAATGGGTGTAACCAAAGAGCAATTCGATGCCACCGTCGGGATTCATCCCACGACCGCAGAAGAGTTTGTGACGATGCGAGAGGTGGTTTCTGAGTAAGTTGGGCCCCGTTGGTGCAGATGTGGATGTGTCAGGTATCGGTGGTGTAGATGGTTGCGCCGGAGGCTGGTTGCTGGCTTCTATGGGCCAGCCTGTGGATCTATTCGGTTCATTCGGGGCGTTGTTAAAGGCGCATCCGAATAAGACTTTATTGGTAGACATTCCCATGGGGTTGCCTGACAAATTCCCCCGAGATGTTGAACCGCAGGCCAGGAAGCTTTTGCCGGGAAGGTCTGGGAGTCTTTTTCCAGTTCCTTGCAGGCAGGCCGTATATGCTTCCTCGTACGAAGATGCCTGTAAAACGAATTCACGGTATCTGGGGAAAAAGCTCTCCAGGCAAACCTGGAACATCTGCTCGAAAATCCGAGAGGTCGACCAGATTCTCTGTAGCGACGCTTCATTACAAGACCGGGTATATGAATCTCATCCGGAACTTGCCTTCTACCTGTTGTCAACTGAAGGTCCCTATCATTCGAAAAAGACACGCGACGGAATAGCGGAGCGCCTCAACATTCTTGCGACATACTATGAGCCGGTTCTTGAGTATTATGATCTCGCGCTACAGAAATACCCCAGGAAACTGGTTGCACGGGATGATGTCCTAGATGCAATGATCCTGATGGTGTTGGGCAGCGTTGATCAAACCGTATTGGAGGATTCAGGCGGCAAGGATGAGCAGGGACTCAAAATACGGATGACACTGCCCAAGACCCACTGATGGAATTTTGTTATTGTCGACCGCTCGACATGACTCTCAATGACCCCTGAGGAATATCAGTGACCGATGATCTGACATCTTTGCTCAACCTGTTCGATTCCTATCTAGGATCTGCGCAGTATTTTCCGTTTCTTCTGCTGGGGACCGGAATCTTCTTTACGCTTTACCTGAAGTTCCCGCAATTACGATTCTTTAACCACGCGCTTCGCATCGTTCGCGGCAAATACGATAAAGATGATGCTAAAGGCGATGCCAGCCATTTCCAGGCGCTGGCGACAGCTATTTCAGGCACGGTGGGCACCGGTAATATTGGTGGGGTCGCGCTTGCGATTTATCTGGGCGGACCAGCGGCGTTGTTCTGGATGTGGATGACCGCATTTTTCGGTATGACCACCAAGTTTGTAGAAGTCACGCTTTCCCATAAATACCGGATGGTGGATGACGAGGGTCATATCATCGGTGGTCCAATGTATGTGATGGAGCGCCGGCTGAACATGAAATGGCTGGCCGTGTTCTTTGCGGTCGCGACGGTGATAAGTTCATTCGGGACGGGTAGCCTGCCGCAAAGCAATAACATCGCGATCGGCGTGGCCACGACTTTCGGAATACCAGAGTGGATTACCGGAGGAGTGCTCGCGATTGTCCTGGGTCTTGTGATTGTCGGTGGCATCAAGCGGATCGTTCGGGTGGCCGAAAGCATTGTGCCCATCATGTCGGTGATATACGTGATTGGTGCGCTTTCCGTGATTCTGGTCAATCTTCCCCAGGTTGGCGCGTCGTTCGTTGCTGTATTCCAGGATGCATTTACCGGGTCAGCAGCAACCGGTGGGTTCCTTGGAGCAAGCTTCGCTTACGCTTTTAATCGGGGTGTTAACCGGGGATTATTCTCGAACGAAGCCGGGCAGGGTAGTGCTCCTATTGCCCATGCTGCGGCAAAGACCAATGAGCCGGTTTCGGAAGGAATGGTTTCTATTCTGGAACCCTTCATCGACACGATTATTATTTGTACATTAACCGGGCTGGTAATTTTGTCTTCGGGCGTGTGGACGGAAAAACTGCAGAATGATTTCCAGAGCTTCGACATGGAATTTATTTCAGGCACCTATACAGAAGGTAGTGACGATGACCGGGCAGATCTTTACGCGCACCTCAATTTTGGTGATTCGAGTATTGAACCATTAACCGGTGAGCTCGAAGTCAGGGACGGTATAGCATTGCAAGGTGATTTCACGCTCCTTCATAACCGGTCTATTGCCGAAGAAGTGCAGTACTTCGATGGGGGTTTGCCTTACTCAGGTAGTCTCCAGGTAGTCGACGGCAAACTTCAGGACGCCGTGACGGTGCGCGGCAAGTCCTTGATTCACTCTGTGAACCTGACAACCGAAGCATTTACCAGGGGCGCGTTTGGCGATTATGGAAAATATATTGTCGCCATTGGCCTGGTGCTTTTCGCGTTCACTACGGCAGTCGCGTGGTCATATTATGGTGATCGTGCGATGACATACCTGTTCGGCACAGCATCAGTCCTGCCATACCGGATGCTTTACGTGCTCGGTTTCTTTGTGGCAGCCATATCAGATACATCCCTCATCTGGCTTGTTTCCGCGATTACGATCGCGTTGATGACTATTCCGAACCTAATTGCGATTTTGCTGCTACGAAGCGAGATGAGAGACACTATTGAAGAGTATTGGGATCAATTTGAGCGCGAACAGCAGAAGGAGAGATAACGATGGCTGCTGGATTTAAACTTGAGCGATCAAAACATATTCCTGCATTGAATCTGACTTTCGAGGAATACACTCATACCAGTGGCGCGAAGCATTACCATCTGGCGAATGACTATGCAGAGAACGTCTTCATGGTAGCGTTCCGAACGGTGCCTCATGATTCATCAGGGGTTGCGCACATTCTTGAGCACACGGCTCTATGTGGCAGTGAAAAATTCCCAGTTCGTGACCCGTTTTTCCTCATGATAAGACGCTCGTTGAACACTTTTATGAACGCGTTCACAACAAGCGACTATACGGCCTATCCGTTTGCCAGCCAGAACCGCAAAGACTACTTTAATTTATTGGAGGTATATCTGGATGCGGTGTTTTTCTCGCGTCTTGATCCTTTAGATTTTTCCCAGGAAGGTCACCGGGTGGAATTTCAGGACCCCGAGGATTCGGATTCCCCTCTGGTCTATAAAGGTGTCGTCTATAATGAAATGAAAGGTGACACCAGCTCACCGGTTTCGATGTTGTATCACGGTATCCAGAAAGCGCTTTACCCAACTTCGACCTATCACTACAACAGTGGCGGCGACCCGATATCGATTCCTTCCTTGAGTTATGAAGAACTCAAAGCGTTCTATCAGTCGCACTACCATCCTTCCAATGCCATTTTCATGACATTTGGCGACCTTGACGCTGCCACTTTGCAGCAAAAAATCGCGTCGCTAGCCCTCGACCGTCTGGTTTCGAGCGCCGCGCCGCCGATTGCGGTTTTTCCTGAAGTTCGTTACAAGCACCCGGTGGTAAAAGAGCTCACCTATCCGGTTGATGAAGATGACTCTAATGGTAAGACTCACATCGTACTTGCCTGGTTGCTGGGTAAAAACACTGACCTGAAGATGTTATTGCGTTGCCATCTACTGTCAGACGTTTTACTGGATACCAGTGCTTCACCGCTTCGTCAGGCTTTGGAGAAAACAGATCTCGCGACGGCGGCGTCGCCCATGTGTGGATTCGAAGAGGATCACATGGAGATGAACTTTATGTGCGGCGTCGAAGGTAGTGAACCGGAACACGCAGATGCCATAGAGCGACTCATCCTGGGGGTTTTGGAAAATGTGGCAGAGCAGGGTATTCCCGAGGATCGTTTGGAAGCCGTCCTCCATCAACTTGAGCTATCTCAACGTGAGATTGGCGGCGACGGTTGGCCATATGGATTACAGTTAATCTTCTCCTGTATGTCGGCTGCGGTTCATCGCGGTGACCCGATAGGTCTTCTGGATCTGGACACTGCGCTGCAGGAGCTGCGTCAAGAGATCAAAGATCCAGGGTTCATCAAACGATTGGTCCGCGAGCTTCTTCTGGGCAATTCCCACAGGGTCAAGGTAGTGATGAAACCCGACAGAGAGCTGGCGTCTCGATTAATAGAGGAAGAGCGAACAAAACTCGAGACACTTCGCACGTCCTTTTCGGATGCTGAGCGGTCAAATGTTCTTGAGCTTGCAAAGGCGCTGAATAAGCGGCAGAGCCAGGAGGAAGACCTGAGTCTTCTGCCCCAGGTAACCCGCGCTGACATTCCGCCGTCCAAGGTTTTTCCGGCTCTTGCTGGTAGGGCGCTAAAGAGTAAGGCTCTGGAGGCGCAAGCAGCTAATGGTATTAGGTTGACGACTGCGAGGGCAGGCACGAATGGTATTACCTATCACCAGGTTGTCTCGCCGTTACCAGCGCTCACGACACCGCTGCTGGGGCTCTTGCCTATTTACTCCCAGGTGGTGACAGAGGTAGGTTCCGCGGACAGGAACTACCTGGAAACCCAGCAGGCCCAGCACAGTATAACGGGCGGTATAAGTGCCTTTTCATCTTTTCGAAGTGACCTGAACGATTGTGAGGATGGGCAGGGATACCTGACTCTGTCCAGCCGAACGCTTAACCCAAAGGCCGTCGAAATGGCTCATCTGGTTAAAGAGACTGCGAATGAACCGCGGTTCGACGAAGTCGACAGGATTAGAGAACTCGTTCAACAACTAAGTATCCGCAGGTCAAACAGCGTTGCATCTAATGGACATCAATATGCGATGTCTGCCGCCGCCGCGTCATTGCGCCCTCTTGCGAACGTCAGCGATTTTTTGTCTGGTATCCCGGCGATTATGCGACTGAAGAAGCTGGCTCGTGATATTGACGACGGTCAGTTGCTACGGGATCTTGCCGCTTCAATGCAACAGCTCCATGACCAGTTGAGATGTAATTCTCCGGAGTTACTGGTCATCTCGGAAGCAGCGTTTCTGGAGAGCTACACGGAAGCGGTATCTGCGCTGTGGGGTGGTACGGCCCAGGCTGAAGAATCTCGATTTGATGTCACCAGTATTGATAACCCCGGTGACAGGGCGTTCGTTGTGACAACCCAGGTTAATTATTGCGCAACAGTATATCCCACGATCCCTGAATCTAATGAAGATGCTGCAGCATTGTCGGTGCTTGCCGGTGTGCTTAGAAATAACTTCCTGCATTCTGAGGTTCGCGAAAAAGGTGGGGCTTATGGTGGTGGTGCAGGGCATGACTCCACCGCCGGCGTATTCAGGTTCTATTCCTACAGAGATCCTCGCCTGATGGAGACGTTTGAAGATTTTAGCCAGTCGATTGATTGGGCGCTGAATAATGACATAACAGATGTAATGCTTGAGGAAGCAGTGCTCGGGATTATCAGTTCAGTCGATGCGCCGGGATCTCCGGCAGGTGAGATCCGCCAAGCGTTCCATCATGGATTATTCGGGCGTTCAGCCGAACACAGAGAGGCTTCCAGGGGACGTTACCTGGATGTGCGACAGAATGATCTTCGGCGTGTCATAGATACCTACCTTCACAAGACGCCATCACGAGCGGTTGTTACCAGTGAAAACAGGCTTGGCGAAGTCGATAATCAGTTTGAACAAATTTTTGTTAATGAATAGAGGAGCGGTCGATGAATGACTCAATTGAACTTACCGGTGCTGATGGTTTTACATTCAGCGCCTATTTGGCGAAACCGACGGGTGAACCTAAAGGTCGCGTGGTGGTCATCCAGGAAATATTCGGGGTGAACAACCACATTCGAGAAGTCTGTGATGGTTATGCAGAGGCTGGATACGTAGCCCTGGCACCGGCGCTGTTTGACAGGGTCGAGCGTGGCATCGAGCTTGGTTACGAAGGTGATGATATGACTCAAGGTATTGAAATTGCCATGGGTAAGCTGGAGATGCCAAACACCATGAGCGATGTCCAAGCGGCGATTGATTACCTGGCAAGGGATGGCAAGGTTGGTGTGGTCGGATACTGTTTTGGCGGATTACTCACGTGGTTGAGTGCAGCGGGTGCTAATAACATTGCCTGTGCCAGTGGTTACTACGGGGGAGGTATTGCCCAGTCGATCGAAAAAACGCCAAAAGTGCCAACTATCCTTCATTTCGGAGAGTTAGATGCACATATTCCGATGCCAGATGTGAAATCTATTGACGAGGCTTATCCTGAGGTTATGGTTTACACCTATGACGCAGATCATGGATTTAACTGCGATCATAGAGCAAGTTATAACGAAACAGCGGCAACGTTGGCGCGCCAGCGAACACTGGGGTTTTTCGAGCAATACCTTGCTTGAGTCTTATTCCGTAGGCTTATTTTCGCGGGTCGAAATACTGTCAGAAGGCGTAGCGGTTTTTTCTGAAAAATCAACCTTTTCGTGACTTCATAGATGCGACAAGAGGTTGTCAATTGGGGACTGGATTGCTTGACAATCAACGCCTGCTTCCTCATCCTGTCCCGCGTTGGCTGGAACTGGTTAAAGAGCGGTATCGACTTACGCTGCTTAAGCAGGGTCAGGTGAACAAAAAAATTATAAAAGCAACAAACCCCAGTAGGTATTAGCATGAAAAAGCACCAGATGAGACTAGGTACAGTGATAAAAGCGCTGTGTTTGTTGTCTGTCATTAGTGCCAGTGAGGTTTACGCGGCGTCTCTAGACGACGTGCTCGGAGTGCGCTCCTCAACAACAGTTGAAGGCGCAAAATCTCAGGCAAAAATTGACAAGGTCACGGATCAGACACGTGATCTATTGCAGCAGTTCAAAACCGTCATGAAGGTTGTTGACGGCTTACGTGTATACAACCAGCAGCAACGCAGGTTGATCAAAAACCAGGAAGACGAACTTGCAGAGCTCGAAGAGTCAATCGATAACGTCACCGTTATCGAACGTCAAATCGGGCCACTCATTGAAAAGATGATAGTGAATCTCGAAAAGTTTGTAGAACTGGATATTCCCTTCCTGATCTCTGAGCGTCGCGAGCGAATCGAGTTCCTTAAAGACACACTGGATCGGGCGGACGTTTCTGTTGCAGAAAAGTTTAGCCAGGTACTTCAGGCCTACCAGGTCGAGAATACCTACGGTACGACAATCGAAGCTTATACCGATGTGATCGAGCTGGAAGGTAAGTCCCGCCAGGTCGACATGCTCAAGTGGGGTCGAGTTTCGCTTGTCTTCCAGACACCTGATGCAGAGTCCACCGGCGTTTGGAATAACGAGACACGACAGTGGGTCATGCTTCCTGATGAATTCAGGACTGGCGTACGTGATGGGCTGCGGATTGCGCGAAAAACCCAGACTGCAGATCTCGTCCACCTACCCGTATCGGCTCCAGGAGAATAACCCATGAAGAAAGCGATCATTATTATTATGGCTTTCGCCCTGGGATTTTCCGGGTATGCGAATGCGGCAGCAGACGAAATTCCAGCTAAATCACTGGCGGAGCTTCTTAAGCTTGTCAAAGAAGGCAGGGTTGTTAACGGTGAAGTTAACGATCGGCGCGAGCAAGAGTTCCTTGCAGACAAGGCAAAGCAGCGGAGCGAACTGCGAAACGCTGAGCGAATGCAGCGTGAAGAAGAAGCCGAGGCAGAACGCCTTGAGGGTATCTTTGAAAAGAACGAACAGGATATTGCTGCAAAGCAGGAAATTCTGGCTAAGCGACTTGGATCACTTAGGGAGTTGTTCGGTGTTCTGCAGCAGGTTGCAGGCGATACACAAGGTGTGTTTGAAGGCTCTATTGTCTCATCACAGCTACCGGGCCGAGGTGAGTGGCTTGGTGAGTTCGCCCAATCTATGGGTAAGAGCTCCAAGCTGGCAACGATCGCAGAAATTGAGCGGTTATGGTTCGAGCTTCAGCGTGAAATGACTGAAAGCGCGAAGATCACGCGATTCAACGCAACGGTCATCAAGCTTGATGGCGAAGAAGTCGAACAGGAGGTTGTTCGGGTTGGTTCCTTTAACCTGATTAGTGATGGCCAATATGTTGCTTATGACATTAACACTGGCCTTATCCAGGAACTGCCAAGGCAGCCAGCATCGCGGTTTGTAGATTCTGCAGCAGATCTGGCGGAATCCTCAAGCGGCTACACGCCATTTGGGCTCGATCCGACTCGTGGTCAATTATTAGCCCTTCAGGTCCAGGTTCCAACGATAGAAGAACGGGTCAACCAAGGTGGTACACCGGGTTATGTGATTATTGCCCTGGGTATCGTGGCGGCTCTTTTATCACTTGAGCGGTTTATTACCTTAACCTTGGTGGGTGCAGGTGTCAGCAACCAGGCTTCTAACCCAGGCACTGCGAATAGCAGCAACCCATTGGGCCGAGTATTACAGGTTTACCATGACAATAAGGATATTGAATCCGAAACGCTGCAACTGAAGCTGGATGAAGCTATCCTGAAGGAACAACCGGCGATTCAGGCGCGTATTGCGTTTATCAAGATCATCTCGATGGTGGCACCGCTCTTGGGTCTTCTGGGTACGGTTATCGGTATGATCATAACGTTCCAGGCGATTACACTGTTCGGTACCGGTGACCCTAAAACGATGGCTGGTGGTATTTCACAGGCGCTGATTACTACCGTACTAGGTTTGACTGTAGCGATCCCAACGGTACTGTTGCACTCAATTGTTGATTCCAGGGCCAAATCGATCCTGCATGTATTAACAGAGCAGAGCGCAGGACTGGTAGCAGAGCACGCAGAAAGCGCAGAAAGCGCAGGAAAGTAAGAATGGATGCTATAGTTGTAGCGATTCGGACATTCCTGGAAGCGGGCGGCGATGTGTTGTTTCTCATCGCCGGCGCGACCTTCTGTATGTGGGCATTGATTTTCGAACGGTTTTGGTTCATTCAAACTGAACACAAGCAAGACGTTGGGAAAGCACTGTCCTACTGGGAAGGTCGTCAGGAAAGAACGTCGTGGAATGCTCACATGATCCGATTGCGATTGATCTCAGAGGTCAATTTGCGTCTTAAGGTAAATATGGGTTTTATCAAAACACTAATTTCATTGTTGCCTTTGCTAGGTTTACTTGGGACGGTGACCGGTATGGTCTCTGTTTTCGAGGCTATGACCTATTCCGGAGGGAATGCACGCTCTATGGCGGCTGGCGTTTCCATGGCTACGATTCCGACGATGTCTGGAATGGTAGCAACCCTCTCTGGCGTGTTAGCGAATACGTTTTTGGCTTCCAAGGTTTCTTCAGAAGAAAGCTATATGGAAGACACGCTAACTATGGATCACTAGGCAAGCGCCATAACATTGCCGGGGCAATGCTAAGGCGAAAGAAAAACAACCGAGTAAGAACATGCGAAGACCCACACAACAAGAAGAAGAAAAGGTCGCTGACTTAACACCCATGCTCGATGTGGTGTTTATTCTGTTGATTTTCTTCATTGTAACCGCCACTTTTATCAAGGAAACCGGTATAGAAGTTAACCGGCCTGATACTAAAACGGCGCAGTTTAAAAAGACTGTCTCGTTATTGGTTGCAGTTTCCCCTGACAGCGGTATCTGGATCGACAAGAAGAAAGTCGATGTCAGGAGAGTTCGTCCATTGATGGAACGCCTCCACGCTGAGAACCCAAAGGGTGGTCTGGTTATCCAGGCTGACATGGACTCCAAGGTAGAAAAGGTTCTGGCTATCATGGATGCGGCACGTACGATTGGCATTGCCCAAGTGGCGATTGCCGGAGAAGACAGTAACTAGGAGGGTATATGGCTATTAGATTCAGTCTTTCCGCTATCGTTGGTGTCATAGTCACACTGGCACTTTTCTACCTGATGCAAGCCCTGATTTCGGGAGCTGGCAGTGCGCTTACCGATGACAAAATTGGTAATCTGGTAGATTTCGTTCGCGTTAAGCAGGACCAGGACGTACAGAAAAAACAACGCAAGCCGAAAAAACCACCACCGCCTGATGAACCACCACCGGAAACCCCACCGCAGAACTTCAACGTAAACGTTGATAAGACTGGTTTCTCAATGAGTGGCCTTGATGCGAGCATTGGCATTAATATCGGTTCAGGTGGGTTTGGTATCAGTGACGGTGAGTATCTGCCTATCGTTAAGGTACAACCGCAGTACCCAAGACGTGCGCTAAGTCGTGGTATGTCTGGCTGGGTAATTGTCGAATTTACGGTATCGGCTCAAGGGACTGTCTCTAGCCCGTTTATTGTTTCAAATTGTGGTTGGATCAAGAATGTTCGTAATGAAGGTAAGTGTGAAGACAATCCGAACAGCGTGTTTGATTCTGCGGCGCTGAAGGCAGCGTTGAAATTCAAATATAAGCCGAAGGTCATTGATGGAGATCCAGTTGCAACAGCTGGCGTCCAGAACAAGATTTCCTTTGAATTGGTAGAAGATTAGGAGCCTGCTGTAATGAGCGCGATGAAACAGTTGAATAAACTGATGTTACTAGCCGTTATCTGGGCATTTCCGTTCGTCATTGGGCAACTCCCCGTTGGAGTCTCGTTCGGTGATGCAGCCCAGGCGGCAGAAGAAAAGAAAAAGACCCGCAAAGTTCCTGCCATGCGGGAGAGAACTTACAAGAAACTGGCAGAAGCCCAGCTCATGGTTGACCCTGATTCTGCACCTCGGGAAGAGGGTGAACCAGCGCCGGTTCCCAAGGGTACGCCACGGGATGCGGTGAAACTGCTTCATGAACTTATGGGCTCCAGAGGGCTTAACAGCTACGAGAAGGCCCAGATCTGGAATACGCTGGCTTTTGCCTACTACACGCTTGATGACATGCCGAGTACGATCAACGCATACGAGCAGATTCTGAAGCAGGGCACAATCTCCGAAGCGCTGGAGCTTTCATCACTAAGAGCGCTGTTCCAGCTGTATTACTCGAATGAAAAATACCTAAAGGCGATTAAATATATCGATCGGTTTCAGGCTTTGCAGACAGTACGAGATCCGCAAATTACTTTTTTCAAGGCAACGGCGTACTACCAGCTCGATAATTTCCGTGAATCGTTGAAAACAGCAATTTTGGTTGAAGAAATTGCCGTGGCGCGGAGAGCTAGCAGAATAGCGTCCAGTAAGGCGACTATTGCGAACGTCAAAGCGACGCCGGAAGAGCATCAGGAAGCTCGGCTGGGACTGCAGAAGCTCCAATCTAAACCTGCGGTTAAAGAGAATTGGTGGTACCTTCAGGTTGTGCTTTATAACGAGCTAGAGGAAGTTGATAGTGTTATCAGATTACTTGAAACGTTAATCGTCAATTACCCCAAAAAGCAGTATTGGATGCATCTAGCGGGTATGTATAGTGAAAAAGGCCGTGATGACGCTTCTCTGTCTGCCTACTATACAACCTATATTCAGGGTCTTCTGGTAAAGGAATCAGAAATCGTCATGGTGGCGCAGCGCTTGTTAGGGGCAGACAATCCTTATGAAGCCTCTCAGGTGCTTGAAAAGGGCTTCAAGGCTAAAACGATAGAAGAAAACGAAAAGAATCTTCGGTTGCTTGCGACCGCCTACACACTGTCCCAGGAAACTAATTCTGCCATTGATGCATGGCGAGATGCCACAAGGTATGCAGAAGATGGCGACCTATACTTTCGCTTGGCTCAGGCATTGTCAGCAGAAGACCGGCACAAGGAGGCTGTAGACGCCTACAGCGATGCCCAAAAGAAGGGCGATTTGAAAAAGCCCGGTGACGTAGCATTCTGGAAAGGGATCTCCCAAATGCAGCTTGAGCGATGGGATAGTGCGACTAAATCGTTCCGTAGTGCGGCCAAACTGGATAAGAAGAAGTCGAAGCAGTCCAGGCAGTACATTCGCTACATCGCTGGCGAGAGACGTCGTCAGGAAGAACTCCGCAAGATGCTCGAAGGTGTTGGGGAATAATATAGAGACTAATTCTGCTGGCCTGGCTCGCTGAATTAGTCCCTTTTATTTGGTCTATTATCTGGTGATTTTGAGAGGCGCTTGTATTGCTGCTTCTTTCCCGTCTTTCCTGTCTTGGCCCCAGCACTCTGCTGGCGTGCAAAGTGTTCAAGTTCTTTTGCCAGTTTGAAGTAACGTTCCAGCCTTTCGGGCTCAAGATCACCGCTAGAAACTGCTTTGGTGATTGAGCAACCCGGCTCCGTGCTGTGTTTGCAGTCCGAAAACTTGCAGCTTGCTGCCAGCGACTCGATATCCTGGAAACTATGGGAAAGTGAAACATTGTCGGCCCAAAGTTGTATTTCGCGCATTCCAGGTGTGTCGATGATCATACCGCCACCGGTAGCCTCGACCATTTCTCTGAAGGTTGTAGTATGGCGGCCTCGGCTGTCGTCAGATCGCACTTCGCCGGTATCAAACTTCTCGTAACCCAAAAGTTCATTGATGATGGTCGATTTGCCGACACCGGACGAACCTAAAAAGGCACAGGTCGAACCTGGCGTAACGTACTGTCGAAGCGGGTCTAGACCGCTATTGTCCTTGGCGCTCATAACATGGATGGGTGAACCCATCGCAATAACTTCGAGATCTCTGACTTTTTTGTCGATGTTTTTACAAACATCGGACTTGTTCAGTATTAGCACTGGCAGGGCGCCACTAGTCCAGCTGAGAAGAAGATACCGTTCTATTCGGTGGAGGTTGAAATCCCTGTCCAACGCACTAACGATAAAAACAGTATCTATGTTGGAGGCAACGACTTGCTCATCGTGAACTTCCCCCGCTTCTTTGCGCGAGAATTTACTCTTTCGATTCAGGAGTTTTTCTATCTGGACCCTGTCGGGTTCGTCACCGTCAATGGGTGAAACAACAAGCCAGTCTCCGACTGTAGGCAGGTCCGCCTTCGACAGGGCTTCCTGCCGAAATTTCCCCGGCAGTACCCCAATGAGCTTTCCTCGTTCTGATAACAGATGGTACTGGTTTGTATCCTGCCTGACGACACGGGCGGGAAGGAACTCCAGTTCATCAGAGTTCAGTTGCTGCTGGAAGAAACTGCTCCAGCCAAGTTCTGTCAAGTTCAAGTGCATTCCTCAATGGCAATTAGAGGCCGCACACCTTGGTTGTTTGCAAGGTCTGTTTCCAGATTACACGGATAAAGGAGTGGGGCATGACTTGCTGTTGTCGATATTCATAGAGCGCACTCCTTTAGTATTGGGGTAGGGTTGAAACACTAATTTATCGGGATGTAGCGACTGATACAAGCCTTCGAATCACCGGGCTTAGCAACGTCAAGATGATGATACCCAGTAGTACTATTGTTATAGGTCTGTCGATCAGAAAAGTCCAGTTGCCATCGCTGACAGTCAGTGCCCGCCTAAGGTTATCTTCAAGCATTCCGCCGAGAATAAACCCGAGCAATAACGGAGCCATTGGAAACCCCAGAACCCTGAGTACCAGGGCAGATACGGCGACCAGAACAATCAGGTAGAGGTCAAAGGTATTAAACGAGACCAGATATACACCCATCATTGAGAAAAACATAATGAGAGGAATAAGGATGCTTCTGGGCATTAAAAGCAGCCTGGCGAGGTAGGGTATGAGTGGCAGATTAAGGGCGAGCAAAAACAGGTTGCCGAGATACATAGATACGATGACGGACCAGAAGACCTGTGGCTCATCTACAATGAGTCTTGGCCCTGGCTGGATGCCATAGGCAATTAACGCACCGAGGAGTATAGCCGTTGTCCCGGAGCCCGGTATCCCAAGGGTCAGAAGCGGTACAAAAGAGCCTGTGCAAGCGGCATTGTTTGCGGCTTCCGGTGCGGCTAAACCCTTGATATTACCCTGCCCAAACTTAGGAGTAGGGTCTCGAGCGAGGCTTTTCTCGAAACCATAGGATAGAAACGAAGCAATCGTTGCGCCAGCACCCGGTAATACACCGACGAAAAACCCTAGGATAGATGATCTTGTAATTGTAGGTACAATCGCGTTGACATCCGATTTGCTGAGGCGAAGTCCGGATGTGGGAATCGTGGGTGCTTTTTCTGATTTGTTCCTGCGCAGAACCATCATCAGAGCCTCGGAGAGGGCAAAGGTCCCCATCGCGAGTAACAAGAAACTAATCCCATCTATCAGGTCCATTCGCCCGAAGGTGAACCGCTGGACACCTGCGGTAAGATCAGTGCCGACTGTCGATAAAGCCAGGCCAAGAAAAGTCATGATCAGGGCTTTCAGGTGCTCGCCTTCAGAAGCAAAGGCTGATACCAGCGAAAGTCCTAGTACCATCATCAGGAAATAGTCTGCTGACTGAAAGCTGAGCGATATATCCGCGAGGAAGGGGGCGGTGAGTAAAAGGAGCAGAGCGGCCAGCGTTCCACCCGCGAAGGACGCATAGGCAGCGGTAGCGAGTGCTCGGCCGGGTTGTCCGAGTTGGCCGGCCATCGCATAACCATCAAACGCCGTTGCAACGGTGCCGGCTACTCCAGGTGCATTGATCAATATAGAAGAAGTGGAGCCGCCAAAGATTGCGCCGTAGTAAACGCCAGCCAGCAGGATCATGCCGCTGCTCGGTTCAAAGCCGTAGGTAATGGGTATCATCAGCGCGATGGCGGATATGGGACCCAGACCTGGCAGCATGCCAATAATTGTTCCGACTGCGCATCCGACCAGAACCAGGGTCAGGTTATATAACGTCAGCACGGTAGTGAGGCCCAGTAGAATGCCGTCAATCATTAGAATCTCTCCATAACGCCGCCTTCCCATGAACCTGTCCACGCGCCTTGAGGCAGGTGTATTTCCAGCGCCGCCATCAGGAAGTAGAACCCGGCGGTCAGGGCGACGGTAACCAGTCCTATCCGGACAGGGCGTCGCTCACCTAACACAAGGAACCCTGCGCACAGGAATAGTCCTGTGGCTAAGACAAAGCCTAGTTGTTCAAGAAGTCCGGCGTATAGCAACATCAGCGCAACGAGCCCGATCAGTTCAATATTGAACACGAAAGGGCCCTCTGGCTCGAATGCGGGAGGGAACATGATAAAAAGCAGCGCCAGTATGCTGCCCCCAATGGCAATCAGGATAGGAAAGGATCGGGCGTTAAACAATTCCTCTTCGGCCCAGAAGTCCAGCAGGATATCCTGTGTGGCAAAACCATATGCCAGGAATAATAGAAGGAATGCTGCGCCTACAAGCCGAGATTGGATAATATATATCCTTTTAATAATAATAGGTTATAGACAATTCATAGAAACTACTTCACCTTTCGGAGATAACCGAGCTGGCGCATAAGTTCCCCGATTTCCTGTTCCTGCTGTTCAAGATAATCGTAGAAAGCCTGATCGCTTAATTGTAACCGCGACCAGCCATTTCTTGATCGAATTTCTTCGAACTCGGATGTCTCGACGACTGCTTCAACGGTATTGATCATCTGTTTATAACGTTGTTCTGTTAACCCTGGGGCAGCGAAAAATCCGCGCCAGTTAGCAAAAGTGAGAGGTAAACCTGTCTCAGTCAGTGTCCTAACGTCTGGGAGCTCTGTAAGCCGCTGGGGTGCAGTGATAGCTAATATGCGAACCTCTCCCGCGCGATGCATTTCGATCGCCTCGGACAAGCCCGTGGAGAGTGCATCGCATTCTCCGGTCAGTAGACCTGCCATGGCCTTGCCGCCGCCATCGTAGGCGACATAGACAATCGAGCGGGGGGTTCCGCCGGCCAACTGCATGGCCTTGGCGACAACGAAATGATCAGTTGATCCCCTGACAGACCCACCAGCAATCTTTACGCTGCGAGGATCCTGCTGGTAAGACGCCGCGAGAGAATTGAAGTCCGTATGAGGGGAGTCGGCTCGCACGAGTATCGCGGTATAGTCTGCGATCACTGAGCCGATAACACGCAGATCCCTGAATGATTGAGGAAATATCCCCTGCAGTGAGCGCACAACGATAGGCGTCGAGCTAATGAGCAGGGTGTTCTGCTGTCGGTCTGCAGTTTCGATCAGTCGCGCAATGGCTCTCCCGCCACCACCACCGGACAGATTTTCATAGCTGACCCTTTCTACCAGACCGGATTTTCGAAGCGCTTCGCCAATACCTCTTGCGGTACCATCCCAGCCTCCACCAGGACCGGCTGGAATCAGGAAATGTACCTCATCAAGAAGCTGGCCAGATCGAATGGTCTCGGCATGCCCTGGCGCTGCCAAAAGACTGCAGGCAAGTAGCGAAGCCGTGGTCACGAGCCTGAAAAAGGCACTCACTTGTTCAGGAAGTTGAGTGCCAGCCCGGGAGTTTCCCAATCACAGGAAACCAGTTTGCCGGTCGTGGACAAGGTGATGAATGCAGTATTGAGGTTCTCTCCGCCGAAACAGATGTTGGTCGTCAGGACATCCGGCATGGGTACAAGGCGTGCGTCAGCACCATCGGGAGAATGGATCGTGATACCCCCGGTAATGAGGGTTGCAACGCAAATATTGCCCGCAGCGTCCACGGCGAGTGAATCGAACATATGATAGTCGGGTAGCTGGGCCATCATTGTTGGACGCTCATTTTGATCTATCTCTCCCGGTCCGGAGAGCTGATAGGCCCACAGCCGCCCGGTCGGGGTCTCGGCGATATAAAGTGTTTTTTCATCCGGTGAAAGGCCAATACCATTGGGTGCCTCCATAGGGAAAATGGCTTCAGAGACGTGTTTCCCATCGATTGTGCCATAGTAAACGCCAGTTCGGTCACGATCACGGTCCCTGGTTTTGCCATGATCCGTAAACCAGAAACCACCTTGAGCATCGAAGACGATATCGTTGGGCCCGCGCAGTTCATGACTTTCACATTCAGTATAAATCACTGAAACTTCACCTGTTGCGAGATCTACGCGCTCAATTCGCCCGCCGGAGTAGTTCTCAGGCTGGTGACCAGGAAACAAGAGGCCGGTGCCGCTTTTGTGCCAGATAAATCCGCCGTTGTTGCAGATGTAACAGGCACCGTCGGGGCCAATGGCCGCGCCATTGGGTCCACCGCCAAGGTCTGCAATCACCTCTATGGCGCCATTCGGGTCGACGCGACTCAACGTACCCCGTGCAATTTCCACGACGATAATTGAACCGTCAGGCATCGCGATGGGGCCTTCGGGGAATTGCAGTTCCGTGGTGATTTCTGTGATGGTAGTCATGGCTCGCTCCAGCTGATTTTGCAGTATTATCCTCTGATCTCGGCGTAAGCCCAGTCCAGCCACGGTAATAATGCCTCGATATCAGAAACTTCAATCGTGCCGCCGCCCCAGATACGAAGGCCCGGAGGGGCATCGCGGTAGCCGCCTATATCCAGTGCGACACCTTCTGATTCAAGTTTACCCACCATTGATTTGATCAAACTTCTTTGGGCTTCTTCTTCCTGCAAAGAAAACCACTCATCGACGATACAAAGGCAGATGGATGTCGAGGAAATAGTGGCCGGGTCAGTCGCCAGGAACTCTATCCAGTCGCGCTTGTCTACCCAGGTCTTGATTGCGGCCAAGTTTGTCTGGGATCGGTCAACCAGGCCAGTCAGGCCACCAACGGATTCGGCCCATGCAAGAGCGTCCAACTGGTCTTCGACCGCCAGCATAGAGGGTGTGTTGATCGTCGCGCCTGCAAACAGGTCTAGCCCCACTTTACCTTTCTTGGCCAGGCGAAATATTTTCGGCAGGGGCCAGGCAGGGGTGTAGCTCTCGAGTCGTTCTACGGCTCTTGGCGATAATGCCAGCATGCCATGGCCAGCTTCACCACCCAGTACTTTTTGCCAGCTCCAAGTGATCACATCGAGTTTTGGCCAGTCTACTTCCATGGCAAAAATCGCTGAAGTTGCATCACAAAAACTCAGGCCTTCACGATCCGCTGAAATCCAGTCAGCATTGGACACGCAAACACCAGAGGTCGTGCCGTTCCAGGTAAATATGACATCCCTAGTGGCCGCGTCGGCACTATTGAGGTCGGGGAGGTCGCCATAAGGGGCGCTAATCAGGCGAATGTCATCTAACTTCAGCTGTGACTTGATATCTGTTGCCCAGCCTTCGCCGAAGCTTTCCCAGCTCAGGACATCAACACCTCTTGCGCCGAGCATAGTCCACATGGCCATCTCGAATGCACCAGTATCTGACGCCGGCACGATGGCAACCAGGTACTCTTCTGGGATGCCGAGGATGCGTTTGCTGTCGTCGATGACTTTTTTCAGCCGGGCTTTTGGCTGTTTGGCACGATGGGACCGGCCCAGTGATTCTGTATCTAGCTCATCCAGTGACCATCCTGGTCTTTTGCTGGTTGGGCCGGATGAAAACCTTGGATTAGCTGGTTTTACCGAAGGTCTATTGATGCTCATGATGGTCCCCTGATGCCTTATTTACTGCCACGAAAAACAGGGCAATTTGCGGATTTAAGATGACTATGTCAAGTTTCGCGCACAGGGAAAAGTGAGAATAAATCCAACATGAGATTTGGGACTGAATATCGCGTTGCCGCGATGATGGCAACGGCCGCTCTCTTTACGCTGGCTGGCTATGAATTTATTCGATCAGCCTCAACTGTATTGTTCAAATCAGCCTATGGCGCCGAGAATTTGCCATTAGTGATGGCGGCAATGCCGGTCGTGGTGTTTTGCGGTGTGGCACTCTATGGCTGGATCCTCAGCCAGCTTGGCCCTAGAAGAACCCTGCTGGTCACGTCTCTGGGTTCTGCCGTCGTGATCCTGTGCTGTTATCTGGTGCTGTTAACGGGCAGTAGAGAGATCACACCCGTGTTGTTCCTGTTTAAGGAGCTCTACATTGTGCTCCTGATCGAGCAGTACTGGAGTTACATTGATTCATCTATAAGTTCTTCTACCGCGAAAAAGGTTAATGGCCCGATTACAGGCATTGCCGGAATAGGGGGGGCGGTAGGTGGGATGTTGGTCGCTATGTCAGCCGAGTCCCTGGGAACCGAATCGATGGTGCTAATGGCGGCGATTGCACTCATACCAGCGGCGTTGGTGTCTAACCTTGCTTACCGTTTTTTCGGAGAACCCGAGATACCATCCAAAGCGGAATCCCATGGGCACCTGGCATTGTCATTGTTCAGGGAAAACCCGGTCTTGGTGAGTCTTATTGCGATCGTGCTGTCCTCTCAGGTCATTGCCGCGGTGCTGGATTTCAAGTTCCAATCGCTGCTATCGATTGAGTTCGCTGGCAACCCCGATAAAGAAACTGCGTTCCAGGGTTGGTTCTGGGGAACCCTCAACACATCCGTGCTGGCATTTCAGTTTCTGATCACGCCATTACTCTTGTCTTTCGTCGCTGTTCGATGGGTCCACCTGATGTTACCGCTGATACACCTGATTGCTATCAGTGCAGCCATCATAGAACCCAGCGTATTTACAGTAGCACTGGCGTTCTTTCTTTTTAAGGCTTTCGACTATTCGATTTTCAGAGGCGCTAAAGAGTTGCTCTACGTACCGCTTGGGTTTGATGAGCGATATCGGGCAAAAGAGGTTATCGACGTATTTGGATATCGAAGCGGCAAAGGTGCTTCAAGTGTGGTGATTGTCCTGTTACAGAGGGCCGGTGTGCTAATGAACAACTATTACCTTGCCATTGGATTCGCCATGGCAGTTTTGTGGTTGGCGCTTGTCTTCCCGCTAACCCGTAACCGGGATGCAGAAACCGATTCGTCAAGGACTGATCAGTAAAAATACCCGCGGCTGCTCACCCGCAGCGATCTCGTTCAATATCGTCGCCAGTCGTTCGCTGGCCAATACTAGCCGTGCGATCAGGACGGGTTTGTTGCGTTCCAGGTAATCGGACCCAAGGCTGTCGCCGGAGGCGATGATGTTTCCCTGGGCGTTGGAATAGGCATTTGTGCGTCCCAATGAGAGTGATTCGTTAAACCAGTCAATGATGTGCTTGTGTTCTCTGGTTTTCTCGACGGACAACAGAAAATCGAGACTGTCCGGATATTTTATGCCCATGGATTCAAGCATGCCGTAATCCCACAGCGCGTGTAGGTTTGTTTCCTTGCCCTGCCATAGAACGGTGATCTTGTTACCGCCCCAGTCGCTGGCATTGCCGATATGCAAAGGTTGATGTAGATCGCCGAGGAAGTGACCCAGAAACCGGAGCGCGGCTGCGCGTCTCGCTTTTTCCCTGCCGGAACCCGCTGGTCGAGAAAGGTAGGTCAGTGCTTTTTGAATACCCGTCGCTATACAGTTAAGCGCAGCGCAGTCGCGAAGAAGGTCCACGGTAAGCGCTTCGTCGGGCACGTTGATGAAATGTTGCTCATAGGTACCTTTGTGATTGCTGTACTTCACGTCGTCCGGCCAAAGGCAGGACTCGGCGAATGAAACCTGGCCACCTTTCAGAGCCTTGCCTTCGACCAGAAGCGTATCGACCATGATTCTTGCCTCAGGTGTGAGTTTCGCTTGCGCCATGGCGCAGACAAGCCGGTGACCGTCCCACCCCCAGGCTTGTGCATTAAAAGATACAAGAAGCAGGAACAAGCTTGAGAATACAAATCTGAGCGACATGACAGTCTCCATCTATTACGTATAAGGCATGGGGTACCTTCAGGTTCGGATTGTACTACGCAACATGATCTTAGCGTGCTGGCAACGTCAGATCTTCCTGGGCTGGCTGTAGTGGCTTCAGCAGCTCAACGTAGCCCCAGTCCGGGGAAACAATGGCATTTGCATTGGATTCATCGATCTGTCCGGTAACGAAATGTTTTCGTGAATAGGTCGAGGTGCCAATTAGCCAGGCAACAAGCAGCAGCACCAAAACGAGGCCGATGGCGATCGCCAGAAACGTCCGCCCGGAATCCTCTTGGATGTCCCCGAATTGAGGCGAGCGGTAGCTGGAGAGTGCTTCTTCCCTGAACAGGGAATCTTGCATATCGGAACCCGTTTAAAACTGACATGCCAAGTGTTCCAGTAATTGAGGGTATCGACCATCGGGATGATCTGATGGCGGTGTAGGAGTCCTCTACATGCCTTGGTAGGTTTTACGGTTCCATGTGTAGGCGATAAGCCCCATGAGGATATTCGAAACCGCTGCTGCGGCAAAGATGCCGCTGAGTCCAAACAACGCTTTACCAGCGAACGCCAGCGGAATATAGATAACAAACATCCGGACGAGCGACATGATAGTCGAAGAGATAGGTTTTCCCAGTGAGTTAAAGATTGCGCTGGACATCATTAACACGCCCCAGGCGCCATAACTCACCGGTACCACTAGTAGGTAGGTTGCGGCGACTGTAATCACAGTGGGGTTATCATCGAAGAGCGAAACGATGTCCTGTCGAAAAATAACCAACAGCAAGGCAACGAATGCGCCCCATGACAAGCGAATACCTGTAGGACAGCATCATCGCCGAATCGGCTCGATCATGACGGTCTGCTCCCCAATTCTGACCAACGAAGGGCCCAATACTGGCCGATAGCGCGAAAAGCGGGATGATAAATAGGGCCTCGATTCGTGACGCGATACCGAAACCAGCCACTGTTTCCTGGCTGAAACCGGCAAGCAGGCTGACAATGATCGCCGTTGAGAGGGGACCAATCAGGTTGGTCGCTGTGGCTGGAATGCTGACTGCCAGGATTTTTCTCCAGGAGTGCAGCACCATCTGCAAGGTGATTTTTGAGTAACTAAGCAGATGTTCCCTGAAATGTAGTACAGACATCGTGACGACAAAAAGTATAAATCGTGCAATCAGGTTTGCCCAGGCCGCGCCTTCGAGGCCAAGTTGCGGCAGGCCCAGCAGGCCGAAGATGAGTAGGGGGCTGATCATGATGTGCAAAATAGCACCGGAGACCATGATAGTCCCTGAGATACGAGCATCCCCGGTCGCCCTTAAGGCATTGGCGCCCAGAGAAGGAACGGCAAGGAACAATAGTGACCAATAGTACACGGACATGTAGTCGACGATCAGCGGTAACGTTGTTTCATCTGCCCCCAGTGCAACAAACAGAGGCTCAATAGTGAGTAAACCCAGGATTGATACCAGAATCATGACGAGTGCCACCAGGCTGATTCCATCGCTGGCCAATCGTCGAATTTGGTCATGATCGCCGCTGCCTACGGCTCTTGCCAGAACGCTTGAAAGGCCGATGCTGATGCCCAGGGAAATAGACATCAATGCGCCAGTGACAGGAAATGTAAAGCTGTAGGCAGCCAGTGTGGACGTGCCTATCTGCGCGAGGAAAAAGGCCTCAAGCAATCCTGCGCCGAGGCTGGCAGTGATACCAAGGATGACCGGTGCGCTCAGTCGCAGCAGCCCAGTGCTGACAGGGCCTTGCACCAGTCTGGGCTGGGTGGTGGGTGAACCTGTCATTATGTCAAATCAATCCGAACGAGCGCCGAAGCTTGCCAATATCCTCAGGATCGAATGGGGTTTGCTGGTATACGTAATAGTTCAACCAGTTAATGAATAGAAGGTTGCCATGGCTCTTCCAGGTCACCACGGGATCCTGGCTGGGATCATCGTTTAGAAAATAGTTTTCCGGAACTTCCGGGTTAACGCCTGCTTCAAGGTCGCGTTCATATTCATCTTTCAGGCAATTGGGCTCGTACTCGGAATGACCGGTAACGAAAAGATGCCTACCGTCCTTATGTCCCCACACGTAGGATCCAGCGAATTCAGAATCCGCTATCATTTCGATGTCGTCCAGCTTTTCGAGCTCGGCAGTGGGTACTTCGGCATAACGAGAGTGCGGTGCGTTAAATACATCGTCGAAGCCGCGGACGATAGGCGAGAGCGGGTTAACTATCCTGTGGGGGTAAACGCCACTTATCTTTTTCGGTAAGATGGTTTTGTTAACCCCATATAAATGATACATCGCAGCCTGGACCGCCCAGCAGAGGAACAGAACCGAGGTAACGTTATTAACCGACCAGTCCATAATTTCCTTCAAGTCCGGCCAGAAACTCACGTCATCAAAGTCTACCTGGCCAAGTGGTGCGCCAGTAATAATCAACCCGTCATATTTATTTTTCTTAATCTCCGAAAAATCCTTGTAGAAATTATCCATATGCTCGATGGGAGTATGTTTTGATGGACGATCGCTGATTCGTAGCAATTCCACATCCACCTGCAATGGGGAATTGGACAACATGCGCAGGATATGGATTTCCGTCTCAATTTTTTTAGGCATCAGGTTTAATAACAAGACCCTAATAGCTCGGATGTCCTGCTGTTGCGCCGCGCTGCTATCTATACAGAAAATGTTTTCTTCCTGTAGAACTTTAGACGCGGGTAACCCGTCAGGTATTTTGAGTGGCATTACATTTCCTCGAAACAAAAAAAACCTACTCGCTTGCGGCTAAAGTAGGTCGTAACTCTTTAGCTGTACTTGTAAAGCGCCCGCAAGCTGATTTCAAATCGGCGCTGAAATAGAATTCTATGCGAATTCGGTGACCGGGGTCAATTTCCGCCAATTACTGCAGTCCGGCGATACCCCGTCAAAGCTATACCCCATTAATGCTATGGCCAGTCAAAGTTGCCGTAGCCCTCCTGCAATCTTCTCATTCCCTTGATCCATCGATCGTAGTCACCCGATTTTCGCTGCATGTAAGTCAGCACTTCAGGGTGGGGGAGTACCAGGAACCGTTCTTCCCTCAATGTTTCAACGACAGAGTCACAGAGTACCTCTGGTTCCATCATGCCATCGACGCTGGCGACGCCGTCTGGGTTATCAGCGGTCATGGCGGTGCGCACTGCCTGCGGACAAAGCGCAGATACTTTTAAACCACGGTCACCGTAGGTCACGGATAACCATTCAGCAAAGCTTACTGCGGCATGCTTTGTCACTGCATAGGGTGCCGAACCAACTTGAGTCAGTAGTCCTGCTGCAGACGCAGTGTTCATAATGTAACCATCACCGCGTGCCACCATAGCTGGTATGGCAGCTCGTGCAGCATAAACGTGGGCCATCACATTGATTTCCCATATTCTCTGCCAGTCGTCGTTAGGCGTCTCTGGACCACCGCCGACACCGATACCTGCGTTATTACACAACAGGTCAATCTGACCATAGTCATTTTCGGCGGTTTCGATGAGATGCTTTACTTCTGCTTCAACAGCGACATTGGTGGGGATTGCTCGCGCGCCAATCTCGTCTGCTACCTCCTGAAGCCCATCGGCATTCAGGTCTGCGATGACGATCTGTTTAGCGCCTTCATCGGTGAATCTTCTGGCCATGGCTCTTCCGATACCGCTGGCGCCGCCGGTAATTACGATGATTTTGTCTTTAATTTCCATAATTTTTTGTGGGTTTGCTGCAAGGGGTACAAGAGTGACACAACTCCTGTTTGTTGCCCAGCCTCAGTTAATTGGATTTAATGGAGTACTTGTATTAGCAGTGCTTCCAGGAGACTACCCCCAATGATGAACGAGCTCGCTTTCTATACCCTACCCGGCGCACCGAACAGCCCCCGCGATCTGATTGATGAGGTTGCGCATGCTGAGCGCCTTGGGATCGGTAATTGTTTCATTTCCGAGCGATTTAATATCAAGGAAGCTGCAACCCTGAGTGGTGCAGTAGGTGCGGTGTCTGAGAAAATAGGTATTGCTACAGCGGCAACCAATCACAATACCCGCCATCCTATCGTGACTGGTGCATATGCATCTACGATGCATTTCCTGACTGGCGGACGCTTCTCTCTTGGTCTGGGACGGGGTATCGATATGATGTTTGATGCCTTTGGGTTGCCTCGAATCAAAACCGCAGAGATCGAGGATTTTGTCGGGATTATGCGTCGGCTACATCGGGGAGAAACCATCTTCGGGCATAAAGGGCCGGCTGGTAGCTGGCCAGTACTTCGGCTGGATTCAGGGTTCGATGAGTACATACCGTTAACCTTTACGGCGTTTGGTCCCAACTCCTTGGCTTTGGGGGGCAGGGTCTTCGATGCCGTGGTCCTGCATACTTTTTTTACCGACGAAACCACAGTCCGCGCAGTTGAGACTGTAAAACGTGCAGCAGCGGAAGCCGGACGGAACCCTGATGATGTGAGAGTGTGGTCCTGCTTCGCCACGATAGGTGATCACCTTGCGCCAGAGGTGCGGCTAAAGAAAACTGTGGGTCGCATGGCGACCTACCTACAAGCTTATGGCGACTTGATGGTCAGAACTAACGGCTGGGATCCTGACGTGCTAAAAAAATTCAGGGAAAATGAGCTGGTTTCAAATTTCCAGGGTGCTTTGGACCAGAATGGTAACAACGAGCAGCTGGAACAAGTAGCAGGTTTGATACCCGAAGATTGGTTGGCTGCGGCAGCCACTGGCACGCCGGATCAATGCGTTGCAGCCATCAATCATCAACTAGACCTAGGCTGCGATGGCGTGATCTTGCACGGCGCGTCACCGGTAGAGCTTGAACCCATCGTCGTTTGTTATGAAAAGCAGCGGGACGATTCCCGGTTCGCGCACCTGCCTAACAACCCTGCTATGCCGCCAAGTATGGTTTAGTCGGTTTCCTGGATTGATTCCCGGATAATGCCGAACACCTCGGTGATTTGTTCTTTTGTGATAATTAGAGGAGGTGAAAGCACGATGGCGTCACCGATGTTTCTCGCCCAGAGGCCTTTGTCGTAACATTTTTTCACGATCTCGATGCCTCGTTGCATCGGTGCGCCGGGTCTGGGCGCCACTTCAATGGCGCCGATCAGGGGTAAGCAACGGACATCAATGACTTTTGATTCATTTTTCAGGGCGAGCGCCTCGTCCATCCAGTGTTCGCCTAGTGTCTCTACGCGTGAAAAGAGTTTTTCTTCTTCATAGATGTCAAGCGCTGCCGACGCTGCAGCGCAAGCGAGTGGGTGTCCAGAATAGGTATAGCCATGGTTAAGCTCTACCCCCGGCTCTGACACAGACATAAAAGTCTCATAGATATCGTCGGTCACCAAAACCCCGCCCATGGGTACCGTCGCGTTAGTAATTCCTTTTGCCGTCGTGATGATGTCTGGAGTTACACCAAATTTTTCCGCTGCGCTCATCGCGCCGAGCCGACCAAAAGCGGTAATGACTTCGTCAAAAATCAGCAGGATACCGCTCTCGCTGCAGATATCCCTGAGCCGTTGTAGGTATCCCTGTGGAGGCATGATGACGCCGCCTGCACCAGCGACGGGTTCAACGATTAGTGCTGCGATGTTCTCCGCGCCATGAAGTTGAACCAGTCTTTTGAGGTCCTCAGCCAGTTCTGCACCATCCTCCGGCAATCCCCTAGAAAATGCGCTGCGTTCCAGGTCGAGTGTATGCCTGATGTGATCCGTTCCAGGTAACAAGAGCCCAAACGCTTGTCGGTTTTTCACAAGGCCCCCAACTGAAAGACCACCAAACCCCATGCCGTGATACGCCTTCTCGCGACCAATCAGTCGCTGTCTTGAACCTTCTCCTTTGAGCCTGTGGTAGGCGAGGGCAATCTTTAGCGCTGTATCTACAGACTCGGAGCCGGAATTAGTGAAGAACACATGATTGAGGGGGTCAGGGAAGTGCTTTACCAATCGATGAGCATAGTTAAAGGCGTGTGGATGGCCACTGTTGAAGCTATGTGCAAAATCTAGTTGCTCAAGCTGCTCTGCAATTGCCTTGTTAATATGTTCGCGCCTGTGTCCTGCATTAACACACCACAACCCGGCCGAGCCATCCAGTATCTCGTGCCCGTTTGAATCCTTGTAATACATCCCATCTGCCGAGACGATAAACCGAGGAGCATCCTTAAAGTTTCTGGAAGCGGTAAATGGCATCCAGAAACTATCGAGATCTGAAGGTACGAGATTGTGATTAATCGAAGTCATGGCCCTGCCCTGATTTATTAGTAAAATACTTCACTCGAATAGTTCAAGTATTTGCATGGGCGCATCGACAATCTCCTCCGCGCCGGAGGAGACGAGTTCATCCCTGCCCCTGAAACCCCATAACACACCAACTCCAGCGACCTTGCAAGCTACTGCTGTGTTCATGTCCGTGGCGGTGTCGCCGATCAACCATGTCGAGGTTCTAGAGGTCCCAAGGGCGGCCATCAACTTATTTCCACCCTGTGGATTGGGTTTGTGGGGAATATCAGGTCGGTGTCCAAGGATGTAATCGAAAGTGGCGGGGAAGAAATGTTCAACGCAGCGCTGGGTGAAACGATCATCTTTGTTGGATAAGACCGCAAGCTTCAGTTCAGGTGGTAATGAGGTAAGAAGTTTTAAAATATCCTGGTAGGGCGATGCTGTTTTCCAGAGTTGCTCGTAATGTTGTCGGAACTGCTCTACACAGTGTTTGATATCAATTTCTGACTGTCGGTCACTCGGTAGACAACGCTGTGCTGCCACGCTAGCGCCGTCGCCTATGATCTGGCGGAATGCTTCGACCGGGTGGGTCGGATAACCGAATGAGCTGAGTGCGGCGTTATAGGACCGGGCGATGCTTGCCAACGTATCCAACAGGGTACCATCCAGGTCAAAAATGATGAGTTCAGGTGTCTTCATGATGTACATACTCTTTGTATAGCTGGTCTTGTTGAATCATATTGTCTCGATCGACCTGCTTCCTTAGGGCTTGCAGGTATTCACGTTCCGCTTGAAACGGGAGTCGTTCATTGGAGACGAATGTGGGGTCGGGAGAAAGGAGAGCGTAGTAACCAAGCGACTGGAACACGCTGCCATACAGGTCGTAACGATCACGGTTAACCCTGATTCCGACTTGTCTGTCGGCTTTAACAGTTTTCTGCAAGAAAAAGGCGGTGAGTGACGAAGTTTCGATCTCGATTCGTGTAAGTTCAGTTGAAGTTTCTTCTCGCCAGTACTTACTCATTTCCTGCAGATGCGCCAATCCCAATAACTTTTCGTAGAGCAGCCAGAGTGGCGAATAACTGGTTGCGAGGATAGTCGTCGCTTCGCCAGCCGTGCCGAGGGGCGTCGTTAAACCCCCATCACTGACCAGGAACAGGCTTTCTGAATCATTGTCCAATAAGCAACCCGGGCCGATATTGTCTTGTGCCTGGAAGGTGTAAGCCTCTGGAGATTCATGAATTCGGGGGAGGAAATATTGCTTTTGCTCTGCTGAGCCATAGGCCAGCAGCATCGGGGCAATCACGTTGACTGAGTCAGGCATTACCGGGCACCGGTGCTCCGACAAAGTCGTAATGAAGTTCAGCTGCTCTTGTCTTGCCCAGCCGGTTCCCCCGAACTCTAACGGCCAGTCGGCACCGACCCATCCCGATTTGGCCAGGTTTTTGAACCATTGTGCCTCGCCTGACGGCCAGTGCCTGGTAACAAACTTCCCGAAGCTGTCAGTCGTGGCTATCTGCTTCACCATTTGGTTGTGCGCTCAATGGCGCTGGCTTGCCGATGATGACAACAGTGCCAGCTAACTTGTCATGCCAGCCCTGTTTGCGTTTATCGAAAGCGATCCATATAAAGCCCAGCCCCAGCGGCAATAGACTGATGAAATACGCGAGGTATCGGATGATGTTCTGGGAGGTCGAGGGCGCTGATAAGGTTTTTGCATCGACGATGACTGATTTAAACAACATTTTCCCTGGTGTTGAATTTTTATAAACCCAGAACAGGACAAAAATTGTGCCCATAAACAGGAGATCTACCGATAACTGGGTGGTCATTCGCTGGAGTAATTCCATTAACTGAGATTGATCAGAAAGCTCGTAGTTTGAGAGGTCCACGTCATCAACAAGGCGGGAGACAAAAGGTGCCATAAGGATAGACGCCGCTGTGCTGTCTATCAGAAACGCGACAAATCTTGCGTTGAAACCCAGGTAGTGAATCTCGGTTTGATCTATTTCGTTACTCACTTTCTTAGCGTCCCGTTTTAGCTTTTAAGCTTTAACTTCTAACCTTAACTTCTAACCTTAACTTTTAGCTCAAATATTTAGCTTTAACCTTTAGCTTTAACCCCGGATTTTGATGAGCAGAACTTTTGCAGCATTTATCTTGGTTGCCAGGTAGGTGGATCCACCTCTGTCGGGATGAACTTTTTGCATCATGCGTCGATGAGCCTGAATGATATCTTCTTTTATCGCATCCTCTTTTAGCCCAAGGATGTCGAGTGCTTGCGATTCGGACATTTCTTCACTGTCTGAAAATGGTTCTGTGCGCTCTTCGCCAGGTCGCCACGTCTCGTGTTCACGGTCCAGATAAGCCTTAAGAAGGTTAGAAGAATCAGCGTCGTTGCCTATCTCGCGGAGCAGTTCTTTTAGCTGATCCAGTTCGAGTTGGGAGAGTTTTGTGTCCTTGAACTGTCCTTCCAGGATCGTGCCATCCATCATGCCGGTATCGTGGAAAAGGACCATGTGTATGTATCGGGACGAAATTTCACTGGTCTGCGGTGGTGGCCCGACACTGCCGCCCATCGCCGCCTTCAGCGATCGAAATATGGATGCAAACTGAGCGCCCCGCATGATTAACGTGGCTGACCGTAAGAGAAAGGGGATAACCGCACCGAAGACGGCGTAAAGGGGATGCAACCGGCCGGTTGCACCAAGAAAAAGCAGTATGAGTCCAAAAAGTGTGGCCACGTAGATAGAAAAAAATTGCCTGATGGAGAGGTTCTTTTTCGCCAGAAGGCCACGTAAGGCAACAAAGACAAGAAAAGCGACAATTGCGATGACGATTAAACGAGCCAGGGGAATCTCCTAGTCTTTCAACTGTTGGGTTAATAATGCCGCAGGGGGAGAAAGTGCGGTGAGTTTTTTTAGTGCGGACTTGCCGCCGGCCGCAAATACTGCGACCGCCGCCAGAAGATCCTTCAGTTCACTGGCGCTCTGCAGGTTGAATGGCGAGTAGGCACCACCGGATAATTGTGCCATTTGCCGGTACGCAGATTTAACCCTGGGATTAGATCCTTCCTGAAACATAAAGAGTGGAACATTTAGCACGCCTAGCTGACCAGCCTGGTGGCATAGATGATCTGCTGCTTCCTCAAGGGCGTCGCCAACGAAGACGATTGCCTTGAGTCGTTTGGTTTTGTGTTCTTTCATCGCGTGTTCAAGAACGCGATTAATCTGCGTGTGGCCCCCGAGACACCTGACGCGACTCATCTCGTTGAGTAAAAGGTTCGCTGAACTACACCAGGCACTTGAATGAAACTCGTTGAATCCGCGATAGTAGCAAAGCTGCACCGACAGGCTACCAATACCCTCTGTTGCCTGGAACATTTGACCCTGTAGGTGGCAGGCCCTGTCCCATGTTGTTTCTCTTGAAGCCGTGGCATCCATCGCGAACAATAATCGTCCATCCGATTCTGCGTCTGCTCGGACAGGGGTTTTCGCGACTTTGTCCAGGAACTGGCTTACTTCCGTACTGTTCGTTCTGACAGGTTTTGATTTATCTGTCATTAGCGCTTGTCTGCCATTAGGTTATCTCTGTTGTAACTGATCATCTGTTCGTTTGACGGGCTATAATGTTCGAATCTGTGTAGTTTAACGCTCAAAGGTAATTGGGAGTAACAGGTACTTTGAATAGACTGGTAGTCGCCATTTCAAGCAGTGCGTTATTTGACCTGACCTTAAGCGATCAAGTCTATCGTGAAGAGGGGGTTGCGTCCTACGCCCGCTACCAGATTGCTCATGAAGAGGATCCGCTTGCCCCAGGTGATGCTTTTCAACTGGTGAGGAAGCTTCTCGGTATAAACGGGCTGTTGCAACAAAAAGAACGGGTAGAAGTCATACTGCTTTCCCGGAACACGGCAGACACCGGTCTGCGCGTATTTAAGTCTATTGAGCATCATGGCTTGCCAATACGTCGCGCCGCATTCACTGGAGGTGGCTCTCCGTACAAGTACATGAAGCCGTTCGGTTGCCAGTTGTTTCTGTCGACTCACCGGCAGGATGTGATTGATGCTCTCGAAGAGGGTATTGCGGCGGCCAGTATCATTGCGGGCCCTGCGACGGAATCCAGCAATGAAGAATTACGGTTCGCTTTTGATGGCGATGCAGTTCTGTTTTCTGATGCGTCAGAGCGAATTTACCAGGAGCATGGGCTCGATGGGTTTATTGCCTCTGAGCGGGGCTTGGCAAATGAACCGATGATCGGCGGACCTTTTAAACCATTTCTTGCCGCACTGCACACACTCCAGCAAGAATTTGGGGGCCGCGATTGCCCGATCCGAACGGCGCTCGTGACAGCAAGGTCTGCACCGGCACACGAAAGAGTGATCAAGACATTAAGGTCCTGGGGCATTCGCCTGAACGAAAGTCTTTTTTTAGGCGGTCTGCAAAAGTCTGAATTTCTTGCCGCGTACAGAGCTGATGTTTTCTTTGATGACCAGGCGGAGCACTGCCGGTTAGCGGGCGAGGTTGTCACTACCGGCCACGTGCCTAACGGAGTCACAAACGAATAGCGCTCATTACCTTCTATACCGCAAAGTAATATTTCTAGATATTTTTATTCTATCCGCGTATAAGTAAACCATCTGCTCGTTGTCAGGGTCTCCATGAAATTACAGCAACTCAGGTATATCTGGGAGGTCGCTCACCACGGCCTTAACGTGTCTGCGACCGCGCAGAGTCTTTATACTTCGCAACCCGGTATCAGCAAACAGGTCCGCTTGCTTGAAGACGAGTTGGGGTTAGAAATATTCGCCCGTAGCGGCAAGCACCTGACTCACATCACTCCTGTCGGCCACACGATTATTGAACAAGCAGGCCAGATCCTTAGAAAAGTTGAGAGTATCAAGCAGGCCGCGCATGAATTCAGGGACGAGAAAACAGGCAGTCTTTCAATCGCCACGACCCACACACAGGCTCGTTACGCATTACCCAACGTGATTTCTTCATTTATAGGTCGTTATCCGGAGGTCTCACTGCACATGCACCAGGGAAGTCCTCTTCAGATTGCCGAGTTGGCGGCGAATGGTGAAGTGGATTTTGCGATTGCGACAGAGGGGCTGGAACTGTTCGGTGACCTGGTCATGTTGCCATGCTACAACTGGAACAGATCTATCATCGTACCGAAGGGACATGTCCTGGCTGATAAACCCATGCTGACTCTCAAGGATATTGCCGAATACCCGATAGTGACTTATGTATTCGGGTTCACCGGTCGAAGCAAACTTGATGAAGCATTCCAGAATGAAGGGCTGCAACCCAAGGTGGTTTTCACGGCAACAGATGCAGATGTCATCAAGACCTATGTTCGATTAGGACTGGGGATCGGTATTATTGCGGATATGGCCTACGATGTAGCACAAGACCCTGACCTGGTAGCCTTAAGCGCCAGTCACCTGTTCTCGCCCAGTACCACGATGATCGGCTGCCGGCGTGGTACGTTCCTGCGTGGGTTTATGTATGACTTCATGGAATTGTTTGCACCGCACCTGACTCGTGAACTAATAGACCAGGCTTTCGAGGCTCAGACCCGCCAGGATGTTGATCTTTTGTTCGAGGATATCGTTTTACCCGTCCTGTAGGAGATTGCCGTGGGTGTTATGTTTAGTTTGGTTCAGGATTGATTCCGGGGCCTTTCACTGAAAGAATGCCCGCCACCATCATTCGTTAGGAATATCATGCAAGTAGTCTGCCTTGACCTGGAAGGGGTCCTCGTTCCCGAAATCTGGATTAAATTTGCGGAGAAGACCGGTATAGATGCCCTGAAAGCCACGACACGGGATATACCTGACTACGACGAGTTGATGCAGCAGCGTCTCAGGCTTCTTGACGAGAATAATCTGGATCTGGCTGCCATCCAGGCAGTTATCGCAGAGCTTTCTCCGATGCCAGGCGCTCGAGAATTTCTTGACAGTCTGCGAGAGAAGTTTCAGGTCATTATCCTCTCTGATACTTTTTATGAATTCGCCAGGCCTTTAATGGCTCAATTGGCGTGGCCGACGTTGTTTTGTCATAAGCTCGAAGTGTCTGGGGATGGTCGCGTGACAGATTACCTGCTTCGCCAGAAAGACCCGAAGCGTCAGTCGGTGAAAGCGCTGAAACAGCTGAAATATACGGTATTTGCGGCGGGTGATTCCTATAACGACACCACTATGCTGGAAGAGGCAGACGCAGGTTTCCTGTTTCGGGCGCCGCAAAATGTCATCGATGAGTTCCCGCAGTACAAGGTGACAACCGAGTATACGGAGCTGGCCGGTTTTTTCGATAAGGCCGCCCTGAACGCGACCTAACAGGACTCAGGTATTGTCGCGTGCCGCGACGCCCGAACTAAAGCGGGAAAAAATGATTAGTTGTCTCTGGGTGCCAGTCGAAAAAGGTAGGTTTCGTCGACACTCTCGTTTCTGGGTCGATTGCCATATTTTGATTCCCAGGCCTGGGCGAAGGTCTCGAATACGGTAGCATCGGTAACTCTGATTGCGCGAAGCTCAAATATTTCCTCACCTATTTTTAATCGGATGTCCGGGTTACCGGCAATGTTCTCTACCCACTGCGCTCGATTATCACCGGCAAAGACGTGCGGCGCGCCACCGACCTCGGCTATCCAGAGGTTGACGGAGTAGGGCGCTTCATCTGTTGATTCCAGTTGCACAATTTCGGTAGCTGTGAGTTCACTCCAATGCGCCGGCAATGGTGAAACTGTTCCCTCTAATTCGCCCCCGGCAATTGGCAGGTATTCAGAGCAGGCCGACAGTGCCAGCAAAAGGATCAGGGCTAGTGTGTGCATCATGCTATTCCTTTGTGTAACCAGTTATTCTGAAATCATGGTAAGCCTTGATGACCTTTTTAACATAGCGCGGGGTTTCTGCATTTGGCGGTATGCCATTATACCGCTCTACAGCGGTCGGGCCGGCATTGTAAGCGGCAATCACCAGCGTCATATTGTTATCAAATCGCGTCATAAGTTCGCTGATGTATTTCACCCCACCATGGATATTTTCCCTGGGATTATACCGGTCTATGACATCGAGATCCCTCGCCGTACCGGGCATAAGCTGCATAAGCCCCGTTGCCCCTGAGTGGGAAACGGCGTCAGGTCTGAAACTTGACTCGACCTGAATAATGGCTTCAACCAGGGCTGGGTCTACCATGTACTTTCTGCTGGCGTTGCGAATATGCGTTTTGAATTCCGCTGGGCTACCGCGGTCAAACGGTCGATCTGCGAGGAAGTCGCCTGCGTTAGTCAACGTATCCCGTTTTGTCAGCAGGACATACCCGGCAATAGGGCGATCGCTTATCATCCGCTCGCCATTTGGGCCCTCCTGAAGATACAGTTCTGCTTGAACAGCAGCAGAGAAACATAGCGAAACTTTGACCAACGTCTTAAGTAACGATGCAAATTTCCTTAACTGAAACAGTTTTAGAGCCATCGGTGAGGCTTTGATATGATGGGCCGCAAATTTTAACCAGCTTTGCCGTTAAAGCAAATGAATAAGGATTGATGATGGATTATGTTCTTCCCGATTTGTGTGATGAATACCCTGAGCTGGTGCGGGTTGTAAGCCCGATGTTTAGGAATTTCGGTGCCATATCTTCCTTTGGCGGCGTCATCACGACGATCAAGTGTCACGAGGATAACTCCCTGGTCGCAGATGCTGTCACTGAAGAGGGTAAAGGACGAGTACTGGTAGTTGATGGGGCCGGTTCCCTTCGCTGCGGTTTACTTGGCGACAACCTTGCCCTGAAGGCGGCTAACAATGGTTGGGCTGGCATTGTCGTTTATGGGTGTGTGCGCGATGTTGATGCGCTGGCCATCATTGGCCTCGGTATCCAGGCTATTAATGCGAACCCCTTAAAAAGCGTCAAACGAGGTATCGGTATACGGGACGAGGTCGTGGTGATCGGCGGGGTCAATTTCGTTCCTGGGGAATACACCTATGCGGACAATAATGGGGTGATTGCTTCAGCCAGCCCGCTGTCTATGCCTGAAACCTGTACCTGAAACCTCGGGGAAGAGTCTAGAGGCTGAGTTGTCTGAGGTTAGAGTCCAGCAGGCCTGACTCCCAGCTCGCCGTAAACTGGCGATCAAGATGATTACACACTGTAATATCCTGAAAGCGGGCTGTCCCCGAATAAGTGTTGTGTTCGCCACGATAGACGACCCCCTGGCCATCAACCAAAACATACTCGTGATGCTGTTGCCGCATCTCGGGGTCTACGATCTTGATCCTGATTGAAGAGGGTAGTTTTCTAGCGATATTAAGCAGCGCATGGCCGTTTTTGATCATGCGATGTGGATTAAAAACCAGTATCTCGATCTTCGTAAACTTGTTCCTTCTGCCCAACTCGGAACAGATTGTCATCAAATCACCATGATCAAACAAATCGTGTGACAGCAACGGCGAATATATTCGGATGTTTCGTTTAGCCTGGCCTGTCATGTTGAGAATGACGTTCCTGAAGTCAGATTCACTTCGTAATTGAATCAGTTGCTTGTCATGGCCCAGTTTGTAAGTAACATCACTGTCCATGGCAGCGCCACCGTCTGAGCGCGTTTCGACACTCCTGTCTTCAGGTTCCAGGATTAATAGAAAGCGAGAGGTGTTGGGATCCACTCGAAATCCGGCTTTGACAAGAAAGTCGTTCGTCTTACCTGCAAATTCACGATGAGCAAAAACCTGGGTCAGTGAAAAGCGTCTGGCGCGTTGAATGGCAAGTTCCAGCAGACTGGTATCGACACCCGGGTGACTGTGGTCTTCAAGTATCCCGAAACGGGAAATGATGCCTTCAGGCGTCATTCGAATGAGTCCGATGACGTGATCATCGTCGTTTGTGGCAATCCAGTGGATGGCAGAATCGTCCAGATCATCGGAATCCTTATAATCTGGCTGCTTTTGTTCTGTTTGGAATATTTGACGTCTGATCCTGCGCAGAGTGCTCGACTTTTCCACCCAGAGTACTTCGGATGTGTCGAAGGATTTCACGTCCACTTTAAGCGTGGACGCCACCATTAGTCGTCGCTGGACGTTGTCGTCAGGCGGCGTAAGGGTCTGCGTCATCCGATAGTGGGGGATGCCGGCTTCCTGAAATTCGTCGCCCTGGGCGACGAATCCCGCTCTTTCATAGAAGCCGAGCGCGTGGCTTTGTGCATTAAGGAATACACGGCTAAAACCCAGATGGCGGGCTTTCTCAACAGCCTTCTCCAGTAGCGCCGCGCCTACGCCAAATTTTCGGTAGTGTGAAAGTACCGCCATTCGGCCAACCTGGCCATCTGGCAATAATCGAGCAGTGCCAATGGGGACATCTTTTGTATCGGTTGCCAGCCAGTGCCAGCTATCTTCGTCCTTACCATCCCACTCTTCATCTTTAGGGACTTTTTGCTCGACGATAAAGACGAGGCGTCGTATGTTGGACAACTGTTTGCCGTCAGTTTGCCAATCGGCCTCTCGGGTATTGAATTGCCTGAGTTCCACGGATCCTTTCGAATAATCTGCTCTGTCAAGACTATGGTAGAGCGGATTAGACCACCGCGCCAGCGCATAAGAGTGATTGCAGGCAATCCATGCCTTCGCTGCTAGCGCGGTAGCCTGTTTGCAGTTCTCGTGCGCTACATAACGTAACCACCCAGGCTTCATCATCATTGGTCAAATGAAATGCGTCACCGTTAACGAAGAAATAGAACATCTGGCCGACTCGTGCGTAGCTCATTCGGGAAGGAAGCGATACTGAGAGGCTCATACCATTGGTGCATTTTCGAGCATCGTCGGGGAAAAGTAATTCTGGCTCACGTAACCGTGTGACGTAACAGCCGTACCATCGTTGCAATGTGGCAGGGCTAAATAGCCGCGAAACCTCATCAAATAACTCATCTGCGATCGCCGCTGGCAGACCACTGTCCGCGCCATACAATTGATTATTCATTGGAATGTTCTCTGCCAAACCTTCAATCATGAACTCAGAAAGATCGGCCAGCAGTTCAGTGGGAGTGGGGTTTCGAATACCGATTGAAAGCGTCATCGACAACCCATCGCATATCCCAAAATGGCCGACGCCTGGTGGCAGGTAAAGAACATCTCCAGGCGCCAGGTCATACGTCTGGGTCGCTTTGAATTCCTTAAGCAAACGGACTTCCTGGTTGTCATCCAGGTCACTTTCGATATGGCCGCCGTCATCCAGTTGCCAGCGTTTTTTGCCTTGGTGTTGCAGGAGGAAAACATCGTACTGATCAAAGTGGGCACCGCAGGTAGCGCCGGTACCACCGACCGTTGCCATGACATCGTCTACCTGCCAAGCGGGGATGAAGTGAAACTGGTCTCGAAGCAACGATTCCGTAGAATCCAAATGTTGTTCCAGGCATTGAACCAGTAGCAGGTGATTTTCTGGCACAAACCCATCGGAATCTCCGGAGTTTTCGAATGGGCCAAGGAACAGTTCGTGGTTGGCGTTGATCATTCTGGATTCAACCAGTTCGCTAAGGGTTAGCTGGCAGACATCGTTGATGGCAATTGGGTAGGCTGAAAAATCTATCGCGTTTCGAAACACGCATGCCTGCTTGCGCCAATAACGCGCCTGGAAATCAGTTAAGCGTTCGCCCTGCAGCATCAGTCATCAAGTAGTCGTGCGACCAGTCTTTGCGCCTCACCGATATAGTTAGCAGGTGTTAGCGACAGGATATCTGTTTTAACGGTTTCAGGCAGATCTAACTCATCCAGCATACTGACAATTCGTTCCTGGCTTAACGACTCACCTCGAGTCATTGCTTTCAGCTTTTCATAGGGTTCTGCAATCCCGTGCTTACGCATTATGGTCTGGATAGGTTCCGCAAGAACTTCCCAACTTTGTTCGAGGTCCTTCGCCAGCGCTGCTTCGTTTAATTCCAGTTTGCCAATACCCTTGAGCGCAGAGTTGTAAGCGATAAGGCTATAGGACAATCCGACGCCGACATTCCTGAGGACGGTCGAATCAGTCAGGTCTCTTTGCCATCGAGATACCGGTAGCTTCTCGGCAAGGTGGCTTAGTAAAGCGTTGGCGAGGCCGAGGTTGCCTTCGCTATTTTCGAAGTCAATCGGATTGACTTTGTGAGGCATTGTTGAAGACCCTGTCTCCCCCTCGATTTTCTTTTGCCTGAAGTAGCCAATCGAGATGTATGACCAGATATCACGGTCAAAATCGAGAAGGATCGTATTAAACCGACAGATAGCTTGGAATAGCTCCGCAATGTAGTCGTGGGGTTCTATCTGGGTTGTGTATGGATTCCAGGTCAGGCCCAGGCGAGTAACGAACTGTTCGCTGAGGGAAAGCCAGTCGACATCCGGGTAGGCTGATACATGTGCGTTGTAGTTGCCGACGGCACCATTGATCTTACCTAGTAGGGGAGTGTTCTGTGCGGTCGCCAGTTGCCGCTTCAATCTTGCAACGACATTAGCCAACTCTTTTCCCATCGTAGTAGGAGACGCCACTTGCCCATGCGTTCTGGAAAGCATCGGTGTAGCGGCGTGTTCTTTCGCGAGGCTGGCAATGGCTTCGATAACATTTTGCATCAAAGGCACGATCGAAGATTCCATCGCGCCCTGGAGCATCAATCCATGCGAGAGGTTATTAATGTCTTCCGACGTGCAGGCGAAGTGCACGAATTCTATATAGGGGGCCAAACCATCGACGGTCGACAATTTTTCTTTGACGAGATATTCGATCGCTTTGACGTCGTGGTTGGTTGTTGTTTCAATGGTTTTTACCTGTCTTGCATCGTCAATATTGAAGCCATCAATGAGCGTATCAATTGCCTTGTACTGTTGTTCGCTCAGCGGCGGCAACTCTGGAATGGCGGGTTCAGAAGCCAGGCACTGGAACCAGCGGAGTTCCACCAGTACGCGAAACCTAATGAGTCCATATTCGCTGAGGAGCTCGCGCAGGGCGCCAGTGTGTCTTGCGTACCGCCCATCAATGGGGCTTATGGCTGTGAGTTCTTTGAGTTCTAATGTCATATCGATATTTTATAGGTATTAATTTAATTCAACTAATAATTTCTGAAACTCGGTCAATTGCGCTGAGGAGCTTGCCACGCCCCAGAAGCCACTGGCTTCGCCGACCATCTAGTTGATGCCAGAGAACCGCCGAGCGAATAGCTGCCAATAGTAGTGCCCTGATCCGGGAGGTGTTCATTGTATTGGCCAGGTGTTTCTGTTGTCCCTGGATTCGGATTCTGGGTTGTACAGTGCCTGCGGTCTCTTCATAGAGTCTGGATAATCTTGAAATGATGTCTTCATCGGTTACGGTAAGTTCATTCAGATGCCGATGCTCCTGGATTGCACTAATTCCTGCACCCAAGGACCTCATCAGTTTAGGTGTCCGGCGTAGGCGCTGTCCGAGTGACAGTACATCCATGACATAACGGACAGTCTCGCTATGTTCGCCGATTTTTAACTCACCTAGTATCTCGGATACCAGCCGAAGGCCGGTTCGCGCGCCATTGCCACCTTTGTAGACGTCCAGGGTTTCATTTGGATTTGTGACAAAAATACTTTCAAGGCAACCCGCTAGATTATCCTGACTGACCATACCGGTTCTTGCGACACCTGCTACCAGGTAACAACTTTGTACCAGCCCCGCTAAAGCAAGGGCGCGCTCTTCTGTTTTTTGCAGTTTCATAGGGGATTATCCGTTGCAACGATGATACCGCCGCCGAGGCAGATGTCTCCATCATAGAAGCATGCCCATTGACCTGGTGTCACCGCACGTTGTGGTTCGCTGAACTCAGCGGAGTAGCCGGCATCATTGCAATCAAGATGGCATAATTGGTCCGCCTGTCGGTATCGGGTTTTTACGCACAACTCAGTCGGTAAATCGGGTGACCTGCCAATCCATGAGATTTCCTTAAGATCCATGGACGAACAAAAAAGGGCAGGATTATCGTTACCTTGTGCGACGATCAACCGATTGAAGTGCAGGTCTTTAGCTGCGACGTACCATGGTTGTTCTTTACTGCCTTTGAGGCCACCGATCCTGAGTCCCTGCCTTTGGCCGAGTGTGTGATACATCAGTCCATCGTGCTGACCGATCACCTGATCTTTGAGATCAACAATATCACCGGGATTGGCAGGTAGGTAGGTCTGCAGAAAATCCTTGAATCTTCTCTCGCCTATAAAGCAGATCCCGGTCGAATCTTTCTTGGAATGAACTGGCAGGTTGTTTTCTCGGGCAATGACCCTCACATGATCTTTTTTCAAATCACCCAGTGGGAATATAACGTTACTGAATTGTTCAGAGGTCACGGATTGCAGGAAGTAACTCTGATCTTTGTTTCTGTCCTCGGCTTTCATCAGGCGCTGGCAACCATCAATTGTTTCGAGCCGGGCATAATGGCCCGTTGCGACCAGGTCAGCGCCGAGTACTTCCGCATACCGGGCGAAGACATTAAACTTTATTTCGCGGTTACACAGCACATCCGGGTTTGGGGTTCTGCCAAGTCGATACTCTTCAAGAAAATGGGAAAAGACATTGTCCCAGTATTCCGCGGCGAAATTTGCCTCGTGAAGTTTAATGCCCAGTTCCTGGCATACCGCCTTGGCATCTGCGAGATCTTCCATCGCGGTACAGTAATCCGTCCCGTCATCTTCATCCCAGTTCTTCATGAAAAGGCCCTCTACCCGGTAGCCTTTTTTAAGGCAAAGCAGCGCAGTGACCGAAGAATCGACGCCACCGGACATACCAACAATAACCCTGGTATCGGCGGGGTAGGGTGAAGAGTTTCCTTTCATGACAGCCTTAAGGTAACAAAGCAAAGATGCTAGTGAATCCGCATTTTACTCCATTTTGAGCTCAGGTTGTGGCTTAGGATAAAGGCGCTTATTAGGTATCTGAGGCTAATAGGCGGTGGATCATTACCGTATAGAGTAACGGGGCCAGTCTACTCCGCGTCAGTTGCTGCCATTGTCTGAAAATTATCCCGAGTTTTCCAATTGGCGAAAGTCATTTTGTAGTGACGTCACCTGGTTCATCGATGGTGATACAGTTGCTGAGTTAAGTGCTATCTGTGTATAAGAAACTGACCGGGTGACGGAGTAAGCCGTCAAGAACTTATCGTTCCGTTGTACAATAGTTGCTACTGTAATATTTTGAGGCCAGTTCAGTGGGTCGATTGCAGTCCCGGAAACATTTAAAGTGCGAGCATTATGACAAATAAAACACCTGGTCATCAGCTGACCCATATAGACGAGCAGGGACAGGCCAGAATGGTCGATGTCGGCGGTAAAGATGTTACTGAGCGGGTTGCCCTCGCATCGGCAACCGTGTCCATGCTGCCTGAAACGCTTGCGCTGGTTCTCAATGGGGAAGCCAAGAAAGGGGATGTGCTTGCCGTCGCACGAATAGCCGGTATCCAGGCTGCCAAGAAATGTTCTGACTTGATTCCCCTGTGCCACCCGCTAGCGCTGACTTCAGTAGAGGTCAACTTTGAGTGCGATGAAGCCTGCAGTCAGATTCGCATCTCGGCGAGGTGCAAGGTTGTTGCAAAAACGGGTGTGGAAATGGAAGCTCTGACCGCTGCCTCAATAGCAGCACTGACTATTTACGATATGTGCAAAGCAGTAGATCGGGGAATGGTGATCTCTGAAATAGTGCTGGACAGTAAGTCCGGCGGTAAATCCGGCGACTGGGTCAAGTCAGCGTGACTGTCAAAATCGTTTTTTTTGCCAGCCTGCGTGAGGTGCTGGGCGTGGATTCAGTCGACCTGCAGATTTCTGGTTCCTCCAGCGTATCAGCCCTCATCTCGCAACTGGCGAACCAACAATCGTCTGAGTGGCTTGGGATACTGACTGCTGAAAACATTCGTATCGCCGTTAACCAGGATTTGATCAACGAAGATGTCGGTGTTGTTGATGGAGATGAAGTGGCGTTCTTTCCCCCGGTAACAGGTGGTTAGAATGGAAAAGAGAATCCAGGTCCAGGAAGAAACGTTCAATCTAAGGTCGGAGTATGACCATCTTCGATCAGTCAGTTTAAAAGTAGGTGCGGTCGTAACTTTTACCGGTACCGTCCGAGATCTCAACGAAGACGAATCGGTGCAGGTGCTCCACCTGGAACACTACCCAGGGATGACCGAACGAGCGCTCGACAAGATTATTGATGAGGCCGCCGAGAGGTGGGACGTTATTGCGGCAACGGTTATTCATCGCGTAGGAGATCTCTATCCAGGTGATGAAATTGTATTCGTTGGAATCGCTAGCCAGCATCGGGGAGACGCCTTTGCCGCCTGCTCTTTTGTGATGGATTATCTGAAAACACGCGCCACTTTCTGGAAGAAAGAAAAAACAGAGAAAGGGGAGCGCTGGTTAACTACTCGAGAAAGTGATGAGGCAGCAGCTGATGCCTGGGGATAGTCTTAATAACCTGCAGCGTAGAAAAAAGAATTAACTAAAAGTTAATATGTTCCTTTCGGTATGCGCCAGGTGGTTGATCTTGCAAGGTCCACGGACCAATTCGGTGGCGAAATAATCTTAACGTGGGGAAGCCAACGGCTGCGGTCATTCTCCTGACCTGGCGATTCTTTCCTTCACGTATCGTTAATTCAAGCCAGCTGGTTGGTTTGGAGAGGCGTACACGGATGTCCGGCACTCTCTTCGGAAGAGGACACCTGATTCGTGATGCTGTTGCCGGTTTGGTCTGCCCGTCTTTCAGATTAACGCCTTCGGTGAGTCGCTTGATAGCACTATCATTGATTTCACCTTCAACCTGCGCCCAGTAGGTCTTTTCCATTTTGAATTGGGGGTCGCTGATTCTGTTTTGAAGCTTACCGTTGTTTGTCAGTAACAGAAGCCCCTCAGAATCTTTGTCCAACCGTCCAGCAGGGTAGAACCCTTTTTCAGAAACATAGTCTGAAAGGTTGGGAGAGTCGCCTGAGAACTGGCTCATGACTCCAAATGGCTTGTTTAAAAGGATCAGGTTATTGCCGGACACACTTACGCCTTAAAAGGATTCCTGATGCGACTACTCTGAGGCCGTAGGGGCTCCGGCAGAGTTTCCGTTCCCGTGTTCCTCGTGCCTGCCATCATCTTTCTGGTCCAGAAGGCTGACGTTGACCGCATGAGTGCCTTTTGGTCCATCAATCATCTCGAAGCTGACAGCTTGTCCTGCTTTTAATGTTTTATAACCGTCCATAACAATTGATGAGTAGTGAACAAAATAGTCTTCACTTTCATCTTCAGGGAGTATGAAACCAAATCCCTTGGCATTGTTGAACCACTTAACTCGTCCCGTAGGCATAGTGGTGACCTCGTTGCTGTTCGCAAAAGCCATGACATCGGCCCGGTCAGATTCAACGCCATACCTGCGAGGTTCAATCGACTGGGTATATGAAAACAACGACTATAGTAGTGTTCTCCTACAGGCACTTTAGGAGTATTTAAAAGGCTCCGTCAAGTTGGCTTATTTTCTCTATGTTTACAGTCACTTAGAGCCTGGCAATTACGAAAACTTACGAAATCGGGTAATTCTCGCCTATCACCCTTTAGTCACGTTTCTCCGGGGACTGATTCTGGTTAGAATAGACCACGAGCCTTTTGACAGTACAAAAGGTAACAGAACAGAAGGTGAACGGTTGGCAGGATTCGACCAGTGGACCTTGATAAAACGTATTTAGACCTTATAAAGGGTAACTGTGATTGCATTAATAATAAAAGCTACCGGTGGTGAGGAAAGTCCTCTTGGGCCTGACAGAGATACAGGGGTTCTAGAAGCACCCGTAGAACCCAAGATAAAAAAACCGCCACTATATAGAGTGGTCTTACTGAATGATGACTACACTCCAATGGAGTTCGTGGTTGAAGTGCTACAATCATTTTTCGGGCTGGACAGGGAAAGAGCCACCCAGGTGATGCTTGCGGTTCACACGCAAGGCAAAGCAACCTGCGGGATTTTCCCCAGGGACATTGCAGAAACCAAGTCTGCGCAGGTCAATCAGTACGCGCAGGAAAACCAACATCCGCTGATTTCAGAAATTGAAGCGGTAGAAGACGATGATGATTAGAGGAAGACGTTACCTACTATGTTAAGCAGAGAACTTGAAGTAACCCTGAACCTGGCTTTTAAAGATGCCAGGCAAAAACGGCATGAACTGATGTCTGTTGAGCACTTGTTGCTATCCTTATTGGACAACACCTCTGCTGTTTCTGTGCTCGGTGCATGTGGTGCAGATATCGAAAAACTTCGATCAGAGCTGGAAGAGTTTCTCGAGGCTACAACCCCGCTAATTCCACAAAATGAGAATGATCGCGAAACGCAGCCCACACTCGGGTTTCAGCGCGTGCTGCAGCGGTCAGTCTTTCATGTGCAGTCCAGTGGCAAGAAAGAGGTCGATGGTGCCAACGTACTGGTTGCGATATTTAGCGAACAGGAAAGCCATGCGGTCTTTCTGTTGAAGCAACAGGATGTTAATCGTATCGATATTGTTAATTTCATCGCTCATGGAGTGGGTAAAGAAGGTGAGGAATCTGAAACCCCAGGAGAAGGTATTTCAGAAGGAGAGGAAGAAGGCGAGAAACAAGCGAGCGCTCTTGAATCCTACGCAACCAATCTGAACGAGCAAGCCAGAAAAGGGCTGATTGACCCACTTATAGGTCGAAGCTCAGAGGTTGAACGAGTCATCCAAACCCTATCTCGTCGACGCAAGAACAACCCGTTGTTGGTTGGCGAGTCTGGCGTTGGAAAGACTGCAATTGCAGAAGGTCTCGCCAAATTAATCGTTGATGGGCAGGTGCCCGATATCATCAAGGAAAGTACCGTTCACGCCCTTGATCTTGGTGCGTTACTCGCAGGCACCAAGTATCGGGGTGACTTTGAGAAGCGGCTGAAGTCACTGTTAAATGAGCTGAAAGACACCCCTAACCAGATCCTGTTTATTGACGAGATTCACACCATCATTGGTGCAGGAGCGGCATCCGGTGGCGTGATGGACGCATCGAATCTGCTCAAGCCACTGCTTGCATCAGGAGAGATACGTTGCCTTGGCTCGACCACCTACCAGGAATACAGGGGGATCTTTGACAAGGACAGAGCGTTGTCGCGTCGGTTCCAGAAGATCGATGTCAATGAACCCAACGTCGAAGACACCTATAAAATTCTCAAAGGGCTCAAGACTCGCTTCGAGGAGCATCACCAGCTTAAGTACACTGATCGTGCGCTGCGGGTAGCCGCCGAACTGGCCGACAAATACATTAACGATCGTTTCATGCCCGACAAGGCAATAGATGTTATTGATGAGGCCGGCGCCTATCAGCAGCTGCAACCCGTGAGCCGCCGCAAAAAGCAGATCTCTGTCGGTGACGTAGAGCAAATAGTCGCTAAGATAGCGCGGATACCGCCAAAGACCGTTTCCAGTAGTGATAAATCAGCACTTAGGGACCTTGAAACTAACCTTAAGATGGTTATCTTCGGCCAGGATCCGGCGATCAATAGCTTGTCCAGTGCGATAAAACTATCTCGGGCGGGTTTGAAAGAAGAGGGCAAACCCATCGGTTCGTTCCTGTTCAGTGGCCCAACCGGTGTCGGTAAAACCGAGGTCTGTCGCCAACTGGCCAATATTATGGGGATCGACCTGGTTCGCTTTGACATGTCTGAATACATGGAGCGCCACACAGTATCAAGATTGATAGGTGCACCTCCGGGATACATTGGTTACGACCAGGGTGGCCAGCTAACAGAGGCAATATCAAAGCAACCGCATTGTGTGTTGCTCCTGGATGAAATCGAAAAAGCCCATCCGGAAGTATTTAACCTGTTACTACAGGTGTTCGATCACGGTACGTTGACCGATAACAATGGGCGCAAAGCTGATTTCCGAAACGTAATCATTGTCATGACTACCAATGCCGGGGCCCAGGAAATGAGTCGGAATTCCATAGGTTTTCAGACTCAGGATCACGCCACAGATGGTATGGAAATCCTCAAGAAAATATTTACCCCCGAGTTCAGGAACAGGCTTGATGCAATTATCCCGTTCGCTTCACTATCCAAGGATGTGATTAAGACAGTCGTGGACAAGTTCCTGGTTGAGATCCAGGTACAATTGGACGATAAAAAAGTTCAGCTGGAGGTTTCCGATGAAGCGCGAGTATGGCTTGCGGATAATGGCTATGACGAAAAGATGGGCGCAAGGCCCATGCAGCGCCTGATCCAGAATCGTATCAAAAAGGATCTGGCTGAAGATATCCTGTTTGGAAAACTATCGAGTGGGGGTGGCGTGGTGCACGTGACGGTAGAAGATGGTGACCTGTCCCTCGTGATCGAGGAACCAGAGACTGTCTGAGCCTATTCGCGGAAGGTAATTCTGCCTTTTGAGAGGTCATACGGTGTGAGTTCTACTTTCACCGTATCGCCGGTCAGAATCTTGATGTAATTCTTTCGCATTTTGCCGCTGATATGTGCGGTTACCACGTGCCCGTTTTCAAGTTCTACTCGAAACATCGTATTAGGCATTGTATCTATTACCTTTCCCGACATCTGTATTTGTTCTTCCTTTGCCATTGTTCCTCTGGGGGTTGGTTTTAACGGCGAGCATTGTGCCCCCTACTCATCACCAATGCAAATCAAGCGTCTATGCTAACCCAGCTATTGTTGACGTACAGTTCGATGGGTTTGTATTCCATCTTGTAGTTCATCTTCTGGCACTGCTTGATCCAGTATCCAAGATAAAGGAACTCAAGATTCTGGGCCTGAGCCTCTCCGATCAGCCACAGTACAGAGAACACTCCAAGTGCTCTGCTTTGTTCATCAGTATCAAAGAAGGTATAGATAGCGGAAAGCCCATCATTGAGTTCATCGGCAACCGCAACCGCTAACAACTGTCCTGAGTTGCGGAATTCATAGAAACTTGCCTCTGCACGCCCGTCTACCAGAAAGCTCTGGAACTGGTCTCTTGATGCCGGATACATATCACCATCTGAATGTCTCTCGGAAATATATTTTTCGTAAAGTGAGAAATATTCTTCAGTGAACCGTGGCGAGTGCTTCGTCACGGTAAGTGCTTCATTCGTTTTACGAGCGCGTCGGTGTTTGCGTTTATCAGTGAACTGGGCCACGGGAATTCGTACCGGAATGCAGGCTGCACACGTCTGGCAGTAGGGCCTGTAAATGTGGCTGCCGCTCCGCCTGAAACCGACCGCGGACAATGCCGAATATAAATCCTTATCTATTTCCGTGAGTGGATCGGCGAACAGGGTAATAGCCTGTTTACCGTCCAGGTAACTGCAGTCATGAGGCGGTGTCGTAAAAAACCTGAGTTCTGATAGTGAAGTCATTGGAATAACTTACCAGATTACGGGGCAAACGCCACGTAGCTGCAACCAGTCAATAGGCGGCTGATCAATGTGTTTATTGAGGATCTGACGAAATTGGTCACGGGGCAACTCAAAGGCGCCCAACGACAGTAAGTGGGGGTTAGGCAGCTGGCAATCAACCATAGGACAACCTGCATTTGCCATTGTTTTCATCAGACCCGTGAAAGCTAGTTTTGATGCGTCTGTAACATGATGGAACATAGACTCTCCAAAAAAAAGATTACCTATGGATAGCCCGTACAGCCCGCCGCAAAGTGTCCCGTTAATGTAGCACTCGAAAGAATGAGCGAAACCCGAATCATGCAGGTTGAGATAGGCGGCCTTCATTTCGTCGGTAATCCAGGTACCCTCATCGCCTGAACGCAACTGGCAGTAATCGATTACCTGTGAAAAAGCGTCGTCGATTCTGAGCTCGAAGTCGGCCTTTCTTATTCGCTTGGCCAAACTTCGGCTGGGGGAAAAAGATGTCGGGTCAATCACGCATCTGGAGTCAGGTGACCACCACAATATAGGCTGGTCGTCATCAAACCAGGGAAAGATGCCCTGGCGATAGGCTGCTATCAGGCGGGCCTCAGAAAGATCACCACCAGCAGCTAGCAATCCATTGGGGTCGGTAAGCGCGTCGTCGATGTCGGGAAATAGGGTGGGATCCTCGGACAACCACACCAGGGCGTTCATAATTGATGCAGTCTAGGCTTCAAGTTCATCCAGGTATTTTTCAGCATCCAATGCTGCCATGCACCCAAACCCGGATGAGGTGACTGCCTGCCTGTAAACCTGGTCCGCTACGTCGCCTGCCGCGAATACGCCGGGAATGCTGGTTGCGGTTGCATTACCGGCAAGACCGGTATGAATGTTAATGTAGGCGTTGTTCATGTCTAACTGACCAGCAAAAATCTCAGTGTTAGGCGTGTGACCAATGGCGATAAATACACCCTGCAGATCGAACTCGACAGCCTCGTTCGTCTTAACACTCTTGATCCGCATCCCAGTGACACCCATATCGTCGCCTAGCACTTCGTCCAATGTGTGATCCCACTGTATATTGATATTGGTTTTTTCGATGACGCGCTGGCGTAGAATCTTTTCACCGCGGAAGGTGTCTCGTCGATGCACCATGACCACTTCAGAAGCGATATTTGATAGATACAACGCTTCCTCGAGAGCGGTATTCCCGCCACCGATGACTGCGACTTTCTGCTTCTTGTAAAAGAAACCATCACATGTTGCACAGGCACTGACGCCCTTACCTTTGAATGCCTCTTCCGAAGGCAGTCCGAGATAACGAGCTGAAGCTCCGGTCGCTATAATCAATGAATCACAGGTATAGATTGCCTGGTCGCCATGCAGCCGAAACGGTCTCTCAGCCAATTCTGCTGTATGGATGTGATCGTAAACAATGGCAGTGTCGAATCTCTCTGCATGCGTCTGCATGCGAACCATCAAGTCAGGTCCCTGCAGGCCATGAGCGTCTCCAGGCCAGTTATCGACGTCAGTGGTCGTGGTGAGCTGGCCGCCAGTTTCGATTCCTGTGATAACTACCGGGTTCAGATTGGCTCTCGCGGCATAGATAGCAGCTGCATAACCAGCAGGGCCTGAGCCAAGAATGAGTAATTTGTGATGTACTTCTTTCATGCTATCTGTCGCTTATGGTTCATGTTTTTTGGTTCGTCTGTTTTAGGTCATGCTGATTGGGCCGAGCGCTGCTAGTGCTTTTTTCGCAAGGCGATGAAATCTGCGCCCTGGCGGTGTCCCTCGATAATGGACCAAAGAGTGCGGCCCTGATCATCTGTTGCGTCCAGGTCATGATTAGCGTCAATAAAAAAAGGCAGAAAACGCTCAAAGTCTGCCGGTCGCATTCCACGATAAGCTCTCATTAACAGGTGAAAATCGACGTTACCGCTATAGGATTCCATTTCAAGGAAAGACTTCACGCGATCATCATCCCACACTTCGTCGGTTACTTGCCGCTGACTAGGTCCAGCCATGGATCCTCCTTTAGGAAACAGTTATTAAAAGCCGGCATTCTACATCAGAACGAAATAACGAGATAGGCGTCGTTAACGGATCGCCCTCATTTTGACGGAGATAAAAACGTTTATACGAGTGCCGTTTAGTTATAATATCTAACACTCTGATTTTAAAGATATTCCACGGAACAAACACAGGTTTCCTGAATTGGCACAATCCAAGACAACCAGCAGGAATAAGCCGGATTTTTCGGAACTGCTTGGACCCCGGTTAAAAGAGGGTGCATTCATTGCGTTAATCGCTACCGCACTTTTCCTCACGCTGGCATTAATCAGCTTCGATCGAAATGACCCAGGCTGGACCTATACGGGCTCAGACGAAACGGTGAATAATATCGTCGGTTTGAGCGGCGCCTGGATCGCGGACGTCTTCTTGTTTTTCTTCGGTTTCCTGTCTTACTTGTTCCCCATGATGCTTGCTTCCCAAGCCTGGACGATCTTTCGTGAGCGAGAAACAGAGACTGAATTTAACTGGCCTGTATTCATTTTTCGCGGAGTAGGCCTGTTTTTAACCGTCGGGGCGGGGACGGCTATCGCAGCAATGCATTTTTACGTCTCAGGCCTTGATTACCAGTACGGTAGTGGCGGTATTATCGGTTCCGAGATCGCAGACCTTCTGATTCCGGTGTTTTCCTATGTGGGCGCTACATTATTCCTGGTGGCGATGTTCCTTTTTGGTCTTACCGCGTTCCTTGATATTTCCTGGCTCCGTGTTATGGATGCAATTGGCGGCCTTTCCATTGAGATAGCTGCGAGAACCCGCGACACAAGCCATCGCGTAGTGGCTATGGTCCAGCAAAAGCGTGAAATCCAGCGTAGTGCCGAGCATCGACGAGAGGCTCTCGAGAAACACGTTGAGAAGAAGCAGCATCGAGTTGCACCGATTATCGAAGCTCCATCGGCCCAGAAGAAAGAAGACAGCAACCGGGTCGCCAGGGAAAGACAGGGAAATCTGTTTCGTATCAGCGCAGTAGATGGACTACCAGCATTGCATCTGTTGGATGAGCAGCAAAAGGACGAAGATCGAGGCTATTCAACCAATGACCTGGAGGCGATGTCACGACTGCTTGAACTCAAACTTAAAGACTATGGGGTAGAGGCCGAAGTTGTCGCCGTTTTCCCTGGGCCGGTTATAACAAGATTCGAAATTCAGCCTGCGGCAGGCATTAAGGTATCGCGCATTTCAGGGTTGGCTAAGGATTTGGCCCGCTCGCTCGCTGTTATTAGCGTGAGGGTAGTCGAGGTAATACCCGGTAAGGCTGTCGTCGGTATAGAAATTCCCAATGTGGATCGAGATATAGTTCTGATGAGCGAGGTCCTAAAGTCAAACGCCTATGATGCCGCCCAGTCGCCACTGTCCCTGGCGCTAGGACATGATATTGCAGGTCAACCGGTAGTCGAGGATCTTGGTAAAATGCCACATCTTCTGGTCGCTGGCACGACCGGCTCCGGTAAGTCCGTCGGTATCAACGCCATGATTCTATCGATCCTGTTTAAGGCATCGCCGGAAGATGTCCGGATGATCATGATTGATCCCAAGATGCTTGAATTGGCTGTTTATGAAGGCATACCGCACCTTTTGACGCCAGTAGTGACGGATATGAAGGACGCCGCCAATGCGCTTCGTTGGTGTGTGGCAGAAATGGAACGTCGCTACCGCCTGATGGCAGCCATGGGGGTCAGGAATGTCGGTGGTTTCAACAAGAAAGTTCGCGATGCTAAAAAGAAAGAAGAACCGATCCTTGATCCTTTGTGGCTACCTGATCCGCTCCTGGATGAAGTCGACCAGCAAGCGCCTGAACTGGAAACGTTGCCTTTCATTGTGGTCGTCGTAGATGAATTTGCTGACATGATGATGATTGTTGGCAAGAAGGTTGAACAGCTGATCGCGCGAATCGCGCAGAAGGCCCGAGCCGCTGGGATTCACCTGATCTTGGCGACACAAAGACCTTCAGTCGATGTAATTACGGGTCTGATCAAGGCCAATGTACCGACCCGTATCGCGTTTCAGGTGTCGTCAAAAATTGATTCCAGGACTATCCTCGACCAGGGTGGTGCAGAACAGTTACTTGGGCACGGGGACATGCTTTATCTACCCGCGGGGTCAGCGCTACCGATCAGGGTTCACGGTGCTTTTGTGGATGATGATGAAGTACACCGGGTGGTTGAAAGCTGGAAGCAACTCGGGGAACCGAATTATCTTGAATCAATTGTCAGTGGTGTGTCGGAGAATGAAATGCAGCCGGGTATTGCCGGGGCCGGCGGAGCATCTGACGCCGAAGATGCTGATCCACTTTATGATGAGGCCGTAAGCTTTGTAACCGAATCGAGGCGTGCTTCAATTTCCGCGGTGCAGCGAAAACTGAGGATTGGCTATAACAGGGCGGCGCGCATGATCGAAACAATGGAGGCGGCAGGTGTGGTAAGTGAAATGGGCAGCAATGGTTCTAGGGAAGTTTTGGCTAATGCACCGCCTAAGTAAATCTGTCGTCATGTGCATGATCGTCTGCACAGCTGCATTTTCAGATGAAGTGTTTTGCGGCGAGCAGCCTGGTGCAGAGGCACGCCTGGTTCGCATTCTTGACAGTCTGCAAACACTGCATGCTGAATTTGCACATCAGGCGGGACCTTCAGAAACCCAGACTGGAGAGATCTGGTTAAAGAAACCGGGTTTATTCAGGGTAGAGACAGGTGCGCCAATGAGCCAGACAATCGTGTCTGATGGTGTATCCATGTGGACCCATGACAGGGACCTGGAACAGGTCATCATTAGCCCGCTAAACACTCGGGTGGATGAAATGCCGATATTACTGTTTTCAGGAGAACCAGAGGCGATCGCCCAGAACTACACCATCGAGTTTTTTGAGGGTGAGCAAATACAGCGCTTCCTGCTGACACCGATCGACAGCGCTAACCTTATTACGAAACTGGTACTTTCCTTCCAAGACAACCAGCCGATTAGTATCTCGGTAGAGAATGCCATGCAGGAACGAACAACGATCGAACTTAGCAATGTGGGTGAACTGGTTGATCTAACCAAACAGATGTTTACATTGAAGGTGCCTGAATTTGCTGACGTCATTGATGATCGTCCAGGCTAATGTCGCTGTTTCAACCAGAACAAGGATATCAGCCGCTTGCTTCACGGATGCGTCCAAAGCGCCTTTCACAGTACGTTGGCCAGGCTCATCTATTGTCGCCCGGCAAGCCTCTGAGGGAAGCGATCGATAGTTCTCAGTTGCATTCCATGATCCTCTGGGGGCCGCCCGGTGTAGGCAAGACCACCATTGCCAAACTCATTTCTGAGGTTTGCGATGTACACTTTCAGTCGTTGTCTGCGGTGTTGTCTGGCGTTAAGGATATAAGGGAAGCTATAGCGATTGCGAAGCAGGCCAAGGTGGGTTCCGGCAGGAAAACACTGTTGTTCATAGATGAAGTTCATCGATTCAACAAATCGCAGCAGGATGCATTCCTGCCACATGTTGAGGACGGAACCGTTATTTTTGTAGGGGCGACGACTGAAAACCCCTCGTTTGAGTTAAATAACGCACTATTGTCAAGAGCGAGAATCTACAAGCTTGAGTCACTGGATGTTGGTCAGCTCGTTGAAGTGCTCAAACAAGCGATTGGGCAGGATGAGGAACTGGCTGATAAATCAGTATCCGCCGCGGATGACGTGTTGACTGTTATCGCCAGGGCTGCAGACGGCGATGCCAGGCGTGCACTCAATATTCTGGAGGTGGCGTCTGATATGGCAGGCGGTTCAGACCTCACCGAGGATCTCCTGGGAGAAGTCTTCGGCGACGAGTTAAGGAGATTCGACAAGGGCGGCGATATTTTCTACGAACAGGTTTCCGCTTTGCATAAAGCGGTGAGAGGGTCGGACCCTGATGGTTCACTTTACTGGTTCGTCCGTATGATCGACGGTGGCTGTGATCCCGTCTATATCGCTCGGCGAGTCGTCAGGATGGCGACTGAGGATATTGGGAATGCGGATCCCAGGGCGCTGGAAATCGCGCTCAATGCTTGGTCGGTTCAAGAGCGGTTGGGTAGTCCGGAAGGTGAATTGGCCATTGCTCAGGCGGTGGCCTATCTTGCGGTCGCAGCGAAAAGTAATGCGGTTTACTCTGCGGTAGGTGCGATCAAGCAAATGGTAGCAGAGACAGGTTCGCTCGAAGTCCCGATGCATATTCGAAATGCACCCACCGCTATGATGGAAAAGATGGGTTACGGTGACGATTACCAGTACGCCCACAATCACGAAGATGCTTTTGTGCCGGGCGAATCCTATGTGCCACCCGAACTGCATGGTGTAAAGTTCTATCATCCGGTTGCACGGGGCACTGAGACCAAAATTTCAGAAAAGCTGGACTATCTTCGTAAGCAGAATGAAAGCAGCGAGTTTCAGCGATATAAGAAGGATAACTAGTGGTGGGGTCAGTGACGGGAACACTTACGGCGATTGCCTTGGGCGGAGCTCTCGGTTCGGTTGCGCGCCATGGAATGACGGTCTATTTTGATCACCTACTTGGCCGTGATTTCCCCTATGGGATTTTCATCGCGAATATTTTGGGCTCCGCCGCAATGGGTGTGCTCTTTGTGCTGATTCTTGAGCGGGGTCTGTTATCAGACGTCTGGCGGTCGCTTCTGATGGTGGGCTTCCTCGGAGCATTTACCACTTTCTCGACTTTTTCCCTGCAAACCATTGGCCTGCTGCAGGAAGGAAGACTATTTGCCGCTACGATCTATACCATCGGAAGTGTGCTGCTTAGCATTACTGCTGCCTACCTGGCGATGCTCTCCACTCGAATGTTTTCCGGTTAACGGTCATTGCGATCATCTGGTAAGATGGCGCCCCTTCAAAACACCCAGATCAAGACACCATGCTGGATCCAAAACTTATTCGACATGAACTGGAGGCCACTGCGGCTCGGCTGCTCACCAAAGGCTTTGAGCTGGACGTTATGCAGGTTCAATCCCTTGAAAGTCAGCGCAAAGGCCTGCAGGTTGAGACTGAAGAGCTTCAGGGAACCCGTAACAGTCAGTCAAAGGCGATAGGCCAGGCCAAGTCAAAGGGAGAGGATATCCAGCCGTTACTGAATGCGGTGGCGAACCTTGGTGACCAGTTGGATAGCAAAAAGCAAGAGCTGGAGGTGGTTCAATCGCGCCTGAATGAACTACTTATGGCCATTCCCAATGTGCCGGATGATTCGGTTCCTGTGGGCAAGAGTGAAGATGACAATATTGAGGTCAGGACGTGGGGAGTTCCAACTGAATTTACATTTACTGCAAGGGATCATGTGGATATCACTTCCACCTCAGGAAAAATGGGGTTTGAGGAAGCAACTAAAATTACCGGCTCACGCTTTGTGACACTGCGTGGGCAGTTGGCACAGCTTCATCGAGCGTTGATTCAGTTCATGCTGAATGTGCATACCATTGAACACGGATATGAGGAAATCTACGTCCCTTATATCGTTAACAGGGAATCTCTTACTGGTACCGGACAATTACCTAAGTTTGAGGAAGACCTGTTCAAACTCGATGACGAACGCGACTTCTACCTGATTCCTACAGCAGAGGTGCCGGTCACGAATATGGTGCGCGACGAGATACTTGACGCTGCCGCGCTGCCTCAAAAATACGTGTGCCATAGCCCATGCTTTCGAAGTGAAGCGGGCAGCTATGGAAGGGATACACGAGGTATGATCCGCCAGCATCAGTTCGAAAAAGTTGAATTGGTGATGATGGTGAGACCTGCAGACTCGTGGGCAGCACTGGAGGAACTGGCTTCAAATGCAGAGACCATCTTGCAGAAACTTGGTCTGCCATACCGTGTGGTCAATCTCTGTGGCGGTGATCTTGGATTCGCTGCCGCCAAGACTTATGATCTGGAGGTGTGGCTGCCGGGTCAGGGCAAGTATCGTGAAATATCATCCTGTAGTAATTTTCTGGACTTCCAGGCGCGGCGGATGCAGGCCCGATGGCGTAACCCGGAGACAGGTAAACCCGAACTCATGCACACGGTAAATGGTTCTGCTTTAGCCGTAGGGCGAACGCTGGTTGCACTGCTGGAAAACTACCAGCAGGAAGACGGGTCCGTTCGTATTCCACTAGGCGCTACAGTCATACATGGGCGGCGAGACAGTTATCTCACTAGAGAGCTAGAACTATGCGCTATCTGCCGTTACATTTTGATCTTCAGGGTCGAGACGTGCTTGTGGTGGGTGGCGGCGAAATTGCTCGAAGAAAAATTGAGCTCCTCCTACGCAGCGGCGCACATATTGCCGTTGTCGCGCCGGACATCGCTGACCCGGTTGCAACCATCCTGCAGGAAAACATCCATGCCCTTTACGCAGCTACCTATGATCCTGAGTTTCTGCCTGGCAAATGCCTGGTCGTTGCAGCGACCGACGATAGGGCCGTGAATGAAGCCGTCTCCAGGGACGCGAAGAGCTTGGGCATTCCTGTCAATGTCGTTGATTCACCAGAACTCTGCACCGTAACTTTTCCTGCCATCATCGACAGGGAACCTCTTGTGATCTCCGTCGGCAGCGCTGGTCTGGCTCCGGTACTCACCAGATTTGTTCGAGAACTGATTGAAAGAACATTGCCGGAAAGAATCAGCTTGCTCGCTGAGTATCTGGGCTCAAGGCGGCGCGAACTGAAAAAAAGCTTTACGGACATCGAGTCTCGCCGCCGCCGCACTGAAGCCTTTATGGAGTCCCCTGGGGCTGAACTTGCGATGTCGGGTGAGGGAGAAAAAGCAGATACTTACTTGTTTACAGACGATATCTCCAGTATTGCTGGTGAGGTTTACCTTGTTGGTGCCGGTCCTGGTGACCCTGATCTACTCACGCTTCGAGCGCTTCAGCTGATGCAGAAAGCTAATATTGTGCTGTATGACAACCTGGTTTCTCCCCGAGTGCTGGACCGTGTGCGTAGGGATGCCACACTGGAGTTTGTTGGCAAGCGCTCTGGATATAAGTCGACAAGCCAGGAAGACATTAATGAACTACTGGTCAGGCTTGCGCAGGAAGGAAACCGAGTGCTTCGATTAAAGGGTGGAGATCCTTTCATCTTTGGCCGGGGTGGCGAAGAAATTACGGCGCTCATTGAAAAAAACATCCCTTTCCAGGTCGTACCTGGCATTACCGCAGCTTCTGGTTGTGCAGCGTATGCGGGTATTCCACTGACACACCGTGAACTATCCCAAAGCGTTCGCTTTGTGACAGGGCATCCAAAAAATGGCCAGGTCGACCTTGCCTGGAAGGAACTTTCCCATGCGAACGAGACGGTTGTCTTTTATATGGGCCTTGGGGGGCTTGCGAGTATTTGCCAGCAACTCGTTGCACATGGCAGGAATGCTGGAACCCCGGTCGCAATTATCTCGAAGGGAACGACACCAGAACAGCAGGTGTTGAAGGGGACGCTGGAAACCATTACAGGCCTTGCCGCTCGAACCCAGGTGCAGACGCCCACGCTGATAATAGTGGGGGAAGTTGTGGACTTTAATCGCAGTTAGGTGGTTTGGGTAAGCCAGCAATTTTTGCAATGTGCTTTGCTGGTTTACCGGTAAACAGTTTCATTAGATGGATGCTGTTACCTTTGCTTTGCCCAAAGGCTTCCCTGACTTTAGTGACAAGAACCCGATTAGCGGGAAACAAGCGATAATTCTGGTAATAATCGCGCACCAGGTGAATGACTTCCCAATGATCGTCTGTGAGAGTAATTCCATCCAGTTCTGCCAAGCGCTCAGCGATTGCTGGATTCCAGTCACCTGTGTTCCTGAGGAACCCTTCCTTGTCGGTTTCCGGGCTGCTGGTCACGGCTAAAACCACGAGCAGACTTTGTCTGCCTCTGCGCACAGGCGCACAAAATCACTGTAATCGATCGATTCAGTGTGTGCCGCCAGGAGACCACCCAACCCCCTTGCGTCAACATCAAAACGGATCGCAAATACCAAAAAGGGCAGGGGCTGCAGCCCCAGGTAGACACCATCTTCCAGTAAAACGACTTTGTCATCCTCTGCGATCAAGTTATTACATAACCCAAGCGCCGAGACCTTATTGATTGTGTGCACGATCATTAGAAGTTAAGCACTTTGTCATGGTTTCGAATAAACGCCTGCATGGCTGCGGCGTTCAGGGACTCAACCTCGATCAAAAAATCATCTTTGTTAAGTCCACGGGCGAGCAGGTCGGGTTTGGAACAGGCGATGCGAGTAACGCCATAGTCCTTTAATGCGCCAAAGCTCAATGAGAAATTTTTTGTACCCAAATCGTCAGTCGACTGACCAGCGACCAATTGCATCAGTCCATCGCCGACGAACAGAACACTGCATGTGGTGAAGGCGGAACCCATCAACAGAGCATCCAGACCTTCCTGGGCATTGATGCTGCCGTGTGGTGGGCGGGAAAACACAAACAGAATCGTACTCATCTCACACTCCGAATGTGACGACGCGATCGGCGTTGATCGATGCGTCGATGAGTTGGCCGAGTCCGGATATAGTAAATCCAGGTGCTAGGTTACTACCTGATTTTTCGTATCTATCTGCTTCGGTTTCATCCAGGATTCCTCGGCGTAAACACGAAGCGATACAGGCAATCAGTTCGATATTGTTCCCGGTGCCGAATTCCTGCCACTGTTCGCTGACCGGGGCTTCATCCTGGGGTGGTGCAATTAGGCTGTTCGCGGTATGAACGCCATCGTGATAGAAGAACACCCTGTTGATACTGTGACCGGAAGCCAGCACAGCCTTGGCAAATTTCAGGGCAGACAGGCATGCCTCACTGGAATAGGGGGCACCGTGTACCACGATGGCGAAATTCATCGGTCAGCAGACACAAAAAAGCCCCGGCATGAGACGCATGGCAGGGCTTGTTTAAGGTTGAACATTTTAATCGCTGCTAAATCCTACAAGATGTAAAAGGGCAGTGAAAAGATTGAAGATACTCAGGTAGAGCGAAACAGTCGCCATGACGTAATTGGTTTCGCCGCCGTTGATGATACGGCTTGTGTCAAACAGAATGAAACCTGACATGAGAATGACAATCGCCGCTGAAATGGCAAGGTGCAGTCCTGATATTTCCCAACCCATCATGCTGCCCACGAACAACAGAACGATGCTGCCAATCACGACCCACATCCCAGTCATCAGGAAGCCTGACATATATGAGAAATCTTTCTTCGTTGTGAGAACGTAGCCTGAGAGGGAAAAGAAGATCATTCCGGTTAATGCGAGTGCTGTGACGACTACCTGGGTTCCGCCAGCGGTCTGCATATGAAAGTTCAGGATTGGCCCGAGCGAGAACCCGAGAATACCGGTAAAAGCAAAAACGAGTGCGATACCCCATACGCTGTTGCGCATCTTATTGATCGCAAACAGTAGTCCGAATGCAACAATGAGGGGAATCCATCCCATGTAGGGCGCATTAATCGCCATCGCGACGCCGGCCATTGCTGCGCTGAAAACCAGCGTCATGGATAGCAGCATATAGGTGCTGCGGAGCACCTTGTTTGTAGAACTGGCCGCAGTTTGTTGCCCGGTTACAAATTGTGCATCTGCCATTAAAAACTCCTTGCTGAAAACTAGAATGAGGAAATTTTACGTTACTCCTGACCAAAAGCAAGGTGAACAGGCTTGTATAGCTTATTCCATATCCCTGTAAAAGAAGCGGTTATCCGGTGGATAGCTATCGTTTTGAACGAGAATGACAAAAAGGTTCAGACTGACCGACATGGCATTAGGCTAGGGGTCAGACTGACCGACAATGGCCATTAGGCTAGCTGATCTAATCGTGTCCATTCTAATGGAATGTTGTCCTCGACGAGTCGCGTAATACTGATGCAGTGCACGCCATGCTCTTTACCGACGGCTTGCGCGAACTCGGAGGTGTCGTTAGTTCTGACAAAAATCAGTGCGTTGTTATACTTCTGCTTTATCCATAGCGCGGTGCGCAGATTATTGGCAGAATCGCCCGTACCCATAATCACCACGGGTTCGCCGCGACTTAAATCGATGTCGCCGGTCAGTTTTCGCCAAACGTCAGGATGGGTTGTATCGCCTTGATATATCTTGCGTTCGTAAAAGGCGCCGGATTTTTGTTGTTCATCAACGATTTGCACGCGGCGATACGCCTGTTTATCGACAATCGCCACTAAATCTATTTCATCTCCGGCGTTAATCTGCAGTTCTTCCAGGATGGTTTGGCCGAATAGACCGAAACCAGCGATGACCACGGTATCTTGATAGTTCGTTTTCTTGAAGTGATCAATCAGCGCAGAATTCACCAGACCTTTGGCTGCCAGATTGTAGGAGTTAAACAGGGTCACTTGATTAGCAATTTGCGTGCTCTGCATTGTTCGTAAAAACCTCAGGCTACCGCCATGTAACACGATTTGTGACGCCAACTTCGGGTAAAGCCGCAGGATCTTGCTTGCAGCCTCGAAGGCGACAAAATCATCGTCACCCAGAAGCATGACTCTTCGTGCCCGATGTAAGCGTAGTTTCTGGAGCATGAAATCATGGGTCACGTCACCGTTGATCACAGTCACGTCGAAGGTCGCTGTCAGTTCATGTTCACGAGCGAGATCTATTGCGTGATCAATTACAATCACTGGAATGTGATTGGGCTGCTGACGCAACATTCTCAGGTAGCTGGTGGTTAAATTTCCTGAGCCGACAACCACTATATGATTTTTTATTCGTCGCAGTTGCCAGCGCTCCTTGGAGATGACAATAAGCAGTGCTTCCATCACCGCCGACGCCGCTAGCAGGGGGGATCCGAAATACGCAATCCATAGCAACACCCGACCCAGTAGCGGGCCACCCGTTGGCAACCCGATATCAAGACCGCCAACCACGAAGAGACCAAGACTGTAGTACGCCTTGGCGAGCAGTGACCCTTCTACAACATCGGGTCGTTCTGTCAGGCCTACGCCGCTGGATAACCCCAACATAGCGCATGTAAATAACGTTAGAGCCAATAGCCAACGCCAGCTAATATTTTTGAGTATTGTGGGGATCTGAAACATTGGTGATATTAGGACGCGCTTGGGAAACACAAAGTCTACGCATCCGTTCGACGATCAGGAACCTTTCATTTACCTTTATGACATACAGCCCCAGATGCTTACTAAACAAACGCCTAAATAAAACTGATCTGCGCAACCGACCATTGACTTTGACAGTCTTTAATTGCCCGTTATGGCTATCTCGTAACCATCGAGATCGACCAGGGCAAACTGCCGGGTGCCATGATCTTCCTTTTCTATTACACCAGGTCGTAAACCATCTTGTTCGAGCGCTGCCCAGAGACTATCCAGGTCATCGACATCGAAATA
>CALKBV010000013.1 GCA_937775265.1 uncultured Pseudomonadales bacterium
AGCCTTGACTCGGCTAGCTTGCCACTAAATAGTGCGCCGGCAGTAATTAATGGGCTAACTGTTCGTGTTCAAAGCTGGTCTGGGCTTTATAGTTTTTCTTTGCTTGGTTACCAGAACACCAACGCCGTATTTCGGCAAATGATGGATAGTAAATCTGCCCAGCGGGTTAGTGCGGAACTTGGCGATTGGATTGATGAAGATGCCCGGGGCCGCTTTCGTGGCGGTGAGAGGGCTGATTATGCGACTAGAAAAATGCTGCAACGTCCCAGAAACGCACCCCTAAGGAGTATCGATGAGTTGTTGGAACTGCCATCGGTCACGCCGGATATGATGAATGGAAGTGGCAAAACACCTGGGTTCAGGGACCTTTTCCTGGCAGGCGGAGAAGATAATTTTGATCTGGGCACTGCCCCTGATATTCTGGTTGGCCCGTTGTTAGGGCTGTCGGGCGCCACCGCCCGAGAAGTTATCAAGGCGAGAAAAGAAGCCGACTGGTCGAAGGTTCACTTTCTCATTGATGAAAATCACTGGGTATTTAACGACCATCCGGCATTTTATAAAGGGCAAAAATATCGCCTGGAATTTGAAAACAAACGTGGTGTTACTTCCAGAGTACAAATGAAGCTAACTCCTTACGATCCACAAGGCTTGTACGCTATTATCGATTGGCAGGTACCTGATTACCCCTATGAGTAGCTGGTCTGAATCACGAGTTGCCCGTGAACTGAGTAAATTCAGGGAGCGCTGGTTTCCGAAAATACTGATCGAAGTAAAGGCGTCAGGTTTACAGTATTCACTGTACCAAGCCAGTGATTGGGTGGTCGTCGATAGCCTTCCGGGAACGCAGAGTGTTTTTGAACAAAAAACTCTCCTGATACCCGATGCTGTTAGCTTTTTTAAACTGCGAAGATTTCCCGTTGAATCAGTGTCGAAACAAACCTTAAGGGAAGCAGTCGAGCTTGACCTGAGCAGATGGTCGCCGTGGCAGGAAGGTGTGGAGTTTTATTATTGGCCGAAGCGTAGTGGCGACCATTGGCAGGTCGCTGTCTGGGTTTGGCAGAGTTCATATATGCCGACAGTCTTGCAAAGCCTGGAAACGAAACCCACGCATGTTATGCCTGAACGTGCCTGGAAGCTGGCGTCGTTGGGTGTAATAGAAGAACCTGATTTTATTCATGTTGATGGCGGCGAAGGCGGAAGTTGGGTCTATATGCAGGTGGCGGGAGGCTTTGCCACTCTGCGGATTGCCGCTGTCAACAATGAAACGGATGCAAAGCACTTCAAAACATCGTTAAGGAATGAGTCGATCCCTGTTTATGTTGATAGGCAGAGCGACAGCGCTTCCTTGACCTGGGAACAAATGTCGAATTGCTCAACGGCCAAATACTCGCTGCCGGTTTCATCGGCCTTGGCCGCCGGGCGCCAATCTGGCATTAGTGATTGGTCTGACCCTTTTGTTTGGGCCAGGCCAACCGGCGCTATTTTGGCGCTTTATGTCTGTTGGTTGCTGGGTGATGGATTAGTGCTGTTAAAGCAAGGTGACGAGGTTCAGGAGTCTTCTTCCCAGGCCAGTTCAGTGTCCATGGAAGTGCTGGATGCAAGAGCTGAAGTCGAGCGAATTAATGTCCTGCTAGCGCAAATTGATCTAATGCGTGCCAGCCAGTTGGATTTGGAATCCATACTCGCGTCACTTAGCACGACATTGCCGAAAAATGCCTGGCTGGAACATATCGAATACCGCGGTGAGGATGGCGGTTGGCTGGAGATCACCGGAAAATCTGAACAAAGCTCAACGCTTGCAGCGGTGCTGGAGCGAATACCTGAGGTAGAGCAGGCGATGTTTCTGACGGATATCCGCAGAGATAAAAGAACAGGGCTTGAACCGTTCAAAATTCGCCTCAAACTTGTTGTTGATGATCAATGAAGGGTGCTCGCTGATGGACAGCCAACAGGATCTGCTGGCCGTGAAGTGGCAGGAAGTCAAATCCCAGTCGGATTCGCCCTTGATTAGGTGGAGTGTCCTGGCGATTGCAGTCATCGTTATTTGGGTTTGGGTCGTGGAACCATTACAAATCTGGACAAAGGATCTGCAAGATCAGGTTGAAAGGAACGCTGATAAAGCAGCTCGACTGCTGGCGCTTGAAAAAAATGCTGATCAATGGTTAACCGCACAACAAGAGGCACGACTTGCCCTTGCCGAAGCCGAACAAGTCATGTTCGTGTCTTTAAGTAATACGCAGTCCCAGGCAAGTATTCAAAGCTCTTTGTTGGAATTGGCGGAATCACGAAATCTTAATCTTGAATCACGGAAGCTGATTGAGGCCGAGACAATGCAACCGATCGGTACTCGCCTGGGCATTGAAGTAGGATTGAGAGGTGAACTGGTGGATCTGCTTTATTTCATGGACGACGTTAGTCACAGTGAAAAGCTGTTTGTCATTGATCGATGGATCATACAAATAGAACGCAACAAAAAAGCTTATGCGCGGTTTACGCTGTCAGGTCTTCGGCCGGGCGCCATCGAGGTGCAACCCGATGGGTAAAGTAAACCAGGGTTTTCTTTTGCTTTTAGCGATGATCGCTGCGCTCACGGTGCTACGGCTTGTTCTGCCGTATGGCCTTTCGGCGACAAAGAGCATTCTTCCGGAGGTCTATTCGCTGCAAAAAAAAGACAGTGCAGAACAATATCTTACTGATATATTGGCGCATAATCTTTGGCATGAAAGTCGAGGGGTCTTGGTGGCTGCCATTAATGGCGCTGAGTCTGACCAATCTTCTGCAGATGAGTTACAGGCTCAGGCGCAGGCTCGGGCGCTTCAGGAACAAGCGGCTTCGTCGCTTACGCTCGTCGGTGTCTCAAGGTTTGAAGGGATTGCAGTCTTCAAATCCGCCCAGGGGATAAAACGATACAAAGCGGGGGCGCTGCTCCCAGAGGGTTCGCGACTGGAGGAAGTGCTTGAATACGGCGTGCGAATTTCGAAATCGGGGGGAAAATGAACAACTTTACTTGTTTGGTAAAAATTAGAACTTGGATTGTGGGTACAACGCTGCTGTTGCTAATACACGGCTGTGCGAGCGATCCGTTTGTCCTGCCTGAACATATGGCGCCAGTGGACTTGGAATCCAAGGGTGAGCCTGGGCAGGCGATACAGATGGTCGAGCCGACGTTGACACCACCGCGAAAGCTTCCGGCACTCGATATCTCAAGTTGGTCGGATGACGCGGGTTCCAAATGGCAAAAATTAAGGCTTGGTGACCAGGCGACAGACCTGAATGTTGAGTCTATGCCCCTTAATGAATTTATCCAGGTTGCGCTGGGCGATGTGTTGGAGCTTTCTTTCAGTGTGGATCCCGCCGTTCAGACGATGGACGCGCTGGTGACGTTGCGAATAAGCAAGCCGATGGCGGCAAGAATGTTGCTGGATACGGTCGAGCAGGTTTTAGCGGGTTACCAGGTTGGCCTGTCGATGGAGGGCGGCACGCTTGCGGTACTTCCAGCCAGCAAGCTGACGGGTATGGCGCCAACATTTGTGGGCGCGAGGGCCAGGTTTTCGATGCAGCAGGGGAAAATCATGATGATTATTCCGCTGAAATATTCGAGCCCCGATGAAGCGATGAGGTTCGTGCGACATTTTGTCAACTTGGGCGCCAATGCATCCATTGATAGCGTTAGACGGTTGAACGCACTGGTCGTTATCGGCGATGCCGCTGAGCTCCAGCGTTTTCGCTCAGTGGTTGAGTTGATAGACCAACCGTCTATGTCGGGGCGTTCGGTACAAATTTTCCGGCCAATCTATTGGCAGGCCAGTGATATAATTCAATTGTTGAAGGATACGCTAAAAACACAAGGTGTTCTGATTGCCGAAACAGCAGAGGCGCCGGGCATTTATCTGTCAGAGGTTAAGCAACTTAACTCGCTGCTCGTTGCTGCGCCGGATGATGCACTAATCGCCTGGGTCGACGATTGGATTAGTGCGCTGGACACACCAGATGTGGCAGGTGATGCGCTCAGAAGCTTTGTTTATGCTGTAAAACATAGCACAGCAGATGAGCTGGGTTCTGTGGTATCGGCAGTGCTTGGCGGATTCAACGCTGCGGGTTCAGAGCGGCCCACCGAAGGTGACAATGACGCGAAACCGGGTTCACGAAGCGCCTCAGCGGTCTTGGGCACTGGCGGTTCAGAACTTAGAATGGTGACTGATGCGTCTCACAATGCCCTGGTGTTTGTCGGTAGCGCACAATCGTACAAAGCGGTTTATCAGTTGCTAGAACAGATAGATGTCCCCGCGAAACAGGTGCTGCTCGAGGTGACGGTTGCCGATGTGACGCTGGAGGGCAAAACCCAATTAGGCGTTGAATGGCAGTTTAAGGGGTCAAGCGGCGGTTTGGATGCTGTAGGAAGTACCCTCGGCGGCGTCGGGTTGGGCGGCGGTGGTTTTACTTATACGGCGTTTGACGATGCGGGCGCTATACGCGCTCAAATCAACGCGCTTGCGACCAATGGTGATGCCCGTATTCTATCAAGTCCCAGGCTGCTGGCCGTTGACAATGAAGAGGCGAAAATTCAGGTGGGCACCCAAATCGCGGTGATCTCTTCTGAAAACACAAGTGATTCGGTCGATGGCATCATCCGTAGTTTTACTTACGTCGACACGGGGGTTATTTTGAGTTTTACCCCCACGGTGATGGCCCTTGGCCAGGTCCGTCTGCAGGTGAGTCAGGAGGTTAGTGTCCCGGGAGCATCCCTTAATAACACCCCGCCAATAAACACCCGTTCGGTTCAAACTACGCTGATTGCGCAATCTGGCAGAACGGTGATGATTGGCGGATTAATATCAACCACTGATTCAGTGAGTAATCAAAAGGTCCCTGTTTTGGGAGACATCCCACTATTGGGGACGTTGTTTCGGGGGCAGGAAGTGGTTGAAAATACCACTGAGATGGTGATTCTGATCACACCACATATCATAGAATCGTCGTTGCAACTGGAAACGTTAACCGAGGCATTCAGGAAGAAGGGCAGTTGGTAGCAAAAACGTTTATTGGCTTTTTCGTCAATGTTGTCTAACATGTGGATGTAATACCGAAACTATTGGTGGTAAGTCCCTGTGAATAGCATGTTTTTTATGACAAAACGTTGTTGACAGGGCGTCTGCGCTTATTTAGTATCCTCTTCTAGCCGTCTGAGCAGATGGCGAGAATATGATTCTCGGGAATCAAGATCTTAATTATGGTAACTAAACTTTTTTCGAAAAAAACAGGATATTTAAAATGAATCTTCTTAAAAAAACACTGGTAGCGGCAGGAGTTGCTACCGCAGTACTGGCTACCGGCGCTGCTCAGGCCGCAACGGTAAACAATCCTACAGTTTCAGCACTTGGGGTAGTTAACCTAGTCGCTTCCAAATTTGTTGCAAATGAGTCGGTGAAAACCGTACTCGATCTGCCCACAGTCACAGTAACTATGGGCGCCACTGAAACCCTCAGCGTAGACGACTCCGTAACGTTCACACTAAGTAATGGTGTGTTCGGCGCAGCAGGTACCGTTGCTTCAACAAACTCAGGAGCCTTAGCTCTAATTTCTGGTGGCGCAAAATCCGCTACCGCCGTCTATCGGGTAACCACGGCGGCAAGCGCCGCGGCATCCGTCATAACACTGACTGGCGCAACAGTAACTGGTACGGCAATCGCGGATAACGCTGCAGTTACTACTGGCGTTGCGATGAGCGGGTTTGTCGGCGGTGCGCAGACTTCACTGTTTAGCTCGCCACTGACCAGCTACTCTATGCAGCTTGTTCCTGTAATGACAGCGACTATTGTTCCTGCAGTCGGTACATTTGATGTTGCGAAAGGATTTGCGGCTCTCACAACCACCACAGGCACAACTTCCGCGACTACGGGTGTTAGCACGACCACTGGAGCCGCTGTAATCACTACTACTGCTGGAGCCGGTTCTACCATAGGTGCAAATACATCGGGTATCCCAGCGTCAGTTCCTGCTCCTGCTTCAACGCTGGTGACGATTGCAGGTCCAATGACTGGTGTCGCGCAAATCACTGATGCGAATATTAACCCCACTTCTGCTGCGGGTGTGGCAACGGCCGGCGCTACAACTGGTAAGTTTACTATCGACACCGCAACTAACACGGCGACAGGGACTCAGGTAGCCACAGGTGCCGGGTCAGCTACCATCTCATTTGCTGGCACATCGGCATATGACGCATCGGCTTACACAGCGACGGTTTCGCGTCTGGTTGATGGAGCGGCTTACGCTGCTAACGCAAGCATTAAGGCTGCAACGGCTTTTGCCTTCAGCCGAAATGGTTCTTCCTTCACCACTAACAGCTTCGGTGCCTTGAACAAGATGACCGTGTCTGATAGAAGTGGTGCGCTTGGTGGAGTAGGTGCAGACGGTGCCATCGCGCTTACTGCGTATGATGCAGCTGGTGCGGCAGTGACTTGTACAGGCCTAACGATAGCGAATTTGCCTAATAACGGTACAACGACTATCCAGGGTGCTGACGTAATGGCAGCTTGTCCTGGTGCCAAGCGTATTGAAGGTATTGTGAACTCCACAACCATCTTTTCGTCTAACACCAAAATCACGGCCGAGGGAGCGACTTCGCAGTCTGGAGGAAACAATACTACGTCGATCGCCAACTAATTTCGGCGAGGTAGGGTTTAGCCTCCGGCTAACAAATATCTCTGATGAAATGGTTAAGACCCGGTTTGGAAACAAACCGGGTTTTTTTTGTCCTCGAATAAATGGTTAGGTTGATTTAAGTCTTGCTGATCTCTGTTCACCTTCCTAAAACTGCGGGCAGCAGCTTCCGTGGGGCCCTTGAAAGCTATTTTGGCGAGAAGCTATCATTGGACTACGCAGGCAGGCCCATTAACCAGTCGTCCTATGAGCGGAAAGCGAGCTCGTTAACAGCCGCTCTGCAATTAGCTTGGCGCTATGATGATGTTGGCGCAGCTTGTATCCATGGTCATTTTTTACCGATCAAATACCGTTGGTTAAAAACGGCACCCCGGAAGAAGTTTGTCGTCTGGCTTCGAGACCCCCTCGAACGGTTAGCCTCCCATTACTATTACTGGACCAGCGACTACAACCCAGATACTGCAGGCCACCTTCGAAGGCGGGTGGTTGAAGAAAACTGGGATTTAGAGAGGTTTTGTTTTTCTAGCGAGCTGCGCAATATCTATACCCAATGGGTCTGGGGTTTCCCTATGCGGCGTTTTGACTTTGTTGGAATCACCGAAAATTACGCGTCAGATCTAAACTACTTCGCGAAGACTATCTTAAAAAGCGAGCTGCCGGTAACCGCGACAAATGTAAACCCACTAAGGCCCGCAGAGCGCTATATCGATGACTCAGGGCTGAGGTCCAGACTGGAAAAATTTCACCAAAAAGACATGCGGCTCTATTGGCGTGCCCTTGCGGTTTCCAGGCGCCGGGAATGAAGTAAAAGATCGGCCAAAGCAGGTATGTTAAATAATCTACCGGCGGTTATTGCCTCGTTCCTGTCAATGCCCGGTTGCTTTCATGAAAGTAAAAGCGATCATACCGCCGTCACATTTTAAGTGTGGCCAGCCGTTGGGTCTAAGGACCTTTGGCCCCACCAATATTCTTTCCGTATGCGTTGAGCCTAAGTCATTGGTAATATGGTGCCCTGAACAGGAGTCGAACCTGTGACCCTCCGCTTAGGAGGCGGATGCTCTATCCAACTGAGCTACCAGGGCGTGGTGGCGATATTAACAGAATAATTCCATGAAAAACCGTGAACCCTTAATTCAAATATTTTGTAAGGCGCCAGTGCTGGGTAAGGTCAAAACGCGCCTTATTCAGGAAATGGGTAAACGCCGTGCGCTCGACCTATACCTAGCAGATGTTTGAGCGACTGATGGCTGAGCTTTCTGCCAGTCGGTCCTTCAAGACCGAGCTGTGGATATCGCCCGACAAAGATCATGCGTTCTTTGAGCCGTATGCGTTTGCCAGGTTTCAACAAGCGGGCACTGATCTTGGCGGCAGGATGAGTACGGCACTGCGCGATGGCCTGACCCGACATGAATCAGTCATTCTGGTAGGGACAGATTTGCCGCTTATTAACAGGTCATACATTGAGCAAGCGGTGAGCGCGCTGAAGACTCACGATGTGGTACTTGGCCCAGCCGAAGACGGGGGTTACGGGTTGGTGGGAGTTAACGCTAAAACCCCTGACATGTTTTCTGATATCGACTGGGGTACTGAAAGCGTGTTGTCCCAGACCTGTGCAAGGCTAAACAGGGATCGGCTTGATTTTGGCTTGCTGCCGCTTATCTGGGATGTGGACCGGCCTGCGGACCTTCCACGATACGAAGCGTGGTTAGGCCGCGGTATGCGGTGTTTAGATAAGGTTTGTCAGGGATGTTCAGTGAGCATGTTTGATCAGACCTGTTCGATTAGACAATGCCGAGATCAATCAAGCTTTTTGCGCCGCTTAAAATCGCATCCTGTGGCGTGCGTGGCTGCCAGCCAAGATGTTTTGCCGGCGAATTATCCAGCTGCGCCGCGACATCGAGATCTTTAAGAATAGTGCCCAGCTCACCAATAAAAAGGCTGGTTAGCCTTGTGAGCCAGTTAGGCATCTCGCGGTCGGGAATTCTACGATCCGGGTAGGCGTCGATCAGTAGCGCAGCGATGTCCCTGAACCATAGAAAACCATTCGCCGCGATCAGGCGCTGGCCGATCGCGTCAGGATTCTCCAGAGCCAGGCGGTGCAGGCCGGCGACATCCCTGACATCGACGATTTCAAACCCGAACCGGGGTAACAGTGGCACTTCGCGCCGCAGTAACTTAACTAACGCATCGAGTGAGCTGCCGTAATCGTTTTCCAACGAGGGGCCAAGAACCATGGCGGGGTGAATAGTAGACAGGGAAATACCCTGCGATTGACAGAAGTCCCAGGCGCACCGTTCGGCGACTGTTTTGCTGATCGCATAAGGGATCATGTCAGGGTCGCTGGGATCGCTCCAATCTTCTCCTGTGTAAACCCGGTCCTCTGATATGCCGCCCAAGATTGCAGTGACCGAAGACGTCAGCACGACTCGATTGATGCCCTGTGAAGCGGCGGCTTCCAGCACATTCAATGTGCCCTGCCGCGCAGGCTCAATGACGTCATCTGGGTTTTTTGGCTGGATGGTCGGAACCGGTGACGCGACATGAAAAATGGCATCGCAGCCCTCAACCGCGGCCGACCAGCTGTCCGGTTCAGTCAGGCTTGCCGCCACCCAATCAAGCTGGCTGGTATCTGCGCCATAGGTGCTTAGGGTTTTCTCCAGCGCGCCAGTTCGACCAAGGTCCCTGACGGACCCTCTAACCCGGTAACCGTGGTTTAATAAATCCAGCACGCAGTGACAGCCGATGAACCCGGATGCGCCGGTGACAAGTATGGTCGTTGCTGGCATGTAAAGACCTGGAGTGGCTGATTACGTTCAGCATCATAAGCACAGCCCCGGGGTAAAGGTAGTGTTAGGATGCTGATCATTCTCGTTGGAGCACAAAAATGGCCAATCCTTTCTTTGAACCTCTACCGGAAAACGGGGTGCCCGAGTTCGACCAAATCTTGAGTCACCATTACGAAGCGGCCTTTGAACGTGGTTTTGAGGAGCAAAACCAGGAGATTCAGGCCATTACCGGTAACCGTGAAGCACCAACGTTCCTAATACGATAGAGGCGATGGAGCGTTCGGGCGGTCTTCTGGAGCGGGTTGGCAATGTTTTCTGGAACCTGACCTCGTCTGACACCAGCGATGAATTACAGGCGCTGGAATTGACGTTAAGCCCCCGGGTGGCCGCCCACAACAGTCAAATCTATTCCGACCCGGCGCTGTTTAAGCGAGTGCAGGCGATCACGGAGAGTGATCAGGCGCTGGACCCGGAAGCATTGCAGTTGCTAAAAGAGATTCACCAGTCATTCGTGCGCGCCGGTGCGCACCTGTCTGAATCAGCGCGTGAGCGCGTCAATGAAATCACTGAGTCGCTGGCCGGTTTGACCACGCAGTTCGGGCAGAACGTCCTGCAGGACGTTAACGAATTTGAGCTGATGGTGGGCGGGGGAGAAGATATCTCCGGCTTGCCTGACTCTGTGCTGAATGCCGCGAAGTCAGAAGCGGAGTCCCGCGGCAAGTCCGGACAATATGTGTTTACGATTTCCAGGTCATCGATCACACCGTTTCTGCAATATGCCGACAGCCGGGGCCTTCGGGAAAAGCTATACAAGGCCTATACAAACTGCGGCACGATGACGACAAACAATCATCCGGTGATTCAGGACATTATCGAACGCCGGGCCGAAAGAGCAAGGATCCTTGGCTTTGATAGCCACGCTGACTTCATGCTGGATGACAGAATGGCGAAGACTCCCGAAGCCGTCAAAGGTCTGTTGGATCGCGTCTGGGCGCCGTGTCAGGAAAAGGTCGCCAAAGAAGCGCAGGACCTGCAATCAAGAATTCAGGATGACGGCGGAAATTTTGAACTGCAACCCTGGGACTGGTGGTACTACACGGAAAAGATAAGGCAGGAACGTTTCGATCTGGATGAGGAAGCAGTAAAGCCTTATTTCAAACTGGAGAACGTCAGGGACGGTGCGTTTGAAGTGGCCCGTAAACTTTACGGCATCAAATTCGAGAAAATCGATGTGCCGGTCTATCACCCGGATGTGGTTGCGTACAAGGTGACTGATGCCGATGGTTCAAAAATTGGCATATTCCTGTTCGATTTTTTTATGCGCCCCTCCAAGCAGGGCGGGGCCTGGATGAGCGAGTTTCGTTCGCAATCCAACCTGGACGAACATGTGCATCCGGTGATTGTTAACTGTTGTAACTTCCCCAAATCTGATCCCTGTCTTCTTGGCATGGATGAAGTGCGAACGCTGTTCCACGAATTTGGTCATGGCTTGCATGGGCTGCTGAGCAAGGTGAGATACCCGAGGCTGTCAGGCACTAATGTGAAACAGGACTTTGTGGAACTGCCTTCCCAGATCATGGAGCACTGGGCGCTTGAACCAGCAGTTTTAAAATCCTATGCGATTCATCATAAAACCGGTGAGCCGATCTCGGATGAACTGATTAAGAAACTGAAATCAGCGCAAACGTTCAACCAGGGGTTTGCCACCACAGAGTATCTGGCTGCCTGTTACCTGGACCTGGCGTGGCACCAGCAGGAAGGCAAGGCGCGGCAAGACGTCGATGGTTTTGAGCGCAAGGCCATGGATGACATTCATAAGATCAAGATGGTCGATCCGCGATATCGGTCAGCGTACTTCAGGCATGTCTTTGAAGGTGAGCATTATTCGGCGGGCTATTACGTTTATATCTGGGCCGAGGTGCTTGATGCCGACGGTTTTGAAGCGTTCAGGGAAAAAGGTATATTTGATCAGGAGACGGCTCGATCGTTCAGGTCAAACATTCTGGAGAAGGGGGGTACTGTCCCACCTATGGAACTGTACCGAAAGTTTCGGGGACGTGAGCCAGACGTAGAGCCGTTACTTAAAAACCGCGGCCTTTTATAAAGACGAATAAATAAAGACAATCCTATAAACAAAGAGAGAAAGTCTATGCCAGATTTACCTGCAAACATGCCTGACTGGATCAGCCAGCATATCGAACTGTACCTGAGTGATCCCGAAGCCGCCCACCTGTGGGATTCATCCTCGCTTGGAGGCCCAGGCATATTGCCAACATTGCTGTTGACGATGAAGGGCCGGAAATCGGGCGAGCAAAAGATGTTGCCGTTGATTTACAAAAAAGTAGGCGATGCCTATGTGATTATTGCGTCCAAGGGTGGTGCGCCCACTCACCCTGCCTGGTATCTCAATCTGCAGGCGGAGCCAGAGTGTGAAATCAATGTCGGTACCCTGGGTCTTGCTGTTACGGCCAGGGATGCAGCCGGAGATGAGCGCCACGCGCTTTGGGATCAGTTAGCCGAAGTGTATCCGCCTTACAATGCTTACCAGCAAACGGCAGGCGACAGGGTCATTCCAGTGGTTGTGCTGGAACCGCGTTAAGGATATTCCAATGTGATGAATGGTTGCCCCAGTCATCTCGACGCGCTTAGTCCGCTAGACCGGGTGCAGTCATCCCGAGCATACCCAGTCATCTCGACCGGAACACGCAAAACGTGTGTAGTGGAGAGATCTATACTCGCAAGCATTGGGATTTCTCCGCTCCGTGGCTGCGCTACTGCGGTGTAAGTGATGGGTGTTCACGATCTCAGATATCGAAGTTCGGTAACAGGTTGATCTTACTGGTATCAGGTGCACCTGGTGGGAGCGGCGGGGGCGGTTCGTGTTCCAGTAACTCGGCGCCCGCCATGGCGAGTGTCATGCCGATGGTGCTAGGGTTTAAGAGTTCTTTTTCTTCCTGCAGTGTTTCCAGCACTGCGCCGGGTTCGTCCAGGCCAAAGTCAGGCACTTCTATGGGTGGGATGGCTTCATCTTCATGTTCGACGAGCGCTGTGCCGTCATTGTCTTTAATGCTGAACTCGGAAAGATCCAGTTCAACGACGACTTCCGCTGATGGTTCCGCCAGCGGGCGGTCATCATTTTCAGTGACCGAGAAACTGCTCAGGTCAATTTCAGGGGTTACGGCCCTGGGAACAGGATCAAACAGGTCACCTTCATTTGGCGCGAGTGAAATGCCTGAAGTGTCTATGGCAGGTGCTTCTGGCTCAGACGGCGTTTCTGCCGCAAGCGCTGCGGCTGGTTTTGGAGGCGCGCGCTGGTTTTGAGGCCGCGGCTGGTTTTGGAGGCGCTGCGGCGGTTTTGAAGAGCTGCGGCTGGTTTTGGAGCCGCGGCGCAGCAGTGGCGCCAGCTTTAATGATTCTGATTTTGACATCGGCACCGACTTTCTTCAGGGCTTTGCCATATTTTGCGGCTTCGGCCCTGTCGGTGGTTTTTTTAAGGACGATTTGCTTGCCTGAAAACAGGGCAGAAGTTTTCTTTGCGTCTGTTTTTAACAGTTTTGCCAGCTGCGCCTTAACGGTGTCCGCTGCAAACCCTTCAACGATTCCACCATTGAAAACAATGGCATAAGTTTCGCCGCTCATCCGAGCACCTGCGCCTGAGAAGTCCTTCCATGGTAATCGAATCCCCGGTGATGTGCAGCCAGTCTGTGGTGATCCCTTTTCTTATAATGAAATCGCAAACGACTGATCCGGCGCTGCGCCGTGCAATACTTCCTGGTAGGTTTCCTGCATCTGATCTGCGCCTTTGCGTTCGTTAATCGTCACCCAGCCGTCAACCGAATCAAGAAACTCGGTCCACGCGTTCTGCATTTCTGCCTGCAGTTTTTCGGGGCCCCATTCCTTGTGCCTTTTCTGGATCTGCGTAGGTGCAAAAAACATGGTTGGTTTAGCGCCGGGCAGGCTTGACGGTTCAGCGCCGTCGCGCGAATCCCAGTGTGTAATACCGACACCGCAACTGCAGGTCACGTTGTCGCCAAAATGGTGGTGAACGCTTTCCAGCACCTTTCGGTTTCCTGCCATGTCGACATAAGCAATATTAGACGAGACATCCATCGTCTCGACCGTGTCGTAGGTGACGACCTCATCATAGAGTCCCATGCTTTCCACAAAGGCTTTGTTGCCGCTAGAAGTCAGCCCGACTACATGGCGCTCGCGGTTCCGTTTAAGCAGGAATGCCAGGCTGAAGGAAGTCTTGCTTGAAGCGCTGGATAGTATAATTTTGTCGGCGTTGAAAAAGTCATGATCAAACAGGTAGTCGTCCAGTACGAAGCCCGTAATAAAGAGCGGGTAATAAACCATGCGGTGCGAATCGTACTGGCGATCAAAACCATTCGCTGCGGTCATGAGTGAATACTGGTTGTAAGTGGGGGGCAGAGCACCGCGGTGCTCTGCGCCATCGGTAAATCCGCGAGCCGTTACGTGGGTTGGTTTCACCACCAGGTAGCTCGCCATGGGGTAGTAACCATAATACTCATCACCGGCCTTCAGATCGGTTTGACCTGGATCGATGACCGTGCCGACACCCCAGACGGGAATGCGGCCGTAATCACCTTCAGCAGGGAAGAACTGCCAGTAACCGATAATGTCCCCAGCCACGCCGTACGTAATGTTGTTGGCCGTGAGTCCGAATCGTTTAACACTGATCACCGCCTCGCCATGGGCAAGTGTCAATTCGGCAGGTCCCGGCAGTTCGATGGTTCTGGTTTGTGTGAGGTCGGCTCGGATGACTTCAAGACAATAGTTGTTCATAGGAATCTAATCTCATGGGGTCGCAGTAAAGTGCCAGAGTAAAACATTCCCCAAGCGGATCGTCACTATTTTACTCGCTACCCAGACACGATACTCTGATCCCCTGCTGCGCGACCCTACGATCCGCCAACCGCTAGTGGCGGTTATTTAGATATTCCCAGCAGATATTTCTGGTTGATTCGAATCCAGTTTTCAATAGTGTCATGGAGAACATTATTAAATACCTAAGGGATCATCTGGGTGTCGTTGGGGTCGCTGTGCTGACGGTTTTAATTCTCCTGCCATTCGTCCCATAACAGGTTACACTATTAGCTTGTGCAGTGATCCCAGTGAACTTGATCTCTATCGGTAACATCCCAACAAGCTCAAAAAATGGTTGATTCCTTCTCCGGCGTCCTGGCCTTTGCTTTTATGGTCTCCATGATTCTTGTGGGCACGGTATTACGTGCCCGTGTTCCATGGTTCCAGTTTGCGTTGATTCCAGCGAGTTTACTGGGCGGGTTAATTGGCTTCTTGCTGCTCAGTTCGGGCTACGCCTTTGGATATACCAGCCAGGACTTTGTCCCCTTTGCTTTCCATTTTTTCACCCTCAGCTTTATGTCGCTGGTACTAACCGGCAAGGAAGCGAGCGCCGACAACCAATCTATTCAGCCGGGCGGTAGTTGGCTCGCTATTGGCTGGACGATGAGCCTGGTGTTGCAGGCGCTGGTTGGGTTGTCTGTGGTAGTGACATACAACCTGGTGACCGGGGGCGAGTTGTCTCATTATCTTGGCATTCTGGTGACCCATGGCTTTACCCAGGGTCCAGGGCAGGCGATGGCGATGGGATCAATTTGGGAATCCGAATTCGGTGTTAGTTCTGCGGTTAACTTTGGATTGATCTATGCCTCTATGGGGTTTGTGGTTTCTTTTGTGATTGGTGTCCCTGCGGCCCGTTACGCGATTAGACATGGCTTAAACCAGAACACCGCGGCTCGTCTAACAGAGGAGTTTCTGAGTGGCGTTCACAATGAGTCGGGGCGGCCGGAGGCAGGCAGGCAGGTGACTCATTCAGCCAATGTAGACTCCCTGGTATTCCATCTGAGTATTCTGGGAGTCGCGTACCTGGTGACGAATGAATATCTGATATTGATGCAATCGCTTCTTGATGGTGCAACCTTATTGGGAGTGCCGATGGTTTTGGTATTCAGTCACAACCTGTTTTTTGTTCATGGGCTCATGGTTTGCTTGATACTTCGGGCGGTCATCAACAGGCTTGGTTATGGGCACTGCATTGATAATGAAACCCAGAAAAGAATTACCGGCTCGTCCGTTGACCTCATGATGGTGGGTACCGTGATGAGCATCCAGTTTGCGCTGCTGGCCAATTACCTGTTACCGATACTGGCCGTTTGCCTGGCTGCCGCGGCTACCACAGCATTAATGTGTTTCCTGTTTGGGCGAATGCTTAACACCCTTCCAGTAGAACGGGCGATTACCTTGTTCGGTTGTTGCACGGGTTCAACCGGTAGCGGCTTGCTATTGCTCAGGATACTTGACCCTGATCTTTCAACGCCGGTTGCAAGGGAGCTCGCCTATTTTAATGTCGCGATTTTGTTTCTCAGCATGCACGTACTGATGTTTATGGCGCCAGTCCTGCCAAGCATTGGCCTGGGTGTTGTATGCGCGGTCTATGGGGCCACCTTTGCCGTCGGCGGCGGGCTTTTGTGGTTCCTCTCACCCCGTACCTGATGTCCCTGTGCTTTCGGCGAAGGCGCTGTCAATTTGCTCCAGCATAGTGGTCACGCTGCCGTCATTGGTAACGACAATGTCTGCTCGTGAAGTCCGAACTTCATTGGAAAGTTGAGAGTCCAGCCGACGTTCAACCGCATCCCGCGGGGCATTGTCTCGCGCCATTGATCGCGAGATAGCCGTCTCTCGGTCAACGGTAAGCACCCATATCTCTTCCCCAATATCTTCCCAGCCCGCTTCAAACAGTACCGCCGCTTCAAGTACGACAATCGCATCCGGTTTGCGGTCTGCAATGGCAGCAAGTTCCAGTTCTGCGAGTCGACGAATTTCCGGCCAGACAATGTCCGTTAGTTTTCTTAATTCCTCGGGTTTACCGAATACTTTACCGCCAAGCACTTTTCGATCGATCTGACCATCGTCACCGCGAACTTCTTCGCCGAAGGTAGAGATGACTCCATCGAATGCCGCAGTTCCAGGGTTGTAAGCCTGGTGACCCAGGATGTCTGCATCAATAACAACCGCGCCCTTGTCGGCAAGATGTTTCACCGCAGTGGATTTTCCAGAGGCTAGTCCTCCGGTCAGACAGATCACTTTCAATGGGTTTCTCCTAAAACAAAAGCCGTAATCTGCCACAACCAATCAGCGAACGCCATCCGGGTAATCTTATGATATAACTCCCCGCATGTTTCAACAGCCACCAGCATTAGCGCAGTCGAAATGGCTTCGGTTTACAACCCTCTGCTTACTCTATGTTTGTCAGGGATTGCCTATTGGTATTTTCCAGGTGGCACTACCCGCCTGGTTTGCCGCCGAAGGGCTCTCGGTGTCTGAAATTGGTGGATTTATCGCCATCGTTTTCCTGCCCTGGGGTTTTAAGTTACTGGCGGGTCCGGTCATGGACAGGTTCGCGTTCCCGGCCATGGGGCGACGCCGGCCCTGGATACTCCTGGCGCAAATAGGGATTGTTGGCAGTTTCATGCTGATCGCGGTGCTGTCGCCTGACCCCAAAGAAAGTTACTCCCTGTTGGCGGCGCTTGGCTTCCTGGCTAACTCTTTTGGGGCGATTCAGGATGTTGCCGTTGACGGGATGGCGATCGATATTCTGGAAGAAAATGAGCGTGCCCAGGCGAATGCCTATATGTTTGGGGGACAGATAGGCGGGATAAGTATCTCCGGCGCTGTTGGTAGTGCGGCGCTGGTGAATTTTGGCCTGTCGACAGCGGCAATCATTATGGCCATCGCGGTTCTTCTTATTATGTTGTTGCCGCTTTTTCTGAGGGAAAGACCCGGGGAGCGGCTGCTTCCCTGGTCGACCGGTGAAGCCTCTGCCGAAGCGCTGGCCAGTGTGAATGAATCCTGGCGAGATATTATTGTGACCCTTATGCGGGCACTTATTTTGCCAATGAGTCTTTTGTTGATTTTCCTTGAAGGGTTACAACGCGCTGCCGCGGGGATCCTCGTATCAATCAACCCGGCGATCACTGTTCAGCAACTTGGGTGGGCGCAGACTGAATTCGCCAATTGGGTTGCGATTACCGGCATCATTGCGTCGGTGATTGGTGTTGTGTTTGGTGCGATGGTGGATCGCACCGGTCTGGTCAAAGTACTCTTTATGTTTATCCTGCTGAGAATGGTTGGGTTTGTGGTTTTTGCATATACCGAGGAATACTGGTCGAACGATGAGTATTTTAAGGTCATGGTGCTGGCTGAAGGTATCATAAGCCAATTTGTCACCATGACGATGATCTCTCTGTTTATGCGATTGTGTTTGCCTCAAGTGGCAGCGACACAGTTTGCGGTTTATATGGCGTCAGCTAACCTGACGCGTTCCTTGGGCAGTGGCGCGGTGGTACCACTAGGGAATTTGATGGACTATTCCCAAATGTTTCTGGTGATGGCTGGACTCCACGTGGTCTTTTTGTTGTTATTGCCACTGCTAAATTTTGAAAAACATGAGCGAGACAATGAAAAGTTGCTTGCCAGTCTGGAAAAGGTGTAACTATGAGTCAGAAAAGAGACGCGGCAATTGTCGGTATTCATGAATATCCAACCCGTGATGTGGAAGGCGAAGTCAGCCCCCTGCAGATCAAGGCAGAGTCGGCCGCACGGGCGCTGGAGGATGCAGGCCTTAATTGGTCCGACGTAGATGCAATCTATGATGCGGGTGATGGTGGCGGGATGAGCGGCCTTAACATTGCCGAATATTTCGGGTTAAACCCCACTGTCATTGATACCACAGGCGTGGGAGGCAGCTCCTACGAGTACCACGCTGCACATGCCAAAAGAGATATAGCAGCAGGCAAAGCAAAAGTCGCACTTTTGACATACGGCTCTACTGCACACAGCAATGCTTTTGCGATTGGCGTGGGGGCAAGAGGAGGGGCTTCTATGCACCCGGCCGAGAACATGGATAGCTTTGCTGGCCAGACCCTGGTGTCTAACTATGCCATGGTGGCGCAACGACATATGTATCAGTACGGCACGACCAGCGAGCAGTTGGCAGAGATCTCGATTGCAACGCGCCTGCATGCCATGCGAAACCCGGAAGCCGTGCAGGCGATGGAAGACCTTGAGTTTCTCGATATTCGTGAAACCACCATCGACGATGTTGTGAACTCTAGAATGATTGCTGACCCATTACATCTATTGGAATGTTGCATGATTTCCGACGGTGGCGGGGCGGTGGTGATTGCCTCTCCCGAAGTCGCCAGGGACTGTAAGAAATCACCGGTCTGGATTATTGGTACGGGTGAAGCGACTAAATATCCTGAGATCGGTGGTGATATCACCACCAGCGCAGCTGCTCAATCAGCGCCGATCGCCTTTGGCGAAGCGGGGTTAACTGCGGCCGAGATGGATATCGCCATGATCTATGATTCATTCAGCATTACCGTTATGACCATGCTCGAGGACCTTGGTTTCTGTAAAAAAGGCGAGGGTGGTGACTGGGTTACCGGCGGGCGGCTGCGCTTTGACAGGCCTTCCGATGGGCCAGCGCTGAATACTGATGGCGGAGGTCTTTCCTCCAATCATCCGGGCATGCGCGGGATATTTCTTTTGATAGAGGCCACGAGACAGCTGAGGGGTGAGTCAACTTCGCAGGTCGCGGGAGCCAAGTTGGCAGTAGCGCATGGTAATGGCGGCATGCTGGGAAGTCGGCATAGCGCCGGTACAATCATATTAGGGGGAGACTAGATCATGTCAGAAAAGAAAAAAGAGCCGACCCGGCCGCTACCCAAGACCAAGGAACTTGATACCCAGGAGTTCTGGGCAGCGACCAAGAATAAGGAATTCAAATACCAGCAGTGTGACAACTGCGACAAGGTTGTGTTCTATCCCCGACGTCACTGCACCGGTTGCACGGGTGGAAAACTGGCGTGGAAGACGGCGTCGGGAAAGGCGAGTGTTTACACCTACAGTGTCGTACGCCAAAGTTATCATCCGTTCTTTCGGAACATGGTTCCCTATGTGGTCGCCTGGATTGACCTGGAAGAAGGCCCGAGGATTTTGAGCAATGTCATCGGCGTGGATGACCCGTTAAATGATGTCTCGATCGGCCAGGAAGTCCAGTTGGAGTGGGAAGAACACGAAGATCTTTTTATTCCGTTGTTCAGGCCAGTTTGACGCACGGTTATTTCGACTTAACCGCGTCGGCTCGACTGAAGCATTGACCCGCATCAACCCCGTCGGCTCGACTGAGGCATCGATCCACATCAACGGTGTCATCTCGACTGAAGTCACCGAAGGTGACGTAATGGAGAGATCTCATGCTCGCGAGACCCGAGATTTCTCCGCTCCGTGGCTACGCCACTCCGGTCGAAATGACAGTGCCCGAGCGCGGTGGTCGCGATGACGGTGTTTCCGGCGACTGTCGCGACGTGGTATTTTTTACTGGTCACTTCACCGTGGCGGTGCCAAATACCCGGGTTTCCCCTTTTTCATTAGCAACCGTCAGATCGATTTCAACCTTTGCGTTTTCCTCGTCGATATCGGTCACAACGCCGGTAATGGTATGGGCTTCATCGGCAATAACCGGCGCACGAAATATAGTATCAACAGCTAGCACCTCTGCCACCGGCGCCCAGTTATGAATCATTGCCACCAGGTAACCCTGGCTTAGAACGCCCGGGGCCATGGCGCCTGCAAGGCCTTCCTTTTTGGCAGCTTCATGATCGGTAAATCGGGGAGCGTTCCAGCCGATCAACTTCGCGAATTCTGTCGTAATGGCCAGAGACGTATCGGGTATAAAAGTTGGTAGATCGACCCCAAATTCGACTTCATCGAGTTTTTTGATCGCCATTAGTTTCGCTCCCTCATGACCATCCTGCTATCCGAGTTAACAAGGTGGTTTCCTTCTGAGTCGTAGAACTCAATTCGAGTGACGACAAAAATCATACGACCTGAACGGCCCGTCTTGGTGTAGATATCGTGTAAGTGTGTCTTGCCTGTTACGGTCGATCCGGGACGAACGGGCTGCAGGCATTCGACGCCTTTACCCGCGTCCATGCCGATGCCGAATCGCGGAAAGTCTTTCGGTAGCATGCGACTACCACTCAGGCAGGCGATGAAGGTCGGCGGGGCCTGGAACTCTTCATGATCAGCGTCCAGGAAACGCTCGGCCGTTTCACCGCAAAGCTTTGCGTACTGAATGGTTGTTTCCGGGTCTATCGTAAATTGTTTTTCATCAAATTTGAGATTGAGGTACTTTTCTCGAATCTCCTCGATATCAGCGTCCAAAGGTAATCCCCTAAAAATGAAAAGCTTTGTAAATAAGCCTTATCTAGTGTTTAAAGTTGATGGCTTTGAATTCGCCGGCCTGCAGTGCAGATACCAGGTCAGCCATCTCGTTAATGTCGTTTGTAAATGCCGTGCCGCAGCGGCCGATGTGGCTCACGATATGCGAGTCGCTGCCGCCGATACCCTGGTAGCCCAGATTTTCGGCGTTATCGATTGCGATCTGGTCTTCATTGTCGCGGCTACCACCATTAAATATTTCAACGATCTTTACGCCGTTTGGAACGCCGAGTTCTTCCGTGTGGGCGAACATGCCGACTCTTGGTCGCCCCGGATGACAAGGCACCGCTACTGCGCCATGTGCTTCACAGGTTTCAATGACGCTCTCGAGGGACAGGTTGATGCTGCTGAAGTCGAATGCCTGGGTTAACGATTCGGTCACCCCAAATACCAGCACGTGGCCGTACTCGGTTTCGACTTCACTGCCTTTGAGTATCACCAGGCCATGTTTTGCTGCAAGGCTGGAGTAATCAGATTCGAAGTCGTGCTGTCGGTGCTCGGTGAGCACAAAACCGTCAATTGGCATTTCCTTCGATCGAATCCACTGGCAGTAGTTTTCTACTTTGGCGCGACCGTCGTCAGACTTAATCGAATGTGTGTGTAGATCTAGTATCAATTGGGTTCCTCAATGCAGGGGGATGAAATTGCCATAGGGTCTGTATATGTGCAAGGTAATTGAGCTGAAATATAGAGGTGTATTTACTAATCAACTGCTGGCAGACGGGCGGAAGCGTAGTAACAAAATCAATCACTTGGGATGCTGGTGGGGCTCAAGTTCAGCGTGCGGTTCCACGCCGTGTTCAGTCAGCTGGAAGATACTGGTGTTGATATGGTCCTCGTTGATCTCCATCACGCCAATAGTCCCCAGTCGTAATGACTGGTTGCGTGGCAATGTTGGTGAACCCGGGTTAATGTACAGGCGGCCATTGATGCTTCTGACGTCTTCAAGGTGAGTATGCCCGTAGATAAGAACGTCTGGGTTCACGTCAGGGAAATGCTTGTCCAGGTGGCGTTCCAGACGGTCCGGTGATTTGCGAATCGGTGAGGGGAATTGATGGATCAGCCCGATAGAGACGCTACCGAGTTCAATAAACCAGGTGTCCTGTAGCCGGTGATCAACGATATCGAGATCGCCATTACCTCTTGAGACATAGGTAGGGGCAATGTCGGACAAATGCTCAACAATCTCCAGCGTGTGCAGGTCGCCCGCGTGCAGAATGGCATCGACACCTTCAAAGGCGCGAGAAGCCTGAGGCCAGAGGTCGGCGAGGGTTCCTGGCATGTGAGTATCAGCGATTAGGCCGATTTTCATCTTGTTGCGTCCATCATCAAATCAGCGCTGCATTGTACCTGTTTGCCAGCGATATAGCGTAGGGTTAGTCTGGTTGGGTTACTGATTGTCGAGATGGTACAGGATATGAAAAAAGTTGATCGTCGTTCGTTTTTAAGACTGGGGGCCGTGACAGGTCTTGCAGCGGGTATTCCAATTAATGCGACGGCTGATGGGTCTTCCCCCCCCTCTGCTTCTTCCCAGGATTCATCCCGGGGAGTAAAGAATTACGTCAGGCTGGGAAGAACAGAGCTCAAAGTGTCTGATATTTCCTTCGGGTCCTTCCCGCTGCGTCATGGGGAAGAGCATGTCGTCCATCATGCGATGGACCAAGGTATTAACTATTTCGATACGGCGGAAAGTTACGGTGACGGGACTTCAGAGACGGTCATGGGGCGTGCTTTAAAAGGCAAACGCGATCAGGTCTATGTCGCCACCAAAATTGGCGCCGGTAGCAGGGACAGTGCTGCATCCATGATGCAACGCCTGGATGAAAGCCTGTCGCGGTTACAGACTGATTATGTGGATATTTTTTTCAACCATGCCGTGAATGATATTTCTCGGCTGAAAAATGAACAATGGTTAGAATTTGCCGACAAAGCCCGATCCCAGGGCAAGGTTCGCTTCTTCGGTATGTCAGGCCACGGCGGTTACCTGACGGAGTGTGTGGACTACGCGGTGGAACAGGACATGTTTGACGTGCTGCTGCTGGCGACTAACTTCGGCGAGGATCCTGCGTTCTTTGAAAGGTTTACCCGCGGGTTTGATTTTGTGGCAAACCAGCAAGGGCTGCGTGCCTCGATGGCAAAAGCGAAGCAGAAGGATATTGGTATTGTGGCGATGAAAGTGCTCCGTGGTGCCAAGCTCAATGATATGCGTCCTTATGAGCAACAGGGTTACACCTATTCGCAGGCGGCCTTTAAGTGGGTGCTCAACATTCCACAGGTTGATAACCTGATTGTGACGATGCGAAACCGTGACCAGATCGACGAATACCTAGGTGCCTCCGGTGCCGGTGAAGTCTCGCAGGCCGATATGGGTCTTCTGCAGCAGTATGCGAAGATGACTGATGCCAGCTACTGTCGTCATGTCTGCAATGACTGCGAGGGAAGTTGCCCTTTCAATGTACCGATTGCAGATGTTCTTCGAATGAGAATGTACGCTACTGACTATGGCGATTTTTCAATCGCGAAGCAGGAATACGCGAAGCTCGATGCCAATGCCAGCCCGTGCCTGAGCTGTGATGGCCGCCCCTGTAAAGACGCCTGTACGTATGAAATTCCAATTGCAGACCTGTGTGGCCCGACTCACACGATGCTGACTTGATTATTGGCCGAGTTGTAATTCCCTGGTAAATCCTATTCACCTCGATCTTGTAGGCGGCTTGTCTGGTGACATGTTCATCAGCAGCATGCTGGATGCTTTCCCGTAGTTTAAGAAGGGCGTTGCGCGGGTAATCGTCGATATGGGGTTTCCTGACCTTGTTGAGCTGGAAACCCTGGACCATGATGATGACCAGACGCCGGAGAGCATCGCAGATGCACTCGAGCGCCTTCGGGCCTTGGATGGTGTTGTGGAAGTCACCCAGCAGGCTTATTGGGGTAAGAAACAGAGGCAGGGTTTTTCAATAGCTGTTTTGTGTCGACCTGACGTGGCAGATACGGTAACCAGCCAGTGTTTTACAGTGACGACAACCCTAGGTGTCCGGTGAGAAATGATCAACAGGGCAACCTTGCCGAGGGAAGAAGTGGTCGTGCATGTCGGCGAAAAATCCTATCGAGTAAAAGTATCTAGGCGACCAAAGGGCTATACTGCAAAGGTGGAAATGAATGATCTGCTCGCTGCGGGGCTTAACCGGCAGGAACAGGAATCGGTAAGTGTCCAGGCGCAGCGCCTGGCGATTGAACAGGTAGAAAATCATTGAAAGCACGACTGGCGCTTGAACAATATTTTAGGGAAAGGCCGCCAATGGCGGTTGCCGTCAGTGGCGGGGTCGATAGCATGACGCTTGCTGTGCTGGCACATCGTGTCCAGCCGGCAACACAGATCTTTCACGCGATATCACCGGCGGTCCCGTTCCAGGCGACGGACAGGGTTAAATTACATGCCAAGCGTGAAGGCTGGCGGCTTAAAATCATCGATGCAGGTGAAATGGAAGACCCTCAGTACCTCGCCAACCCGGCGAACCGATGCTATTTCTGTAAAACCAACCTTTATGACCGGGTCGTTGAGAACACGGCGCTAACCGTTGCTTCGGGAACGAATCTTGATGACCTGGGTGACTACCGCCCGGGTCTGATCGCTGCTCAGGAACACCAGGTGTGCCACCCCTATGTCGAAGTTGGCGTAGATAAGTCCACCTTAAGGGCGGTTGCAGACGACCTGGGTCTTGAAGACCTGAAGGATCTTCCGGCAGCACCGTGTCTATCGAGTCGTGTGACAACAGGCATAGCGATCGATGCATCGCTGCTGCCTGTCATCAATGAGGTCGAGGAAACCCTGCGCGAACAGTTGACCAGCCAGTATTCACTTCAGGGTGTCCGCTGCAGAATCCGCGAAGGTGAAGTTGCTATCCAGCTTGAATCCACCGCTGATATTGGGTTTGCGTCTGGCCAGTTTGACGAGTCCGCCGCTGTCGTTCGTGAGCTGTTCGTAAAGGCGGGTTTCCCGGACCAGGTGCAGGCGGTCTTGTTTGAGCCCTATGAAAAGGGCAGCGCTTTTTTAATTGAAACTCTGGACGTCAGTTAGATCTTGTCCGGGACGTAACCACCGCGGTGGCTATGTCCCACCAAGCGATTGATTTCAACACTAACATTGTCGTCCTGGTGTGTATTTATACTTCGGAACATGATTTCGGACGGGAATTAGCTAAATGTCTAATATCAGGGATGTGAATCTGGATTTTGATCGTGAAAGCAGGACAGGTCTTGCAGAAGCGGTTTTCAGTCAGGGCAAGAGCATCAGCCAGTTAAGAACCATCTGCGACACTATAGTGAAAGCAGAAAAACCAATGCTGTTTACGCGACTGTCAGATTCGCAATACCGGCAACTGGAAGAATCCCATACGGGTTTGCTCTCCTATGATGAGGTGTCGAAGACTGCATTTTTTCTTTCCGGCGATTCGCGGACATCTGTCCCGGTTGCAGTTGTCACAGGTGGTAGTTCGGATTTATCAGTGGCGCGGGAAGCCTGCCGCACACTGGAATTCTATGGCCATGAACCGCTCGAGGTCCATGACGTTGGCGTCGCCGGTCTGTGGAGAATCACAGAAAGACTTGAAGAACTCAGGGACTGCAAAATAATCATCTGTGTTGCGGGCATGGATGCGGCCTTACCGACGGTCCTCGGAGGCCTGGTATCTGCTGCATTGATCGCGGTGCCAACCTCTGTTGGATATGGGATGGTGAAAGGTGGCGAGACTGCGCTGCATTCATTGTTGGTTAGTTGCGCGCCCGGAGTCACAGTGACCAATATTGATAATGGTTACGGCGCGGCTTGCGCAGCGATACGCATCCTTAATAGTTTCAGCTAGCGTTTCCTAGAGTCGAACGTCGTCCGATACATCGCGTACGAACAGGGTTTCCCCTTCGCTGGCATTGTCCTCTGCCACCAGGTCGTCCAGATTGTCTGCCACGCCCTCATTGAAAGATTCTGCGGCTGCGAAGATCCTGGGTAACAGGCTAGCGTCGCTGGTAGAGTTCAGGAAGAGCCGTTCTCGTCGCAGCACAAAGTGCACAGCGCGTTCAATGACGTCTTCGTCACGATAGGGTTCGTACCAGCTGAACTTTGGCGAGGGGTCATCCTCGCGCCATCTTCTTTTTGCAATTGCCTTGATGGTTTGTACCGCGATGCCCTTGTCTGCACACAATTTGTAAAGCGCCTCAAACTCTGCCTTGTATTGATCATCCTGCATCATCAGGTGGTAGTAGGGGAGCAGTACTGAAGCGAAATCGTACCTGGCGAGACTTTTTAAATGCATTTCTGCGATTCGAGTGCCATGACCGGTGATGCCGATAAACTTCACAAGACCTTCTTTCTGGGCTTGTTTTGCCGCTTCGAGCGCGCCGCCCGCGGCCATCACGGTATTCCAGTCAGCGTCCTGGGCAAGGTTATGAAACTGGATCAGGTCCAGCTGGTCGATTTGCATACGCACAAGGGATCGTTCAATGCTCCGTCGTGACATATCCCCATCACGGTCGCCGGTCTTGCTCGCCAGAAAAACATCCTGCCGGTGATCCTGCAGGAAGTCGCGCAGCCTTAGTTCAGAGTCGCCATAACTGGCGGCGGTATCAAAGTGATTAATGCCCGCTTTTCTGACCATGTCGATGGTGCTGTCTGCTTTTTCCTGGCGCATCCCGCCTAAGGCAGCAGCGCCGAAAATGATTCGGCTGCTGTGGTGGCCGGTATTGCCGAAAGGGTGGGTAGGTATCATCTGTTGCTCCGATTAATGCTAGACAATCGATCAGTGTATCTTAAGCGTCGGGTGCTTTGTAATCCGCTCCGGCCGGCAGCGACTGAATAAATTTGATGCTGGCCTCTATGCACCAGTCGTTTCGTTGTGGGGCGGAAATATCGCCCACGAAAACATGCTGCGGCACTTCGATATCAATATCGACTGGGTGCAGTGCCTTGTGGTCGGCGCCCCATGTGTTGTGGAAGTTGATTGCAGCCTGATGGTTAATTGTCGGGTCGTCTTTCATGTAAAACGTCGCCAGGGGTGGTTGGCCGGAAGCTGGCTTTAGTTTGCGGACCCAGTCTACGACCTTCTGCATTTCTATAATGGCCTTCGAGCTATATCGATGGGTCCAGTACCTTGCAACCTGTTCATTTTCCGGTTCCCAACTATGCTCTTTGCCGATGAGGTAATGTACCCATCGTTCGGCCCAGGGCCAGGTCAACAGGAATCCAAAGGGGCTTCTGACCTTGAAGTTAGGAGACAGAAATAGAAAAGCCTGCAGCTGGTCACGACGGGCAATGTGCTCATTCAGCCAGACACACAGCGGAGCGCCGGTGGAAGTCGCGATCACAACAACCCTGTTACCGACCCGCGAAGCAATGTCCCAGCTGTCCGCCATCGACTGGAGCCACTGTTCTGCTGTGGCTTGCATCGAATTCTCGGAAAGCCCATGACCGGCAAGCCGGGCATAAACAACATTGGCGTTGAAATGGTCTGCGATGCGTTCCGTCACGGGCGCTATCTCCTGTCGGGTAGCAGAGAACCCATGCACGTAAAGGAAACAGAGGTCAGTGACACCTGGCTCGTTCGCCCAGTCGATCCGGGCATCGGTGCCTTCGATGACACCAGCATGTCCTGCTTCATGTTCGGTAAGCCAGGTTTCAAGTTCTGCCGGTCCAAGTGAGGCTGGAACCTGTGGGCCTGGCAGTTTGGAATCCAGTAATGGTCGGGGAGCGAACCAGAAAATGGCGATAATAACCGTCGCAAACAGGACAATGATCGTAACAATGGCTTCCATAGATTCTAGACCTGACCCTTCTGCGGTTGATAAGTGAAATTAATTGCTGAAAAAAGCAAGAATAGCTATTGCCCAGCGAGTATTTTTTATAAAATATATCTTTTCCATCTGTGTTAGTCGGGGCTGAGCGCACAGGTGTTGTGGAGTAAAGTAATTTTATGCGATTGCAAGCAATTAAGCTCGCTGGTTTCAAATCATTTGTAGACCCTACAACAGTCCCCTTTCCCTCTAACCTTTGTGCCGTTGTTGGCCCGAATGGCTGCGGAAAATCGAACATCATTGATGCTGTGCGCTGGGTGATGGGGGAATCGTCGGCAAAGACGCTGCGTGGTGAATCGATGACGGACGTCATCTTCAATGGTTCCAACACGCGCAAGCCAGTAGGGCAAGCTAGCATTGAGCTGATGTTCGACAATACAGAGGGCCGGCTGTCCGGCGAATTTGCCGCGTACAGTGAAATCTCCGTGAAACGGGTCGTTACCCGTGATGCCCAGTCGGGCTATTTCCTGAACAACCAGAAATGCCGAAGAAAAGACATTACTGATCTGTTCCTGGGCACAGGTTTGGGTCCGAGAAGCTACTCTATTATCGAGCAGGGCATGATCAGTGACCTGATCGAGGCCAAGCCCGAGGATCTTCGAAGTTACCTTGAGGAAGCGGCCGGTATCTCCAAGTACAAGGAGCGTCGTAAGGAAACTGAACGACGTATACGTCACACCAAGGATAATCTTGACAGGCTGACGGACCTTCGTGATGAACTGGAACGTCAGCTAACCCACCTGGAACGCCAGGCGAAATCCGCCGAGCGTTACACCGAGCTAAAGAAAGAAGAACGTGAACTCAAGGCTGGACTGGCTGGGCTGAGGTGGAATGGCCTGACCGCGGATGTCAGCAAGCAGGACCATGAGGTCAATCGCCTGACGATTGAGCAGGAAGCACGAATCGCTGACCAACGGCATATCGGCGCAGAGATCGAATCCAAAAGAGCGGCCCTGGCTGAATTGTCTGATGAGTTGAACGAAGTCCAGAAGCGTTACTACGATCACGGTACCGAAATTGCTCGTATAGAAGACAGTATTCAGTTCCAGAACGAACGCACACGCCAGCTGGGTACCGATCTTGATCAGGTTCTTGAGAACCTTGGGAAAGTAGCCACGGATCTTAATGCGGATGAGCTTCAGCTTGCCGCTTTCCGAGAGGACCTGGCGTCAACGTCGCCTCAGCAGAGCGAAATACAGTCACTCGAGATAGCCTCTGCCGAACGGTTTGTGTCTGCGGAACAGAACATGCAGGGCTGGCGGGAAGAGTGGGATGAATTTAATCAGACCGCCGCGGAAACAAGGCAAAGTGGTGAGGTCCAGCAATCACGTATTGAAGGGTTGGAGCAATCTGTTGATCGCGCTAATACCCGCATTGCTGTGCTTAGGGCTGATGTAGAACGGCTGTCTGGCAACACCACCGCAGGTGAAATCGGTCCCCTGGAGGAAATGCTGCAGACTCAGGAATCACAGCTCGAGCGTATCAATGCTGAGCTTGGTGGCCTGTCCCGAACGATCGAAAAACAGCGTGAAGAAAACCTGGCGCTGACCAGGTTGCTGGACGAGCGAAAAAGTGAACTACAGTCACTGTCAGGCCGCCAGGCTTCTCTTGAAGCCCTGCAACAGGCAGCGTTGGGGCAGCAAGATGATGCAGAGGTTAACTGGCTTGAAAGACATGGTCTGGGTGACCAGAGCCGACTAGCAGAGAATATCCAGGTGGAAGACGGCTGGGATGCGGCGGTTGAAACCGTGCTGGGCGATCACCTGCAGGCTGTTTGTGTTGATGGGCTGGATGCCGTTTCAGCCTTACTTGGTGATTTCGGGAAAGGGCGCCTCAACTTTATTACGACCGGTGGTCCAGAGACGTTAGCGGAGCAGGTACCCGTTGAGTCAGGATCATTGTTGTCCCGCATATCAGGAGACGCCACATTAGGTCCTCTTCTGCAGGGGATCAAAACAGCACCGGATCTTGCCTCTGCCATGGCGATGCGTGGCAACCTTGGGCCGGGCGAGTCAATAGTGACGCCTGACGGGCTCTGGCTGGGTAAGAGCTGGCTGAGGGTGAACAAGGACAAGGATGCACAGGCGGGCATCATCAAACGCCAGCAGGAACTTGTATCCTTGGCTGACAAGATCAGCCGTGCCACTGGCGATGTTGAACGACTTAATGGTGAGCTGGACTCAGGCATGGCCAGTCTTCAGCAGGCTGAGTCTGAACGCGACCAGCAACAGAAGCGATTGTCTGAACAGCAAAGAGCATTTGGAGAAACCCGCGCTCAACTCGGTACCAAGCGCGTTCAGGCGGAACAGGTTCGTAACGACCTGGGCCGGGCCAACGCTGAAATTGGTGAAACGGTCGAGCACATGGAAACCGACCAGGAGTCATTGCGTGGTTCCCGCAACCGATTACAAGTTGCACTGGACGCAATGGAAGCCGATACGTTCCGTCGTGATGAACTGGTTAAGCGAAGGGAATCCATCACATTTGAGCTGAATGAAGCCCGGGAAAAAGCCAAAACCGACAGTAATGCAGCCCATCAACTGGCGTTGCGTGTGCAGTCACTTAACTCGAAAATATCATCGACAGAGCAGGCGATGGCGCGGTTGTCGGACCAGGAAGAAGTTCTCAAAAACCGCAAGACTGGCCTCGAAGAGAGCATTCGTTCCAGCGAAGAGCCACAGGGGCTGCTTAAAACAGAGCTCGATTCTCAACTCGAGAAACGCCTCAGCGTTGAGAATCAACTGGCCACCGTTCGCCAGAAAACTGAAGCGACCGAACACCAGATTCGCGAACTGAACCAGAATCACGCCGGGATTGAAGAACAGATCGAAGTCGTGCGTTCCAGCCTTGAAAGAGTCAGGCTGGAACGCCAGACACTTGAAGTTCGAAGAACGACCATTAAGGAACAGCTCGAGGAAGATAAGCAGGTTCTCGATGAACTGCTTGCCCGAATACCGGAGGAAGCCAATGAGGAAGAATGGGAGCAGAGGCTGGTTCGTATGGGTAACAGGATTCAACGCCTTGGTGCTATTAATCTTGCGGCGATCGATGAGTACAAGGTGCAGTCTGAGCGCAAGTTATACCTTGATGCACAAAACGAAGACCTGGAAAAAGCGCTGGCAACGCTGGAGAACGCCATCCGGAAAATCGACATTGAGACAAGAACCCGATTCAAGGAAACGTTCGACAAGGTTAATTCGAAGCTGCAGCAGCTGTTCCCCAAACTGTTTGGCGGAGGTCACGCTTACCTTGAAATGACCGGAGAAGACTTGCTGGATACCGGTGTTGGCATCATGGCCAGACCACCCGGAAAACGTAATGCCAGCATTCACCTGCTGTCTGGCGGGGAGAAAGCACTCACGGCCATCGCGCTGGTGTTTTCAATCTTCAGCCTCAACCCTGCGCCTTTCTGTTTACTGGATGAGGTTGATGCGCCACTTGATGACGCCAATGTCGTTCGATATTCCGACCTGGTGAAGGAAATGTCTCGCACAGTACAATTTATCTACATCACCCATAATAAGGTCGCGATGGAAATGGGTGAACAGTTGATGGGCGTCACCATGCACGAGCCCGGCGTATCCAGGCTAGTATCTGTTGATGTTGATGAAGCTATAGCATTGGCTGCTGTATAGTTATTTATAAACACGATCCAACTGCGGGGACCAAGCTGTGGATTTTGATTTAAGACAATGGCTGCTGATCCTGGGGCCGATATTTATCATCGGCGTGCTGCTGCATGGGTACTTTCGGATGCGATCAGGCCAGAATGATATCAAGATGAAGCTCGACCGAAGCTTCCTGAGCAGGCAGGGTGAAGATCATGTTGTCGATGATTTAAGCCTGTTCAAAGCCGAACTACCTAATGGTGGGGCCCGTCTTCTTGATTCAAAGGCAAGCGCCGTAATCTCGGCAGATGATGTTCCCCTGCTGATCGGACTCTGTCGAACTTCCATCAATAAGTGCGACTTCATCCGTTGATCTACCCAAGACCGACTCGCTCCCGGCGTCTACCCCGGAGCCCATTCCGGCGCCAGAAAAATCTGCCATTGACCATTCTGTTGATGAGGTGCCCGCCAAGGCTCCTCCTGCCAGGAAAGCGCCTAAGATCGAGGAAGATCAATCCGACGAAGAAACTGCCGCGCCGATACGCAAGCCGGAAATGTTTGTGGTGATATATGTATTGGCGCTCGACGAGCCGTTTCTTGGGCAGGGTCTTGTGGAAGTTCTGCTCGATAGCGGCATGACCTTTGGTGAGATGGACATCTTTCACCAGTTGGATGATCGAGGCGCACAGTTGTTCAGCCTTGCGAGTGCGGTTGAGCCGGGGACTTTTGACCTCTCGTCCCTTGATCAATTCTCTACACCGGGCATAAGCCTGTTCATGAGGGTACATGAGCTTGCGGCACCCTTGCAGGTACTTGATTCAATGTTGTCTGTCGCCAATAGGGTCGCCCAGGAGTTGAACGGGGAAGTGCGGGATGAGACCAGAAGCGTGATGACGCCGCAGACCATAGAACACTGTCGCCAATCCCTTACGGAATTTCTGTACAAGCATTCTGCGTGAGCAATCTTTTGGCCTCTGGCTAAACCAAGCGCGACACGCTACCTTACTGTGACCTATGGCCGAGAAGAACCCAGACAAGAAAAAGACGACTCCTGCAAAGAGCGTGGTCCAGCTGGTCGCCTCGCTGCGGCAACAAATCAATCACCACAATCATCAATACCACACACTTGACCAACCCGGGGTTTCAGACGCCGAGTTTGATCGACTATTCCGTGACCTGAAAGCACTAGAGCAGGAACACCCAGAACTCGTGTCGGACGATTCACCCACCCAACGCGTAGGCTCCGTGCCGCTGCCTGCTTTTTCCCAGGTGCAACATGAGCTGCCTATGCTGTCTCTTGACAATGCTTTTGGCGAAGATGACATGTGGGATTTTGATCGTCGGATTAAAACCAGGCTCGAGTTGTCCGCTGATATCGGTTACGACTGTGAACCTAAAATTGACGGAGTGGCGGTGTCACTGCTCTATGAGAACGGTTCCCTGATCAGGGGCGCAACCCGGGGGGATGGTGCGACCGGTGAAGATATCACCCGGAATGTTCGTACGATCGAATCGATACCGCTGTCCCTGATGGGCAAGGGCTATCCCTCCAGGATGGAGGTCAGGGGAGAGGTTTATTTCCCCCTGTCATCATTCGACAGGATGAACCTGGCGGCAGAAAAGGCCGGACAGAAAGTGTTTGCCAATCCCAGGAACGCCTCCGCAGGGACGCTCCGCCAGCTTGATTCGCGCGAGACTGCCCGCAGGCCGTTAACGATGTTTGCTTACAGTGTCGGTATTGTTGAAGGTGGCGAACTGCCGGAAACACAGTCGGGAATTTTGGCTGCCCTCGCTTCCTGGGGTATCAGGGTCAATCCGTTGATCGAAACTGTCGTCGGTGTGGATGGCTGCATTGAATACTACAGAAAGCTGGTGGCGCTGCGTTCATCTCTGGATTATGAGATTGATGGCGTTGTATTCAAGGTTGACGGGATAGCAGAGCAACGAAAGCTGGGTATGTTGACCAGAACGCCGCGCTGGGCAATTGCCCACAAGTTTCCCGCGGAAGAAGGCATCACAGTACTTGAAGATGTCGAATTCCAGGTAGGTCGAACCGGGGCTGTTACCCCGGTTGCCAGACTGAAACCGGTGCAGGTCGGTGGCGTGACCATCAGTAACGCGACGCTGCATAATATGGATGAGGTGGCCCGGCTGGGTCTTGTTATCGGGGATACGGTTGTTATCCAAAGAGCGGGGGATGTTATCCCCAAGGTTATTTCAGTTTTACGTGACAAGCGGCCGAAACAAATACGGCAGATTATCCTGCCAGCGCAGTGCCCGGCCTGCGGCTCAGAAGTACTTCAGTCAGAAGGTGAAGTCATTGCCCGTTGTACTGGTGGTCTTAGATGTTCAGCGCAAAGAAAAGAGAGTATCCGGCACTTTGCTTCCAGACTCGCGTTTGATATTGAAGGCCTCGGTGACAAGCTTGTTAACCAGCTCGTCGACGAAGGTCTGATCAGCAGCCCGGCAGACCTGTTCCTGTTGACCCTGGAACAGCTGGTGAATCTAGAGCGCATGGCGCCGAAATCTGCTAACAACCTGCTTGAGGCGCTGGAGAAAAGTAAGACAACGACCCTGTCGCGGTTCATCTATGCGTTGGGTATCCAGGAAGTAGGTGAATCGACCGCAAGGAATCTTGCGCAGTTCTATCATGGGATCGCGCCACTTCAGCAGGCGGATGAAGATTCTTTGCAGGAAGTTCCCGATGTTGGTCCGATTGTCGCGAAAAATATCGCACACTTTTTCCTGCAGGAGATAAACCATCAGGTCATTGATAGCTTGCTGGAAAGTGGTGTTTTCTGGGTGGAGCAAGAGTCCTCTGCAGCCTCTAGTGCGCTTGTGGGTGAGACCTATGTACTGACCGGAACCCTGACGTCCCTAACCAGAAACGATGCCAAGGCAAGGTTGATTTCGCTCGGTGCGAAGGTATCAGGTTCAGTCTCGGTTAAGACCAGTTATGTGGTTGCCGGTGATGCCGCCGGCTCCAAGTTAACCAAAGCGCAGGAGCTTGGTGTTGCCATTTTGTCAGAGGCAGATCTGCTGAGGCGTCTGGAGGTGCACGGTGCTTAGCGCCCAGCTCGTAAAGATACGGCGAAGTTTCGTGCTCATCCTGGTTATCGCTTTGACCGGTTGCACAAGCGCGCCTCCGGAGAACAAGGAGAACATTTGCAAAATATTCTCCGAAAAGAGCGGCTGGTATAAAGATGCCAAAAAATCATCACGTCGCTGGGGAACAGACATCACGGTAATGATGTCCATGATGTACCAGGAGTCATCGTTCATGGCGCGAGCCAAACCGCCAAGAACAAAAATATTGTGGGTATTACCCGGTCCAAGGCCGGCGAGTGCTTACGGTTACGCGCAGGCGACTAATGGCACCTGGCGGGCTTACCAGAGCGCCACAGGTCGAGGTGGTGCAGACAGGAACAAGTTTGATGACGCCATAGACTTTATCGGTTGGTATAACGACCAAAGCCAGCGCAAGAATAAAATAAGCAAATCAGATGCCTACCACCTGTACCTTGCCTACCACGAAGGGCAGGGTGGGTTCGCCCGCCGTAGCTATAAGGACAAACAGTGGTTAAAGGATGTCGCGACAAAAGTATCAAAGCGATCCGGCGTCTACCGGGCGCAGCTCAACAAGTGTGAGGCGAAGTTTAACCGTGGATGGTTCCGCTGGCCGTTTTCTTAATGGTCGTCTACCTGGCGTTTGTACCCCGCTGACCTTTTGTAGGTCCCACCAGAGCTAACCAAGTAACGCTCACAGGGCTGGTGCGTTTGCTCCTCGGTGAAGTGTTTCCACCATCCTTCCCGCCACCACCGTCATCTCGATTGGAGTGGCGCAGCCACGGAGAGACCTCCTGCTCGCGAAATGTTACGGGTCGAGTTTACTGCGCAGGCAATATGCTTCCCTGCATCGGTATTAGTTTCCTCATATCGATGTTGAGCAGTGTCGGTCCTGCACGGTCCATGGCTGACCCGAACGCCGCCTTGAACTCAGTCAAAGTTTCCACAGCCACCCCTGTCACACCCATACTTTCTGCCAGTCCGGCGAAATCTACCACCCCCAGATCAGTGTCACTGTATCGGCCTTCAAACTGCTGGGACTGAAGGCCGCGAAGAACTCCGTAACCGCCGTCATTGAACACGCAGATCACCATTGGAAGCTGGTACTGGGCCGCAGTGGCCAGTTCCGTTGCATGGAACATAAACCCACCATCACCGTGAACAACCACGGTTTTCTTGCCGGTGCCAGCGGCTGCCCCGACGGCTAAAGGAAGACCGGGACCTATCGCGGCAGAATTTGGACCGATGAAGGTTCGTGGTGCGTATATCGGCAAAAGCTGGTTAACAAAATTGTACGCGGGAACGGTTGTATCCCGGACGATCAGGGTATCCCTGGGCGCAAGTTCGCGTATGGCGTCCAGGATGCCTTCGTAGTCGGTACCCAACCGCTTCCTTAATTTTTGCCTGAGTTCACGGTTACTTGTCTGGATTTTTTCAACGAATTCAGGTGAGCAAGGCTGCGGGTTCATGGCAGCGTCAATCGCTGGCAGTATTTCCGCAGCAGCGCCGATCAGTGAGGCATCTGATTTGTGTACCCGATCAACGATCGATGCGTCGATATCAATATGAAGTAACTTGCCGGGCGGTTTGAGCGCGGCCCCCGAGCCGCCAACGCCAACCTGGAACCGGGTGCCAATCGCAATGGTCAGGTCAGCATCCATCATGTCGGCATGTAGTTTCCTGCTCTGGTACAGGTTACCAATGGCCAGCGAGTGATCCTCGGTAATGGCCCCCCTGCCGTTGGGTGTCATAAAAACAGGTGCCTGAAGTTTCTCGGCCAGGCGAGTTAACGCGTCAGAAGCGCCACCATAGGTGACGCCGCCACCGGCGATGATGATTCGTTTGCGGCTGCCAGTAATTAGCGCAACGGCGCGATCAAGATCGCCGGTCATTTCAGGGTTAACAGGATTGAAGCCTTGCCCGCTCTCACTGACTTCAGCGTACTGCAGGTCAATTGGGATCTCGACGGCACCGGAAGATGGTCTGCCGGAACTGACGTCGTTCGCGACCTCCAGAATCGTATCTTCGATCCTTGAGGCGATTCGAACCGACTCGGCCCGCCGGGTAACCGTTCTGAGCATGGGCAGTTGTTCTTCCGCTTCGTGAACATAACCCTGCGCTTTACCGTAGAACCCTGTTTCTGCCTGCCCGGTGATCAGCAGGACAGGGGAGGATGCATATTGGGCTTCGTAAAGTCCGGTCACGGTGTTGGTGGTCCCAGGTCCTGTACTGGCAATCGCAATACCGGTTTTACCGGTCGCGCGTGCATAGCCATCCGCAGCATGGGTGGCGCCCATTTCATGTCGGCAATCGATTATCTGGATAGTGCCATCGCGGGTGATGGCGTCGAAGATAGGCATGTTGTGAATGCTCACAATGCCAAAAACATGAGTGGCACCTATCTTCTTGAGAGCGCTGACTACGGCATCTGCTCCAATCATGACTGTTTCCTTTTTGGGAAGCAGTATGCCGCGCCTTAGGGTGTGATCACAACCGTGTCGGTCACTGGGAGTAGGCTGTTCAGAGGCAGTTTGTAACGAGTAGCCTGTCCGTTTCTACTGTGCCCTGAGCCTATGGGGTTTCATAGGTTAGCCTGTAAATAACATTGGCGTGGTCGTCTGCGATTAGCAGGCTGCCGTCGGGCATCTCCAGTATGTCCGTGGGTCTTCCCCAGGCCACGTTGTTCTTTAGCCAGCCGTCTATCAGGATAGTTGTTGCACCTGTTTCAGGGTTAACCATGGTGATGTTGTATCCCGTGTGTCCGGCCTTCGGGGTGCGGTTCCAGGAGCCATGCTCGGCAATGAATATTTCCCCCCGGTATCGCTCCGGAAACATGGTGCCGGTATAAAATTTCATGGCCAGTGGTGCGACATGGGGGCCCAGTTCTACCACAGGAGGTTCGACGGGAAATACCGGAGCACCAAATTCGGGGTCAATCACAGAGCTCGCGTGTATATAAGGGAACCCGAAATGTAAGCCTGCTTTAGGAGCCCGGTTGAGTTCGCAGGACGGTGTGTCGTCGCCAAGAAGGTCCCTGCCATTGTCCGTGAACCAAAGCTCACCGGTCCCAGGGTGCCAGCTGAAGCCGACCGTATTACGTACCCCACTGGCGAATATTTCAGGCTTTAGTGGCTCGCGATTAAGGTCCAGGCTCATGATGGTCGCAAACCAGGGGTTTTCTTTTTCGCAGACATTGCAGGGGGCGCCAACATTGAAAAACAGTTGATCTTCAGGGCTGAACCCCAGGTATTTCCAGCCATGGTGTGTTTCTTCAGGCAGTTCGTCATAGAGGACAAAGGGTTCGGGGCTGGATTCAAACGTCTGGTCGATGTTTTGATAAACCAGGAGTTTATCGACCGCGCCGACATAGAGGTCGCCATCCTGGATAGCGATGCCGGTGGGCAGGGTCAGGTCATGGTCAATAGTCACCACTTTGTCTGCGGACCCATCCGAATTGGCATCAATTACGCCATATAGATTACCGGCGCGAAAGCTTCCAGCGTAGACAATACCTGATTCGCTCAAGGCTAGCTGTCGTGGATTGGTCAGTTCTGCAAACACAGATATCTGAAACCCGGGGGGCAGTCTCAACGCTTCGAGTGGCAGATCCTGGCTTCTGGCAAAACACGGAACAAGTAACAGCAGGCTGAAAACGTGCGGCGGAATTAGCCTGATCAGTCTCAGGCCTCTGCCCAATAGTGATATGATCGTGGTCCACATGTTACTGCTCCTGATGATTTCCAATTCGTATGTTGACTGAAGCACTCAAGGAAGAGATCCAGACGGCATATTCCCGGTTGCTCGAAGAGAAAGGATACCGGGCCAGGCACTGCCAGAAAAGCATGATCGCAGAAATAGCCCGGACACTCGGTAATGTGCCAGAAGATAACAGCGTCTGCGTTGTTGAAGCCGGAACAGGAACCGGTAAGACAATCGCCTATGCCATGGCGTCCATTCCGATAGCAAAACAGCTAAAAAAGAAAATTGTTATTGCGACAGCAACGGTCGCGTTGCAGGAACAGATTGTCTACCAGGATCTGCCTGATATCCGCCTGCATTCAGGACTGGAATTTTCCTTTGCGCTGGCGAAAGGCCGAAGGCGTTATCTTTGTCTGTCCCGCCTTGATCTCGCGTTGCAGGATAGCAGTCAGGTGAACCAGACCTTTTCGTTTTTTGAAAATGCGGATGGCGATAGCGACCAGGTCGACTCCGCTATTTTTGATTCAATGCTGACGGCGCTCGGCAAAGGGGAGTGGGATGGGGAACGAGACAGCTGGCCGGAAGAGATCAATCATGCAACCTGGGCCAGGGTTTCGACGGACCATGCCCAGTGCACTCATCGCCAATGCAGCCATTATGAAAATTGCTACTTTTACAGGGCGCGCGAGAATATTCATCGGGTAGATTGCATTGTCACCAATCAGGACCTGGTCCTGTCCGATTTGATGATGGGCGGCGGCGCGGTACTTCCTGATCCGGAAGATACGATTTACATCTTCGATGAGGGTCATCATCTGCCTGAAAAGGCCGGCAATCACTTTTCTCATTTTCTGGCGCTTTATTCGACAAAAACCTGGTTACAACAGATCCCTACCAGCCTGAAACTCGCCAGTGCAGAAGTGCCCGCTGTTGGTTCCGGGCTGATTAACGATATTGATAACATGGTACAACAGGCAAGCCAGAGGCTGGATGATGCGGCCCAGGTACTACAGCTGCTTAAAGTTGACGCAGAAGAACAAGATGACGGCTGGCGGTATCGTTTTACTCGGGGGCGGGTCGGCAATGATATTACCGAGGTATCAAAGCAGTTGGCGAACAGTTTCGAGCGACTCGATGATCTGGTGGACCGGGTGTTGCCACTCGTCGAAACTACCCTGGAAGACGTCTCTGCTGCGCAGCGGGAGAGCGTTGAATACTGGTTGTCGCTGGTAGGTTCAATTTCTACGCGCTTGTCTGCAGCCGCGGAGCTCTGGCATAACTTCTCGGTAGCGGAACATTCGCCTCCCTATGCGAGGTGGGTTGGTTTTTCGACCCAGGGTCAGGCGGAAGGCATGGAAATTCAACTGTCGTGTCATCCTGTTTCGGTGGCAGATGAGCTCTTTGAGAGACTTTGGTCACGTTGCGCTGGCGCGGTACTGACCTCGGCGACTCTGTCGGTTGCCAGGGATTTCTCCAGCTTCCAGTCCAAATCCGGGATTCCGCCGGAGATGGTATTTACCAGTCTGGCCAGTCCGTTTCGATATCAGGAACAGGCGGTTCTTGCAGTACCAAAGATGCGCACTGATCCTGGACAGGCTGACCAGCACACGCAAGAGATCGCGGAACTGATTCCGGGCCTACTCGATAAAGAGATTGGTGCTTTGGTATTGTTCACCTCGTGGCGGCAAATGTTGCGGGTGTTTGATGATGTTGATGAAGCGTTTCGCGAACGAATCCTGATGCAGGGTGAACTATCGAAAATGGAAATCCTCGGTCGCCATCGGGATGCAGTTGACCGTGGTGAGGCAAGCTGCATCTTTGGCCTGGCCAGTTTCTCCGAAGGCGTAGATTTACCCGGTGATTATTGTCGTCATGTAGTGATAGCAAAGATTCCATTCTCGGTGCCTGATGACCCGGTAGATGCGACGTTGTCTGAGTGGATTGAGGAGAAAGGTGGCAATTCATTTTACGAAGTGATGTTGCCGAACGCTGCACTCAGGGTCGTCCAGGCAGCAGGACGATTACTCAGAACTGAAACCGACGAAGGCACTGTGACCATATTGGATCGTCGCGTGGTGTCTAAGTCTTATGGTAAGGTCATTTTGAATTCCCTGCCGCCTTTTGCCCGTGAAATTTCCTGAGTACAGCCAACAGCTACCTGTCGAACTAGCGTCTTATCGACAGCCGTTTGGGAAGCTCGCGGGTGCGCTCGACAGTGACACGGTTTTTTGCCTGATAGGTTATCTTGCAGTAAACATCGCAAGACTCGCGAGCGAATCGAGTAATAAAACGATAGTAGTGTCCATTGCTGGTGCCCAGGGAACCGGTAAGAGCACGATGAGTCGGCTGTTATCCTCAATGCTTCAGGGTTGTTTCAATACGAGCACAACCATCCTTTCCCTTGATGACTTTTACCTACCACTGGAATATCGACAGCAGGTCGCTGTCGATATTCATCCTTTGCTGGGCGTCCGGGGTGTGCCCGGTACCCATGATCTAGCGCTAATGGAAAAAGTGCTGACTGATCTTCTTCATGGGCGGTCGGCTGAAGTTCCGGTTTTCGACAAAGGTGAGGATGACCGAAGTTCCCGATGGCAAGAAGCTGAACCTGCCACGGTTATCCTGTGTGAAGGCTGGTGCTGGGGCGCTGTTCCGGAAGCACAGGAACGGTTGATGCATCCCATCAATGACCTGGAGAGGAACCAGGACCCGGATGGGTTATGGCGCCGCTATGTGAACGAACAACTTTCTCGATACCAGTCGGTGTTTCGAGCCAGTGCCCAGGTGTTTTTCATGGCACCATCAATTGAGGCAATAGTGCGCTGGCGCTTCCAACAGGAACGGGAGTTGGCAACTCGGGGGGGTGGCAGCAAAATGATGACCGAAATGGAGGTCAGGCAGTTCGTTGCTTACTTTGAGCGAATCACTGGCTGGATGCTCGAGGAAATGGCTGGTCGAGCCAGCGTGGTCGTTTCTCTGGATGAGCGTCATGCAATTCAGGATGTGCTGGTTAACTAATTCAGGTGATATTCAGTCGCCGGTAGCTAAGGTACGGCCATATCAACTGGGATATCATGGCCATTAAGGTGAACGACAGAGGAACCATCCGGGAAGGGCTATGAGAAATCTATCTCAAATTGTGATTGTACTGTTGTTCACGGTGGGTCCTATTGGCCTGTCGGATTCTCTGGCAGGTCAGCATGAGGAAAAAGGTGGTAGAAGGCCTGCACCGGTCTACGGTCTGGTGCCAAACCAACTGGTTCCCGGCAATCGATCGGGTATTTCTAACAAACGTGCCGCATCGTTGGTAAAAGAGCGTTATTCCGCTTCGAGAATTTTGGGCGTCTCTCTTCTGGATGACCAGGGACCGCCGGTTTATCGGGTCAGGACTTTATCTACCAATGGTGTGGTCAAATCTGTTTTTGTCGACGGTAACTCCGGCGAAGTATTCGAGTGAGGCAAGAATGTCGCGACGTATATTACTAGCGGAAGATGAAGAAACCCTTCGGGATCAGCTTCTCGAGATTCTTGACCGGCATCGATACTCAGTGGATTTTGCTGTTGACGGTGCCCAGGCTCTTGCGCTGGGAGAAGCGGGACATTATGACCTTGCGATAATCGATCTTGGGCTTCCGAAGCTAAATGGCATGGAAGTCATCAGTCGTCTCAGGGAGCGAGGTAAGGATTATCCGGTATTGATTCTGACAGCCCGCGCAGACTGGCAGGACAAGGTCCAGGGTCTGTCGGCGGGTGCTGATGACTACCTGGTTAAACCGTTCCATATTCAGGAGTTATTGGCGAGAATCGAAGCGCTCATTCGCCGTGCATCGGGAGCAATCGCCCGAGATATTAATATTGGGCCCGTAAGCCTTGATACGAAAGCAAAAATCGTAAGGGTTAACGGTTCTGCGGTGGAACTGACCGCCTTTGAATTTAATTTGCTGGAGTACCTTATGATGAGGCCGGGTCATGTTGTCTCTAAGACAGCGTTGACGGAGCATCTCTATTATCAGGATTTTGATCGTGACAGTAATGTTATTGAAGTCTTCGTCGGTCGACTTCGTAGAAAACTCGACCCGGAAAATCAGCTCATGCCGATTGAAACTGTACGTGGACAGGGGTATCGGTTCGGGTTGGCTGAATGAACCAGGGTTCCAGTGTGGTGCGAGGCTCGCTACGGTTACGAATGCTGTCCTCGGCTACCCTGGTTCTCGTGGTGTTCCTGGGGGTCGTTGGGGGCGTCGTTGATAATGCCTTTCGCCAGAGTGCCGAGCAGGCTGTTTCTGAAAGGCTTCAGTTACATAGTTACGCGTTGATAGCCGCCAGTGTCGAAGATGGCAAGGGCGGTGCGGTTGACCTTTACCTTCCTACTGAATTGCAGGAACCCGGCTTCAATGCGATGGGTTCGGGTTTGTTTGGGCTCGTTTTTACACCGGGTGGTAATGAAGTATGGCGCAGTGGCTCGGCGCTGGACCTTGAACTGGGTGATCTGGCAAAAGGTGTTTTATTAGCACAGGACACTGCGGGTGTCGTGACCTTCAGCGAATTACCGGCGGCGGCGGGCCGTGGCCCTCTTTTTTACCTGACCTATCCGGTCATCTGGGAGAGTGCGTTAGGTGACGCGCGTTTCGTTTATGTTGTCCTGCAGGATTTTGCGCCGTACAGCAATGAAGTGACGACCTTCAGGGAAAGCCTCTGGGGATGGCTTATTGCTGCGGTTGTTTTGCTGGTATTGCTGCAGGCGGCAATCATGTATTGGGGCCTGCTGCCTATCGCGGGTTTGGAGCATGACCTTAAGGCGATTGAAGAAGGTCGGCAGGAATATCTGGTTGGTCAGTATCCGACCGAGATAAACGGGGTAACCCATAGTCTGAATCTTCTCTTATCAGAAGAGCGAGCACAGCGAGAGCGTTATCGAACCACGCTTGCGGACCTTGCACATAGCCTGAAGACGCCGCTGGCGATACTAAAGGCAGAAGCCGAAAAGCCCGAACAGACCGTTGAGCAAGTGGCTGCAGCAATGGATCAGCAGGTGACACGCATGACCGATATTGTGTCGTATCAGCTGGAGCGGGCAGTGTCGAGTTCGAGCAAGCTGTTCCGAAACGCCACTCCAATCAGGCCGGTCGTCGAGAAACTGGTGGCAGCGATAAGGAAGGTATACAAGGAAAAGAACATCGAATTTCTGGAGGAAGTTTCATCTGCGGATTTTCCGGGCGATGAGCGTGACCTTACGGAGCTGTTGGGGAACTTGCTGGACAACGCCTGTAAATATGGTCTGGGGAAGGTAAGGCTCGTTGCTGCCGTTGTTGAAGGGAGAGTGCAACTTGCGGTGGAAGACAATGGTTCCGGCATCCCGGAGTCCGACAGAGATCTTGTCCTTGAGCGGGGGCTGCGCCTGGATAGCAGGGAAGCCGGGCAGGGCATCGGGCTTGCGATCGTCGCTGAGATTGTAGACCGTTACCACGGTCAGATCGTGATCACGAACTCTACGCTCGGTGGCGCAAGGGTAATCGTCAGCTTTCCCCTCGCCTGGACAGAAACCGCTTAGTTAAAGGCTCTTTAATTAAAGAGCCTTTAACGACAGAGCCTTTAACTGCGGGCTCGTTAGTTACAGACCAGTATGGGTGCCATCACACATAGGCTTACCCGCCGTCATCTTGCAGCCACAGAAAAACACCTTTTTTGATTCCGTCGCCTTGAATTTCATCGGCAGGAATTCAGTATCCTGATGAGACCCGTCGCAGAGCGGTTGATTGGTGCTTTTGCCGCAGGAGCACCAGAAGTATGTTTTGCCTTCCTCGACGTCTACGCCATAGGGCGATTTTTGCGCAATAGTTGGATCTGCCATGGGTGTCTCCTTACCTGAATTTATTGATGGGCCCAGCATAAGGAACGGGGTCAGGCCGCGTCAATTCATTCCTCGGTCGGTGTCCTTGAAAATAGGGTTTACAAACCCTATGATCCCTGCTCTTTAGGTGCATTGGCACCGGCGCAGCGCGTTCAAATCTCAGGAGTTTGTTTGTATGGATTTCTCTTTCTCAGAGGAGCAGGGTCTCTTGCAGGATAGTATCCAGCGATATATCCAGAATAGTTACACCTTCGATGCCCGACAGAAAATATTAAAGTCTGAAGAGGGCTTCAGCCGCGAAAATTGGGCAACTTTTGCAGAGTTGGGTTGGCTGGCGCTCCCCTTCAGAGAAGAGTCAGGTGGTTTCGGTGGCACTGCCGTCGAGACGATGATTATGATGGAAGAGTTTGGTAAAGGCCTGGTCGTTGAGCCCTACGTCTCCACAGTCATCATGGCAGGTTCGGTGATTGAAGCCGGTGGTACTGCAGAGCACATTGAGGGAGTGCTCACCGAGATCATGGCGGGAACAAAATTTGCGTCTCTTGCCTATGTCGAACCTCAGGCAAGATTTAATCTCGCTGACGTCACCACAACAGCGAAAGTCGAAGGCGATGGCTACGTCATTAATGGTTTTAAGGGTGTGGTGCTAGGTGGTCCGTCAGCAGATGTTCTGGTTGTTCCTGCCAGGACATCCGGTGATCAAAAAGACGAATCCGGAATCACACTGTTTCTGGTTGAGGCTTCAGCGAGTGGGATATCAAAACGCGATTACCCAACAATTGATGGCTTGCAGGCCTCTGAAATCAGCCTGGACAACGTATCAGTACCCGCAAGTGCTGTCTTGGGTGAAGTCGATAAAGGCCTCGGGCTTCTTGAGCTTGGGATCAACAACGGCATTCTCGCCGTTGGTGCGGAAGCAGTTGGCGCAATGGAAGTGCTGTACAAGACAACCGTTGAATATTGTAAGACCCGCGAACAGTTCGGGCAGCCAATTGGAAAGTTCCAGGTGCTTCAGCACCGTATGGTAGATATGTTCATGGAGCATGAGCAGGCAAAATCCCTGCTCTACATGGCAGCTCTTCGTATGAGCGAAGGTGATGAAGTTGAGGCCCTTAAAGCAGTGTCTGCATTGAAGGTCCAGATTGGCAAGGGCGGCAGGTTTGTCGGCCAGAACGCCATTCAACTGCATGGTGGTATGGGTATGACTGATGAGCTCAACGTGGGCCACTACTTCAAACGCCTTACTGCCATTGAGACACTGTTTGGTAACGTAGATCATCACCTGAAGAAGTATTCGCAGGTAGCTTGATCCCTGAGAGATTCATCATTTGAAGAATAAGCACCTATAGAATAGGCCTGCAGGAGGGTAAATAGTTAATGAGTGATTCGACCTATACGACGCCTGACTGGTTCTGGGAAGCGATCGATACCAAACCTGAATCAGGGTTCATCGATGTCGAAGGCTCCGATATCAACTACCTCTACTGGAGTGAACCGGGAAACCCGGGTTTGCTTTTTGTTCACGGGCACAACGCCCATTCACACTGGTGGGACTTTATCGCCCCATCCTATAAAGATGATTACCAGAGCGTAGCGGTGGATATGTCCGGTATGGGAGACAGTGACCATCGGGACGAGTATTCCGCTGATCTTTATGCCCAGGAGATTGTTGCGGTTGCTGATAAGTGCAACATGGGGCCCGATACAATTTTGGCGTCACATAGCTATGGCGGGATTATGTCGATTCGTGCGGTGGCGCAATATCCTGATCGTTTCAAGGGCCTGATCCTGCTGGATTCAGGGGTCAAGCACCCCGATGACGTGACACCTCCGGAGCCTGACCGGCTCGCGAGGGCAAAAAGCTATCCCACTTCGGAAATCGCCCGCTCGAGATTTCGTTTGCAGCCACCCCAGCAATGTCAGAACCAGTATGTTGTGGATCACATTGCCCGGACCTCGATCGAATATATCGATGATGGTTTTGGCTGGAAGTTTGATGAAGAACAGCGTTCCCGGATGAAGGCGTATGAAGACCTCGAGGCTGACTTCAGGTCCATCGCGATCAAGTGCGCGCTGATTTATGGCGCTGACAGTGAGTCGTTCAGCTCGAAAAGTGCAGAGCACATGAAATCCCTTCTTCCGAACCTTGAAGTCACCGAACTGGCTGATGCCCAGCATCACCTATTCCTTGACCAGCCGGTCACCTTTATGGAATGTTTATCGAAACAGCTCGACGCCTGGAAATAGCCCAGGTTTCAGGCAAAAAAAAGGGACCTTCTGGTCCCTTTTTTAATGTTGCTATGCAGGATGTACTACATAAGGTTTAGCAGGCTTCAAAAAGCCCGGCCGCACCCATACCGCCACCAATACACATGGACACAATGCCGTACTTCTTCTCGCGACGCTTGAGCTCACGAAGAATGTGGCCGGTGAGGCGAGAACCCGTCATGCCGAAAGGATGGCCGATTGAGATTGAGCCACCATTGACGTTGTAGATCTCTGGATCAATTTCCAGGGCATCCCTGCTATACAGACACTGTGAAGCGAAAGCTTCGTTCAGTTCAACCAGGTCAATGTCGGCCATGGTCAGGCCATTGGCTTTGAGCAACTTGGGTACCGCAAATACCGGACCAATGCCCATTTCGTCTGGCTCACATCCAGCGACAGTCCAGCCGCGGAAGTATGCCATTGGCTCAAGTCCAAGTTGCTGCGCACGTTCAGCGCTCATCACTAGCGTCATGGATGCGCCGTCAGAGAGCTGTGATGCGTTACCAGCGGTCACTGTGCCGTCTTCTTCGAATACTGGCTTAAGGCTCGCAAGGCCTTCAAGCGTTGTTTCAGGGCGGTTACATTCGTCACCGACACAAACGCCATCGACGATTTCGGTTTCCTTGGTTTCCTTGTTGACGACCTTCGCGTACTTGGTCTTCATGGGCACGATTTCGTCGTCAAACAAGCCAGACTGTTGTGCGGCGGCGGTGCGCTTCTGGCTTTCAAGGGAAAATTCGTCCTGGTATTCGCGCGATACGTTGTAGCGCCTTGCAACAACCTCAGCGGTGTTACCCATCGCCATAAAAATGTCTGGAGACTTCTCGCGAATAGTCGGGTGAATGTCCGACTTTCCCGGTGTTTGTCTTTGATTGGATGAAATGGACTCAACACCACCGGCGATCATAACCTCTGAACAACCACTTGCGATCTGGTTAGCTGCAAATGCGATGGAATTCAGGCCGGATGAACATGCCCGGCTGATAGTGGATCCTGCAGTAGTAATGGGTAACTGGGAAAGAATCACCGCGAGTCGTGCGACGTTTCCACCTTGCTCACCTGTCTGGCTTGCCGCGCCGACTATAACGTCTTCGACTTCAACAGGATCCAGTGTTGGGTTGCGCTCAAGCAGGGCATTAATGCAGTGCGCCACCATATCGTCTGGTCGGGTCAGGTTGAAGGTTCCCCTGAATGATTTAGCCAGTCCTGTTCTTACACTATCTACTATGACTACGTCGCGCATACTCTTCTCCGTCTGGAAGCTTAAAAAGGGGGGTATTGTGCCTATATAGAATGTCGGTCACAAGCGCCTGACGATTCGGGGCGTAGAGCGGGTTTTTTACTGGCCCAGGTCGATAGATTGATCTTGGTCGGCAAATACATAATAGTTCCGGCTCGGAAAAAAATAGGCACCCACAGATGAAATACTTGCTAGCGATCGATCAGGGAACGACAAGCACCCGGGCTATTCTGTTCTCCAGTGAGGGTGAGCCATTGGGTGTTGCACAGCAGGAATTTGAGCAGCACTTCCCCAACGATGGGTGGGTCGAACATGATCCCGAGGACATCTGGCGGTCGACCATTGATGTCTGCAAAGAAGTGCTTGAGCAAAATGAAGTGTCAGCTTCCGATATAGCAGGTATCGGTATCACCAACCAGAGAGAGACCACCATCGTCTGGGATAAAGAAACCGGTGAACCGGTGTACAACGCTATCGTCTGGCAGGATCGTCGAACCGCAGACTTTTGTGAAACCCTGATCGATGAGGGACTCGAACCCTGGATTACCGGCAAGACTGGGCTTTTATTAGATCCGTATTTCTCAAGTACTAAATTAAAATGGATTCTCGATCATGTCGATGGCGCGCTGCAAAGAGCGCATGCCGGAGAGTTGCTGTTCGGGACAGTAGATACCTATCTGCTTTGGCGCCTCACAGGCGGTGCTAGCCATAAAACTGATGCGACCAATGCTTCCAGGACCATGTTATTCAACATCCACGAGCAAAAATGGGATGAAGAGATCCTGGCCAGGTTAAATGTGCCGCGATCAATGTTGCCGGAAGTTGAAGACTGTAGTGCAGATTTTGGCCTCACAGATCCGGGCCTGTTTGGTGCAGCGATCCCAATACTGGGCATGGCAGGTGACCAGCAGGCGGCATTGATCGGGCAGGGTTGCTTCAAAGAGGGAATGATCAAGAGTACTTATGGGACCGGTTGTTTTGTAATCATGAATACTGGTGGTGAAGCGATCGAGTCAAAAAACAAGCTCCTGACAACGGTGGCATACCGTATTAATGGCAAGGTTACCTATGGCCTTGAAGGTAGCATCTTCGTAGCAGGTGCTGCGGTACAGTGGCTCCGCGATGGCCTTAAACTGGTGTCCGAGGCAGCAGAAACGGAATCCATTGCCAGGGGACACCCGGTAAATCATGGCGTTTATCTGGTTCCGGCTTTCACCGGATTGGGTGCACCGTATTGGGACCCCAACGCCAGGGGCGCAATACTCGGCCTGACCCGTGATTCTGGTATTGCCGATATTGTCACAGCGACGCTGCAGTCAGTGTGTTTCCAGACTCAGGATTTACTGTCTGCGATGCAGCAGGATGGGGCGGTGCCAACGATCCTCAGGGTTGATGGCGGTATGGTCGAGAATAGCTGGCTTTCGCAGCATCTTGCAGATGTCCTGCAGTTACCAATAGACAGGCCCCGCGTCATTGAAACGACCGCATTAGGCGTTGCCTATCTGGCGGGGTTAAGAGCGGGCATATTTGCTGAACTGGATGATGTTGCTGAGAAATGGCAGCTAGAACAGCGATTTGAGCCTGTTATGCCGCCAGAGGCTGCTGCGGAACTCTATAAGGGATGGCAGGCTGCGGTCGCCAGGGTAAGAAGTTAACAACAAGTTAAAGGCGGTTACAGTACAAGAAGATACCCATCACGGATCTTCTCAAGTAGGCACTAAACCGCTTCAACCAGTTGGCAGACTATTTCGCAGATCTGTTCTGCTTCGTCATCCGTAATCGTCAGGGGTGGCAATAACCGAATCACCTTGTCTGCGGCGACATTGATCAGGATCCCTTTCTCAAGGCCTTTTGCCACCAGGTCTCCACAAGGTGAATTCAGCTCGATGCCAATCATCAGGCCCATGCCGCGGATATCTTTTACGCAGTTAAGGTCGCTCAGTCGCTGCCTGAATTCCCCCATCATGCGATCGCCGAGTTCTCCGGCGCGCCTGGCCAGACCTAGTTTTTCGATCTGGTCTACAACGGTAATAGCCACCGCGCAGGAGAGAGGATTACCGCCAAAAGTTGATCCATGGTTGCCTGGGCCAAGTACCTCGGCGGCCTTACCCCGAGCCAGACAGACCCCAATGGGTATCCCGTTGCCTAGGCCTTTTGCGAGCGTCACCACATCCGGTTTGATACCGGATGACTGGTAACAAAAGTACTGACCTGTTCTGCCGTTACCCGTCTGGATTTCGTCCAGAATCAGCAGCCAGTCGTTTTCGTCGCAAATCTCTCTAAGGGAGGCCAGATAGTTCTGGTCAGGAACCTGAATACCGCCTTCACCCTGGATGGGCTCGACCATCACGGCAACTACTTCCTTGTTGTGTTCTGCGATCTGGCGAACGGCCTCTACATCGTTGTACGGGACACGGGCAAAGCCTTTCACCAGAGGCTCAAAGCCGGCATGGACTTTTCTGTTCCCTGTTGCGGTGAGCGTAGCCAGGGTACGACCATGAAAAGAAGAATCTGCAACGATAATCGTCGGTGTCTCGATTGCCTTTTTGTTGCCGTAAAGTCGGGCGATTTTAATGGCACATTCGTTTGCTTCCGCACCCGAGTTTCCGAAAAACATGTTATCCATGCCAGACATTTGCTGCAGTTTTTCAGCGAGTTCTTCCTGTTTGGGAACGCGATACAGGTTTGACGTATGAAGCAGCGTGGTGGATTGTTCGCTAATGGTCTTTGCTACTTCGGGGTTTGCGTGACCTAACACCACGACGGCAAGACCTCCAAGCGCATCCAGGAACCGGTTGCCATTTGTGTCGGTCAGCCAGGCTCCGTCTCCTTTTACGAAAGAGATGTCCTGTCGTCCATAGGTTGGCATGATTGCATCTGGCATGGTGTTCTCCGGCTTTTGGAAAAAGGGGCGATGATAAACCAGATCAATGAAGCCGGAAAGGGTGACACCACGCGATCGGACGAGCTTATTCCAGTTGGACAGCTCATTTATTCCAGATTGTTTAGTAATGATTTGCCCATCCGTGCTTTAAAAAGGGTAAAATCGCCGTTAATTTAACGTTGACTAACTAATGAGACGAAGAAATGGAAATCCACGAAACCATCCGTGAGCAGATAGCCGCTAACCCGGTATTGCTTTATATGAAAGGCTCACCTGACCAGCCACAGTGCGGATTCTCGGCGCAGGTAAGTCAGGTGCTGATGGCATGCGGTGAGCGTTTTGCCTACATCGATATTTTGGCGAATCCGGAAATACGGTCCCATTTACCAGAAGTGTCGGAATGGCCAACTTTTCCGCAGCTGTTTATTGCTGGTGAACTGGTCGGTGGCTGCGATATTATCGTCGAGATGCACGAATCGGGTGAACTTCAGCCGATGATCAAGGAAGTAGTGCCAGCGGACGCAGGTTAGTGTTTTACTGTTCGGGGCGCATCGGTATACTGGTGGCCTGCAACATTTTCATGACCAATTGGTGAGGAACAAGAATGAGTTTAAAAGATACCCAAACAGAACAGAATCTTAAGGATGCATTTGCCGGGGAGTCTCAGGCAAACCGGCGGTATCTGTATTTTGCAGCAAAGGCTGATGTCGAAGGTTACAACGACGTTTCCGCTGTATTTCGATCCACTGCAGAAGGTGAAACTGGCCACGCTCACGGCCACCTGGAATACCTTGAAGAAACTGGTGATCCAGCAACGGGTCTACCCATTGGTTCAACTTCCAACAACCTGGCGGCGGCTATTGCCGGCGAAACCCATGAATATACTGACATGTATCCTGGTATGGCCAAGACTGCCCGGGATGAGGGTTTTGACGAAATTGCTGACTGGATGGAAACGCTTGCCAAAGCTGAGCGTTCACATGCAAACAGGTTCCAGAAAGCATTGGATAGCCTAGACGGGTAATTACCGGCCAGCTGAATTAAAAAAGCCCGCTTGGCGGGCTTTTTTTTGTCTGGATTTTAGTCGTAGTGTTCTTCAGGTAAGCCACCCAGTTGCCGCCAGCGATTGACGATAAGACAGAATACTTCGGCCGTCTTATCACAGTCGTACTTCGCAGAATGGGCTTCTTCACTATCAAAGGAGATACCTGCCACCTGGCAGGCACGGGCAAGAACAGTCTGCCCGAATGCCAGGCCGCACAGTGTTGCTGTATCAAATGCCGAGAATGGGTGGAATGGGTTTCTTTTGATGCCACATCGACTAGAGGCCTCGTTCAGGAAAGCCTGGTCGAAAGAGGCGTTGTGCGCGACGATAACGGCGCGCGAGCAACCGGTACGCTTAATCTCAGCTCGGATTGCGTTGAAAGAGTCTGTTAATGCGTCTTTCTCAGGTACAGCCATTCGAAAGGGGTGGTCGGGGTCAATGCCTGTAAATTCCAGCGCAGAAGGTTCGATATTTGAACCGGGGAATGGCTCTATGTTGAAGAACATTCTTTCGCCGGGAACCAGGTCACCCTCATCGTTCATCTGGGGTATGACGATCGCACTTTCGAGCAGGGCATCAGTTTTGTAATTGAAGCCGCCTGTTTCCAGGTCGAGTACTACGGGGAGAAAGCCGCGAAAACGATGCGCTATCGGTAATTTATCAAAGCTCAAATGGCACCGTCACTTAAAGGGGGCCGATCCCCCATTCTAACCTGCCAGCGTACCACATCACCGCCCCGGGTAGGGACTAACTCATCATTGCCGAAAGTCAGTGCTGATGCTACCTGCCAGTCCTGGCGAATCAGTTCGATAGAATCTTCATTGCGTGGGACTTGATAAAAGTCAGCGCCAAATTCGCTGGTAAAGGCTTCAAGGCGGTCTAACTGACCCTCAGCTTCAAAAATCTCTGTATACAGTTCAAGGGCGGCGTGGGCTGTGTAGCAGCCTGCAGCGCAGCCACATGCGTTTTCTTTGGCATGACGTGGATGAGGGGCGGAGTCTGTCCCGATAAAGAAGCTCGAATCACCAGAAGTTGCGGCGCGAATTAGCGCCGCCTGGTGTACATTTCTTTTTAGGACCGGCAGGCAATAGTGTATAGGCTTCATGCCGCCTGCGAGCATATCGTTTCGGTTGTACAAAAGGTGGTGGGCAGTAATGGTTGCCGCCACTTTGGCGCTAGCGTCCTGGACGAATTCCACTGCCTCTCTGGTAGTAATGTGTTCCAGAATGACGCGCAGGGAAGGAAAGGTTGCTGCGATACGACTGAGGATTCGGTCGATAAAAACAGCTTCCCGATCGAAGATATCAACATCCTGGTCAGTCACCTCGCCGTGAATGGAGAGAATGACGTCATGCTTCTGCATCGCTTCGAATATGGGGAACATTTCCTCTATTGCTCTGATCCCGAAGGCGGAATTGGTGGTCGCGCCGGCAGGGTAAAGTTTGAATGCGGGGGTAAATGGCGTCTCAGCTGCGGCCGCCACCGTGCCTTTGCTGGTCTCATCCGTCAGGTACAAGGCCATCATTGGTGAGAAACCCTCAGGGGCATGTTTCAGGATTCGGTCGCGATAGGCCGTCGCAAGCTCGACACTGGTGACCGGCGGGACCAGGTTTGGCATGACCAGGACCCTGCCAAAATACCGGGAGGCATCACCGACAGTGCGTGCCAGGTATGCATCATCACGAAGATGGATGTGCCAGTCATCAGGGCGTTTCAGAGTGATTGATTGCATAAGGCTCAGGTTTCATTGGGCTTGGCTATTATATCACCTTTGCTCGCCGGCGCGTGCGGGTTCCATCGGCTGCACCCGAGTTGAACCGTCAGGCTATGGATTTCAGGTGAGGGAATTCGAATTTTGCGAAAAAACATGTAATATGGCGCCTCTTTTTTGCGAGACACTCTGAATGGCTCAATTCGACAAAGTCGTTCTCTCATATTCCGGTGGTCTGGACACTTCGGTGATCCTGAAGTGGCTGCAGGAGACTTATGACTGTGACGTCGTTACCTACACGGCTGACCTGGGGCAAGGGGAAGAACTGGAGCCCGCACGAGCGAAGGCTGCGAGCATGGGGGTGAAAGAAATATTCATCGACGACGTGCGCGAAGAGTTCGTTCGGGATTTTGTATTCCCGATGTTCCGCTGCAACACCATTTACGAGGGTGAGTATCTTCTGGGTACCAGCATCGCGCGGCCGCTGATAGCCAAGCGTCTGGTAGACATTGCCAACGAGACAGGTGCCCAGGCGATCGCCCATGGTGCCACCGGTAAGGGTAATGATCAGGTCAGGTTTGAGTTGGGTGTCTACGGATTGAAGCCGGATGTCACTGTAATTGCACCTTGGCGCGAGTGGGACCTGAATTCCCGGGAATCGCTGATAGAGTTTTGTGGAGCAGCACCAGATCAAGGTAGACCGGCAGCACGAGGGGCAAAAATCACCCTATTCGATGGACGCGAACCTGCTGCACATATCCTATGAAGGGGGAATCCTTGAGGACCCATCCGCGGAGCCGGAAGAGTCGATGTGGTTATGGTCTGTTTCCCCGGAAGACGCGCCGGATACTGCAACCTATATCGAACTGGAATATCTGAAAGGTGACGTGGTCGCGATAGACGGCAAGGCGCTGTCACCGGCCGAGGTGTTGGCGCAACTGAACACGGTGGGTGGCGCAAATGGCATTGGTCGCGTGGATATCGTTGAAAATCGCTATGTAGGAATGAAGGCACGTGGCTGTTACGAGACTCCGGGTGGCACAATCCTGCTGAAAGGCCACCGCGCAATTGAATCCATCACTCTGGACCGCGAACTAGCTCACCTGAAAGACGAACTGATGCCACGATATGCATCGCTCATCTATAATGGCTACTGGTGGTCGCCAGAGCGTAAGGCGCTGCAGGCACTGATCGATGATTCCCAGGAGAACGTGAACGGTAAAGTCCGGCTCAAACTTTACAAGGGCAATGTGATTGTCGTCGGGCGGGAATCAGCAGCCGATAGCCTGTATGACGCTGATATTGTCACCTTTGAGGACGATGCCGGAGCCTATGACCAGTCTGACGCTGGCGGATTTATCAAACTAAATGCGCTGCGACTGAAACTTGCGAGCAAGCTGGGTCGCAAGCTGACCTAGGTAACATCTGATTAAGGCCTTTTTCTGCGATGGCTGCGTTGAACCCGTGCTCGTAACCTCGCGAAACTAAGACCTTTCGCGAACTTCTCCGTGCGGGTTCGCCTTTCCCTCGCAAGAAGCCCTCACAAAAAAATGCAATTAATCAGAAGTTCCCGGGAGTGATCAGTCGAGTTCGGTCTTGTCCTTGAACTCACAGAGGTCGGAGATCACACAAGCGCCGCACCTGGGTTTCCTTGCTGTGCAGATGTATCTTCCGTGCAGGATCAACCAGTGATGTGAGTCCCGGATAAATTCGTCCGGGATGACCTTCAGTAACTTCTTTTCGACCTGCAGTACATTTTTGCCAGGTGCGAATTTTGTCCGGTTCGAGATTCGAAAGATGTGGGTATCCACTGCCATGGTGGGTTCGCCAAAAGCGGTGTTCAGTACTACGTTCGCGGTCTTCCTGCCGACGCCGGGCAGTGCTTCCAGGGCCTCTCTTGTCCTGGGTACTTCAGAGCTGTGTTCGGTGGTAAGAATCCTGCACGTCTTGATGATGTTCTCGGCCTTGGTGTTATACAGGCCAATCGTTTTCACATAACGCTTAAGCTTGTTGAGCCCGAGAGCAGAGATTGCTTCCGGTGTATTGGCGACGGCGTAGAGTTTTTCCGTGGCTTTGTTGACGCTGACGTCCGTTGCCTGGGCCGACAGGATAACCGATATCAGTAGCTCAAAGACTGAGTCGTACTTGAGTTCTGTCTCTGGGTTCGGGTTTTCTGTTCGCAGGCGCGACAGGATTGCTACTCTTTTTTCAGCGTTCAACGTAAGGCTCCATCAATGACATTTTTACACGCGATCAGGCAACCCAGTGTCAGGAATGCGCCAGGGGGAAGGGCAAGCAACAAAAAGCCACTATCCGCGAGCTGAATAGACATGTCGGGTGTCCCTGTTAACAGGTGAAGATTGGTGAACAGTGTGCCGTTACCAGCAACCTCACGAATTGTGCCCATAAGAAGCAGTACCAGCAGGAAGCCTGTACCCATCATCAGGCCGTCAAATGTTGACGAGATAATTGGGTTCTTTGACGCAAATGCCTCGGCCCTGCCAAGCAGGGTGCAGTTTGTGACGATCAGCGCAACGAACAGCCCGATACGCTGGTGCATGTCGAAGAACCAGTACTGCAGGCTGAGATCTGCCAGGGTGACAAAGGTGGCAATCACCAGGATCTGGACCGGTAACCGGGTCTCTTCATCCAGGAGTCCACGCACCAGGCTGATCGTGAAGTTTGAAAGGGTTAAGACGGCAAGGGTTGTCAGACCAAGCCCAAGGCTTGTCGCGAATGAGTTGGACGTTGCCAGCAGGGGGCAAAGTCCCAGCAATTGAACCAGTGCAGGATTGTTTTTCCACAGACCATCTTTTGCAAGGTTGATCGCAGTCATTCGGAAAGCACCTCAGCAATGGCGCCGGTTACTGCCCTGGAAGTAATGGTGGCGCCTGAAATAGCATCGATGTCACCTTCGGGAGATAGTGTCCAGTCAGTGTCGCGGGCAGACTTTCCTGCAAACTGGTGTATCCAGCTAGAGACATCCGGTTCAATCTTGTCGCCGATCCCAGGAGTTTCTTCATGATGAATGACTCGAACGCTGATGATCTTTCTATCCTGGGTTGAAGACTTCAGGGATAATGCAATCAGTAGATCGATTTCTCCGTTGTAACCGCGGCTGGTCATGAACGGCTCAATCGTGCCGACTTGAGTCCCTTTTCGGAACACATTGTAACCACTAATGGATTTCTCAAGTTCTGCGCCGTTCACCATCTCCCGAAGTATTCGTTCCTCATAGTGACGCTGGTTGGATTGAATGGTCTGTTGCGTGATTTGATGGGTAAACGCCAGGAGAAAAGCGCAGGTGAGCGCCAGCACCGTGGGTTTCAGGATCTTCATGTGAGTGGTCAAGCGGGTGGTCATGCGGATAGTCATGTGGGTTTCATCCTTGATTGATCCCGCAGGACAAACACATGGTCAATCAATGGTGCGGTCGCATTCATCAGGAGTATCGCAAACGCGACCCCCTCGGGGTATGCGCCCCAGGAGCGGATGATGAATACGATCAGGCCCACGCCCGCCCCGAACACCAGCAGTCCCACCCTGTGGCCGGGAGAGGTCACAGGATCTGTCGCGATAAAAAAGGCCGTAAGCATGCTGGCCCCGGTAAACAAGGTGAATGCTGGCGAACCAAGGCTCGCGGAAGACCCGCCGTCATAAAATACCAGTGAAAGTACCCCTAATGTTACTAGAAACGAAGCAGGTATCTGCCAGGGGATGAGTTTTCGGTAAAGCAGAAACAGGCCGCCCATAAGAAATGCCAGGTTAATGCTCGCCCAGGTTTGCCAGTTGGTTTCCTGCGTACCTGATACAGAAAAGAACTCATCGTTGGTGGAAGCAATTCGGAACTTATAGGCATCGAGTGGGGTCGCAGCCGTTATCCCGTCATAGTGTTCCTGGGCTGCACTGGTGTTCAATTTTGTGGTGAAACTGGTGCCTGCGTCTGTGAATCCTGAGTTTGTGGAGAATGGCGCGGGCCAGTGAGACATCGCGAGGGGGAATGAAATAATCAGCATGGCGAATCCAACCATCGCAGGGTTAAACACATTATTCCCCGACCCTCCATAAAGGTGTTTGCCAAAGACAACCGCAAAGCCTGCACCGATGGCAACCATCCAGAAGGGCAGTAAGGGGGGCAGGCAGAGACCTAGCAGAGCGCCGGTCAGTGCAGCCGTACCATCGGCCAGTGAGCTCAGGGGGAGGGAACGCAGTTTTAGTACCAATGCTTCACCAATGACGGCGGTCAGCGATGCTACCGCCACGTTCAGCAATACCCCTATGCCAAAGTGCCAGGCAAAAACGGCGAACCCCGGTAGTAGGGCTAGCAGTGTGATGTGCATGATCTGGGCTGTTTTATTGCCGTTCATGGCTTTTTTTGTATCTCTCAAGGCTGTTCATCCCCGCTCAGGGCATTTTTTGTATCGCTCAGGGCTGTTTCTCCGCTCAGGGCTGTTTCCAACAAAAGTTGTCGGGTTGATTTGCTGGGGCGAGCGGCGACACGTTCACTGGTGCTGGTAAGGCGGGCTCCCCGGGCCAGGTATCGTTGCTCGGTTTCAGTGGCCAGTTGAGCCTTTTTCGTTGCCGTGTTTTTTCTTTGTTTGGCAACCCTGAAAGTATGTGTAAGGGGTATTTCGCTCGGGCATACGTTATCGCACAGCCCGCATACGATGCAGTTGTCCAGATTCAGTGCATTTATCTGTTCGTCATTTTCCCTGAACCAATAGAGAAGTTGTGGTTGCAGGTCTCGAGGGCATGCCTCGTTGCACTGGCCGCAGTTGATGCAGGGAATTGAATGTTCACGAAATTCTGCCTGGATTTCCTCACCGGGGATCTCGATCAGGTCAATGCAGTCTACGGGACAAGGATCCCGACAGAGGTCGCAGCCGGTGCATTCAGATGCTATGACCGTGTGCATCAACTGATGAGCGCCGACGATGGCATCTACCGGGCAGGCAGCAATGCACAATGTGCACCCGATGCATTCCTCTTCCCGGATAACCGCGAGCATGGGCGGTGTGAACTCCCCACATTCATCATCAAGTGCGAGGGGTTCGCGTCCCAATAGGTTCGCGAGCGCTGTAATCGTCTGTTCACCTCCCGGCGGACAGCGATTGATCGCTTCACCGTTGGCGATGGCTTCGGCGTAAGGCTTGCAACCTGGGTAACCGCATTGCGCGCATTGTGTCTGGGGCAATTGCGAATTGATCAGTGTGATCAGGGAAGTCGTTTTGGGTTCGAGCCGATCACGGGTGATGACGAGCAGCAGCGCGGAAAATGCCCCAAGACCTGTCAGTAGTAATATGTCCGTCACCAGGTTCATCAGGACATGCCGGTAAAGCCGAGAAAGGCGAGTGAAAGTATCCCTGCAGTAATCATATTGATCGCTGCGCCTTTGAACGGTGCCGGAATATCTGCGGCTTCCTGCTTCTCTCTGATCGCGGAGAACACGATCAGCAAACCGGAAAAACCAAGCGCCGCGCCAAAACCATAGGTAAGGCTTTCGGCAAATCCATGCGCCTGTCGAGTATTTAACAGGGCAACCCCGAGGACAGCGCAGTTGGTTGTAATCAGGGGTACGAAGATGCCCAGCACCTCATGCAGAAGAGGCTGGGTTGCACGCATGACAACTTCCGAGAACTGCACCATGGTGCCTATAACGACGATAAAGGCGATGATTCGAAGGTACTCAAGGTTAAAGGGTATCAGTAGGTAGGTATCCAGCAGATAGCTGATGCCACAGGACAGAGTCAGTACAAACGTCGTTGCCGCCGACATACCAATGGCGGTGTCAAGACGCTGGCTTGCCCCCATAAAGGGGCACAGTCCCAGGAATTGCACCATCACGAAGTTGTTGACGAACATGGTCGTCAGTAGAATTAGCAACGCATCAGGCAAGTGCTAGTTCCCGTCCGTAAAGTCGTGTTCAGAGCCTTTAAGATTCTTCATCAGGACAATGTCAGTTTAAAAATCGATTACTTGGTGGTAAATGGCCACCGCGGTGTTTATTTCCCAGAGAGGTTCGAGTTAATGTTAGCTGACTTTCATCCCTGGGTGGGCCCCATTATCGGGTTCAAGCAGATAGATGTCTTCACCGCCGGGTCCGGCAGCCAGTACCATTCCTTCGCTCACCCCAAACTTCATCTTCCGCGGTGCTAGATTAGCCACCATGACCGTGAGTTTCCCGACAAGATCCTCCGGTTTGTAAGCGGCTTTGATGCCGGCGAAGACGTTTCTCGTTGTGTCGTCTCCCAGATCCAGCGTGAGCTGCAATAACTTGTCTGCGCCTTCCACGTGCTCCGCTTTGACGATCTTTACGATTCTTAAATCAACCTTGGCGAATTCATCGAACTCGATGGTCGGGCTTTCAGGTTCCGTGGTCACGGTGGGCTCCTCTGCTGCCTTGGATGCGTTAACGATGGCTGCCACCTTTTCTGGCTCGATTCGAGTCATCAGGGGATTGAATTTGTTGATGGTATGTCCGGTCAGTCTGGTATCCAGGTCATCCCAGACGAGTGGCGCTATTCCAAGAAAAGCTTCGGATTTTTCGGCAAGGCGTGGCAGTACCGGTTTCAGGTAGGTCACCAGCAAGCGATAGAAATTCAATCCGTCGGAACAAACCTGTTGAACAAGGTGTCTTTTCCCCTCTTCCTTGATGAGCAGCCAGGGCTTGTGTTCGTCAATATATTGGTTCGCCTTGTCCGCTAGCGCCATAATGTTCCGGAGGGCTTTACCGTAGTCGCCATTCTCGTAGTGCAGCGCGATTGTTTCGCTGGCCTCAGAAAACTCGGCCAGAATGGGATTGTCTGAAGTCGATGCAATCTGGCCATCAAACTGTTTGTTGATAAACCCTGCGCAGCGGGAAGCGATGTTCACGACTTTTCCGACCACGTCAGAATTCACTCTCTGTACGAAGTCATCAAGATTGATATCAAGGTCATCGACACCAGCGCTCATTTTCGCTGCAAAGTAATAGCGCAGGTACTCAGGGTCCAGGTGATCCAGATAGGTTCGGGCGTTGATAAAGGTGCCGCGTGATTTCGACATCTTCAGCCCATTAATGGTGGCAAAGCCATGTGCATGCACTCTGCTAGGGGTTCTGTATCCCGCTGTATCCAGTACGGCCGGCCAGAACAGGGCGTGGAAATTAATAATGTCCTTGCCGATGAAGTGGTGGACTTCACAGGTTGAACCCTTTTTCCAGAAGTCATCAAATACTAGATCGTTTGCTTCACAGTGTTTTTGGAAGGCAGCCATATATCCGATAGGCGCATCGTGCCACACATAAAAATACTTGCCAGGCGCCCCAGGGATTTCAAACCCAAAATAGGGCGCGTCCCTGCTGATATCCCAGTCCTGTAGACCAGCGTCCAGCCATTCAGCCAGTTTGTTGGCTACCTGCACCTGCAGTGCACCACCGCGTGTCCATTTTGTCAGGAACTCCGTGAAGTTAGAGAGCGCAAAAAAGAAATGAGTTGATTGCTTCAGCACAGGCGTCGCGCCGGAGAGCTTCGACATCGGGTTGATAAGGTCTGTGGCATCGTAGGTTGCGCCGCAGGCTTCACAGTTATCCCCATACTGACCCTCTGCTTTGCACTTGGGGCAGGTGCCAACAATGAAACGGTCTGCAAGGAACATTTCTTTTTCAGGATCATAAAGCTGGTCAACTGAGCGGGTTTTGATTTGCTTAGCTTCAACCAGCCTATTGTAGATCTGGTCACTCAACACTTTGTTCTCTTCCGAGTGAGTTGAGTCATAGTTGTCGTGGCTGATCAAAAAATCGTTAAAGTCGCTGCGATGTTCTGCGTTGACTTGCTCGATGAGTTTTTCCGGCGTGACTCCAAGTTCCTCGGCCCGAAGCATGGTGGCTGTACCATGGGTGTCATCCGCACAGACGTAGATACATTCATGGCCGCGCATACGCTGAAAGCGAACCCAGATATCCGTTTGGATATGCTCCATCAAATGCCCGAGGTGAATAGACCCGTTGGCATTTGGAAGGGCACTGGTGACCAGAATACGACGCTTTTCCATGAGAGTGTTTTTGCTGCAGAATTTGGGGTGTCAAATATATAGATGAAGGCCCCTAATTGCACCTTGAAACAGTATTTCGCTGGTGAGGAGTACTTGAATTACCTCCGGTCTCGTGTGAGGCTTTCATCCGCGGTTAGACCGCCTAAATAAATCGGAGATAGAAAATCAGTAATTCAGCCATTGAGAAATTTGAACTACCCGGCGTGAAACACATTGTTGCCGTTGCCTCGGGTAAGGGGGGAGTTGGTAAATCTACCGTTTCAGTCAACCTTGCGGTGGCGCTAGCGGCCTCAGGTAAGCGCGTTGGGTTACTCGACGCTGATATCTATGGTCCGAGCCAGGGCGCGCTGCTGGGCATACCAGCGGGCACTCGGCCCGATGTGAACAATGAACTGCTGCAACCCTTGATGGCCCATGGTGTCGGCTGTATGTCTATGGGCTTTGTGACCTCCGAAAGGACCCCGGCGATCTGGCGTGGACCTATGGCAAGCGGTGCCCTTCAGCAGCTGCTTACGCAGACCAACTGGGGTGAGCTGGACTTCCTGATAGTTGATATGCCGCCAGGTACTGGTGATATTCAGCTGACGCTGGCACAGAAAGTTCCATTGGCCGGCGCGGTAATAGTGACAACTCCGCAGGATATCGCCCTGCTGGATGCCCGTAAGGGTATCGAAATGTTCCGCAAGGTTGCTGTTCCGGTTATCGGCATTGTCGAGAACATGAGTATCCATGTCTGCAGCAACTGCGGCCACGAAGAAGCAATCTTCGGCCATGGAGGAGGTAAGGCGGTTGCTGGTGACTACGAAACTGAACTACTAGGCCAGTTACCCCTGACGCTTCAACTCCGGGAACAGTCCGACGCGGGGGCGCCTATCGTGATTGCAGACCCGGGCGCCCCCACCAGCGTCACAATTCGCGAAGTAGCTGCCAAAGTTCAAACCTTCGTAGAACAAAACGTCACTAAAGCCCCCGTAATAAACATCTTCAACGACTAACAATCCTACCGGCCATGGATGGCCGGTGCCGCGAGATAGCTGTTGAAGACAGCTAGTCCGGCGCGAGCGTGCGCAGCAGGCGACCTTTCAAGAAATGCAGGAAGCATTTTATGATTGAAGCAAGAGCATGGATGGCCGGTGCCGCGAGATAGCTGTTGAAGACAGCTAGTCCGGCGCGAGCGTGCGCAGCAGGCGACCTGTCAAGAAATGCAGGAAGCATTTTGTTTTAACAATAAATAACCGCTAGGCTTTTGGCAGAGTCACCCCTGTCTGTCCCTGATACTTGCCCCCTCTATCTGCATAAGAAGTGCCGCACACTTCATCTGACTCAAAGAACAACATCTGGGCAACGCCTTCATTGGCATAAATTTTTGCTGGTAGCGTTGTTGTGTTCGAAAACTCCAGGGTGACATGTCCCTCCCATTCGGGTTCAAGGGGCGTGACGTTGACAATGATGCCGCAGCGAGCATAGGTCGATTTGCCCAGGCAGATAGTCAGGACGCTGCGGGGTATTCGAAAATATTCGACAGTTCGAGCCAGTGCGAAAGAATTCGGAGGGATGATGCAGGTATCACTTTTGATATCCACGAAACTGTTTTCGTCAAATGCCTTCGGGTCCACGGTTGCAGAGTGAATGTTGGTGAAGACCTTGAACTCATCTGAGCACCTGACGTCGTAGCCATAGCTGGAAGTCCCATAGGAGATGACACGTTCACCGCTGGTGGCATAACGGACCTGTTCAGGTTCGAAGGGTTCTATCATGCCCTCTTCCTCCGTCATGCGGCGGATCCAATGGTCAGATTTAATGCTCATAGTCGGACTCAATAATTAAGCACGCGATAATAACATCATCGAATTGGAAAGCGTTATTCGCTAAGAGTAAATGATTCGAGATTTAGCTCGAAACCTTGGCCGTTTCCCTGCTGTTTGAGTTTTGTAAGCAGGTAGTCATGATCCTTCGCCAGCCAGAAGGTTGTTTGTCGGTCGCTGCCATGCGCCCGGATTCTTTCGAGTTTTACCGTCAGCATATCCCCTGCGGGTGTCGTCAGCACTTCCTCGCCCGCGACCCTGTATTGGTAGTGCTTGAGCTTGTTTCCGTCAGCAACGGTGTATTCGAGTGTGCTGGCTGAACGCTCTGACAATTTCATGTTGGCAAGGTCAAGTTTCAGTTGGTATTGGTATGAGAGTTTGTCGAGTGTTCCTGCAATGAGCCCTGAGGTTCCATCCTCATGCCGCAGTGTCATGCTGTCATAGTCGAAGGCGATGAAAGTCTGTTGGCTCTTTGCCAGACCACCCCTGGTATAGTCGTAACGGCTGGGTGTCAGCTGGTCGCCGACAAAGCTGAATTCCGATGTTTCTGTCACCCTGGCGAGCATGGACGTTGCTGATGATGTCAGCCGGTAATCTCCATTCTCTAATCTCTGGAGTTCGCGTACCCCTTTTGCCTTGACCGGGAATCCCTCCAATTTCGCGGCATATTCCGCATGGAAAAGTCTGGGATTAGCGACAATTTCAGCCCAAGACAGTGTCGGCCAAACTATGATTAGTAGGAGTATGGGAATTTTCAAGTTTGTCACCGACCTCAGTCCTAAAGACGTTACAATATGCAGATGCGTGATCACAAAATAAGTTCCCTACCCGTTAAACGATTGTTCAGTTTCATGCTGCTAATAATGCCCCTCGGCGTTGCGTATCCAGTGGTTGTGGATGATCTTTATGTCGCAGAGGTTCTGGTGGCAGATGAAAGCTCCCGGCAACTCAGGAATGGCGCCAGAGCAGGTCTGCTCCAGGTTCTGGTGCGGGTTTCCGGGACCTTGGAGGTTGAAGAGAGCAGCCTGGTTCGGAGCTCGCTCCGAAATCCTACTGCCTACTATTACCAGTATAGCTATGAAACGACAGATCAGACTCTGTTTTTGGGTGAAAGCGAGGTTAGTGCAAAGATCCTGCGTTTGCACTTTGAGCCGAGCGCAATTGCTCGGCTGTTACGTGACGCCAATCTGCCAATCTGGGGAAATAACCGGCCGTCTGCACTTCTCTGGGTTGCGGTGAGTGAAGGCCAGTCCCGAAGAATCCTGGGTGAAGCAGATGCCAGCGAGGTCGTCGCAGTGCTGGTCGACCAGGCAAGGCTGCGCGGGCTTCCAGTGACCTTCCCGATTCTCGATATTGAAGATGCCTCGCAGGTCAGCGCGGCCGAAGTGTGGGGAGCGTTTCTGGAGCGAATCGACGGTGCGTCGGATCGATATAACCCTGATTCGGTGCTCACTGCGCGAATACAAGGTGAGCAGGGAGAACGATGGTTGGGTCGTTGGTCTTACCGGACCGCAGATGCCTGGGAATCACTCGAGTCGGCGGGGTATTCATCAGATGAGTTGATTCGAGGTATGGTTAACCACCTTGCAGACGTATTGGCGGGAAGGTTTGCGCTGGGATCATCCCGCGCAAGGATTCGGTTAAAAGTTGAGAATGTAGAAAATGTGACCCAGTACGCCGCAGTTACTCGATATCTCGAAGAGTTGACGCCGGTTGTGAGCAGTTCAATTGTCGCCCTGGATGGTGATATTGCTGAGTTTGAGCTGGATACAGAAGGGCAATACCTGCAGCTGATCGAAATCATAAAGCTGGACGAAAGGCTGCTACTGCTCAGTAAAGACGAACGTAACGAAAAGTTGCGCTACCGGTGGACCGAATAATCATGGATGCCAGCGCCCTTCGCTATATCCCCAACGGTATTACTGTGTTGCGCCTGGTCCTGGTGTTACCCATCGCTTTTTCGATTGTCGAGAAAAACTACATCGCTGCATTTTTGTTGTTTGCGATTTCAGGATTCTCGGACGGACTTGATGGATTTATTGCCAGGCGATATGGGTGGGTATCAGCTTTTGGGAAGCTGATTGATCCCCTTGCCGACAAGCTGATGATGATGACGACCACCCTGACGCTAGGTTTGCAGGGTCACTTTCCAGTGATGTTGATGGTACTGATTATTGTTAAAGATCTGACTATATTGAGCGGCGTTTTTCCTTACACGACACTGGCTGGATTCCCGAAAATACAACCGAATTTTCTGGGGAAGTGCACAACGGCTGCCCAGATCTTTTTACTGGTCAGTGTTTTGCTAAACTTGGGTTTTCCCGGCACGCTTCCTGAGCCGTTTTTTATCGTATTCTTCTGGATAGTCGCGATAATGACTTCATTTGACGGCGCTATTTACCTCTGGATTTGGACACTGCGGCTGGTCGATGATCCCAGATGGAAGGAATCAACCTGATGACAACACTTCAAAAAACTTTCGCCTTGTTACTGGGTGTTGTCGTTCTTGTTCTTATCTATTTGTTAAGCCCAATCCTCGCACCGTTCCTGGCAGGGATTATTATTGCGTACCTTGGCGATCCGCTGGTGGATAAGCTTGAAGAGATTCGCGTGCATCGCGCAATTGGCGTGCTACTGGTTTTCCTGGCGTTTGGGGCGGTCCTGGGCACTGCGATGCTTGTAATCCTGCCTTTGATGATTCGTGAATTGGCGGATCTCATCCGCAGCCTTCCGGTGTTTCTCGCTTGGCTGCAGGAAACTGTCAGTCCGTGGCTTGTTACCCGATTCGGTATAGACCCCTTTGATGTGAAACTGGATAACGTGGCCAATGGCGTCATGGAAAACTGGCAGAAAACCGGCGGTATTGTTGGTGCCGTTCTCGCCCGGGTCACGAGATCAGGATTTGCCTTTTTGGGCTCCATGGGTGTTGTCGCGCTAACACCAGTGGTTGCCTTTTATATGATGCGAGACTGGGACCTGATCGTGGAACGAATCCTTGGCATGGTACCACGGGACAGGGAATCTGGCTTCATTCGCCTTAGCAAGGAATGTGATGAAGTGCTTGGTTCCTTTCTCAGAGGTCAGTTGTTGATCATGTTCCTCCTTGGGGTTGTCTACGCTATAGGTCTTTACGCCGTTGGTTTGGATCTGGCGATCCTGATCGGCATGCTGGCGGGTCTCGCGTCTATCGTGCCTTATTTGGGGTTCTTTGTTGGCATTATTGCGGCTGCAATTGCCGCGATGTTCCAGTTTCAGGACCCGGTTTACCTTGGATACGTCGGCATTGTTTTTCTGATTGGTCAGGCACTTGAAGGTTGGGTGTTAACGCCGTGGTTAGTTGGCGACAAAATCGGATTGCATCCGGTAGCTGTTATATTTGCAGTACTCGCCGGGGGGCAGTTGTTTGGGTTTGTCGGTATTCTACTAGCCTTGCCGCTGGCTGCGGTCGTCATGGTGTTCGTGAGGTACTTACACAAACGTTATCTCGTGAGTGAATACTATGACACCGGTGATCAGGATTTGAAGGTGGAGACGGCGGTTAAGGTGGCGGAGGAGTGACCCGGCAACTGGCGTTGAAATTCAAGCTCGATGATCACACTCGTCTAGACGATTATGTAGGAGAGGCGGGTTCGAAACTCGTTCATCTGTCTGGCTTTATCTATCTTTCTGGTTCAAGGGGCTCAGGAAAATCACACCTGTTGCAGGGTATCTGCCATAGAGCTTTGTCAGAAGGGCTTAGTACCCTCTACCTGCCTGCACTTTCGATACTCGAACCGGGAGTACTCGAAGGGTTGGAGCAGGTCGACCTGATTTGCCTTGATGATATTGATGACGTATTGGAATTGGCCGATTGGCAACGAGCGCTTTTTCATCTGATCAATGCAGTCAAGGATGCCGGTAGTACATTAATCGCGAGTTCATCGCATCCCGTTTCAGCGTTAAAACTCGAGTTAGGTGATTTGGACTCAAGGATAAAAGGGGCCTACCTGTTATCAACAGACCTGCTTGATGATGAGGAGAAGCTCGAGGTAATAGGGCGTAAGGCTCGTCGTCGCGGGTTTAATATGAGCCAGGAAGTGTGTCGCTTTATTCTGGGTCGATCCCGGAGAGATATGCACCATCTTGCTCGCCTGGTTGACCAGTTGGATGAAGAAACCCTGCGTCGTCAGAAGAAAGTCACCATACCCTTCGTCAAAGCAGCCCTGGGTCTTTGATGCCACGTGTTCTGTTTACAGGCGGGGGAACCGCAGGTCACGTGACACCCAACATCGCTTTGCTGGAAGCGGCTATCGGTAAGAATTGGGAAGTAGCGTACGTTGGTTCCGCAGCCGGTATTGAGCGAGAGATGATTGGCGCGTTGGGGATTCCTTACTATCGTGTCGCGTCAGGGAAGCTTCGGCGATATTTCTCCTGGCAAAATTTCATTGACCCTTTTTTCATCCTTTGGGGAATGCTGCAAAGCGTAGTGTTGTGTCTTCGGTTGAGGCCGGACGCGGTCTTTTCAAAAGGCGGGTTTGTTTCCGTTCCTTTAGTCTTAGCGGCCTGGCTGTTACGAGTTCCGGTAATCAGTCACGAATCGGATGTGACGCCGGGGCTGGCGAACCGATTAACCTACCCGTTTTGCAGGAAGATCTGTGTCACCTTCGATGCAACGGTGCGCTACCTCCCCAAGGGTAAAGTAAACGTCACCGGGACACCAGTCAGACGATCATTGGTTGCCGGTGATGCTACGGCGGGGTTGGAGTTCCTGGGGTTCTCAGGTGAAAAACCTGTTTTGTTGGTGTTCGGCGGTAGCCTTGGGGCGGCAACGATCAATAACCAGACTCGTAGGGCTCTGCCGGTGTTGCTTCAGGCGTTTGATGTTGTTCATGTGGTAGGCAAAGGAAACCTCGAGACTTCTATTGAAGAGCCCGGCTATGTTAATCACTATGTGCAGAAGGAATTTGTCGGGGAGCAATTTGGTCATGTGCTGGCCGCAGCAGCGGTAGTGGTTTCCAGGGCCGGGGCGAACTCTCTCTACGAACTGCTCACGACAAGGAAACCTCATTTGCTTATTCCGCTCGGGAAAGCTGCAAGCCGCGGGGACCAGTTGGACAATGCCCGCGTCTTTGCAGACCTTGGCTTTAGCCGGGTGTTATACGAGGAAGCCTTGATGGGCAATGACAAGTCAGTCGATGTCTTCGTTGAATCCGTTAAGGACGTGCTTATCCATAGCGAAGAAATTACAGCTCGACTGCAGTCATTCGAAATCAAGGATAGCGTCAATCTGATCATCGAACTTATTCAGGAATCAGTTTAATAGGGATAAATCCATGAAAAATTTGTTGCTTGGAGCAGTGTTAGGTTTTTTTGTGTCGCCGTTATTCGCTGATGACGCGAATGAACTGCTTCGGTATGTGGATCAGCATGGTGAAAAGTTCGATCGCCTGGCATTGGAACTTTGGGACTATGCAGAGCTGGGGTACCTCGAATCCCGCAGTTCCGCCAAACTGCAACAGGTTTTGGCCGACGAAGGTTTTGAAATTCAATCTGGCGTTGCCGGTATTCCAACGGCGTTTGTCGCAAGTTTTGGGGAAGGGAAACCCGTCATCGGTATTCTTGCGGAGTTCGACGCGTTGCCAGGCATCAGTCAGGCAGCTGTTCCAAGTCGGCAGTTGCTGAAGGGTAAAGAGAGCGGGCATGCCTGCGGACATCATCTCTTTGGTGCCGGATCCACTGCAGCGGCCATAGCCGTGCGGCACTGGATGGAAAACAACAATGTAAAGGGGACGGTCAGGCTTTATGGGACGCCGGCTGAAGAGGGTGGTTCCGGTAAAGTTTATCTGGTGAGAGCCGGGCTATTTGAGGATGTGGATACCGTGCTTCACTGGCATCCTTCCGATCGAAATTCAGCCAATGCTGAAACGAGTCTTGCTAACAAGTCCGCCAGGTTTAAATTCAAGGGAATTTCTTCGCACGCCGCGGCCGCGCCTGAAAGGGGGCGCTCAGCTCTTGATGGTGTTGAAGCGATGAACTTTATGGTCAACATGATGCGCGAACACGTGCCGCAGGAAACAAGGATCCACTATGTCATTACCCGGGGCGGTGAGGCGCCCAATGTTGTCCCGGATTTTGCCGAGGTCTATTACTATGTTCGCCATCCCCAGGCTGAAAAGTTGCAGCAACTCTGGGAAAGAGTGATCGATATTTCGAGAGCGGCAGCGCTCGGTACTGGAACAGACGTTGACGTTGAGGTGATGCATGGTAACCATTCCCTGTTACCTAACGAAAAACTGTCCCGCCAGATGCATGCGAACCTGACACGTGTTGGAGGCGTCAGGTACAACGCAGAAGAGCAGGCATTTGCTGAACAGATCAGTGGCTCACTGGGTGTTGGTGATTTTATTGGCATGGAAAAACAAATTCTTCGTTTTGAATTGCGTCAGGGTATGGGTTCGACCGATGTTGGGGACGTCAGTTGGGTAGTACCTACGGTGGGTCTGCGTACTTCAACCTGGGTGCCGGGGACGGCGCCGCACTCATGGCAGGCGATTGCAGCTGGAGGAACCTCAATAGGGACGAAAGGCATGCGCGTAGCGGCGAAGGCGTTGTCGTTGACGGCACGTGATCTGTTGCTGGACCCGACGCTGATTGAGGCCGGACGAAGAGAATTTGATCGTCGACGCGGTGAAGATTTTCACTATAAAGCGCTGCTGGGTGATCGCGAGCCGCCACTGGCTTACCGCATAAAGTAGTTATCCATCGATGTAAGAAAGTACTCACTGCGATACGACCAGGCCTGATTAGGTATCTAATACGGATGCAAGGGGCTTGTCATTCGGTGATCGATCATGCTAAGTTGGTGTTATACATAAGTATAACACCATATAACCGCATATAATCCAAGACCTCAGACCAACACGGTGAACCTGTGCAAATCAGCTTTCATGACAAGAGTCCGATCTACCGCCAGTTGGCTGAGCGGCTCAGGGGTATGATTTTGGAAGGCGTCTTTCAAAATGGCGATGCATTGCCCTCGGTTCGACGGATTGCGAGTGAGCACCGAATCAACCCGATTACGGTGTCCAAGGCGTATCAGATTCTGGTAGATGATGACCTGGTGGAAAAGAAAAGAGGACTTGGAATGTACGTAGGTGAGGGAGCACGAGAACAATTGCTGGAAGACGAACGGCGGCTTTTTATCGATTCCGAGTTACCTGAATTCCAGGATCGTGCACAACGACTTGGTTTTACACTTAAAGATTTATTGCAGGAGGAGTTATGAGCGAAATCGTTGAAGTACGAAATGTATCCAAACATTTTGGTGATTTCGCGGCCCTTGATGACGTGAGTTTCAATATATCACCGGGGTCGATAGTCGGTTTGATTGGACCCAATGGGGCAGGGAAAACCACAACGCTCAAATCTATTTTAGGACTGACCAGTTTTGACGGTGAGATGAGTGTGCTTGGGGAGGACCCCAGAAGTGGACGCCACAAAATTATGGAGCGGGTTTGTTTTATCGCAGATGTGGGTGTCCTTCCACGATGGCTCAGGGTGTCCGACGCGCTGGACTATATTCAAGGCGTTCATCCTCGCTTTAATCGGGTTCGCGCCGAAGTTATGCTCGCAGAAACTAAAATTTCAAAGCGCAGTAAGGTAAAAGAGCTGAGCAAAGGCATGGTGACCCAGCTGCACCTGGCGCTGGTCATGGCGATCGAAGTCGATCTGCTCGTGCTCGATGAACCGACACTGGGCCTGGATATTCTTTTTCGAAAGGCATTTTACGAGCGTCTGCTCAACGACTACTTTGACAATGAAACCAGCATCATCATCAGTACCCACCAGGTTGAGGAAATCGAATCCCTGCTGACCCATTTGTTGTTTATCAACGGAGGCCGGATTGTGCTTGATTGCCCGATGGATGAGATAGACGAAATCTATAGTGAGGTGCTTGTGCCACCGAATAAACTACAGCAAGCGAATGCGCTGTCCCCTATCCATAGTCGTGACATTCTTGGCCAAAAAGCCATGATCTTCGAGAACGTCCCCAGAGAACAACTGACAAACCTGGGTGAACTCCACGCGCCGAGTGTGGCTGACCTTTTTGTTGCAAAGATGCACCGCTAGAAGGAGGAGTAGATGAATCAACTATCCATTTTAATCCGTCGTGAATTTTGGGAAAACCGGAATACATTCGTCCTGCTGCCCGCAATAACTACAGGGTTCTTGCTGCTAATGATGCTTCTCACTCTGTTGGTCTCAGCAACAAGCTCTGTCGATTTGAATGTTGAAATTCAGAGTAGTCAGGACATGGAGTTCTTAAACGATTCGATGCAGGCAGATAATATCTATGCATTTGCTTTGTATCAGCTTGAGGGACGCTCTACCGAAGAACGGGTCCAGTATATTAACACTGGCTTGCAGGCGCTGGGGGGGCCTTTAATGGGTATCCTCTGGTTTGTCATGGTGTTCTATCTGTTGGATTCTTTGTATAGCGATCGTCGTGATCGCAGTATATTCTTCTGGAAATCGATGCCCGTATCGGATGCGATGACAGTCATCTCTAAACTGGTCACAGGTTTGTGGTTGGTTCCTCTGGTTTACCTTTTGGGTGTCGCGCTATTGCAGCTTGCGGCGATGGTGATGTTGAGTATCGCCACGCTAGGGACCGAAATCTCGATGGTCGAGACGGTCTGGGGACCCGCTTCACTTTTGTCTAATTGGATTCAGTATTTAGGTGCGCTGCTGTTCTATAGCCTTTGGGCTTTGCCGTTTTTCGGCTGGCTAATCGCCGTGTCAGCCTATGCTAAGAGTGTGCCCCTCGTTTGGGTGGTGGGCGTGCCGCTGGCGATGACGGTTGTCGAGAGGGTTGTGGTCGATCAGCCACTGTTTGCTAGCTGGATGTGGGACCATATGATTCCAATCAGTTTTTTAAATATAGAGCAGTCAGTGGCAGGCAATATCGTGAATCTGCTGCTAAGCCTGCAGATGTTGTCAGCGGTGGTGGTGGGTGGTGTTCTGATTGCTATCGCGATTTGGCTAAGAGGTAAAGCGGACGAAATCTAAATGACAGGGTTGGGTAGTAATGCTGGTCCTGTGTCCAGGATGTAGCGAATCGATACAAACTGCTAAGATAATTTTTCGTCAACCGATGGGGCTTTCCATGGAACTTTTAATAGTCGCTTGTCTTGCCTTTCTTGCGACACACCTGGGCATTTCAGGTACGCCGCTCCGCGCGATGCTGCGAAATTCCCTGGGTGAGTCTGCCTACCTTGGGGTCTATTCGTTACTTTCCTTCGGTTCACTTGGCGTCATGATTTATGGCTATGCGCAGGTGCCTCACACGGATTTTAACTGGTACCCGAGTATCACCGCTTATAAGGTCGCGAAGGTTTTAATGTTGCTGTCCCTGGTGACGATCGTCATGGGCGCCCTGGTAAAAAACCCAACAGCGGTCATGAGTGAGCAGGCGCTGGATAACGAAGTTTCCGGCCTGTTGAAGATAACGCGTCACCCGGTTCAATGGGGGATCTTGCTGTTTGCCTGCGGTCACCTGTTGGCTAATGGTGATACCGCCTCAATCCTCTTTTTTGGAACCTTTGTGCTTCTGTCCTTCTTTGGCATGCTATCGATGGACCAAAGGCGCCGACGGGAAACCGACCCCAAATGGCAAGCTTTCATGGAGAAAACGTCCATGATGCCATTTGTGGCGCTGGTCAGCGGTCGATTGCGGTTTATATCGGATGACATTAACTGGATGGGTTTGATCGCTAGTTTTGCCCTGTATGGGGCATTTTACTGGCTGCACGATCTGGTGAGTGGTGGTGTAAGCTTGCTTTAGGGCAAGTGAGCAGCACTAATAGTGTGCTTGAGAATTAAGCTCACTTAAATTTTCTAGCCCGTGTAGAATGCGCCCTTTTTCACAGGATCCCCATGCACAAGATTCGAACTATCAACAATATCTCCGAGAAAGGGTTGAGCAGATTTCCTGCTGATCACTACGAGCTCGGGGATGCCATCACTGATCCTGAAGTCATTCTGGTTCGAAGCCAACAGCTAACCGACGACGACGCAGTGCCGTCTCTGCGAGCAGTTGGGCGAGCTGGTGCCGGTGTTAATAACATTCCGGTTGCGGATTACACCGACAAAGGCATCGTTGTGTTCAACACGCCCGGTGCCAATGCGAATGCCGTGAAAGAGCTGGTGATGGTCGGCCTGCTGCTATCGTGTCGCGGCATTATTCCTGGCATCGAATATGTAAACTCTCTGGGCGAACACAGTGACAAGGCTGAACTCAACAAGTTGGTTGAAAGCAGTAAGAAGCAATACAAGGGACGCGAACTGAAAGGTAAGACCCTGGGTGTGCTTGGACTGGGTGCTATCGGATCCATGGTGGCGGATATGGCGCTCCAGATGGAGATGAATGTGGTGGGATATGATCCTGTGCTGTCAGTCGAAGCCGCATGGAGACTTTCCAGCAGGGTTGAGAAGATGGAAAGCCTGCAGATGTTGTTTAGTCGTTCAGACATCATCAGCCTGCACGTGCCTGCAATCGATGCCACCCGCGGCATGATTAATTCAGAAGCCCTGTCCCAGTTCAGAGACGGTGCAGTACTCCTTAATTTTGCAAGAGAGGAAATCGTCAACAAGGACAATATTTCAGAGGCTCTCGATTCCGGGAAAATTTCCCAGTACATCTCTGACTTCCCAACCCCCGGGCTGATTGGCAAGCCTGGCGTGGTTTCAACGCCTCACCTGGGTGCGAGCACAGAAGAAGCCGAAGAAAACTGCGCCATGATGGTCGCCGACCAGGTCAGGGATTTTCTCGAGAACGGGAATATCAAGAACTCTGTGAACTTCCCCTCGGTAAATCTGGAGAGAACGGCAGGTTGTTTCCGGATAGCCATGGCCAACAGGAATGTTCCCCGAATACTGGGTAGCGTTCTTTCAATTCTCGCGGACAGGGATATCAACGTTGTCGACATGTTGAACAAGAGTCGTGAAGACGTCGCCTACAATCTGATCGATATCCAGGCAGAGCCGTCTGAGGATCTGCTCGAAGAAATTCTTGCTATCGATGGTGTGATCAACGTGCGGGTGTTTGAAGGCTAGCCGCGGATACTTATTCGTCAGGTTTACGATTTCTTATCGCAAACCGGGCAGGGGACATCAGTCTTTGTTCCTTAAGGCCGAGTGCTGCAGGTTCCTTGAGTATTTTGCTGACCAGATGCTCTGCTGCGAGTCGGGCATGTGTTGCGCCCCGCGATCCAAAGGCAGTGCAGTAGTGAAGACCATCCTGGTACTCATTAATCGCTGACAGCCGGTTGAATTCATGCAGTTTTTGCCAATCCGGTGCCTGTCCGACGATGGGGAACCTGTCCCGGGCAGCGGCACGAATACCATGCCAGGGCTCTGCGGAACTTTCGTCAAATTCAACCAGCTTCGCCGCGGCCTGGATCAACTCGTTGATTGAAGACCAGTTAACAGAGGCGTCCGCCTCGCGCTCGTAGGTACCACTGATAATTGAGCGCCCTTCGTAGGTGGGGAACACAGTTACATCGTTGTTGATGATCCGGGATAAGTCACCGGTTTTGACCGATACTGCATGGCCGCCGATCGCCCTGACTTCCAGTTCATTAGGCAGCAATTCCCTGTTGAACCCGGTGGCCAGTATCAAATGGTCTGAACTGGAGGTGACGTTATCACCCTCAAGACATTGCCACTGCCCGTCGTGCTGGATACTGCCTATCTGCGCGCGGGTAGACTGGTCGATTATTGATCGTTTAGTTTCCTCGAACGCCAGCCAGCCAGCCTCGTGCATGACCATCCTGTTATCCATGAATTCAATAATCTCATCTGGGAATTGCGCGGCAATTTGTTGCAGCCGCGTTATCTCGTCATCATTCTGGCCCCAGCGGTGAACGCCTGTTTTGTAAAAACCGGGCGCGGATTGCATGTAGTGACAGGCGGCGAACGAGAACCGGTAGCGGGGTTCGGAGGCAAGGGCGAGTTGGGGCATAACGGCTAGCTGCGGGATGGTCGAAGGTCCCGGATCTCCGCCATCGATGATCTGAAACTCGATACCGCGGCGGGTTAAGGCTTCTGCGCAAAAAATCCCCGCAAGGCCCGCGCCGATGATAGTGATGGAGTCTCTGCACGATTCCAATGGCCGCCAGGTACCGGGACGCTTTGCGCTCAGCATTTCACTTTTCCTGCCGAACCCGTCGATTTTTCGTGTTGTGAATCCAGCGTATTCAAGGCCTCGCCGGACACCGCCGGCCGCAGAATAGGTTGCAACTTCTGCACCGTGACGGCTACGGGAGAACATTTTTCGATAGAGTGCGGGCTGCCACATGGCCTGGTTCTTTGACGGAGCAAAACCGTCCAGGAACCACAGGTCCACCTGGGCATCTAGATTGCCGAGCGCATCGTCTATATCGTCGAATATCAGTAGCAGGCGTACATTGTGTGAAAGCCAGATGACATGCTGGCCGCGATAAGGGTGAGGGTATTGTGCCAGTAGGGATTCGTGTGATGAAAATTCAAACTTTGACAGCAGCCGGGCCAGATCCTGCTTCCTGACCGGATGCTTCTCGATTGAAATGAAATTAAGACGACAGTCTGGTGGCAGGTCGCGCCACATATCTGCCGTTAGCAAACAGTTGATCCCGAAACCGAATCCCAGTTCGCACACCGTTATCGTTGAACCCGGCTTGCACTGCCGGGCCATAGTGCGGGCAGGGTCGACGAACACGGCCTGTTTTTCGCTCAGCGGCGAGTCAGCATGGCTGCTCCAGTAAATGTCCTGATAAGTCTCGGAAAAAGGGGTTTCGTCATGCCATGCAAGTTCCGCGGGGTCAACGAAGTAACTGTCAGCCATTGTTAAGCGGTTTCAATCGGTCGATCAGGATCCGTAATCCATTCACTCCACGAACCGGCATACAGAGCAGGTTCAGGATAACCGGCGATGAGAAGCGCCAGCACATTATGAATGGCAGTGACACCTGATCCGCAGTAACACACCAGGGGCGAGTCCGATGCCAGGTCGAGGTTTTCAAATCGTTGCTTCAGTACCGACGCGGGCTTGAAGTAACCCTCTGATATGTTGTCAGAAAATGGTACGGAAATAGCGCCAGGAATATGACCGGCAACCGGATCTATCGGTTCAATCTCGCCGCGATATCTTGCGCTGTCGCGTGCATCGAGAAGCGTGTTCGATGACCCCAGGACGTCTGCAACGTGGCAGATGTTTGTCAGCTCAGGCTTTAAGGCAAAGTGACCTTGTGGGAAGGTCGACTGGACGGTTGAAACCGGGTGTCCTTGCTGGATCCAGCCATCCAGACCACCGTCCAGGACAAAGACTTCATCATGACCCAGCCAGCGGCAAAGCCACCAGAGCCGGGCGGCAAATGCGCCGTTATTCTGGTCGTAACAAATGATTCGTGTTGCGGGGTTGATTCCCCACTGCTGAAACTGGTCAGCGAGAACTTCTCTTTCAGGCAGGGGATGCCTGCCCCCGACGCCCGGAGCGGCGGCCAGATGCTGGTCCAGGTCCGCGTGTTGTGCTCCGGGTATGTGCCCAACGTCGAAATCTTTTTTACCCTGGGTCAGGTTGCCCAGGTGGGATCTGCAGTCGAACACCATAGCGTGGCTGTCGCTGGCTAATGTTTCAAGGGCCAATGTTTCCAGGGAAATTAACAGGCCCATTCAGCCCCCCGCCAGCTTCACGGCGAAGCCGCGCTGCTCAAGCAGTTCTTTAAGAAGAGGTCGTTTGTCTCCCTGGATCAGGATACTGGCGCCTTCAACCGAGCCGCCCACGCCGCATTTTCTTTTCAGTTCGCCGGCGAGTTTTTTGAGTTCCGGTGCCGACAATGGAATACCGGTGATGAGGGTAACGGGTTTGCCATTTCGGCCCTTGGTTTGTCGCTGGAGTCGAACGATACCATCACCATCCGGTTGAAGGGGTTGGCATTGGCATGATTTCACGGCTTGTCTGCAATTAGGGCAGAGTTGTCCCTGATCAGTAGAATAGACGGTGCGCTGCTTGCTCATTCGGAATAGATGAAGACCGAGAGAACCTCTTCCTGTCGAACCAGCATACAAAAATGAACTAAGTTAAACAGGAACCTGGCGAGCACTTCCTGTAAATCACTGGCTTCCATATTCAGTGCTGACATTTCGCCAGTTTGCGACCAGTTGAGTGCGATGCCATCGATGTCGTCTTCTTCGACTTCAGCCAGCCGTTCGGTGATGGTGAAGTCCAGCTTGAAGACCCAGGGGCCTTCGGGGCCATATTCCAGCACCAGCTGTTCCATGGATTGAGCTTCGTCAAAGAAGATACCCATCAGCAAGGCATAGAGCAAAACTCTCATTTCGGAGTCTATGCCTTCGCTTGGCATACAGGGGAAATTGTCCGCAGGGTTTTCGTCAATTTCCAGTGACAATACCTGTTTCTCAACGCCAAGCAGCATAATGTCAGGCATTGTGGGCGCGCCTCCTAGGCGGGTGAGACCTCGTCCGCCTGCAAACCCTTGTCCCCGTCAGTGACGACGAATGAAACACGTTGTCCTTCTTCGATGGCGCGACGACCCGAGCCTTCAATGTTACGGAAGTGGACAAAGACGTCATCGCCTGCATCCCGGGTGATAAATCCGTAGCCTTTTCGAACGTTGAACCACTTTACGGTGCCCGTCTCGCGGTCGGATGAGCTGTAGCTGCTTTCACTTTCACTTTCACTGGAACTGCCGCCGCCTATGAGTTGGGAAGCAAGCGATGTGGCTATAAACAGAAGAAGCAGGCTGATTTCCGACAGGTTGCCAGGAATCTGATATGCCATCTTTTAGGGTTAATTCACTAATAGCGTATGCAATGAGGCCAATGACAATGGAGATGGCGATTTTTTTTATAATGGGCATGATGATCTTGGGGGTTAGCTTTGGAGCGCACATCATACTGATTCACAGTGGGAAGGGAAATATCGAGACTTGCGGCTGGAAGCATTTAAGCGATGGAGTTCAGGATTTCTCGATACCTGGAGACGGTTTCAGATAGGCCTATCCACAGCGCATCGGTAATGATTGCGTGTCCTATAGAGACCTCTGCTACGTCAGGAACCTCACGGCAGAACCTGGCGAGGTTATCCTGGTTCAGGTCATGCCCGGCGTTGATACCAAGCCCAAGTGATACAGCCAGGGTCCCTGCGTCGATGAAGGTTTGCAGGATGTTATTCGACTCCGGCGAGCTGTACTGGTCTGCATAGGGTCCGGTATAGAACTCAACGCGATCCGTACCCAGATGGCTTGCCAGCCTGAGTTGCTCATGGTCTGGGTCCATAAAACAGCTGACCCGTATGTTGTCGGCCTTGAGTTTTGCCACAAGCGGTTTGAGGCGATTTGATTCCCCGGTGAGATTCCATCCGTGATCGGAGGTCAGCTGGATTGGGTCATCAGGTACCAGTGTGCACTGGTCAGGTTTTACCGCGTCAACCAGGGTCATAAAACCGGGATAGCCGTTTTCTTCGGGCCCTGCGTAGGGATTGCCTTCAATATTGAATTCGATGTCCGAGTAGTCAGGCCTGGTGAGCAACTCCGCAAGGTCGTAGACATCGGAAGGGCGGATATGGCGCATATCGGGTCTTGGATGAACCGTAATGCCTTGCGCGCCTGCTTTGATGCAGGTCACTGCGGCTTCAACAACACTGGGTATGGTTGTTTCCCGCGAATTCCGAAGCAGTGCAATCTTGTTCAAGTTGACCGACAGGACAGTACTCATAACCAACCACCGTTATAACGCTTGTGATAAACCCTTCGGCCGAGCCAGAATCCAAACAGAAGTCCAATCAACACCGCGCCGGCTCCGCGAAGGAACCATTGCTGCGCGCGATTATCCGAAAGAGCGTCGGTTAATTCGTTCAGGTCGTTGATCTCTTGGAGCAAGACATCTCGTTCTTCACTCAGTTGTTTGTTTTGTTCATCGATGGCAATAACGTTGCTTGAAAGTATGGTAATTGTTGCCAGGTCTTCAACCAGGCGGGCGTTCTGGTCTGCCAGGTTTTCCTGTTCCCTGGTCAGGGTTTCTTTTACTTCCTTGGCCTCTCTCAGACTGAGCAACGTCTGCTGGTGTTGTGTGTCGAGTGACCGCATCTCGGATTTCACTTCATCTAGTTGTGTGCTGGCGATGGGTTCGTCGACCAGGTATTGGGTCTGCAGCCAGCCTTCAAGGCCATCAGCTGTCCGTACTAACGTAAAGCCGGTTTGTTCATCGATTTGGAGGCGTTCGAGTGGTGTGCCGCTCTTAATGCCGCGATGAATAATCCTGTGCTTTATTGACTCGCCGCCGCGCAAGGGCACGTAAAGAGTGTCGCGTATGTAAACCTCGTCAGCAAACGAGAACTGGCTGACAGCCAGTAATGCCGTACCGACCAATAGATAGGCTGCCAACAGATAGCCCATCAGCAAATGGATCGGAAATACCCCGGTGAAGGTTGGCCTTGGCAACATCTTAGGGAAAAACTTTTTTGAAAGGCTTAACGCTTACCCGGGCGTAAACTCCGGCAGCCACATAAGGGTCTGCATTCGCCCATGTTTGGGCCTCTTCCAGGCTGCTGAATTCGGCTACCACCAGACTGCCCGTAAAGCCTGCTTCACCGGGATCCTCTGTATCGACGGCGGGATGAGGTCCAGCAACGATAATTCTGCCTTCGTCTACCAGGTCCTGGATCCGTTCCAGGTGGGCCGGTCTGACACTCTTGCGTTTCTCAAGGCTGTTGCTGTTGTCTTTGCTGATGATGGCATAGAGCATTATTGGTTCTCCGTATCTAGTCTTTTGATTCCGCAGGTGTTTCGTCGGCGTCGCTGATATAGCCGCCTTTAACGAGGTACACCATGGTGATGACCATGTAGCTAAGAGTAATGGCGAAGCCGCCAATCAGTTTATAGGTGACCCAGATGTCAGTACTGTAGGTGTAAGCGACGACAAGATTGAGTGCGCCGGCGAAAAAGAAACCGAGCGCCCAGCCATAGTTGAGGTTTCGCCACACAGGGTCGGGCAAGGTCAGGTGGTCTCCTAGCATTTTTTTTAGCAGGTTATCTCTGGACAGCAGATGGCCGCCAATAAGGGCAACGCTGAATACCCAGTTAACGATTGTGGGCTTCCATTTAATAAAAACCTCATCCTGGAAAACGAGGGTCGCAGCGCCGGCGAGAATCACCACGCAGAACACCATCATCGTTCGTTTACTCAGGGTCTTGTCCTGGTAATACTCGAACCCGACCTGTACGCACACACCAGCCATTAAAATCGCTGTGGCAAGGTATATATCGCGCGTCGTGAAATACACGGCAACAAAAAGTGCTATTGGGATAAATTCAATGAATTGGCGCATGGTCATCCGGTCACTGCAAACAGGCCGCCATCTTAATGCATTTTCTCGTCTAGTAGGAATCTGGCCGTTGCATCCGGTGGAGAAGCTATCTTAAACATGGTGATCCGGGCGCGGTGTGATTAATATGGTCGCCTTTCTGCGACTCGACACGACTTCCCATGAGCCAATTCTTCCGTATTCACCCGGTGAACCCTCAGCCTCGTCTGGTTCACCAGGCCGTGGAAATTTTGATTAGGGGGGGCATCATCGTATACCCGACTGATTCTGCCTACGCGCTGGGTTGTCACATCGGTGACAAAAAGGCCATCGACCGAATCAGGGATATCCGTCGTCTGCAGCGTGACCATCACTTTGCGCTGGTGTGTCGTGACCTGTCGGACCTTGGTACCTATGCCAAGGTGCATAATTCGGCTTATCGTCAGATCAGGGCTGCTACCCCCGGTCCTTACACCTTTATTTTGCCGGCCTCTCGCGAGGTTCCGAGGCGATTGGTCGACGAGAAACGGAAAACTATTGGTCTCAGGGTGCCGGATAATGAGATTTGCCGGGCCTTGCTGCAAGAAATGGGTGAGCCCATTATGAGCACAACGCTGATACTCCCGGGGGATGAATACCCACTAACCGATCCCGACGAGATACGTGACCTGATGAAACACCAGGTCGATTTGGTTATTGATGGTGGATACTGCGGGCTTGAAACAACCACGGTCGTTAGTCTGGAAGAGGATTATCCTGTTATCGTGCGTGAAGGGATGGGTGATACCAGTCTGTTTGTATAAAGCGGTTAGCTAAAACAGCACGACAGCATTGCCTTGCTTCAGTATAATAACCCTCAAAAGCGGTACCAAATTATTTTGAACAAACCTACCGTTGTAGATCACTTCCAAACACGCATTGTCGTGGTGTTTTTATTTTGCTATCCATTCCTGAAATGTGCTTGAAACTGGAGAACTTGTGAGCCAAATAGAAGCCCAAAAACGTGTCCTTTCCGGGATGCGCCCAACCGGTCGTTTACATCTTGGCCACTACCATGGCGTGCTCAAAAATTGGGTGCGACTGCAGCATGAATACGATTGTCATTTCTTCGTTGCTGACTGGCATGCCCTGACGACTCACTATGAAGATCCGGAAGTTATCGAAGAGAGCGTATGGCAGATGGTGATTGACTGGCTGGCGGCAGGTGTGAATCCCGGATCGGCCTCCCTGTTTATCCAATCACGCGTACCGGAACACGCTGAACTGCACCTGATGTTGTCCATGATAACGCCGCTTTCCTGGGTAGAGAGAGTCCCAAGTTATAAGGACATGGTTTCCCGGTCCAAGGACCGCGACCTGGCAACCTATGGGTTTCTCGGCTACCCGGTGCTACAGAGCGCAGACATCCTGATTTACCAGGCGGGTAATGTGCCGGTGGGAGCCGACCAGGTGCCACACGTGGAACTCACTCGTGAAATTGCGCGGCGTTTTAATCATATCTTTGGTCGTGACACAGGTTTTGAGGAAATGGCCGAAAAAGCGATCAAGAAACTTGGCCGCAAGAACGCAAAGATGTACCGGGAGCTTCAGAGGGACTACATGGAACGGGGCAACCAGGAATCTCTGGAAAAAGCCCAGGTGCTGATTTATGACCAGCAGAACGTATCGCTGGGTGATCGTGACCGTTTGTATGGATACCTTGAAGGCGGTGGCAAGGTGATTTTGCCGGAACCGCAGGCGCTGCTTACCACTGCTTCGGTGATGCCTGGGCTGGATGGTCAGAAAATGTCCAAGTCCTACAACAACACCATCCTGTTGCGCGAAGCCCCGGATTCGGTTGGCAAGAAGATAAAAACAATGACCACGGACCCCGCAAGGGTTCGCCGGACTGACCCGGGTAATCCGGATGTCTGCCCCGTCTTCCAGCTGCACGAGGTTTATTCGGACGACGAGACCAAAGCCTGGGTCAGGGAAGGATGCACTTCAGCGGGCATTGGTTGCATTGATTGTAAAAAGCCGCTGATTGACAAGGTGTTGGTCGAACAGCAGCCGATGCGCGAGCGCGCGAGACAATACGAAGAGAATCCGGACCTTGTCAAAACGATCGTCGCCGAGGGATGTGAAAAAGCACGCAGTATTGCAAAAGCGACCATGGAGGAAGTTCGGTCCGCCATGGGTTTGGACTATCGATAGGGTCATCTGATGGAAGAAACTTCGCCGGAAGAACAAAAAATCAGCGAATCAGTCGTCCAGGCAGAGATGCCGTTTGCTGTCATCGAGGGAACACCGATGTCCCAGATTCCGATGGATCTCTACATCCCTCCGGATGCACTGGAAGTTATACTTGAAGCCTTCGAGGGGCCACTCGACCTGTTGCTTTACCTGATCCGCAAACAGAACCTCGACATACTCGAAATCAAGGTGTCGGAAATCACCTCGCAGTACATGGCTTATATTGATCTGATGACCGAAGTTCAGTTTGAGCTGGCCGCGGAGTACCTCGTTATGGCGGCTGTTCTTGCGGAAATAAAATCCCGCATGTTATTGCCCCGTCAGTCAGAAGACGAGACCGACGAAGATGATCCGCGAGCCGAACTTATCCGCAAATTGCAGGAGTACGAGAGATTCAAGCAGGCGGCTTTGGACATTGATGAGCTGGAGCGCCTGAACCGAAACTTTTGGCATGCGGTCGCCGATGCGCCTGTGACGGAGAAAACCAGGCCATTACCTGAGATCCAGCTTCAGGATCTGCTGGTTGAATTGTCGCGGGTATTGAATCGGGCAGAAAACTACACCAGCCACCACGTTTCCCTCGAACCGCTTTCTACGCGGGAGCGAATGTCGAACATATTAGATGCAATATCGGCAGCTGGAGACCAGTTTGTTTCATTCTCAAGCCTGTTCAGAATCGAGGAAGGTCGTTCGGGTGTCATCGTGACATTTATCGCGATGATGGAATTAATCAAGGAATCGTTGCTGGAGATCGTTCAGTCAGAACCGTTCGCACCGATTCATGTCAAGTCAAAGGCCGGCAGTTTTGAAACTGTAGAACCCGGCTTGTAACCAGAGGAGCCCATGGACAGCTTACCCTTAAAACAGATTATTGAAGGCGCGATTCTCGCTGCAGAGGCGCCGTTGTCTATCGACCAGTTGATACGGCTGTTCGAGGGTGATGAACCAGAGCGAGTTGATGTGCGTGATGCCCTGCAGGAAATCGAGCAGGAATGTGAAGGTCGCGGGTTCGAGCTGAAACAGGTTGCGTCAGGTTACAGGTTTCAGGTGAGGTCAAGTTACGGTGAGTGGGTTTCTCGGCTCTGGAAGGAGAAGCCGCCGCGATACTCTCGCGCCTTACTAGAAACGTTAGCGTTGATTGCCTACAAACAACCAATCACTCGTGGTGATGTCGAAGAAATCCGTGGTGTTGCGGTGAGTACAAATATTATTCGGGCCCTGCTTGAGAGGGAATGGGTCCGGATAGTCGGTCACCGCGATGTGCCCGGTCACCCGGCGTTGTACGCCACGACCAAAAGTTTCCTTGATTACTTCAATCTACGAAACCTCGATGAACTGCCAAGCCTGGCAGAAATCAAAGACCTTACTCAGGCGAATGAAGAACTTGATATGGAAGATGACCTGATCGAGCTTCCGCCTCTGGAGGTTGATCTAGAAGAAGAGGAAGAAGTCGCCGGCATGGATGATGCTGACCTTGATGCGGTATCTGACCAGGTTGATACCATCCAGCAAAATATCAAAAACCTTCTTGCCGCCGATGAACAAGCGTTAGCTGGCGAATTTGATGAAGACGACAGCGAGGCTTTAGAGGTCGAACAGCAATCAGAGCCAGAACTCGTTGAGCAGAGCGAGTCTAGCGCGTCCGAGACCGGTATTCAGTCCGACATTGAGTCTGGGCCTGAAATACAAAATACCCCTGACGACAACAGATCATGACGGAAAAACTCCAGAAAGTATTAGCGGCTCGCGGCCTTGGATCCCGACGAGAACTTGAGCGATGGATCGAAGCTGGTCGAATATCGGTTAACGGGAAAATTGCCAAACTGGGTGACCGGGTTTCAGATGAAGAGCGAATTCTAGTTGATGGCCGTCCTGTCAGTGTTAAAAAAGTTTCCCACCGGTTTCTGCTCTACAACAAACCCGAAGGCGAAATCTGCACCCGCGATGATCCAGAAGGTCGCCGAACTGTTTTCGACAAGTTACCTAAGCTGAAAAACCAACGCTGGATATCGGTTGGTCGCCTTGATTTTAATACAGGCGGTTTGCTGCTTTTTACAACTGATGGCGAACTGGCTAACAAGCTTATGCACCCGTCCGCCAACATTGACCGTGAATATGCTGTACGGGTGTTAGGGGATGTATCAAAGGACGCGCTGGATAAAATGCTGGAAGGCGTTCTGCTGGAAGACGGGATCTACAAGTTCTCGGATATTCAGCAGGGCAAGAACGCGGAAGAGGGTGATGGCAAGGCCAACCGGTGGTACTACGTGGTGCTGATGCAAGGTAAGAACCGGGAGGTTCGAAGGCTCTGGGAATCGCAGGGTTATACTGTTAGCCGGCTGAAGCGTGTCAGGTTTGGCAGTTTCTTTATTCCGTCGGCGGTAAAGGCAGGGCGGTTTGTTGACCTGAAAATGAAAGAAATCAAGGAGCTCTATCATATGGGCGGAATGGAAAGCCGGGGTCGTGGGCGGAGTTAGGGTAGGTAGGAGTCTGAGTAAAGTGCCACAGCAGTTACTCTGGCACTTTACTCAGACGCCGGTCCTCTGCTCCCCGCGACCCCCCAGTCTTTTGCATTGAATGTCTTGCCATGTTCGTCCTGGCTGTCTGGCCCCAACAAGTACAAGTACAGGGACATCAGGTCTTCAGGGTCTTTCAATGACGCCGGGTCTTCCACCTGATAGGCAGCCGCCCGCATCGATGTTCTGGTCGCACCCGGATTAATAATATTGACCCGAATCGGCGAAGTCTGTTCTAACTCGTCAGCAATCAGTTTTGCCAGTCCTTCCATCGCATATTTGGAAACAGCGTAGGCCCCCCAGTAGGCGCGTGGCACTGCGCCGACACTGGAGCTTGTAAACAACAACCTGCCCGCATCAGATCTTTGCAGTAGCGGCATTAGTACTCTGGTCAGTAGAAAAACAGCGGTTGAATTCACGTGCATTACCCTGTGCCACTGTTCGATGCTGTAGTGCTCGAATGGCACTCGGTCACCCAGAATAGCGGCATTGTGCAGCAGTCCATCCAGCTTCCCATAGTTGTCATCCAGTGCCTGGGCGAGTCCTTCAGCATCGGGTTGTGTGATCTGGGACAGGTCCATCGGAACAATGCCCGGTTCCGGGTGACCCGCAGCAACAATTTCGTCATAGACTGCTTCGAGCTTTTCAGTGGTTCTGCCTAACAATATCACGGTGGCGCCGTTAGCAGCGCAAGATCTTGCGGCAACAGCGCCAATGCCGTCACCGGCTCCGGTGACAAGAATGACCTTCTCTTTGAGGAGGTCTTTTGCTGCTTCATTGGTCATGCTTTTTGTCGCTCAGGGCTGTTCATGGGTGCCGCTCAGGGCTGTTTACAAGTACCGCTCAGGGCTGTTTACAAGTACCGCTCAGGGCTGTTTGTATAAGTGAACCGATCAAGGCTGTTCCGGCCTTGCGTGGGCAAGATAGTTGACGTCTACGTCGTTGCCTAGCTTGTACGTCTGTGTGATCGGGTTGTAGGTCATGCCCGTCAGGTCCTCTACCCTTAAATCAGCCGACCGGCAGAAACCCGCCAGCTCGGCAGGCGTAATAAGCTTGTCGTAGTTGTGCGTACCCTTCGGCACCATGTTCAGGATGTACTCAGCGCCGACCACGGCAAATAGATAGGATTTGGGGTTTCTGTTAATCGTAGACAGGAAAAGGTGTCCGTCGTTTTTAAGAAGCTTTCTGCAGGATGCAATGACTGATCCGGGGTCGGGCACATGCTCCAGCATTTCCAGGCAGGTGATGACATCAAAAGGCTCGGGCGAAGCGGCTTCCAGTTCCTCGATGGTGGTCAGCGCATATTCTACCTGGATGTTGGATTCATGCCGGTGGAGTTTCGCTACACTGATGGGCGCTTCGGCAGCGTCGATACCCATGACGATGGCTCCCTGCACCGCAAGGGATTCAGTGAGAATGCCGCCGCCACAGCCAACGTCTAGTACTCTTTTCCCCGGCAGGTTTACCCTGTCAGTAATGTAACCAACCCGCAGCGGGTTAATCGCGTGTAGTGGCTTGAATTCACTTTCGGTGTCCCACCACTTTTGCGCAAGTTCATCAAATTTGTTGAGCTCTGCCGTATCTACGTTTCGTTCGCTCATAGGTCCCTTTTTTTGGCCTTCTGCTTAGCGCTTGTATCCAGCTATCTTTTTGTAGGTCGCATTATATTGGGCCAAGTATAGCTCAGGGCTGTTTACAAGTACCGCTCAGGGCTGTTTATAACTACAGCTCAGGGCTGTTTATTGCTCACTGCCGATATTTTTTTCTGCCACTGCCGGGTGGCGGCAAGAATGCTTTCTGTGTCGGCTTCCGGCAGCTGTCTATTATCCATGACCCGTTTGCCGCCGATCCAGACATTACTAACGTCTCTGGCAGATGCGGTGTATACCAGCTGCGAGATCGGATTGTAAATCGGCTGGAAGCTCGGGTGTGAAAGATCGATTGCTGTAATGTCGGCTAGTTTGCCCGGCTCGAGGCTGCCGATCTGATCTTCAAGTCCCAGGAATCGGGCACCATTAATGGTCATCATCTCAAGGCAGGTTTGCGCATCCAGGCTGGTTGCGTCTCCGGTGGTCGCTTTTGAAAGCAAGCTGGCAGACCTGACTTCCTGGATCATATCAAGGTCGTTGTTGCTGGCTGCGCCATCGGTGCCGATCGCGACGTTGATATTCCTTGCTCTGAGTTTTTCAACAGGGCAGAAGCCGGATGCCAGCTTCATATTGGATTCGGGACAGTGAGCAACCTGTACGCCATTGACGGCCAGCAATTCAATTTCGTCATCCCGGAGCTGGGTCATATGCACAGCCTGCAGCGAAGGGGACAGTATCTCGAGTTTGTTCATACGCTCAATGGGGCGTGCACCGATATCCCGAAGACTGTCCGTGACTTCAGTTGCGGTCTCGTGCAAGTGCAGGTGAACCGCAAGGTCCAGTTGTTCAGAATATAACTGGATCTTATTAAAGCCACTGTCACTAACACTGTAGGGAGAGTGCGGGGCAAACGCAGTGGTCACGAGCGAACTGTTCTTGATGCTGTCCCGGAATGCGAGACCTTTGTGTATATGGTCCTCTTCGTTTCGTGCCCAGGCATTGGCAAACTGAAGTACCGGCATACCAACTTGCGCGCGAAAATTCATTTGTGTCAGTGCTCGGCTTGCAGCTTCAGGAAAGAAGTAGGTATCGGCGGCGCAGGTGGTGCCGCCCATAATCATCTCCATGGCAGCCAGGCGGGTGCCGTCGTAGACAAACTGCTCACTAACCAGTTCGCCTTCAATGGGCCAGATCCAGTTGGTCAGCCAATCCATCATTTCTCTGTCGTCTGCGATGCCACGCAGCAGGGTCATGGCGGCGTGCCCGTGCACGTTGACGAAGCCGGGTGTCACCAGGTGCCCTTCAAGTTTCAGGTTAGGGGCGTCGGGAAATCGGGCCAGGGCTTCTGTCTGTGGCAGCAGGGCGGTAATGCGGGATCCTTCTATCACCAGGCTGTGATCGAGCAATAGTGCGCCGTTGGGAATGACAGGCGCGATCCATGTCGGTGAAATAATCTGTGTGGTGGTACTTGTCATTGGAAGTTGCTGCTGGCTGATGGTGTTTTTATGGTGCCTCTATGGGCTTTCGAGGAAGCATTATACCCGTCTTCTGCTAGAGAGTTACCCGCTCGATTTCAGTCTGTATTCTGGTACAAACAAGCACCCTAATAATTTAGTTATTTCAACAACTTATGGGGCGTCAGGAACCATAAAAATAATGTGAATGAGGGCTGCTTTGTGGTATGATTTTGAGCTTGGTTAGTGGGGCCCTGAATGTGGCAATTGTGGCAGTTTTTAATTGCTGAAAGTCGGGGGAATCTAGTTGTTAACCTTTATGAAGAGCGTCGCTTCGCGACGGCTAGGTTGAGACAAAAGAAGTCATTTCGCACCTTAATTTGAATTGAAAACTAACCTGTTAATGGAGCCATGGGCTGCATCGGTTCGTTCGAAACAAAAATCAAAGTGACGGTGTGAATACAGGATAAATCGAAACAAATGTCAGAGTCCGACCACGAAGAAATCAGTACGATAAACATTGAGGACGAGCTCAAGCAGTCCTATCTCGACTATGCGATGAGCGTCATCGTTGGCAGGGCGTTGCCTGATGTTCGTGATGGGTTGAAACCCGTTCACCGCCGCGTGCTGTTTGCCATGAATGTTCTGAATAACGCCTACAATCGCTCGTATATGAAATCCGCGAGGATCGTGGGTGATGTCATTGGTAAATACCATCCCCATGGAGATACCGCGGCGTACGATACGATCGTCCGTATGGCCCAGAGCTTCTCCATGCGATATCCCCTGGTTGATGGTCAGGGAAATTTTGGTTCCCTTGACGGGGATAGTGCGGCCGCCATGCGTTACACAGAAATACGTATGCAAAAGATTTCACATGAGTTGCTGGCTGACCTGGATAAAGAGACGGTTGAATTCGTCGATAACTACGATGGCACGTTGCAGATGCCTGAAGTGCTGCCTGCCAGGATGCCGAACCTGCTGATCAATGGTTCAAGCGGGATTGCCGTTGGTATGGCGACAAACATTCCACCGCACAACCTGACAGAAGTCATCAACGGTTGCCTTGCCCTGATAGACAACCCGGAACTTACCGTCGATGGACTAATGGAGTTTATCCCTGGCCCGGATTTCCCGACCATGGGTATTATTAATGGCCGTGGGGGCATCGTCCAAGCTTATAGAACCGGTCGTGGGCGTATTCAGATGCGTTCACGCTGCGAGATTATAGCGGACGAAAAGACCGGTAAAGAAACCATCATTATCAAGGAGATTCCTTACCAGGTTAACCGCGCCCGCCTGATCGAAAAGATTGCCGAGTTGGTTAGAGATAAAAAGATTGAAGGCATCACCGAACTTCGTGACGAATCCTCCACAGACACGCGCATCGTGATCGAATTACGCCGCGGTGAAGTGGCCGACGTGACGCTGAATAACCTTTACGCCCAGACGCAATTACAAACCGTTTTTGGTATCAACATCGTTGCGCTGGTTGAAGGTGAGCCCAAGGTGCTGAACCTGAAAGATGTGCTGGAACAGTTTGTCCTGCATCGTCGTGAGGTGGTCACCCGCCGTACCGTATATCTGTTACGCCGGGCAAGAACACGAGGCCATGTGCTTGAAGGCCTTGCGGTTGCGCTCTCTAACATCGACCCGGTGATTGAGCTGATCAAGAGTTCTGACAATGCAACCGAGGCGCGTGAAAAGCTGGTTGCCCAGTCGTGGCGTTCCGAAAATGTCATACAGATGCTAGAGAAAGCAGGCCCTAATGCAGCCAAACCGGAAGAACTGGATGAAGCTTATGGGCTTAAGGACGATGGCAGCTACTTCCTGTCACCGGAGCAGGCCCAGGCAATTCTTGAGATGCGGCTCAACCGGCTGACGGGTCTTGAGCAGGGTCGCCTGCTGGACGAATACAGAGAGATTATCGACAACATATCCGAGCTATTGGAAATTCTGGCAAGCCAGAGTCGACTGATGGAAATCATTCGCGAGGAACTGGTCGAAATACGCGACGAGTACGGTGACGAGCGGCAGACGGAAATTATCGAGACCATGGAAGACCTCACCATGGAAGACATGATTCCTGAGCAGGATATGGTGGTCACGCTGTCACATGGTGGCTACGCGAAAACCCAGCCACTGGATACATATCGTGCTCAGCGACGTGGTGGGCGGGGCAAGACCGCCAGTACCGTTAAGGATGAGGATTATATCGAACACCTGATGGTGGCAAATACTCACGACACCCTTCTGTGTTTTACCAACCGGGGTAAGGTGTTCTGGTTGCGGGTCTTTCAGATCCCACCGGCCAGTCGAACGGCCAGGGGCCGCCCGGTCATTAATATCCTGCCATTGGATAAAGACGAAAAAATTACTGCAATGCTTCCGGTGCACCAGTACACGGAAAATGAGTTCATTTTTATGGTGACCCTGAATGGCACCGTGAAGAAAACACCACTGATGGATTTCGCGCGTCAGCGAAGCACCGGCCTCATAGCGATCGAATTGGACGAAGGCAATACGCTGGTTAGCGCAGCCATAACCGACGGTACTCGTGACGTCATGTTATTTGGTTCCGGCGGCAAGGTTATCCGATTCAAGGAATCAGATGTCCGTGCAATGGGTCGAACAGCCCGGGGTGTTCGGGGCATCAAGCTGAAAGCTGGCCAGAAAGTGATTTCCCTGATGATTCCCGATGAAGACGGACTTGTCCTGATTGCCAGTCACAAAGGTTATGGCAAACGGAGCAAGATCGAGGAGTTCTCGGTGATTGGTCGCGGCGGCCAGGGCGTTATTGGTATGAAAACCAGCGAACGTAACGGCGATGTTGTCGGCGCAGTGCAGGTGTTCCCCGGGGATGAAGCTATCCTGATTAGTGACAAGGGTACGCTGGTTCGTATTCCAACAGATCAGGTCTCCACCCAGGGTCGAAATACCCAGGGCGTTCGATTGATCAACCTGACCCGCGATGAGCACCTGGTGGGCATGGCGGCGGTCGACGAACCAGAAGGTGCTGAGTTCGAGGATGATGAAGATGATGACGAAGACGAGGGGTCGGAATAAAGTGCCGGAGTAAAATACGTTTCGTTGTATTGCTCATGACTAAGTTGTTAAATACTGTATTACCTTGAATGTCAGACACGGCTAAATCGATCCTGAATTTCACTCCGGCACTTTACTCCGGGACTTTACTCCGACTTCAAAAATGACTGATTCCGACAAAACAACCAGCCTTGATGATCTGCGCAACCGGATTGATCAGCTCGACACTGAAATACTGAAGAAGCTGAACGAGCGTGCCCGCTGCGCGCTTGATGTAGCAGAGGTAAAACTCCGGGAATCCGGCGGTGAGGCCCCGGTGTTCTACCGCCCGGAACGTGAAGCCCAGGTCCTTCGCAGAATGTCCGAGCTCAATCAGGGCCCACTGTCCAGTGAGAAAGTCACACAGGTTTATCGACAGATCATGTCTGCCTGTCTGGCGCTTGAGGAACCATTAAAGGTGGCATACCTCGGTCCTCAAGGCACTTTTACCCAGATGGCGACACTCAAGCAGTTCGGTGACTCTGTCGTAGGCATACCATTGGTAACGGTTGACGATGTTTTCCGGGAAGTCACTTCGGAATCTTGTCATTACGGTGTTGTACCGGTGGAAAATTCAACGGAAGGCGTGATTAACCACACCTTGGACAACTTTCTTGATTCTAATCTACGTATTTGTGGTGAGGTAGAGATCAGGGTTCATCATCACCTGATGGTATCGCCCGAAGCAACCGGTGAAATAAAACGAATCTACTCCCATCAGCAAACACTTGGTCAGTGTCGCCGTTGGCTGAATGGCCATTACCCGAGCGTGGAGCGACTGACTGCTTCCAGTAATGCAGAGGCTGCCAGAAGGGTCGCGGAAGAAAAAGATGCTGCCGCCATCGCAGGTGAAATGGCCGCAGAAATCTATGGCCTAGATATTCTGTCTCGTCAGATTGAAGACGAGTCAGATAACACCACGCGTTTTATCGTCGTAGGACGCGAAGACATTGGGCCCAGTGGTAACGACAAGACTTCGATCGTTGTCTCCACGCACAACCAGCCCGGGGCCTTGTATAAGCTGCTGGAACCGTTTCACAGGCATGGTGTTTCGCTGACTTCTATCGAAACGCGTCCTTCCCGCACCGGCATGTGGTCATACGTCTTCTTCATTGATTTCGATGGGCACAAGGATGATGAGCTGATTCAAACCGTCCTTGGCGAAATTGATTCCGATGCACTCGAAGTCAAGATGCTGGGCAGCTACCCGCGAGCTATTAGCCACTCAAGATAGGAAGGCTCCCAACGGGTTTTTGTTCGAGCAACATGCACCGCGGTGACTATTTCCCGTGAGGTGACAGATTTGTTAACTAACATTATTTGAGAGGCGTATTTTAATGGTGCAGAACACGATGTTAGGGACGGAAACTAGCTAAATGGTCGATTTTCTAAAACTGGCGCAGCCAGGTATTACTGAGCTGTCCCCTTATCAACCTGGAAAGCCTGTTGAAGAGCTTGAGCGGGAACTCGGTATCGCCGACATCATCAAACTCGCTAGCAATGAAAACCCGCTGGGGCCTTCACCGGTTGTCAGAGCGAGTATTTCCGGCCAGCTGGCAGAACTGGCGCGCTACCCGGATGGAAGTGCCTACCAGTTAAAAGATAAGTTGCAGGCTAAGCTTGGCATTGTTCCCGCCATGGTCACCGTGGGCAATGGTTCAAATGATGTACTCGAGTTGGTTGCCAGGGTGTTTCTGGGGCCTGGGCTCGAATCAATCGTATCGGAGCATTCCTTTGTCGTCTATCCGCTGGTGACCAAATCGCTTGGCGCTGAGCTGACTGTCATACCTGCAATCGACTTCGGTCAGGACCTTAAAGCAACGCTGGCGGCTATCAGTGACCGAACCAGGATCGTCTTTATTGCCAACCCCAACAACCCGACCGGTACCTGGGTGAGCAAGCAAAGTCTGCTCAGTTTCCTTGATGCCGTGCCAGAAGAAGTCCTGGTTGTCCTGGATGAAGCCTACGCCGAGTATGTTGCTGAGCCTGACTATCCCAACGGGCTTGAGCTTGTCGGCGACTATCCCAACCTGATTGTGACCCGAACCTTTTCCAAGGCTTATGGGCTTGCGGGGCTGAGGATAGGGTATTCCGTCAGTCACCCGGATATCGCTGACCTGATGAACAGAGTTCGGCAGCCTTTTAATGTGAATGCCATGTCCCTTGCCGCGGCACTGGTCGCGTTGGATGACGAAGCCCACCTTCAGGAATCGATCCGGGTTAATAATGAAGGCATGAAAATGCTAACGGATGCCTGTGACCAGCTTGGGCTGGACTACATTCCCTCGGTCGGTAATTTTCTAACGATCGACTTTGGGCGTGATGCGATGCCAATTTATGAGCGCCTGTTGCGAGAAGGCGTCATTGTCCGACCCATTGGGGTTTACGGCATGCCGAATCACCTCAGAGTGACGATCGGGCTGCCAGAAGAGAATATGCGGTTCATCGATAGTTTGAAAGAAGCCCTTAGCGGGGGCGTAAAAGAAGCCCTTAGCGGGGGCTAAAAAGCCCTTAGCGGGGGCGTAACACCCCCGCCTAGCACGGACCTGAAGCAAGATGGTTGAATCCGCTCAGATAAAACAGGAGTTTAGACAAGTATCTGTGATCGGGCTTGGTCTGATTGGTGGTTCCATTGCGGCGGGCATTAAACAGCAGGGGTTAGCGTCTTCTGTGTGTGCCTGGGACGAGAATGCTGCCAACCTAGCGTTGGGCCATGACCTTGGCATCATTGATAGCATCGCCGCCGATATTCACGAGGCAACTGCCCAAGCTGATCTCATCATCCTGGCAGTGCCTGTCCAGTCGATGGAACAGGTGCTGCATGACATTGATCTCAAGGATCAGGTGATTACCGACGTTGGCAGTGTGAAGGGCATCGCCGTTGAAGCGGCTCGCCGTGTTTTTGGCCAACTGCCTGAGAATTTTATCCCTGGTCATCCCATTGCCGGATCCGAAAAACAGGGTGTTGTAGCCGCCGACCCGAACCTGTTTCGCCAGCATAAAGTGATCCTGACGCCGGAAGAGGGCTCTAACCCAGCGGCGATAGCGAGGGTTGAAAAACTGTGGTGTGGCCTGGGTGCAGACGTTGTCAGAATGTCTGTATCCCACCACGATGACGTTCTGGCACAAACCAGCCATTTACCTCACCTGCTTGCGTATGCCCTGGTAGATACGCTTTCTGCCGGAGGGGATAGCCTTGAGGTGTTCGAATACGCCGCCGGAGGTTTTCGCGACTTTTCGCGCATTGCCGCATCAGATCCCACCATGTGGAGTGATATCTTTCAGGCTAACAAGGAACCTCTGGTGCAGGTGCTGGATCAGTACCTGCTGAAGCTCGAGACGCTGAAACAGTTGATAGAATCCGGGGAAGCCGACCAGATTAAGGTTTTGCTCAGTAGGGCCAAGGTAGCCAGGGATCATTTCTCTAATATTCAGGCCATCGCTCGGTCTAAAAGTGGCCCGGACAAAGAATGACTAACCATGTACCAATCATTGCTTTGGACGGTCCTAGTGGCTCAGGCAAAGGCGTCGTCGCCAATTTCTTGTCTACTCAGTATGAATTTCATCTGCTCGATAGCGGAGCACTTTATCGACTGGTTGGAATTGCGGCGCGACGGACCAGCATAGCGTTGGAAAATTCGCCCCTGGATGAGGCTGTACTTGGTGAAATCGCCCGTAGCCTTGATGTGGCGTTCACCTCCACTAACGATCCCGAAGACCCCCTGGAAATAACGCTTTTCGGGGAACAGGTCGGCCATGAAGTGCGTACTAATGAGGCCGGCGTCGATGCTTCGCGGGTGGCGTCATTACCGGCCGTGCGTGATGGGCTATTTGAGCTGCAGCGCTCGTTTCGACAGGCTCCGGGGCTGGTTGCCGATGGCAGAGATATGGGGACTGTCATTTTCCCTGAAGCAGACGTCAAAATCTATCTGACGGCCTCTGCTGAGGCAAGGGCCGAGAGGCGCTATAACCAGTTGATACATAAGGGTATTGGTGTTAACCTGCACGACCTTTTTCAGAGCATCCAGGCTCGGGATGAGCGGGATATGAACCGAGCGGTTTCTCCCCTTACGCCGGCAGAGGATGCTTTAGTCATCGACAGCACCGACATGGACATCGAAGAAGTCCTGCAAAATGTCAAAGCTATCGTGACTGAAAAACTGGGTTGATCGAGGGCACCAACACCCTGAATCGTTCGCGAGATTTATGCGACACACAGGGGGCAATCGAATCAACTTTACTTTAATCAGGCCTGCGGGTGTTGGAACCGTGGAGAACGTAGGGCGAAAGCCCAGGAAGTCATTGAATGAGCGAGAGTTTTGCAGAGCTTTTTGAAGAAAGCCTAAGAATAATAGATATGAAATCCGGTGCAATCATCACCGGAGTCGTAGTAGACATCGATAGTGAATGGGTCACGGTACACGCCGGGCTCAAATCCGAAGGTGTCATCCCCCGAGAAGAATTCCTTAACGATAATCGAGAACTGGAAGTCGAAATTGGCGACACAGTTCAGGTATCTATGGATGCAGTGGATGACGGATTCGGTGAAACACGTCTGTCACGGGAAAAGGCGAAACGCGCCGAATCCTGGATGATGCTCGAAAGCGTCTACGAGAAGCAGGAAGTCGTTAACGGTTTGATCAGTGGTCGAGTCAAGGGTGGTTTCACCGTTGAGATCCAGGATATCAGGGCATTCCTGCCTGGTTCACTGGTTGATGTGCGGCCGCTTCGTGAGAACGAGCAGCTTGAAGGCCGGGAAATGGAATTCAAGGTGATCAAGCTGGACCAGAAGCGCAACAATGTTGTCGTTTCCAGAAGAGCAGTCCTTGAAGCAGAGAACAGTGTAGAGCGCGAAGCGCTGCTGGAATCTCTGCAGGAAGGCCAGGGAGTCAAAGGTATCGTCAAGAACCTTACCGATTACGGTGCGTTCGTTGACCTTGGTGGTGTTGACGGCCTGCTTCACATTACAGATATGGCCTGGAAGCGAATCAAGCATCCGGGTGAGATCGTCGCAGTCGGTGACGAGATCGACGTTAAAATTCTCAAGTTTGACCGCGAGCGTAACCGCGTATCCCTTGGGCTCAAGCAGCTCGGTGAAGATCCATGGGTTGCTATTACCCAACGATATCCTGAAGGTGCGCGCACCATGGCTCGTGTGACCAATCTGACAGACTACGGTTGTTTCGCAGAGATCGAAGAGGGTGTCGAAGGCCTGGTTCACGTTTCTGAAATGGATTGGACCAATCGCAACATCCACCCAAGCAAAGTTGTGCAGGTAGGTGATGAGGTTGAAGTCATGGTCCTGGATATCGACGAAGAACGTCGTCGAATTTCTCTCGGTATCAAGCAGTGCCAGGGCAACCCATGGGAAGAGTTTTCTGTGCTTCATGGCAAGGGTGACAAGATCCGGGGCTACATTAAGTCCATCACGGACTTTGGTATCTTTATTGGCTTGGACGGCAACATCGATGGTCTTGTGCATCTGTCTGATATCTCCTGGAACGAGCAGGGCGAGCAGGCAGTACGTCGATTCACCAAGGGCGATGAAATTGAAACGATCATCCTGTCTATTGATGCTGAACGCGAGCGTATTTCTCTTGGCTTAAAGCAGATGGAAGAAGATCCGTTCAATGACTATATTGCTATCAATGAGCGTGGTGCGATTGTCAACGGTAAGGTTAAAGAGGTTGACGCCAAGCAGGCTGTCCTGCAGATGGCTGAAGAAGTTGAAGCTGTGCTGAAAGCTTCTGAAATCAGTGTCGATCGGGTTGAAGATGCTCGAAACGTCATTAAGGTAGGCGATGATATTGAAGTTAAGATTATTTCGGTCGATCGAAAGAATCGCACGCTGGGTGTTTCCATCAAAGCCAAGGACGTGGCTGATGAGCAGGAAGCTGTCAGGGAACATCGTGAGAAAGAGTCAGATGTGGCTCCTACTACTATTGGTGACCTGATCAAGCAGCAGATGGACACCAGTACCGAGGAGGCTAAGCCTTAAGTGTAAGCATGACGAAGTCGGAGCTGATAGAGAGAATTGCTGCAGTTCAGGGCCAATTGTCTGCCAAAGACGTTGAGCTTGCTGTGAAAATGATCCTCGATCATATGGTCGAAGTGCTTGCCGTAGGTGAGCGCATCGAGATTCGAGGATTCGGCAGTTTCTCTCTACACTACCGGGCACCGCGACTGGGGCGTAACCCCAAGACCGGCGAGAAGGTAGAGCTTGCAGGCAAGTATGTGCCGCACTTTAAGCCAGGCAAAGAGTTGCGAGAGCGTGTGAATCTTTCGTTACTGGAAGTGTTAGAAGAAACACCTCCGCAGTTCTAGTCAGTAGTACAAAAAAGGGCGACTTAGGTCGCCTTTTTTATTGGTGGCCCGAGATCGCGCCATCCCCTGATAGCCAAGAACATGCGCAGAAGCGCAAAATCCCCATTCGTTGTAGAATCCCCCCATCTGATCGAAAGGGCCCCTTCATGGGTTTTATCAAAAAAACACTTTTCCTGTTTATCGCGCTGGTTGCCTTCCTGGTTGCCCTGCTCGCGGCTGCCGACAATAGTGCCGAAGTCGCCCTCAGGTTCCTGGAATACGAAACACCTGTTTGGCCGATTTCCTGGTGGATGATCTCCGCTTTCGTCGTCGGCGTTGTCTTCGGCAACCTGCTTAACGTGGTTTCTAATACTCGCCTGCGAATGGATGCTCGCCGCGCAAGAAAAACTGCGGATGGCCGGACCCAGGAGCTGGATCAGGCAAGAGCCCAGCCCGTTTCACAAGTTCCAGCGGAAACATAATAAACGATTATGGATAACCTCATACTTTACGCACTGATCGTCGGGGCTATTGGTATAGGTTGGTTGCTTGGGAGACGCGACCGCGCCAAAACGTCGGAAATAGTCGGCCCGAATTACTACCAGGGCCTGAACTACCTGCTCAACGAAGAGCCGGATAGGGCGGTAACCACCTTCATTGAAAACCTCGAGGTTAATAACGACACGCTGGAAACCCATCTCGCGTTGGGCGGGTTACTCAGGCGAAGAGGGGAACTGGACAAAGCTGTCGTCGTCCACGAAAACATATTGGCCAATGCCAAATTATCTAAGGAGGATATGCAGGGTGTTCAGCTAGAACTCGCGCGGGATTACCTGTTGGCAGGACTGCTGGACCGAGCCGAGGAACTTTGTGTTCAACTCAGCCAGGAGCCGGAAACCGGCAAACCGGATTCCATCAGGCGAGAGAGCCTGAAAATTACCCTGGAGATCTATGAGCGTGAGAAGGAATGGTCGCAGGCTATAGAAGTCGCCAAGTTGCTGGCCGTTGGTGGCGCCGTGGATCACTATGAGAAGGCGATATCCCACTACTACTGCGAATTAGCAGAAGAATTGCTAACCAGTAATAAACTTTCATCTGCGCGTGAGTCAGTTAGGGAAGCCATCGGTCACGATGTTAATAACCCCAGGACATCTCTAGTTCGTGGCAGGATTGATGTTGAAGAAGGGCATTATGACCACGCTATTGCCGCGCTGACCCGAATTCGTGACCAGGATCCGGTTTATGTGCCAGAGTCACTAGAAACCCTCGAGGACGCCTATCGGTTGGACCAACGGCCACAGGAAGAACTGCGCCAGTACCTGACATCCTGCCTGGACCTCACGCCATCAATTTCAATCGTGCTGATGTTGGCAAAGAGCATCCGTGACGAACTGGGTGACGAAGCTGTTGCCAAGTTCATCGCCAGCCACCTGAAAAAGAATCCAACTATTCGCGGCCTGACCCAATTGATTGACCTGCACATTGATAACACCCAGGGAGTCGCAAAAGAAAACCTGGCTATCCTCAGGAGCTTCGCCGAAGCCCTGGTCGCAGACAAACCCGCCTATCGTTGCAATGGTTGTGGCTTTGAAGGCAAACGAATGCGCTGGCACTGTCCGGTATGCAAAGACTGGGCAACCATAGAACCGATCTTCGGGCTCGAAGGCGAGTAGTTCAGGTTCCCGTCATCGTGATTCACGGCGATGCTGTGGATCCTCCACCTGTCGACTCAACCAAGTGCCATCTCTACCAGACGTCATCTCAACCAAATGGCATCTCTACCAAACGTCATCTCGACCGAAGTGGAGAGATCTCTTCTCTGCCAATCGCTGGGTAGTCCCACCTACACCGACAGTAGAAATAACCTACTTCCCCATGCTCCGAGTGTTGTTACTTTCACCCTGCATTCAAAGCAACCCAACACAAACAGGAGAATTACAATGAGTCCTAAAAACATAACAGCTGCAATTTTCGCAGTCTTTGTTCTCTGTCTCAGCAGCGTCGCGCAGGCGAATGACCTTTCGGGTCAGCTAAGTGGCGATGTGACGACAGTCAACGTTAATGAGGCCGATGCGGCATCTATTGCCAACACGCTGGTTGGAATCGGTATTTCACGAGCCCAGGCGATTGTGGATTATCGTGATCAGTACGGCCGGTTCTACTCAGCCCAAGAGCTTACTTCGGTAAAGGGCGTTGGCCAGTCAACAGTGGAAAAGAACCTGTCGAGAATTTCCATCGAGTGATCTTGCATGGGCGTTGATCTGGTTAATAAAAAGCGGTGCGGAAGCA
>CALKBV010000014.1 GCA_937775265.1 uncultured Pseudomonadales bacterium
AAGCGACGTCGTACCCCAGGTCGTTTATTTGCTCAACCGGAAAGTCTTCATCCGTAACCTTGGTTTCCTGCAAGCCGATGAACGCAGGGTTATGTTTTTTGATAACAGCTTCTAGTTGATTAAGCCGCACGCGAATGCTGTTCACATTAAAAGAAACGATTTTGATAGCGTTACCTGCTGATTTCGTGGAGGTCGATGGTCGTGACTCTGGGGTCTTTCCTGGAAGTGAGTTCAAACACCAGTCCCTCAGAGGCTATATAGGATCCGATCACACTGTTCCTGGATTTAAAAAACTTTGTTGATTCTATCGCGATCTCGTCCAGTTCTGAGTCGGTGCGCTCCGGATCATGGTGGTACATCGCCAGGTTTTTAACCTGTGCATCGACTGCGAGTTGGCGCACCTGGGATATCAGGGAATGTCCCCAGCCGTGTTTGGCAGGCAGGTCCTTTTCGGTGTACTGCGCATCATGAATCAACAGATCTACACCCTTACAAAAATCCACCCACTCGGCATACGTTGTCTGGGGTGCTTCCAGTGGGTCTAGTTCATTGTCGGTGATGTAGGCGATGGAGACGCCATCTTCTTCGAGCCGGTAGGCGTCTCCGCCTCCCGGGTGATTTAGCGGCGTTCTGGTCGTCTGAAACGATTGCGCATCTAGGTACTCTTCAACCCGATACACCGTTGTGATCTTTGACGGTAAATCCTCGGAGCGTACCGGGAAGGTTGAACCATCCATTTGTTCAAGTATGGCTTTGAGTGAAACCTCGTTGCTGTCGATACTCTGGCAAATTCTGATCTCACGATCAGGCTGATAGATTGGTGCAAAGAACGGGTAGCCCTGAATATGATCCCAATGACCGTGACTAAGAAGAAGCAGGAGGGGCTCATCATTTTGAACCATCCTCATGCCCAGTTTGCGAATCCCGGTGCCTGCATCAAAGATGATATTGTTGCCGTCATTCAGTCGTACATGCACGCAAGACGTGTTGCCACCATACTTTATCGTTCTAGGGCCCGGTGCAGCGATAGAGCCGCGGACCCCGTAGAAGGTGACTAGCATGTCACCCGCTAGCTTCGTTTACCTGTAATAAGGTCTCGAAACTTATCCAGAAGTGTCTCGTATTTGTAATCTGTGAACTCCCCAGCGTCGAAATACATTCCATGCTCTTCACAGGCTTCGTACCAGATATGGGATTGCTTGGGATCTGCAATCTTATCCATTTTCTTGCCACATCGAGGACAATCGACGTCTACGATTTTGTTGAATTCCTTGCCCATTTCAGGGTCGCCGCTATCCACGAACTCGGACATCCACTTGCCCTTTAATACATCAGCTTCACCAATGTCGAACCAGATTCCTTTACAATTGGTGCAACGATCTACGGTCATATTACGACCGTAGGTGACTTCTTCCATGTTCGCTTGGCACTTCGGACACTCCATAACGGTACTACCTTATTTGGCTATTGTTCTATTGTAATAGATTGGATTTGCGGGACCGTAATGGTCCTGTTGGGCAGAGTATACTGAAGGTATAACGAAGATGCATGTTGATTGTGACCGCCGGTACCGGGTGTTGCATTACAAGTAACCCAGACACGGCGCGGCCCTAAATAAGTAGCGCAATGGCGTCGTGATTAAAACCGATGTAACCACCATCCTGGCTGGCTAAAGGCCGATAGCCTCAGCGAAAAGCCTGAAAACGTTTTCAGAAAAACCCTGCTAATCAAAAAAACGCCGATTGTTATCGGTTCTTGAACGGCTGAATAAAACTCGTAATTTTTGCGACCACATCAATAGGCTACGGTGATGCTTACGTCTAAATATGCCATGGTCATTGAGTGAAACCTATAATTAACATGAGGTATTGCCTTAAAAACATTGATATATATACGATAGAAAACCTGATAACGGGACGGAGGAGCATGCTCGCGAACAAAGGTTCGTCGAAATATCCTGGAGAGTTACGATACCTCATTAATAATATCGACCATCGCCTCTCGATCAATCGGCTTGGGGAGAAACCCGTCTGCACCGGCGCTGTACGAATTACTTACGTCCTCAGGTTGGACATTCGCAGAGACGTATACGATGGTAATGCAAGCTCAACCAGCTTCTCGCGACGCTACCCGTTTCCCTGCGGAACCTGCAAAAAGAATCATTTCCGATAGCCCCATTAAAACCCCAGTGCGAATACCCTGCCATTCAAATACTTGTCCTGTTACATCAAAATAAATCGAACGGAGGCCACTCTCTGGTAGAGAGTTTTAAAAAAAACTCTATTTTTAGCCGGGTATTTGTGTTCCCAGTCGTTATAAGCAATATAAGCGGGAGCTGCTATTGTATCCTTTGATTCAAACACTCCTGTTGCTACGCCTGCAGCACCAAGCCAATCAGTTCAGTGCTCTGTTAGCCATAATTACGAATGACCTGGCCGCCTCGATCCCCGGTAAGTTCATCGTCTCGTAAGATGACTGTGCCATTGCAGATGGTGGCCATATACCCCTGTCCCTGTTGGATGAACCGCGGCGAACCGAATGGGAAGTCGTGCACAATACGCGGCATCTTTTCACCCAGTCGGTCCATGTCTATGACATTGATATCTGCTCGCATGCCTTCCTGGAGTAGGCCGCGATCACTCAAGCCCAAAATCCTGGCTGGTGCTGCTGTCAGCTTATGAATGGCCTCAGGCAACGAAAATAGCTGTGCTCTTTTGTGCCAGTGCGTCAGCACAAAGGTAGACCATCCAGAATCCATTACCTGGCTGACATGCGCGCCTGCGTCTCCCAGACCGGGTAAACAGTGATCGCTCGAAAAGAGGTTTGCCAATGCTTTGAGGTTTTTATTAAAAAATTGCATGGTGAAAAGACCAAGGCCGTCAGTCTCTCGGGCAAGCCTCAGGTAGGTTTGTGCTGGATGTTCTCCTGCGTCCTCTGCCATTGCACTGAGGCTTTTTGAACCAAGGTAATCGGGTTGCGATTCGGTACCCATCCAGAATAGCTCTTCCGGTGGTAGACCAGGCTTTTCAGAAGCCTCGGTGACCAGCTTTTCGCAAAATGCTGTATCGTTAATCGCGACAATTCTTGCGGCAAGATCCATGTCCGCCAGTTGGTGCCATGAGTCTGACTTCCACGGGAAACCGCACTGTAAACCGGTGATAAAGCCAGTACCTCTGGGGACAGAAATCGCACTAACGTCAAGGCCATCAGCATTCAGTTCTTCGAGCAAATCTTTAACGCGCTGCCCAGAGGAATCTTTTGCGCCGGCGGTGATGCTAAACAAAATTCTTCCGTTTGCTGCTTTGGCTTCTTTGCGCAATAGCTCTGCTTCACCTTCAAAATTACCACCAAGGTTTAGCACGTTCTGCATGAGCCCACCGGCAGCACCAACTTCTGCTGCTATGGCTTCTACCTCTTCGTGAAGGGCATGGGTCCCAGGTACGTGGCGGCCGTCTGGCATGTAGTGACCTAGAAATCGGTTCGTCGAGAACCCTGCCGCACCGGCCCGAACAGAGTCACCTACAATTTTGACGATCTGCGCCTGCTCCTCGGCTGTCGGCTGTTCGGTGATCGAGCGATCACCCATAACGTAGTAACGTACGGCGCAATGGCCCACTAAGCCAGCGACATTAATTGCGGGGTTCATTTCCTCGATCGCATCAAGGTAGCCGCCGTAATCTTCCCAGGACCAGGGAAGACCTTCGAGTATTGCCTTGCGTGGAATATCTTCGACAGTTTCCATCATGGCTGCCAATAGATCCTTGTCTTCGGGTTTACAAGGCGCGAAGGTAACGCCGCAGTTTCCCATCAACGCCGTTGTCACGCCGTGCCAACTAATGGGCGTGAGGCTAGGGTCCCAGCCTATTTGCGCATCCAGGTGGGTATGTAGATCAACAAAACCGGGCGTCACGACATGGCCTTTTGCGTCGATTTCTTCCAAAGCAGCGTCATCCAGGTCGCCAATTTTAGCGATAATACCTGCGCTAATAGCGATATCTGCGGTTACTGGCTGTGCTCCGCTGCCGTCAACAATCGTTCCGTTTCTAATAATCAGGTCATACATAAATGGATTCTCTGTGGTCTATGATTAAGTGGGCTATGGTCTGATTATGCTGGGAAAAACAAGAGATTGTCGAGGCTTTGTGATTGTGTATAAATGTTGTGTCGCAATATTGTTGTAAAAGGAGAGATAAATGAAGCGTCTTAACCGAATGTTGATATGCAACCGTGGCGAAATAGCGATACGAATCGCTGAGGCTGCAGCGTCTCTGGGAATGGAGACTGTGTCTATATACGCCGCGGTTGACCGGACCTCCAGACATACTAGTGTGACGACAAAAAGCGTGCAGATAGCCGCTGGCGACGGCGTTGCGGCTTATTTAGACATAGACGCTGTACTGGAAGTAGCGAAAACGGAGGCGTGCGATTGTGTGCATCCGGGGTACGGTTTTCTTGCTGAAAATGCATTGTTTGCAGAACGTTGTCTGGATGAAGGGATTGTTTTTGTCGGACCTAGTCCTTCGGCGCTGGCCCTTTTCGGCGACAAGGTTCGTGCACGAGATTTAGCTAAGAAGCTTAATGTTCCATTGGTGCCTGGGTCGGAAACGGCGCTCCATAGCTTGAAAGATGCGGTATACGCCGCAGATAAAATTGGTTATCCAGTCATGTTGAAAGCCGCCGCCGGTGGAGGAGGGCGGGGCATCAGAAGGGTTGAATCCCATGATGAGCTAGCCACCGCCTTTGAGAGATGTGGGAGTGAGGCGGCAAGTGCTTTTGGTGACGGTACGCTGTTTATGGAAAAGTTGGTCGTTGGCCCAAGACATATTGAAGTGCAGGTTCTAGCGGACTCACAAGGTGAAACAATTCATCTCTATGAGCGCGATTGTTCCGTTCAGATCAGAAACCAAAAAGTCATTGAAGTGGCTCCTGCTTTTTCAATAACGGATGAGTTAAGGGTAAAGCTGCATCAAGATGCTATTAACCTTGTGGAGGGTACTGATTATGTCAATGCCGGCACCGTTGAATTTTTGGTGGATCCAGAGACATCAGAATACTATTTCATCGAATGTAATCCGCGGATTCAGGTTGAACACACGATTACCGAGGAAGTTCTAGGGATAGATTTGATCGAGGCTCAGATTGAGATTGCCAATGGCAGAAGCCTCAAAGAATTAGGGCTTCTTGAGTGCAAACCCACGGGCTATGCCATCCAATCACGGGTTGTTGCTGAGGGTAGCGGAACGATAGCGGCCTATAAGGAACCGGCAGGGCGAGGCGTGCGGGTGGATAGCTGTGGTTTTCAGGGTTATGCGCCTTCGCCTCTATTTGATCCGCTGGTAGCGAAACTAATCTGTCGCTCCAATTCCAGTGGCACCCTGGCGTCTGCCGTAGAGCGATCTCTGCGAGCGTTAGAGACCTTCCAGATAACCGGGCTCCCGACAAATCTTGCAAGCCTTCACGCTATTTTAAGTCGTCCTGAAATCCGCAAAGGTGCAGCTACAACCACGATGCTTGAGAAAAACCCTCTGTTGCTGTCGGCTACCCCTCTAGCGGGCCGTTCCACAGAGTTTCTTGACCAACAGTCGAAGCGAATTATTGGTAGTAGTCCTGTGTCAGACCAGGGAGTAACGCGGCTGCCAGAATTATCCTTCGATGAGGCCTGTGAAGTTGTCGAATGTCCAATGGACAGCGTGGTGCTGGAAATAATGGTGTCTGAACATGACGAAGTCATCAAAGGAGATGTTATTTGTGTGGTGACGGCAATGAAGATGGAGACGAACATCACAAGCCCTGTGACCGGAAAAATCTTGGCGCTACAACAAATCAGTGCTGGCGATAGCATCGGAGTAAGAAGCGTTATTGCCGCAGTCTTACCGGGCGCTGTTGATACAGACAAAGGTCCTGAAACAGCGGCGGGTGCTTGGAGTGAGGTGCTTGAGGAAGTGGCCACCTTGAAGCAGATGGGGTTAGACCGACTGGGACTTGAATCAAACGAGCCTGGAGTGGTTCGGCAGAGAAACCGAGGGAAATTCACCTGCAGGCAACGAATCGACCTCTTTCTCGACGATGCCTCGTTTCGAGAAGTCGGCAGTATTGCGGGTTTTGCGTCATATGATGTCGAGGGTGGGGTTGCCGCGTTTACGCCAGCAAACTCGGTGGGTGGCTGGGGTGATGTGTCGGGTAGAGCGACCATTGTTTGCGCGGATGACTTTACGTCCCGTGGCGGTCATGCCGATGGTGCCATCGGGGCGAAGTCTGGGTATTTGGATAGGTTGTCGATGGAAATGCGAATTCCTTCTGTGAGGATGCTCGATGGTTCATCTGGCGGCGGCAGTGTCGCAGCGATGGTGCCTCAGCAAAAAAAAGCTGGCGAAAGTAACGCAGAGGAAAGTTCTGGTGCAATCAAAGCTGGCAGGCCAAGAGTGTCAGGCGGGGGAGGGTCTTTTCTACCGGGGCACCTAGGGAGCAGCATGTACGCAGAACAACTCGCGACCGTTCCCGTGGTAAATATGTTGTTGGGTAGTGTGGTCGGTATTGGTGCTGCGAAAGCGGTGTTGGGGCATTTTTCAGTGATGGTGCGCGACATTTCTCAATTATTTGTTGCCGGCCCCCCAGTGGTCTCTCATGCAATGGGTTATGACATCACAAAAGAGGATCTTGGGGGGTGGCATATTCATTGCACGAATGGGGCTGTCGACAATCTTGCAGAAAGTGAAGAAGATGCGATGGATATGGCACGGCGGTTTCTGTCCTACTTGCCTAATAGCGTATTTGAAATACCGCCTCAGGAGAGTCCCACTGATGCTGTAAATAGGAGAGAAGAAGAACTCCTAAACTTGATTCCTAGAAAGCGAACAACGACCTTTGATGTACGCCGTGCCATTGAGTTAATCGCTGACAAAAACTCATTTTTTGAAATCGGATCATTGTGGGGCACGGACCAGGTGACCGGGTTTGTGAGAATGAACGGCTATTCTGTTGGTGTCATTGCCTCAGATAGCAGGCACGTCAATGGCGGAGCCCTTACCGCGAAGGGTTGTGACAAATTGATTCGACACCTGGATCTTTGTGATTTGTTTCATATCCCTGTGCTAAACCTCGTCGACAACCCTGGGTTTGCCGTCGGCCTCGAACATGAAATAGCCGCAACTATCAGAAAAGGTGGCGAATGGATGGTGGCTTTTTCTCAACTATCGGTTCCGATTTATACCGTCTTGATGCGTCGCAGTTTTGGCGTCGCGGGTAATAACTATGCTACACCGCGCTCTCGTCCATCGATGAGAGTTTCGTGGCCAGCAGCGGACGTGGGAGGCATTCCTCCGGAGGGAGGAATAGAGGCTGCCTACAAAAGACAGCTCGCTGAAGCCGAGGACCCCGCTGCGTTAAGAGCAGAGTTGGAAGACCGAATCGAGGGGGCCAGAGGTCCTGTTGGACCTTTGAACAAATTTCAAATCGAAGAAGTGATAGACCCAAGGGATACAAGAAAAATGGTGTGTGATTGGGTCAAGCTAGCCTACAAGGTGATTCAGCATCCTGATCGATTGTTGACACGTAATCTACGATTCAGACCTTAGCAAGGAGCTTAACTGAGCGCTCACTTGAACGAGATGTTTGGAGATAATGTCCTTAGGGCGGCGCGCTCAATTTGAACTGCTATATCAGCAACCCTTCGAAGTTCAACGATTAATCAGGATGGCCCTGATATGCACCCATAGAGGTACCCATCAGGGTCGCGTCGCCATGTTTCGTCGTTGGGCGTAAATTGACGAATTTCGGATGGCCATCCATCAGACTGCGCATAATGTATATTATGTTAAATAATACAATATAGCCGTATGACCGATGGCCATGCCTAAAAGGAAGTCGTCCAGGTACTGAGTTGTTACTTCCGGGTTGCTTCTATGAACTCAAAACGCATCCCCAGCCTAACTATGCTTGAGCACTCGGTCGTGAGCCTACCCTTCCATACAAGGATGCAATATTTTTATTGGCATCGTTAAGTGGTTGACCAACCTGCGTACCAAATTCAATGAACACAAATAGCAAAATATCTGCAAGTGTGAACCGATCACCGCAAATGAATTCTTTGCCATCCATCAAACCGTCGAGCCACGTTATTTTTTCCTGCGCTAACGCCTTCAGATCTGCAGCGGCGTGCGGGATCAGCGTCATGCGATCCTTAAACATCGGTACACCTTCAGCAAATCGAAATCCATTGGCAAGAGGTTCCAGGATGCCTAAATCAATACGTCTTACCCACATTCGTGTTTCAGCGCGTTCCTCTGGCGTGGTTCCGATCAAACTTGAGCCCCCGTCACGATCATCCAGATATTCGCAGATACAGGTAATCTCGGCAATGATGTCGCCGTTGTCGAGTTCCAAGGCAGGCAATTGACCGCCTGGGTTAATTTTCAGGTAGTCGCTTTGACGGTTTTCGCCAGCCATCAGATCAACCTCTTGCAGGTCAACCTCGATGCCACGCTCTGCCATGTACATGCGAACGACTTTCGGGTTAGGCCCGACTGAGTTAAATAATTTCATCACTTTTCCTTTGTTAAACGTTTTTATGTCTAGTTTGCGGTAATGCAAACGCTTAAGAAATTTTGACCAGTCACCAAGTAGAACATCATGGCTTTTGGCTCACCGTGCACTTCAACACTGGAGGCATGGTTAAAAATTTCTATGGTAAAGATACTTGATTTTCATTTTAGCTGATAGGTTGCCCAGACAATGATGTGCCCAGTGTCCAAAAGCAACGTGGCGATTCGGTCTGCGACCTGCACTAAACGTGAAAGAATCCTTAAAACGCTGGTCAACGTGGGGCCGACCCCATTTAGCACACGCCGGCATCTAGCATTGCAGGCCCCTACCCTGATTACTATCAAGTTACGGACGATTGGCTACTTTTTTAAACGCGCAAGTACTTTGATATCGCAAATCAAACATTAATGTAACAAGAAGATGCAAATCGAATAGAAAGAAATATTTGCTTATAACCGCGCTAGACTAGGCCGCGTAACGTCAATAATTTGCTAGGATGGCCACGAACAACGAGCATAAAGGAATCAGCGATGTCAGAAAAAGTAGCATTGGTAACAGGTGCCGCCACCGGTATTGGCGCAGCTGTTTGTACGGAGTTGGCCAGCCAAGGGATTCGCGTTGCGGTATGTGACATCAATAAAGTCGATGGCGAAGCGCTTGCTAAAAAAATCGGTGGTGAATTTATCGACTGTGATGTCACTAACCTCATGAGCGTTCAGGGTGCGGTGAATATTTGTACACAGCGTTTGGGCATACCTGACTATGTTCATCTTAACGCCGGCATCATGACTGTTCCTACAGGAGAGCCCTTTCTTGCCATCGAAGATGTCTCCGAGGCGCAATATCAGAAAATAGTTGGGGTAAACTTAAACGGTGTGTATCACGGCATGAGAACCGTATTGCCTCTGATGCGGGATAAAGGCGGGACTGTGACGATAACCGCTTCGACTGCAGGCTTAAGCGTTGTGCCGGTCGACCCTATGTATACCGCAACAAAATACGCGCTGATCGGATTTGGTCGTGCTGTCGCGGCAGCAAACGAGGGCACAAACATTCGCGTCAATGTTATCTGCCCTGGCGTTACAGATACTCAAATTGTACCGGATGACTATAGAAGACCCGAATTCAATGTGATGGCCGTTGAGGTTATGGCAGCTGAAATTGTTGATTTACTGTTCGATGGAGAAAATGGCGAGGTGCGTGTGAAGAACGCCGCCGATAAGACCTCATTTACCGTCGAGCTACCCAAACTTTAGCTAATCGGCAGTATCTAAAGTCAGTCCTAAACCCTTCGTACTTCGACCGAAATAAAAGATGACACAGGCATCCAATTGATTCTCTGAACATCGCCGGCAGCACCGACCGGCAAGTTGAATACCCAGCGTAACGGCATGACACTAACGGTACCTTTTCCTGACCAGTCGTGGATCACTCTATATAATGCCCGCTCGTCTCACAGGTTAACGCAAACGATATGGCTAACACGTTGGATATGCAGACAATCTTTCGTGAGGATATCCCCCTCATCGATGTCCGAGCGCCGGTTGAGTTCGATGCCGGGGCCTTCTCACAAGCCAGCAACTTACCCATTCTTGATGATATGCAGCGTGAACAGGTCGGTATCTGTTATTCAGCATCTGGGCCTGATTCTGCAACCAGTCTGGGGCACGACCTGGTATCCGGAGAAGACAGAGATATCAAGATAGCCGCATGGCTGGCATTCCTGCGTGAGCATCCTGAGGCCCTGCTCTATTGCTTTCGTGGCGGCCAGCGATCCCGCATCGCCTGTGAGTGGCTGAAGGCGGAAGGCTATGATGTGCCCAGAATTGAAGGCGGGTACAAAGCGCTGCGTCGATGCCTGTTGTCTACCATCGAAAACCTGCCGCCGCTAATCATTGTTGCTGGTAAAACAGGTTCAGGAAAAACGGAGTTTCTTCAACAGTTTGACCAGGCGATAGATTTAGAGGGTATCGCCAACCATCGCGGCAGTGCCTTTGGCCGACATATATCTGCTCAGCCTACCCAGTTGAATTTTGAGAATGAACTGTCAATTCATTTTCTGAAACTTGCTAAACATTCTTCTACTTTTATCGAAGACGAAGGACGGATGATAGGCAAAGTTCATCTGCCGCCGCCACTGCAAGAGAAAATGCAAACCGCGCCAATTGCGCTTCTAGAGGACTCTATAGCGACGCGCGCCGACCGAATTTATCAGGAGTATATCGAGCTTCAATGGCGTGAATATGAAGCTCATTTTGAAGGTCGGGCTACGGGCGAATTCAGCCGTTACCTGATTGAAGCGGTTGATGCGATTCGAAAACGACTCGGGAACACGGCGCATAGCGAAGTCAGGAGCAGCGTGCTTGCTGCACTTAAACATCAGGAACAGGTTGGCTCTCTTGAAGGTCATCGCGAGTGGATTACCGTGCTTCTCGCCGATTACTACGACCCTATGTACAACTATCAACTCGAAAAGAAATCGAGCCGGGTCAAGGTCACCGGGTCGCGAGAAGTGGTCACCGATTGGCTATTAAACCATGCAGAGAGCTTCGCATGACCAAGGACTATCCTCCGACGCGTGGTCAACTGCTGCGTCAAGTATTGGTATTCCAGTTTAAGTTGGCGATGGACGGTATTAGGGACGTGTTGCTGAGCCCTATTTCCGTAATCGCTGCATTAGCAGGTATCCTCACAAGCCATACTGACCCATCCCGTTACTTCAGGCGGGACTCCTACTGGGCCACCGGTCTGACCAGTGGATAAACCTATTTAATACCCACAGTAAAGATAGCGAGTCGTCTACCGCAGATGATTTTGTCCGCGAAGCGGAATCTATTGTGCGCAGCGAGCTTGAAAAAGGCGGGGTTATGCCGAGGCTGAAGCACCCGGCAAAGAAATCGGAAAACCAATCATCTGAAAAAGGAGAGTAGGATCCTCGTCTCCTAAGAAAGTGAAATACCCGCGTAGTCACTTTCTGCTACGTCACGCAACTGTTCCCTGTATTTTTGCGCACCCCCCAGATAGATCTGATAACGAAGCTTGTCATGACCAACAACATTGGAGTTGTACCCCGTAAACCAGGATTTTGTTTTGGTTAGCAGCATCATGTCGTAGCCTGCCTTGACATGTTCGAGCCAATCGGCTTCTGCTTCCTTCTCTGGTTCAAACCGTTGATATCCATGTTCTCGGAGATAACAGATAAATGCGGTCGCCCAATCGACGGCTTCTTCGATAGCCCGGGGGAAGTTCGACGAGACTGAAGCTCCTTGCGGCCCTGCCAGCGTCATCATGTTAGGGAAGCCGTGAGTCTGGAGCCCCAGAAACGTAATCGGGCCCTCCTTCCATTTTTCATGAAGCTTGTTTCCGCGGGCTCCCTCAATATTGATTTTGTCGAACGCTCCAGTAATCGCATCAAATCCCGTCGCGTAAACGATTAGGTCAAATTCATGGTCCTCGCTGGTTGTCCGCACACCGTTCTCAGTAATACAGGCTATGGGTGTTTCATTCAGGTCAACCAATCTGACATTATTCCGGTTATAAGCCTCGTAATAATTCGTTTCAAGAGGTACACGGCGGGTTCCAAAACCATGATCCCTGGGGATGAGTTTCTCGGCGAGTTTGGGGTCGTGAACCCTGGACCGAATCTTGTCGGCGATAAAGGCTGAGTACTGCGCATTGGCACCCTCTTCCAACAACACATTTCGATAATTCCCTAACCAGACGCCAAACCCGGGTGAATTGTAAAGCTCTTCCCAAAATTCCCTGCGTTCTTCTTCAGGCACTTCTTCGACATGTCGAGGGTCTGGACCATGCAAGAACCCCCCTGGAGTCGTCCTGCATTTTTCAAATATTTCGTCGTAAGAAGACTTAATCTTCGCCATCGTGGCAGTGTCGATGGGTCCATTCTTAAGCGGCGCGCACCAATTAGGCCGCCGTTGGAAGACTGTCAGGCTGCCGACCTTGTCAGCAATATCTGAAATCACCTGTACCCCGGTAGCCCCGGTGCCGATAACCCCTACTCGCTTACCTTGCAGTTCAACCGGTTCCTTCGGCCAGTGATAGGTGTGAAAGGATTCGCCCTGAAAGTTGCTAACGCCTTCTATGTTGGGAAGCGTTGGAGTGGAGAGCATTCCAATCGCGGTTAACAATATGTTACATGTCAGGCATCGGCCATCTTTCAGAGAGACCTTCCAAACACTCCTGGATTCGTCAAAAACAGCAGACTTGACCCTGCACTCAAACTGCATGTGTACACGCAGGTTAAACTTGTCTGCAACATGGTTCAGGTAACGCAGTGTTTCAGGCTGGCCGGCAAAGTGTTCACTCCAATCCCATTCCTGCAACAGCTCATCGGAAAACGAATAAGAATAACTGTAACTCTCTGAATCAAAACGGGCACCGGGATATCGATTCCAATACCAGGTACCCCCAAGGTCACTGCCGGCTTCCAGCACCGTGGCATCGATGCCCAACTCAAGCAGCCGATACAGCTGATAGATGCCACAAACACCAGCACCGATCACTACAACTTCATGGTGTTTACTTTCCGTCATTAACCATCCTACGTTTTCGTTATATTTTGACCATCAATACATTGGTGTTCAATCCATACAGTATCCATTGTGCCATTAACCGCTGTCTTAATTGATGTCACTTTCAGGGTGCCTTTCCGGGGCCTTTCAGGGTGCCTTTCAGGCAGGTCCCGGCGCTAGTCCTTCGTCGTGCCTAAGGTCACTCTTTTCCGGTCTACCTCTTCCAGCATCTGTCTTATCTTTGGATGCTGCGCGCAAACCCTGTCCAGGTCCTGACGCTTCAATTCATACAAAGAACAGGGGGTTGCGGCTATCGTTGTCGCATTTCGCGGGGTGCCATGAAGAAGCGCGGCTTCACCGAAGAAATCACCTGCATACAAAGTCGCCACATGGTTGACAGCATCGCCCTCGGTTACTTCGACATTGGCGATACCTCGCGCGATCAGGAATATAGAATCACCAGCATTTCCTTGTCTGATAATGGCTTTTCCTCGAGGTACGGTCTTTGTACGAAGGTAACTGCCAATAAAAGCATGCTCTGCTTCACTAACGCACTGAAACATGGGAACTTTCTTCAGAATTTCGGTCACCTCAATTTCAAAGCAGGCTGACATGTTTTCCTGGTTGAGCTGCCTGATCCGACTTGCCTGGTTTTTCAATATCGTGTGAGCTATACCTTCGTTGATCATCCCCATTTCAGCTGCCTGCTCTACTGATTCATGCTCAGCTACCAGGAGCAATCGCTGCCCCAATTGCTCCTGGATCGTTTCGACGAATTCCGGATACTGCTCAGCGACTTCATCAATCTGGCTTTTGGCGGCTGTTAGAATATCCTCGTAGACCTGTCTGATTTTTGCGGTGGTAGCGGTATCAACATTACCCTCACTGGCTATTGTATCCAGGCCGCGTAGTACCGAGTTCGCTGCGCGATATCTCCCCCAGGCAACGTCGTAGTCCCGGATAATACTCGAGGTAGATAGCCTCTCCGCCAATGCTCGGGCCCCAGCAACTTCGAACATATTAGTGATGACTTCAAAGACGGCTTTGCCAATCGACTTCTCTGCCTTGACCGTCGGCATCAGGCCCCGGTGACGGACCTCATCAATCTGTACAGCGATAGTATGCTCCAGCTCTCGGTAAGCGGATTCGTTGATCAGACCATGAGAGAACAACTCATAGAACCGGGTTTTTTCTCTGGCAAGACAACGCATAGCGAGAATCTTGGCCATTTCTGCCTTGGTCATGGTGCTATTGAGCGTCTCGATCTCAGCTCCGAGTTCTGACAGGCTTTGCTCACTTTTTTCACGGAGGTTATCGGCGATCCGTTGCGAAAAAAGCCCGCTACTAACAAGTGAATTAAGTCGCTTCAATCCTTCTACACGGGCGTTTTTGTCCCCCTCTAGTTTAGCCAGCGAATCCGATAGGCTGAGCGCATCAAGGCCCAGAAATTTCACCAGTTTTTCAATGCTGAGCCCCTGCACTACCAGCGTGAACAGAACCGCACCCATGACCAGGGAGATCAGAGTGTCTTTGTAATCAAAAGGTGGCAACGCAAGAACAATAGCTAGGGCAATAGCGCCTCTTAACCCGCCCCAGTACATTACGGACTGAAATGGCATGCCGATCGGTTCTGCGCCGGGCATTCGACCTATAAGAGGTACGACAGTAAAAATAACGATAGCCCGTGATATCAGCATCGCGACAACGACCAGTGCGATCAGGTCTACAGATTCCCACAATACGACCAGGTCAATCTGTAGCCCGACCATCAGGAAGATCAACGCATTAGCGACGAATGCTAAATATTCCCAGAAATGCTCCATAAACTCTGACGTACTGGGTGAAATCTTCGATCTGCCCCATGAGCCAATGGTCATGCCTGCGGCGACCACCGCCATGATGCCGCTGACATGAAACACATGTTCAGCAATGATAAATGAGAAATAGGCCAGGATGGTGGTAAGGGTGATTTCAATCCCGGGATCAGATTCGATTCGTCCCAGCATGTAGCCGGTCATCAACGCCAATACCCAACCAACGATAACTCCACCCACAAACACAAACAGGAATTCCCCTGTGCCGCTTACAAGCACTTCTGAAGAAAATTCACCGGCAGTCAGCAGACCGATCAGGATAGTGGCAAGCACCAGTGACGTTGCGTCGTTAAACAGACTCTCGCCTTCTACCAATATGGTTAATCTTTCGGGAACACCGAGCTGTTTAAAGATTGCAATAACGGCCACGGGGTCAGTAGCACTCAGGATTGCCCCCAACAACAGCCCCACCATCAAATCGAAATCGGTAAACACTGAAAAAATGAAACCAATGATGCACGTAGAGATCAGTAGTCCTGGAATAGCCAGTGTCAGAATTGGCCAGAGGTTGCTTGAGACCTGCCGTGCATTAAGGTTGAATGCCGATTCGAAAATCAGCGTCGGGATGAATACAAAAAGAACCAGTTCTGGTGTCAGTTGAAATTCACTCAGCAAAGACAATCCAGGAACATCGTGCCCGAACTGAGATATGGCGATGCCAACAAAGACCAAAAGGACCGTTAGCGGCAGCTTATCGACCCTTTTACTGAACAAGGAGGTTACTGCGGCAATCAACAGCAGCAGAACAATGCCGGTCACCAGGTCAGTTATGCTACTTCCAGCATGCTCCATCTCACCTCCTCAGTTCGAAAATTCAATCAACTAAAAACCGTTTTTTCGATTCTATTCCGCCCTGCTATCTGTTTCCTGTTCCGGTCTAATAACTTTTTTCCTGCCCCAACACTCTTTCACCGATGAATGACTTAATCATTTCCTGCGATACCGGTGCAATGACAGGGATCATGATTTCACGTAGATACCGTTCCACGTGATATTCCTTAGCGTAGCCCATCCCACCGTGGGTCAAAACACTTCTCTGGCAGGCTGACAACGCGGCTTCTGCCGCCAGGTATTTGGCTGTGTTAGCTTCAGCACCACAGGGTTCCCCCCTGTCATATATTGATGCGGCCTTGAAGACCATCAGCATCGCGGCTTCCAATTCCATCCAGTTCACCGCAAGTGGATGCTGGATCGCCTGGTTTTTGCCAATGGGGCGATCAAAAACAACACGTTCACGTGCGTAGTTAGCCGCTCGTTCCAGCGCGGCCTGACCTAAACCCACGGCCTCTGCTGCGATCAGGATTCTTTCGGGGTTCAGTCCATGAAGCAGACATTTCCATCCATCTCCTTCCTCACCAATACGGTCCTGAACTGGTACGATCAGGTTATCAATGAATAGCGAATTGCTATCAACGGCTTTTCGGCCCATTTTCTCAATTAATCGGACTTCGATTTTTTCCCGGTCCAGATCAGTAAAAAAAAGAGACAGGCCGTCCGTTGGGCGTTCACATTCAGATAATGGCGTCGTCCTTGCGATCAGCAAAATTTTGCTTGCAGTCTGTGCCGTTGTCGTCCAAAGCTTCTGGCCGTTAATGACATAATTGTCGCCATCACGTTCTGCGCGAGTTTCCAGCTTTGAGGTATTGAGTCCGGAGTTAGGTTCAGTGACACCAAAGCATGCCCTGTCCAGCCCCTGAATTAGTGGTGGTAGGAAGCGAGACTTTTGTTCGTGAGTACCAAACACGACGATCGGGTTCGGTCCAAACAGGTTCAGGTGTACAGCCGAGGCGCCACTCATGCCGGCTCCGGAGCGGGCTATTGTATGGGCTAGAATCAGCGCCTCACTAACGCCCAGGCCAGCACCACCAAATTCTTCCGGCATTGCAATGCCTAACCACCCACCCTCTGTGATGGCGCGCACAAACTCTTCAGGAAAGTTACCGTCTGTGTCTCTCTCCAGCCAATAATCCTCCCCGAAGTTGCGACAAATTCGAGAAACTGCGTCCTGGATCGCAAGTTGTTGTTCGCTGAATTCAAAATTCATGTAAATTCCAGTAAAGAGGAGCAAGGGTGCAGAATACTATGCAAGTTGAATGCAAAACGCATATATTTTGTGACTTGACGCAAAATTTAGGGTCCTAAGGTGGACTTCGGGTATCTTTCCATTATCTTTTCAATCATTTTTAGTCACTTACTGGTAGTTTTATCTTCTACGTATTAAAAGTCTTAAACACATGGTCGTATTAACCTCAGACAAAGCTATACCAGACAAAGCCATGCAAAAAAAAGTGCCTTCTGGTAAGCGACAGGCAACCAGGCAGGTACTGCTTGACGCTGTAAGAGACCTCGTTTTTGAAAAAGGCCACGACAGAATACCCATACAGGAGATTACAAAACGGGCAAGAGTCTCCATAGGCACTTACTACAACTACTTTGATACCAAGCAGGACGTCTTCATGGCCGTAGCCCAGGACCTGCAGGACCTGATAGCTATAGACCTGGAGTCCACCAGGGAATCTATCAATGACCCGGCCATGAAGGTCGCGATCACCCTGAAGTACTATTTTTACCAGTCGCTGGATAACCAGGATTGGCGAGACTTCACTCGCTTTACGGGGCTAACGGAACTACCCCTTGAGCAAACTATCGACGCAAGGATCGAAGACATTCAGCGGGGTGTCAAAGGTGGCAGATTCAAGGTCGATAATGTTCACTTCACGGAATCCCTGATCAGGGGTATGTTTCGGCATGTCGTTTCAGCGATCGATAAAGGCCACGTGGGGCGAAACGCTACCGATTATGCCATACGGTCCATTCTCCAAATGCTGGGATTGCCTGAAATTGTAGCAAAAGCACTTGCCCAGACTGCTTTGCCACCGATGGCAGCGCAGAACCGGACAGTCAGCGAATCCGTTACGCAGAAGGTCGTGACGTCACTTTCTGAATACCAGAACGACGTCCCGCGAGCTGAGCCAATCCGCTAGGCGGATAGTCCGTATCGAAGCATCGTCCTGGATCCGTCCGCTAACCCCCGCCTGAATCGCGGACCCCATTTCCCCCATTCCCGGGAGTACTTGTAACCGAACTGCTGTAATGCCGATTCAAGTACCTTCTCATCCGTCTCAACTCTGGCTTCTGCAACGACTGTCGGTAGCGACTCGTAGTCCACGCCTTTCCATACGCCCAGGTCACCTACCCAAAGCTTGGTTCTCGTCAGGCCTTTTAGCGGGGCCTGGGCCCTCCAGCTTTCACTTGCAGTCACCACAAAAACGTCGGCACCCAACATGGCATACCAGACTTCTGCCTGGCAACGGCTCAGAGAGCCGTCAGACTGATACGGTGACAGGTAGATAAGGTTTGACTCCAATAAAGCAATATTCGCCTCACTGGCCCTGAGTGAAGCAGGAATCGCCGCCAGCGTCGCACCTGCCAGTCCAGCCTGTAAAAAAGCCCTTCGTTGCACCTGCTTACTCCTCTTTCACCTCTAACCTGCCGGGGATGTCGATTATAGGCCTAGCACCAATTTCGCCATAATGTTCCGCTGGATCTCGTTGGATCCAGCATAGATCGAGACCTTCCGTGTGTTGAAGTACTCGGGCGCTGTCACATTCGCATAGTCAGGGCCGATAGGCTCATAGTTAAGGCCTTTCTCTGGCGCAGGGTGATTAAACGGAACCGTATAGTTAGCAACGGCCTCTACCGCCAGCTCTGTTAATTCCTGCTGGAGTTCTGTTCCTCGACACTTGAGAAGTGAAGATTCAGGTCCGACATTTTTTCCCGTCGAGATACTGCTCAGAATACGCAGTTCTGTGAACTCCATGGCAGATATAGCGATCTCTGTGGATGACAATTTCTGTTTGAACTCCTCGTCCTCCATCAATGAAGTGCCCTGGCCGTTCTGCTCTGACAAAGCCATTTGCTTTATGTGATTCAGGCCAGCTTTCAAACCGTGGCTATACGCATTGCCACGCTCAAACTCCAACAGGTATTTCGCGTACGTCCAGCCCTTGCCCTCTTCACCGATCAGGTTTTCAACAGGCACTTTGACATCGTCAAAGTGGACCATGTTGATTTCCTGGTAACCCTTTGGCGGATTGTCGATGGTAACGATCGGTTGCACGTCTATGCCGGGAGTATGCATATCGATCAGCAGAAAAGAGATACCTTTCTGGGGTATGTCTTCATTGCTGGTTCGCACCAGGCAAAATATCATGTCCGCATGCTGTCCCAGGGTGTTCCAGGTCTTTGTGCCACTAACAACATAGTGGTCACCATCGCGAACGGCCTTGGTCCCAAGGGACGCCAGATCAGAACCAGCACCAGGCTCTGAATAGCCCTGACACCACCAGACTTTGCTGGCCAGGATGTCGGGTAAGTATTTGTCTTTCTGTTCCTGGGTGCCAAACTTCATGATGACTGGAGCCACCATACTTTGACCAAAAGGCATCACGGCGGGAGTTCCTGCAGCCGACATTTCCAGGTCGTATAAATACTGTTGTGTTGCGGTAAAACAGGGACCGCCATACTCCTTCGGCCAATTGACGCCCGACCAGCCGTTTTCATACAGGGCCTGCTGCCAGTATACGTAATCTTCTTTAGACAGACTGCCGCCAGGACTTCTTGACCTGCGTTGCCTCATTTCCTGGGGGTACTTTTCATCGATCCATGCTCGGACTTCCTGCTGGAACTCGAAATCTTCCTGACTAAATTCTAAATCCATCTTAATTCCTTAAATTCCCAGAGTCCTCGAGACCCTGATATTGTGATTGACCTTGCCATACAGCCTGTTCGATCTACCCTGCCTGCTCAACAAGGCTTCTACCGACTACTTTTAATGCCAGCGTTTCTTCTGTGCCTTCAAAGATAGACAGAACCCTGGCGTCGAGCCAATAGCGGGATGCGTCCGTTTCTTCAGCGTAACCCATTCCGCCGTGGATTTGCATGGCTTCGCGACTCGTCCACTCGGACAGTTTACAGGCAAGAAGCTTAACCAGGCTTGCTTCCATCTGCCCTCCCCCGTCGTCCATCATCCGTCCAACCGCATAAGTAAATTGCCGACAGGCTCCAAGATACATCGCCATCTTTGCAAATTTCACCAACGTCAACTGGTAGTCAGCAACCGCTTTCCCAAAGACTTTTCTATCCTGCGCGTAACTTAAGCCAACATCAAATGCTGCCTGCATCACCCCACAGGCCCTGGCTGCAGTCTGGATACGACCACCCATAAAACCTCGCATAGTGAAGTAGAAACCCTTACCTAAGCCCTGCCCTTCACCAATCATATGAGTAGCGGGCACAAAAAAATCATCAAAGAATAGATTAAAGGAATGCATACCCCGGTACCCCAGGGTCGGAATGGACTTGCCTGACAACCTGCCTCCGCCTTCCTGTGAAACCTCAAACGATTCGCCGTCATATTCCGGTTTTTCAACCATGAAAAGGCTCAACCCACGATGTCCTGCCGAGGGGTCCGGGTCTGTCCTTGCAAGGGTCAGTAACACGCCGGATTTACCGGCAAAAGTGCTCCAGGCTTTCGCGCCGTTCAAAACCCAACCATCATCGACCTGAGTGGCTTTGAGTTTTATGGACGCGACATCGGAACCATAGTCTGGCTCAGTAATAGCAATAGCACAAAGCGGACGCCCTTCAGCAATTTTTGGCAACCAGTGCTGTTTCTGCTCTTCGGTTCCACCTACGATCAACGCTCTTGCCATAATCTCGGGACGAGTAATAAGGCTGCCTGCCCCGCCGAGTGATCCTCTCGAAAGCTCTTCGGTCACGACTATCATACCCAGGTTGTCTTCTTTGTCGTCCGGCAACAGCCCTCCATATTGCTGGGGTACGCTCAAGCCAAAGCAGCCCAACTCCCTGACGCCATCCAGTATCTCGTCGGGAATGATCAGGTCTTCGCGATGTATCCGTTCCGCCAGAGGTTTGACGACATCATTGGCAAACTGTCGAAAAGTATCTGCCATTAATATTTTCTCTTCATCCAGCCCCCGATCACCCAGGTCACCTTGTCGCTCGACGATGAGCCTGCCCAGAGCCTCCAAAGCAGAGGCGGACAAAAGATCCCCACATACCCCGAGGTCAATTTTATCGAGGTCAGCATTAACCAGCCCATAGTCACCGGGGAAGCGCGCAAGCCGTTGCCGGATATTGTGAAGGGTTTCTGCAGCAAAGGTAGATGCCAGCTGGTGTTCGATCTCACCTTTTTCATCGGCGTATTGCAGGTAATTCCTGGCGCACTGTATTTCGGCGGTACACACCGCAAGGTCAGAAGTGACCTGCTGACAACTGTCGAGCAGGACGACACTCATTTTGCCGTCCTGGTCACACTGCCTTCGTACATGCGATAACCCGGTTGCTATACAGGTCTCTATTTGGTCCAGTGCTGCACTAATATTGTTCATTGAGTTACCCTTAATCTGTTTTCAACTATCTTTTGGAAAGACCTGCCATGCAATTCGGTTAATGTAATGCCGGTGGCCAGCGCTTCATTCTCACTCAAAGCGCCACAACTTATACCATTAACAAAAAAGTTAAGTAGCCCCTGTGCCGACGCGGCATCATCGAACGTATTGCCCACCATTGACGCCTGCGCTGCCTGTTCTATGAAAGTACCTAAACGCGCCCGGGCATCTTCGAGCCCTTCCAGGAAAAAGTAATAAAACGCTGCATATCGAATAGGCAGCTGTGCGGGATTAAGATCCCATCCCTGGTAGAACCCTAAACGCAGGCTATGAAGAATATTGTTGAAGTGTTCGCGCCATGCGCTGTGGACAACTTCGAAGTTTTCAGTTCTCTGGTCATTAGTGAGGTCACCCCCTTTGTTGGGCGGAATTGGCATGATATTGGTGATGCCATCACAGATACTAACAGGTGTACCGGTCAAGCATACCTGCATCATCTGCCTGGCGAAGTCCGCTGAAGGATGTCGATGATCCTGGTAGTGAGAGGCGATGTTACAACTGGCGGTATAATCGAAAGTCCCAAGAATTGCAGAAGTAACCCGCCCCTTTCCAGCGGCAATCAGCGCGGGGATACCATTAACTCCATCCGGGCTAATAATCGACTGAATAGTTTCGATCATCAGTTCTATCTTGATATGTCCCTCGGGAAACGCGCAACGCTCTTCGAGTAGCTCTACACAGGTCAAAAGTGCACTGACCTGTTCCGGGCTGGTGACTTTAGGTAGTGTAATGAAGAATGGGTCTGGTAGAGAAACTCCCTGGTCTGCGAAGGTAGACAGAAAAAGGTCGAGCGTCCGGATTGATCGCCGCTTGGTTTCTTCTGTTAACGACTTTATGCGAATACCAATGAATGGCGGCAATAAGTTTTCTTTTACGCCACCTGCAAGTTCCATCGCTGCAGAAATGGCATGACCATCTTCTTCTTCATTTGCTCGAGCCCCGTACCCATCTTCAAAGTCCAGCCTTTGATCTTCGATTGCTTCCGTCGCCAACTTATTCGCGACGCGTTGATATACGGTCGCCGAAATCCAATTCGGCGTCAGAGTTCACTTGTCCTTCAAGTGAATCAGCGAGCGCGTCAATGGTTTCCGGCTTTACTGGCAAGGACTTTGCACCAGGTAATTCGAGCGCCCGTGCGAATTCAGCGAAGTTGGGCGCGTAGGCGGTTAGATGCTTCAGGGCTAAACCGCCGAGCTTGTCAGGCGTTTCCTTTTTGAACAAGTGCGCACCGCCATACAGAGTATGTATGGGTAATCTATCCGGCCTGACCCCTGGATAGCGTTCGCTAAAAGCGCTATTGGCAACCTCAAGATCGCCGTATACGGCCGCGAGGTCCGATTTGTTTAAGCGCGTTTTCACGTTTAATCTACCAAATTTTCAAACCGGCAATACTAAACCAATTCGCACTGAAATGTGTCGTTACGTGACTAATGTCAATGTAATTGCTAGTCGAATTGGGTACAGTTGGCAGCCTGTAAAAAGGGTGACAAGTCGTGACAACAGCTCCTTCAATCCAGGCAGTAAAGGATTACTTCCTGGCGCTGCAGACAACCATCTGCGAGACGCTGGAAGCAATCGATGGTAAAGCAAGATTCAGCATCGAGAATATCGAAACCGGTGGGGGCGGCCGATCCCGTCCCAGGGTCATCGACAACGGTCCTCATCTCGAGCGAGGTGCAGTCCAGTTTACCCATTCAGTAGGTGATTCCCTGCCGCCGGCGGCGAGTGGGCGAAACCCCCACCTGGCAGGTAGAGGTTTTCAAGCCGCCGCTATCTCAATGATCATGCACCCACGAAACCCTTACGCGCCAATTTTTCATGCCAATCTTCGATTTTTTCTGATCGATGAGGAGCACTGGCATTTTGGTGGAGGTTTTGATTTGACCCCCTTCTATCCCTTTGCGGAAGACGTCCTGCACTGGCACAAGGTCGCTGAAAGCGCTTGCGCCCCATTTAGTGCCGACCTGTATAGCCAGTTAAAAAACTGGTGTGACGAATACTTTTACCTGAGCCACCGACAGGAACCTCGAGGAGTTGGCGGCCTGTTCTTCGACGACTGGAATGAGGGTGGGTTCGACGCAAGTTTCGACCTGACTCGAAGTATCGGGGATCGTATCCTCGAAGCCTATGTCCCTATTCTTGAACGCAGGAAGGACATTGAGTACGGCGAGCGGGAAACTGAGTTTCAATTGTACAGACGCGGCCGTTATGCGGAGTTCAACCTTGCGATCGACCGCGGCACACGTTACGGAATTCAGTCGGGTAGAAGAATTGAATCGGTGCTGGCGAGTATGCCACCGCGGGCAATCTGGAAGTATAACTGGCAGCCAGAGCCAGGTTCCCCTGAAGCCGTTCTATACGACGAGTATCTAAAACCCCGCGACTGGTTATCTGAATTAACCTAATATAACGGGCAAAATGCGAATCAAGAAAAATTTGTTGCATGAAAATCGTTTCAAAGCTGCCTGACGTCGGCACGACTATATTCAGCGTCATGTCTAACATGGCGACAGAATACGATGCGATAAATCTCTCACAGGGTTACCCGGACTTCGATGTCCCCGCGGAGTTGGCTGAACGCCTGAATCACTACACCGTTTCAGGCTTTAACCAGTATCCTCCCATGCATGGAGTGGCCTATCTGCGAGAGCAGATCGCCCGAAAGGTGAATGACCTTTACGCGGTTTCAGCGGATGTGAATTCGGAAATCACTATCACCTCAGGGGCCACAGAGGCGCTCTTTGTGGCGATTCACACCCTGGTTGGAAATGGCGATGAAGTGATCGTGTTTGATCCGGCTTTTGACAGTTATGACCCCGCCATCAAACTCGCCGGTGGCAAAGCTATTCATATTCCATTATCGAGTCACTGCTTCAACATTGACTGGCAACGAGTACGCGAAGCCATCACTCCTCGAACCAAAGCGATCATCATAAATTCACCGCATAACCCAACGGGCTCGGTGATCACGAGCACCGATCTGGACGAGCTCGCTGACTTGGCTTGTGCTCAAGACATTGTCGTTATTTCAGACGAGGTTTACGAACATATGGTGTTTGATGGCCAACAACATCATTCCATCGCTACACACCCGGGTCTTCGCGATCGATCTTTTGTTATTTCATCCTTTGGTAAAACATATCATGCGACTGGCTGGAAAGTGGGTTACTGCATTGCGGCACCAGTGCTGACTGTCGAGTTCAGAAAGGTACATCAATTCGTTACCTTCACTACCCACACGCCAACTCAGTGGGCTATTGCCGATTACATGGATCATCACCCTGAACATCACAAGGCGCTCCCCGCTTTCTACCAGGCCAAGCGCGATCTGTTCGCTCAGGCGCTGACAGAGATTGGTTTTGGCCTTGTGCCAAGCAAGGGAACCTATTTTCAGCTAGCAACCTATGACGCGTTGTCCAATCTTCCCGATATAGAATTCGTAACCCAGCTGACTCAAGAAGTGAGGGTGGCAGCGATCCCTGTTTCAGTGTTCTACGACGTTCCTCCCGAAATCCGTTTGATCAGGTTTTGTTTCGCTAAGGAAAACGACACTCTCCTCGAAGCTGCCCGTCGTCTCGAAGGCCATTTCTCATGACAAGATTCCATCTGGTGCAGAGTGATCTGGTCTGGGAGCACATCGACGCAAACCTTGAACATCTAGAGCACCAGATCAGCAGCATCCGCTCCGGCGCCATTATACTGCCTGAAATGTTCTCCACCGGGTTCTCTATGGCCTCGGCAAAATTGGCGGAAAGCATGACCGGCAAAGCAGTGACCTGGTTAACGAAGCAGGCAATTCAGAAACAGGTTTACATCTGTGGAAGTATTATCATTGAAGAAGATAGCCGTTATTTTAACCGTTTTGTGTGGGTGTCTCCTGATGGCGCGCTGACAACCTATGATAAACGCCACCTGTTCAGAATGGCCGGTGAGCATCACTACTACGCAGCTGGTAAGGGCCAGGTCCAGCTAAGCATCAATGATATGCAGTTAAGACCGCAGGTCTGTTACGACCTCAGATTTCCCGGGTGGAATAGAAACACAACCGGATATGATGTCCTGGTGTATGTTGCAAACTGGCCGGCCGCCAGACGGCAGCACTGGATGACATTGCTCCAGGCTCGAGCAATTGAAAACCTTTCCTATGTCATTGCCGTAAACCGGGTGGGCAAAGACGGTAACGATATAGAGTATGCAGGCGACTCATGCGTTATTGACCCAAGGGGGAATTATTTGTTGAAGATGGATGCCGAGGAAAGAATTGGTACGGTAGATTTGGACCTGGTTTCCTTAAGAGCGTATCGCGAATCGTTCCCGGCACATAAGGATGCAGATACTCTCGACATCAAGTAACGAAATCCCGCCCCGGCCTAATCATAATCTCCGGCACAGCTCAGCATAAAGTGTGTCCGAAGCAACCTGACGGCGCTTCTTGGCAGTTCAAGCTACAACCTGTCTGAACTATTCGCACGCCCTGAATCGCTATATCAAATAGTCATCTGAAGACAATTATCCGTAGAAAAAATGATTCATCAGATAATCTCCAACAAGCATTCATTGTTCTGGCCACATTAGCGCCTATACTTCGGGTATTGAATTAAGGTGCCGACGCTGTGCTCTACAATCTAGGACAATTTCTCGCGGACTTTGCCGGTCCATTCCGGCTTCTCGCTTCATACATTTTCCTTGCCGGACTTGGCACTGCATTGGGCGCTTTTTTGACCTGGTGGCTGCTCCCTCGCTACTGGCATCTGTTACCTCGCGATAAAGGCCGGGAATATGCGATAGATGCGGAAAAAAGTATTGGTAAACCCATTTCAGCGGGGATCCTCTTTATACCGGTTTTCGTGATCCTGTGTTTCCTGGTGGTACCTTTTAACTGGGGATTCATGGGTATTCTTGCCTGCGTGACCGCTGCGATGATCGTTGGCTTTCTGGATGATCGGTCAGATGGCGGTTGGAGCGAATACCGGTTGGGCGCTTTTGACTTGGTGATTGCGATTGTTGCGTCGATGGTGATCTGCAAGTTAGAGCCATATACCCTCTGGTTACCGCTCTATAAAGACCCCATTATCCTGACTCCCCTGTTGTTTGTTCCCGGTGCAACGATACTTATCTGGGTCTCTATTAACGCAACCAACTGCACGGACGGGGTTGATGGTCTGTCCGCTAGCCTGTCTGGCATGGGGATACTGTTTCTTGGAGCCATTCTTTATGGCATCGTTGGGCACGAATTCATTGCCTCTTATCTACTGGTGCCGCACTACGAACAGGGTGCTGATTGGGCAATCATGGCCTTCGTGATGGTCGGATGCCTGGCGGGATACCTCTGGCATAACAGTTACCCCAGTGCCGTGTTGATGGGGGATGCTGGATCCAGACCAATTGGCCTGCTACTGGGTGTACTGGTGCTGGCTTGTGGCAACCCATTCCTGATCCTGGTTGTCGCATTCATGGTTTTGGTAAATGGTGCGACCGGGATACTCAAGGTTGCTCTGCTTCGATTCTTGAAGGTTGGGATTTTTGGTCAAGTCCGATATCCGTTACACGATCATGTGCGCCACAACATGGGCTGGTCTAACACCCAGGTCCTGATCAGGTTTGTGATCTTGCAGGCAGTCGGTACGCCATTATTGTTAGTATTGTTGTTGAAAATACGATAAATCAATAGTTTATACATCTATCTTAATCCATTATCTCTTTATCTACCTCGGACGTGACAGGCTCAGCGTATGGACATTAACGCAAGATACATCTCCTTTAGAACCTTTCGGCGATCCGGTATCGCTGTCGACACACCCGTTTGGTTTGCATCCGTTGACCCTGATACCCACTACCTGTTCAGCGCTGCTGACGCGGGCAAGGTAAAGCGGGTGAAGAACGGCTCAACGGCTCAAATGGCAACGTGCGACATGCGGGGGGGAACCCTTGGTCTGTGGCATGATTGTCACGCCTACGTCGTGTTAGACAGCGCTGAAGCGAATATTGCCTATGCATTGCTCACCAGAAAGTATGGTTGGCAAATGCGGCTAACAAACTTTTTCTCTCGATTATCCGGTCGAATCAACCAGCGTATCGTCATCAGGCTGGAATCTGGCAAATAAAACCAGAGGAAGAAAGAGTCACTACTAGAACTTACTGGCCGCAAACGTGCCGAACAACTGCTGTCACTTTACGGCGGAGAACTGCTTGTCCACGGGCACACCCCCCATTCCACAAGCGAGGCAAATTGGAGCAGAGAAAGTTACTGAAGCCTGGTGCTATGCAGGTGATCGATGTCTAAATGTAGATGGAGGAATGTATTTGGGTAGTCCTGGGTTCGTACACAGGCTTCAATAAGTTTCGTTAATCAGGGAAGTCAGCAGGTGATCCTCCCATCGCCCGTTGATCTTTAAATACTTTCTTGCAAGCCCTTCCTTTTCGAACCCAAGCCGGTTCAGCAGGTTTCCGCTTCGCTCATTATGGGGAAGGTATCCCGCCATAATCCGGTGCAGGCCAAGGTCATCGAACATATACGCATTGGTCATCGAGAGGGCTTCAAACATGAGGCCTTTGCGTTGGTGTTTGTCAGCAAGGGCATAACCGAGCTGGCATGACTGAAAGGTACCACGAACAATATTGGTGTAGTTGCAGACACCTAGCACTTCGTCTTCTCTGGGTGACAACAACACAAAACATGCGCTCGCACTCTCCCTGAAGTCTCTTAGTGTCAACCTAAGGTGATTTTCCCAGAAGCCTTCAGTAAAAAAATCGGGCCGCCGAAGGGGTTCCCACGGCTCGAGATGATCACGATTTTCATTACGAAACCGAACCATCAGGTCTGCTTCATGTGGTTCGAGCAGCCTTACCTGAAGCCTGTCAGTGTAAAGCTTGGGCAGCTTTAGTCTCTTGAGCCTCATGGATGGCTCGACAGTCGACTTTCCGCTTCATCTATCAGATGAAATCCCTTGCGGCTAACTGTGGAAGAAGGTGAGGGTTTCCAATCCATAGCACTTGAGTAAACCATCGCAGCGATCAACATTTTTCTATTCACATTTGAGGGCCTAATCCAGGCCGAATTCATGGCGAACGGACATCAGGTCTTCGAACGTCACGTCAGGACCCAGGTCGATGGCTTCATCAACGTTTAAACGGATTCGTGAGAAGCGCCCATCTGCCGCCTGAAGGATAACTCCCTGGGGGGCTTCTTCTGAACAGAGGTACAACACAGCAGGGCTTACCTGCTCTGGACGACCTCGACGGTTGGTGTCCTGCAGGCTTTCTGTCATTCGTGTCAGCGCCCCGGGCGCCAGCGCGTTTACCATGATCCCTTTACTTGCACCTTCAAGCGCTAATACATTCATTAGCCCAATCAGCCCCATCTTGGCCGACGCATAGTTAGATTGACCAAAGTTACCGAATATCCCGGATCCTGAACTGGTAAAAACAACTCTTCCCCAATTGTTGTCGCGCATCACTGGCCAAGCCGCTTTCGTCACCATTACTGAGCCCATAAGGTGCACATCCAAGACTTCCCTGAAGTTTTCAATAGATATATTGGTGAATGTTTTGTCGCGGAGAATACCTGCGTTGTTCACAAGGATATCTACACGACCGTAGTTCTCCATAGCAGTACCGATTATCGCCGCGGCGCCTTCCTGCGTCGTAACCGAATCTGTATTTGCGCAGGCTTCGCCGCCCAGTTTGCGTATTTCATCAACGACTGTTTGCGCGGTTGTTCCACTGCCTGTTCCATCGACAGCGCCACCAAGGTCATTTACAACAACTCGTGCGCCACGCCGGGCGAATTCAATTGCGTGAGAACGCCCAAGCCCGCGGCCTGCACCTGTTACTACCACGACCTTCGTTGCAAACGAAGAGTCATCGACGGAAGAACTCATTATGCCTCTGTATTATTATTTTTGAGGATGCGATTGCAAGAGTAGCGGTTTCATCAAGCCGAAACAAACTGCTATCTGGCGGCTTTGAGCTCGACGGTGTTGCCATCTGGATCAGTTACATAAATCGACAATCCATAGCCATCAGCACCATATCGTTTAGCTGCCCCGCTACAGGGGACACCAGCTGAGATCATCAGCTCAGTAATAGCATCTGGCTCGAAAGGTGAAATAGTCAGGCAGAAGTGATCCAGGTTCCTGTTTTTCTGAACAACTTCAAGGTCTCCTGCCAATTTGCCGCCAATAGGAACCAGATCAATCAACTGCCTTCCCGCGCGAAGCTGGAATAGGCCTAGATCCGGTAACTCTCGCTCCATCACGCAACCGAGCAATCCTTCGTAGAACTTGCGCGACTCAGCAAGATTACCAACACGAAGCACCAGGTGATCGATGCCCTCGATTTCGAAGGGGCTCATACGGGCCCCGCGGCCGCCCGAACTAGGATTCGGTAACGCACAGCACTCGGCTGTTCGGAAAATTCGTCTTTAAGCTCAAAACCAAAATTCTCATACAATTTTAACGCTCGCAGGTTAAACTTTGCGACTGTTAAACGAAGGAACTCCGGATTTAGCGTACCCAGTGCATGGTCCAAAATTGCACCAAAAAAAGCGGCGCCTTTTCCCTGCCCCGTGAGTTCGGGCCGCATTCCAACACCTATATCCAACGCTTCGTCACTATAGTCACCACCCGAGACCTGTCCATCAGAACCAAACGAACAAAAACCGACCATCGTCCCGCAGGAATCAAGGACCGCGTGAAATTTTAACTCAGGATTCAGGAACTGTCCGACGTAATGTTCCTGGTGGTCATCGGACGATGGGTTATAAAAATCATAAGGGAACGGGTATTCCCAACCAAGAATGTCCCATGCGTGACGCTCTTCCAAAGGCTTTATCCAATAGTTATCATTAGACACTGACATGCTGGGCACGCGATTGATTAAGAAGAGAAATAATCGCGCGTTGGCGCCGCTAGCGCAAGTCAGTACAAATAGTGTGGTGAACGCAAATAGCGTGAATGTTGCTGCTACCACGATCGACAACATTCAAATAAGGCGATCGTCATTCGAGCCACGATTCTAAACGTAACGTTAATGCTAATACTCTGTTTATCTGGCAGGAATTTATGGGCTGCCGAATGGGTATGGGCCGATAGTCTAGCCATAGGCTCTCCTCTTCCCGAGTTTAGTGTTGTTGATGTCAGCAACGCCGTTATCCCTGTTCAAAGCCTGTATGGCAAAAAGGGTCTGTTGCTGTTTTTTAGTCGCAGCACCCAATGGTGACCTTACTGTATTAGACAACTCGTTGAGTTGTCCGAGCATGGGCCTGATCTACAGAGCAAAGGAGTCAATGTCGCGGCGGTTTTGTATGACTCACGCGCCGAACTCGAGCGTTTTTCGCACAAATACGGGATTACCTTCCCGCTCCTAAGCGACCCTGAATCATCCGCCATCATCCAGTTGGGGCTGCTCAACCCCAATTACGATCCATCAACCAAATATTATGGCGTGCCCTTCCCTGGTGTTTTTCTGGTTAACTCAAAAGGCATCATCGTTGGCAAATTTGCAGAAGAAAACTATCGTGATCGACCGCTAATGGAAGATCTGATCGAGTCTGTCAATCAACTCGATTGAAGCTTTGCTCATTACCTTCGGTGATCTGGGGTGGGGCCCCTGGTTATTTGCACCGAGACTGCCTTACTGATTCTCTTCACAGGTGCCTTGGCCTCCTGATAGGCGCCGAGAGAAAGCATTATTACAACTACCTGATTATCCTCATGACAGTCGTTGCCAGTATGCTTTCGCTGGCTGCTATGGTGGGACTTATCGATGGTGCGTTTGCGCTGATGGCAATACCTAGAATGACCTCAACGATCATTCTGGCACCAAAGGTGATGTTGGCTGAGCGAATCTATGTCGCCAAAATATAACAAGCGCTCGCAAAACCCAGGCTAGAAAATACCGGCTTCCAGACCTGCGGCCATTGCCATACCCAGTTCTCTGCAACCCTGTAGCTGCTGGTCTTCAAGATCGCCAACCACAACGATGGGTGGCTGAACTTCTTTAAAATTATATCCATTACATATACGGCGAATAGCGGTTAACGCACCCGTACCGTCGTTTCCCGCCCCGACCAGCATGCAATAAGGTTTGCCATCGACCTGTCCCTCAACTTCATAAAAGGTACGGTCAAAAAAGTCTTTTAGTGCGCCGGACATATAGCCAAAATTTTCAGGGGTTCCAAAGATAATGCCGTCTGCTTCTAGCAGATCCTCTATCCCAGCTTCCATTGCCTCCCTGAACGTGACATCGACGTCAATGTCTGGATGATTTGCACCCTCTAGCACCGCCTTGGCCATTAAACCGTTTTTACCAGTTTTACTATGGTAGACGATGAGTAAACGTTTTCTTTTCACTCCGGTTGCGTATCCTTTTGGTTGTAGCCTTTAGGCCCAACCGACCAGTTGCGCCTCTTTTCTTCCGCATGCAGCTTTCGGTTGTTGTTCTTCAGTTACCCTTTTCTTAGCCGAATCACGGTTCGTCCTACGTACTCATACTCAGGAACCTCCAGATTAAGCTTCGCCGCAGCACCCTTTTCTACCCTTCCAGCGATGTCATATTCACTACGATGACAGGGACAACGAAACCCTGCGAGCCTGGCTCCGGCGGTGAAATCCACCTCACAACCAAGATGGGTACAGTTAGCGTAGACTAACAAGTGCTCTGGTTTCCTGGACCTGAAGGTATTGGCTGCGTAATCCGGCTGCTGAGACAGCAAGGAGTCAGGATCATTCAGAGCGTCGGAGACAATGAGTCGCTCAACCTGGTTCCTGTCCCGTCGCAGAACCATCACGTTTCGCCCCAGCCAACGCACAACTTTGATGTCCCCGGCGACCATTCCTCCAACATCAACATCTAAAATGGTCTCATTTCTAAAAGCAGGTACCCAGGAACGAATAAATGGAACAGAAAATCCAGCCAACCCAATAAGCGAAAAGCCTGCCACTATTCTTGTGAGCAAAGTCCGTCGATCAATCATCAGCCTCCTCACAGTAGAAACCACCCTCAAAGCTGGTCATATTCGGTACACGCGAGCAGCCGTGTCGTGGAATAATTTCGCCCTCTCGGTGACCGTTCGGGACTGTGACATCTTCTTAAATGCGTTCCACAAAACGGGATAGGAAACGGATTCCTTGTCGACTGGAAAATTGCTTTCAAACATGCATCTATCTACACCAAATGTATCAATACAGAATTCATAATAGGGTGCAGTTTTGTCTACCAGTTCGTCGGAAGAAGCAGGCAGCGCTCTTTTATGCCAACCAAATCCATTGATCTTCATATTAATGCCGCCCAGCTTAAAGTGGACATTGCTGCAATCTTTGAGCGCCTCGATACTTTGTTGCCAGGCCTTGAAAACTTCTACCTGTTTGCCTTCATATGGACCTATTCCAAGAGGCCCGCCAAAGTGGTCGAGCACCATGGTCACCGTGGGATTGGCTTTTGCCAGTTGTGTAAATTCATCGATCTGCGTGTGATAACACCAGGCATCAAACGTCAGGCCCAGATCGCCCAGCACATTGAATCCTTCCATGAAATCATCCTGCAGCATCTGG
>CALKBV010000015.1 GCA_937775265.1 uncultured Pseudomonadales bacterium
GGGGTATGGCGGGTCGGACCGGCCCGAGGAAATGTTGGTCGCGCCTGACCTGAATGACCCAATTGTCGATACTGCTCATGCCATAGCAGAGGTAGACCGAGCGGTGGATTTTATTCTGAAAGACAGGGCTATTCATCAGCTCAGCTTGATTGGCTACAGTTGGGGAAGTGCCATATGCGGGAGGTACGCTGGGCAGTTTGAAAGAAAAGTAAATCGCCTGGTGTTGAGTGGTGCACTCTGGGTCGAGAAGGGCGCAACGCCGCGGACAATTAGTGCAGATATTGGAGCGTATCGAACGGTGGACGCAGCGACCATGGCGAAACGCTGGGCGATAGGATTATCCGAGGATGAAATTGATGCCGTAGTGCCCCCAGCACGAGTTTCCAGATGGTGTTCAGATACCGTGCTTGTCGATCCGATTGGAGACAAGTCCGGATTGCTGCGTGCGCCAACAGGAGTGCTCAAGGATTTCATGAATTACTCCCGTACGGGGGAGCCCTGGTATAAGCCGATGGCAATCCTGGCACCGACGCAGATTGTGGTCGGTGAACTCGATAGGGAAACGACCCCTGAACAGGCAAGAAAGATTTTTGAGCAGCTTGGCAATGCCCATGAAAAAAGAATGACCGTTATTGGTGGGGGAACGCACTCGCTGTTACTGGAGGATCACAGGGATGCATTGCACAGCGTTGTGTCAGGTTTCCTCGCATGATTTAGCGGTCCGCCTGACATTTCAGGCTACCTGCTGTGTTGACCTTTCTAACCAATGAAGGTCATCAGCTTCAAGTATTGGCGCCAGCTTGGTGTAAACTTTCTCGTGGTAATCGTTCAGCCAGTCAATTTCTGCTTGGCTCATGATAGAAGTATCAACCAGTCTGGTATCGAATGGTGCGAAGGTGATTGTTTCGAATGCGAGCCAGTCATCTTCCCGTGCGATAACAATGACCAGGTTTTCACACCTGATGCCGAAGCAATCTTCCTGGTAGTAACCAGGTTCGTTCGAGACAACCATGCCGGGTAACAGTTCCTGTTGGGGTCCCGATTTGGTGATCCTCTGGGGTCCTTCATGCACGCTCAGGAACGCGCCAACACCGTGCCCCGTGCCGTGGTCGTAGTCCAGTCCTTCCTGCCAGAGAAACTGCCTGGCAAGGACATCAAGCTGAACACCCGATGTACCTCTTGGAAATACCGCACGAGCGAGCGCTATGTGACCTTTCAGGACAAGCGTGTACATTTTCCTGTGCTCGGCCGTGGGTTCCCCAATGATCACAGTGCGAGTGATATCGGTGGTGCCGTCTGAATACTGTCCACCGGAGTCCACGAGATAGAGGTTGTTCATCTCCAGCATGGCCGGTGTGCCATTCATATGATTGTAATGACAGAGCGCGCCATTTTTACCTGCGGCTGAGATTGTGTCGAAGGAAAGGTCATGAATGTCGGTGAGTTCGCGCCTGAATGATTCGAGTTTGTCTGCAAGTTCAGCCTCGTTGTAAAGCGTTCCTGATGTCACCTCTCTATCAATCCATGCGAGATAACGGCTCACGGCGGAACCGTCGCGTACATGGCAGTTGCGAATTCCGCCAAGTTCTGTCTCGTTCTTCTGGGCCTTGGGTATGAGTACAGGATCCGTAGCGGCGATCAATCTTGCTCCGGCATTCTGGCATCTGAGTTGGCACCAGGCGTTTGCCATCGTCGGGTCCGCCATCACTCGTATCCCCTGGTTGCCAAGATTATGAAGGGCTTGCTCCAGTTGGTCTTCTTCCTTAACGGTGACGCCTTTTCCAACGTGAGCGGCGAAATCGTTAGGTAGTTTGCGTGGGTCTGTGTAGATAACCATATCGCCTGTGCTGTTCAGTGTTGCAAATGCAAGCAGTACTGGCAGCCTTGGTACATCTCCTCCCCTGATATTGAGTAGCCAGGCTATGGAATCGAGTTGCGAAATCAAAGCGATGTCGGCACCGGATTTTTGTATCTCGGCGCTGATCATTTGTCTTTTCTTTTCGCTGTTAACACCTGTGTACTCTTCGCCAAGCAACATGGCTAATTTGTGATCTGGAACGGGCCGATCTTCCCAGTGCAGATCGATCGGATTATGATCCAGCTCAATCAGTTCAATGTTTTTCGTGGTGAGTGCCTTTCTGGTGGCCTGGTACCAGGAAAGCGTATGCATGCGAGAATCGATCCCTATCCTGGCGTTTTCCCCCAACGTTTCGCACAGCCAGCTAGTGGGTGGTTCCTCAATAAGATGATGGAACTCGAATGATGCCTCAGGAACCTGTTGTCTGACCTGTATCGTATAGCGACCATCGACAAACATCGCCGCTCGCGTTTTCAGCACAACGGCGACACCAGCAGATCCGGAAAAACCACTGAGCCACTGGAGTCGTTCGTTTTGTGGCGGTACGTATTCGCCCAGGTATTCATCCGCGTGGGGAATGATGAATGCGTCCAGGTTTGATTTCGCCATTTCCTGGCGCACCAGTTCAAGGCGTTGTTGAATGAATTCGCTCATAGTTAGTCAGCCAGGTTTTAGTATCGGTATTATATCGTGTTGGCAGGTTCGTTACCCGGTTCGGTATTGAGGAGTTTTCGCGGGGTCTTTTGAGCAGAACGCAACCTCCCGAGTGCCAAGGTCACAAAAACAGGCAGTCAGGATTTTACTGAAAATACCCCGATTCTGGCGGTGTGACGATTATATTTCGTATTGCTGACCTGAGCGTTATCCCAGGGATGGGTGCTTCAGCATTGGGTCACCCGCCGCCTCCCGGTTGCCTTATTGCCGGGTTTTTTCAAACCTGACCCCATATAAAAGAAATAAGCGTTGTACTTTGTCTATTTTCAATTATGATTTTATCAGGATATTTCATTTACCTATTTCTTAAGGAGGCGAACCAGGTGCAAAAAAACACAGGACACTTCACGGTTAACGATTTGGGTAATTTATTCTATGGCGAAAAGAAACAGAGCACGCTCAGCATCTAGTCGACAAAAACAAGACGGGAGAAAATCCAGGCAACCTAACAGGCAACCTAACAGGCAATCTTCAACCAACTTCGGTGGTGCAGATATCTATACTTTGCACCCGATCAATTCTCATCTTGAAACAGCCTACACCCCTACCAGTACGCGGGAGCCCCTCGAAGCCCGCACCAAGTCCCAAAAAAGATATATGTGCGCCATCAAAAGTCATTGTCTGACCTTCGGTATTGGTCCGGCAGGGACCGGCAAAAGCTATTGCGCGACTGCCATGGCGGCGGAAGCATTGGCCAATGGACGTATTGAAAGAATCATTCTTACCAGGCCGGCTGTCGAGGCGGGAGAGCAACTGGGCCACCTTCCCGGAGACCTGGAGGAAAAGTTCAGCGTTTACATCGATCCATTCCGCGACATTCTGAATGAACGGCTTGGCAAAGGGACAGTAGAATACAACCTGCGACATGGTCGTATTGTCGCGGCGCCTTTAGCTTTCATGAGGGGAAAGACTTTCGGGGGTGATACTTTCGTCATTCTTGATGAGGCTCAAAACACATCGATTGCTCAAATGAAGATGTTCCTGACCCGTATTGGTGAGGATTGTAAAGTCGTGGTGAACGGCGATGTGAAGCAGAGCGATATTCGCGGAAGTAACGGACTGGCGGACGCCGTTGGACGGCTCAGGGGGCTTCCAGCCGTCTGTATTCATGAGTTCGAACGTGAGGACATTGTTCGTAGCGGCCTGGTACGAGCAGTAATCGACCGTTATGAGGTAGATGAATAGATTCGAGGCTCACTGGTTCAGCTCGTCATCAGGATTAACCACAGTGGTTCTGGGTTTTTCTTTTGGCGCGTTGAGCTGGCCAAGTTTTCTTTTCACACGGGCTGATTCAGGGTTTATTGCAAGCGCGGTTTCCAGTGCGGCAAGAGCATCGTCCCAACGCTTTAATCGAATGAGCGTTAATGATCTGTTGTAGTGGACAATATCAAGCGGAACATTCGCCAGCTCCAGCGCTCTGCCATAGTCCGCAAGTGCTGTGACGTATTCGTGGGTCTGGTGATATACGTTGCCTCGATTGACATAGATCTTGCCCATTCCGGGCGCTAACAAAGCGGCTTTGTTATGGTCCTTCATCGCGCTATCTAATTGACCGTTTGCCGCATATATAATTCCGCGATTAGTATGAGTAGCCGCAAGGTCCCGGAGGAGCAGATCGTCGTTTCTGATTGCGTCGGTACAAAACGTGAGCCCGTGTGTAGAAAATGGCGTATTACTTTCCTGATAACAACGCGTCGCATTGTCGGAGCCAAAGGTGGTTTTGTTCTGTGCGTATGCGAGTTGACTACCCGATACAATAATAAGGTAGATGATCCATCTCATGGTGTTTAGCCATCCTTCAGGTCATAAAACGATTCGAGTGTAAATGCGAATTTTACCGCTGATAAGCAAAAGTATCGGGTAGAAGCACAGGCAAGTTGCTTTAACCCTATTGCTGTTGGTTCATCAACCGCGAACTTTAAAACAAGCACTTCTAAAATAACCTCACTGGATCCCAGTCACCGCAAAATGACTGGGTGTTTGACCAAATTGTGTGTGCTTCCTGAGTCAGGTCATGTGTCTTTACCAGCCTGATCTGGTCATCACAGAATTCGAATGCAGTAATGTGTTCGGCTTCAAAATCGATGACCGAGAAACCAGGCCAATGTTCGCCTCTGAGCGTTCCTGCGTTAATGAGGGTTAGTCCTTCAAAATGAATCAGGGTTCGAAAGTGCATATGACCATTAATGAGATACTGAAATTCTCCTTCGAGGATTATTTTGTCCAGCAGGTGGCTGCGTTCGATGGGCATCTTTTCTGTTCCAGGCCAGACCTTTCTCAGATCATCATCCGCCACGCCATGACAAAGCAGTAACTTCCCTCTAATGGTATCCAGCGTCACCTGACTTGGCAGCGAAGCCAGGTACGAGAGTGATTCTTCCGACAGTTCAGTCACGCTATGTGCGTCCTTGATATGTCTAGCTTTATCTTCGAGTATCCATCGATCATGGTTACCTCGTACGGTGAATACTGAAGCGCTATCGAGTAGTTTGATGCTTTCGTTTGGACAACCAATGCCATCAACAATGTCACCAGTACAGACTATTGCATCCGTATCCAGACCTTCCAGGTGTGCCAGAGTCGCTTCCAGTCGATGATGCTCCGAGTGAACATCGCCAATGACGCCGAGTTTTTTAATCTTGCCTGCAGCGCTCATGCTTCTCCCGAGTGAACAAGTGAAGCAACCATTTTCAGTCGTTCAAGATTGCTGGTTACTTCCAGTATTGATTGCATGGTGTCAGCGTCGAAACGCACGAGCTGAAAAACTTTAAAAGAAAACTCAATTGGGGAAAGCTCAAGCCACTCGTCGCTGTTGAACTCGCTAAGTTTGGCTGGATTATGCTTGCCAATCATTCTGACGATTGAATCGGTTATGGACTTCTGGTATTCCATTAACTCGTCATCAGAGGCAAGCTGGCTTACGTCCTCAAGCTCACTACAGGCAACGATCCTGTAGGGTAGCGTCTGAACTTCGTGGACAAGCTGCAGGCGCTTGCTCATCGAGATGTGAATGTAGACCCTGCCGTCAGAAGTCGTATCAATGATTTCGCATATTCCTGCTGAAAACACCTCAACGGGTTGGTAGGTGGCCTGATTGTTTTTGAGGGCATCCTGCATGCTTTGTCCATCTTTGGCAGGCCGGATTTCTTTTTTTGTGTGGCAGACCGCGATCATACGGTTTTGCTCCACAGCATCCGTTACCATCTGTCGATATCTGGGCTCGAAAACGTGCAAGGGCACAATGGTGCCAGGAAACGCAACCATGCCGGGGATTGGAAATAGCGCGATTTCGATCAAAGATTTAGCCATAAGAGATTGTACTCATATCTACGCCGAGAACGAAAGCCTGGATCAGTTAGGTGTCCGTTGGGCTTGCCGGCGGTTATACCTGCCGGCGAATTGAAAACAGCAAGTAGATGAACGCCAAAAGCGGATCAGATCCGCTGCTCTGGTTCCAGCCGCTAGAATTTATAGGCGGTATCGAGGATCAGTCTCTTGTAGTCTTCCTCTACGCCAACATCCATGTTTCTTTGATTATCGAAGAAAGTGAAGCCTATTTTCCACTTCTTGTTGATTGCCCATGCACCCCTAAGCAGGTGCCCTTTGGAATCGGTTCCGCCTCCAGCAAAGTCTGAATCAGTGATCAGACCCAAGACAGCGTCAGCCTCTATATGTTGATAGATATAGCTAAGCTCCCAGGTTTTGGGTGCGCTAGCTTTCCCCAGCTTTATGCCGGTTGCCCAGGCGGTATCAAGGTCACTCGCAGCCTGGTTCTGGACCATGTCAATGAATAGCGCGATCGGTGTTTCTCCAATTGTGGTGCTGAACTGAGCAAACAGCTCCAGCTCTTCGTAGCTCATTATTGTAGGTGCACCCAGTGAGCGCGTCAGAATCGAGGCAGCAAAAGGTGTTGCCGAAGAAGTCATCCGAGTCACCAATGAAGACTTCCCGGGTTTTCGTATCGATCTCAAAGTAACCGACGCCTGCGACCAACTGACTGTCACCAACAGAACCTTTGAAACCTGTCTGGAAACCGTAGGCGGTCTTGTGGTCATTGTTTTTGCTATCGCTCTCAAGAAAGTTGGCGGCAGTGTTTAGAAAGTAGTTGCCCCGTTCAAAAGTGAACCCCAAACCTTCAGGACGATAGTCTCCATCCCAGAGCAACCCATGACCCGCAGGCCGGTAGAAAATATTTTTCATTTTCCCGCCAATGACATTGAAGCCGGGTTTTGCTTGCCACTTAAAGTAGGCAAGGTCTAGGTTGATATCCTTGGTGGTACCGCCACCACCTAAAGTCTGGTTTGTAGACACGGCATCATCACTGCCCGATGCCAACCCGATACCTACCTCAACGTTGTCTGCCGGTTTGGCCGTTACTGCAAGGCGGGCCCGGATCCTGTTGCGTTCTCGAGTATCACTGCGCTCCGCATCAATATTTTCATACCGATACCGTAAGTCGCCCTTTATTTTAACGTTTTTTGTCCAACTGGAAGACTTATCGCTCGTTACGAGTTTCTCAACAGTTGAAGCGCTGGAAACGACTGATTCCCTCAGCGCTTTGTTTTCTGCCTCCAATGCGTCTACCCGGCTTATCAAAGACATCAGTTCGGTTTTCAGATCAGAAAAATCCTGGTCTGACATCGATGCTTGCCCGACCTGGGCGTAGGTCACTGCCAGAAGGAGTGCTATAAATCGGATCATGGTTTGGTTCCTCAAAATGAATAGCTAATCGGTACACCTAGTAGCGGGCGGAGAATTTAAAGGGCTTTTGTTAAGGCTTTGTTAAGACGGTGTTAAACGAGATATTAAACGCCTTATTAAGTCAGTTTTTACATTCGACTGGCCTCTTAGGACATCGATTTCAGCGAGTTAGGTACTCATTTTAGCGAGATTACCGGGGAAAAGTTGAGTAACTTAAAGCTATCTTTAACAAATCTTAATCCTAGGTGACTTTAATGCGCTCCAATACTTACTGGAGTTGCAAAATGAATAAATATTTAGCTGCCTTACTTGGTGTATTCGTTGTTTATGGCTGCTCACCATCGAACGAGACGACGCCAGCCGGCGAAGGTTCAGTGTTGTCTGGCAAAGTTCGGCTCGATGGTTCAAGCACTGTGTTCCCGATCAGCGAAGCTGTCGCTGAGGAATTCATCGCAGTCGCCCCCAGGGTGCGGGTAACTGTTGGCGTTTCAGGAACTGGCGGAGGGTTCAAGAAGTTTGTCGCCGGCGAGATAGACATAAACGATGCCTCCCGCACCATCAAACCCAGCGAGCAGGAAAAAGCTGCTGCAAACGGGGTCGGGTTTATTGAACTACCGGTGGCGTTTGACGGGCTGTCAATCGTGATCAACCTTGAGAACGATTGGGTTGATCAGCTGACAGTTGCTGAGCTGAATGCCATTTGGAACCCGGATTCTACTGTCGTCACCTGGGCAGATGTCAGAGAGGGATGGCCAGAGCAAGAGATCAGGCTCTACGGCCCTGGAACCGATAGCGGCACATTCGATTACTTCACCAAGGTTATTAACGGCAAAGAACAAGCCTCACGTGCCGACTTCACCGCGAGTGAAGATGACAATGTTTTGGTACAGGGGATAGCCGGTGATAGATACTCACTCGGATACTTCGGCTTCGCCTACTATATAGAGAATCAGGATAAGTTGCAGGTCGTCCCGGTCGACGGCGGGAATGGTCCTGTTGTACCAACGTTGGAGACGATTAACGATGGTCGTTACAAGCCACTTTCCCGGCCGATATTTATTTACGTTAACCCCCTATCTTTAGACGACCCAGCGGTCTCGACATTTGTTGATTTTTATCTTGAGAATGCCGCGTCTTTGGCTGAAGAAGTTGGGTACGTTGCTTTGCCTGCCGATATTTATCAAGCTGCAGAGCGACGCATCGTGCAACGCGAAACCGGCACTGCCTATGGTGAAGGTGCAACTCTGTCCACGCTAATCGGCAACGACGGTTGAAATAGACGATGAAAACTCGTACTCCTCGCTACCTGGAGAATTCTCTCCAGGCAGTTTTTTTTATGTGTGCCGCTATTTCAGCGGTGACTACGGTTGCTGTAATAGGCATCCTTGCCGTTGAAACTTGGGGCTTTCTGCAACAGATATCGCTTGTCGAGTTCCTCTTCGGTACGCGTTGGTCGCCACTGCTCCATCCAAAGTCCTATGGTCTACTGCCGCTACTAGCCGGTACGACGCTTATCGTTGTTGGAGCCTCTCTGGTCGCGTTGCCTGTTGGTCTGGCCAGTGCAATATTCCTAAGCGAATACGCCAGTGAGCGAACTCGTAACATCCTGAAGCCTGTTCTTGAGGTGCTGGCCGGCATTCCTACCGTTGTGTATGGTTTTTTTGCACTGACTTTCGTCACGCCGCTCCTTAGGATTGTTTTGCCCGATACTCATGTGTTCAATGCCGCCAGCGCTGCCATTGTCGTGGGCATCATGGTGTTGCCAATGGTGGCCTCTTTGTGTGATGACGCTTTTCGGGCGGTGCCCGATAACCTAAGGGAAGGCGCTTATTCTCTTGGTGCGACTTCCTTTGAGGTGACGACAAGAATTGTTGTCCCGGCAGGATTGTCCGGTGTTTTTGCCGCCTTCGTGTTGGCGATTTCGCGTGCGATAGGTGAAACGATGGCGGTGACGCTTGCTGCAGGAGCAACACCTAACCTGACAATGAACCCACTTGAGAGTATCCAGACGATGACGGCTTACATCGTTCAGGTGTCCCTTGGTGACACGCCTGCAGGAACGCTGACTTATCAGACGTTGTTTGCGGTCGCCTCTGTGCTATTTCTGGTCACGTTATGTCTGAATATCGCGGCCAACATGATTATGAAACGGTTTCAGGAGGTCTACGAATAATGATCGCGCAAAGCAATCTTGCATGGCGACATAAAAAAGCAATGTTCTTCCGGTGCTTTTGTATCGGCGTAACAGCCTTTGCAGTCTTTATTTTGGGGCTGCTGATTTACCAGGTATCGGTGTTGGGTTTACCCTGGCTGGATGCCCAGTTTTTATCGAGTTTTCCCTCTCGGTTTCCCGAGAAGGCAGGGATAAAATCAGCGCTCCTTGGCACTTTGTGGCTGGTGTCGATGACGGCAGCGATAGCCATTCCTGTCGGGGTACTCGCGTCTGTCTATCTTGAAGAGTATGCGAGGCCGACAAGGTTAACCGAGTTTATCAACATTAATATCGCGAACCTCGCCGGGGTACCTTCAATTGTTTACGGGATGCTTGGCCTGGCTATTTTTGTCAGGTTCTTCCAGTTGGAAAGAAGTCTTTTGTCCGGCGCGCTGACGATGAGTTTGTTGATTTTGCCGGTGATCATTATTGCTGCGAAGGAAGCTATTCGAGCTGTTCCAGGATCCCTTCGTCAGGCTGCTTTTGCAGTAGGCGCAACCCGCTGGCAGGTCATACGAGCGCATGTCTTGCCGTCTGCATTGCCTGGCATTCTGACCGGGGTAATCCTGGCGATTTCCCGCGCGATTGGTGAAACAGCACCGTTGATTATGATTGGCGCATTGACCTACGTTGCCTTCGTACCAGAAGGACCGATGGACGAGTTCACCGCGCTTCCGATTCAGATATTCAATTGGACCTCCCGACCCCAGGAAGAATTCCATGAACTGGCCTCAGCCGGAATCGTAGTCCTGCTATTGGTTCTATTAATGATGAATGCCCTTGCCGTTTATATTCGGTATCGGGGAACACGAGCAAAGTGAGAATTAAATGAGTAGCCAAGAGAACATAATTTTGAGCATCGATGATGCGTGTATCAGTTACGGCGGGAAGCTTGCGGTTCGCAATGTTTCTCTGCCGATATATGAGAAAAAAATTACCGCGATCATCGGCCCGTCCGGGTGTGGGAAGAGTACTTTGTTAAGGTCGCTTAATCGAATGAACGACTTCATTCATGGTTGTGAGCAATCCGGGCGAATATCATTTCGTGGCGAAGATCTTTATGACCCGGGAACTGATCCGGTGGAAGTTCGATTGCGCATCGGGATGGTTTTTCAGAGGCCCAACCCTTTTCCCAAGTCTATTTACAGAAACGTTGCATGGGGACCTGGGATTAACGGTCTTGACGGAGATCTCGACGATCGTGTTGAAAAGGCACTTCGTCAGGCGGCTCTATGGGATGAGGTAAAGGACAGGCTGCAAGACTCTGCACTGACCTTGTCGGGTGGGCAACAGCAGCGCCTCTGCATCGCCCGGACACTGGCGATGGAGCCAGAGATAATATTGATGGACGAGCCTTGCTCTGCGCTTGATCCAGTATCGACAGCGAGAATCGAAGATCTACTGTTCGAACTGAAGGAAAATTATACGATTGTCATCGTCACTCACAATATGCAGCAGGCCGCTAGAGTCTCACAACATACGGCATTTCTGGAAAATGGGGTGCTGGTTGAATATGGCGATACTGATGAAGTTTTCACGAATCCCAGTAACAAAAGAACGGAAGAATATGTCACCGGAAGGTTTGGATAAAAGTCATGACTAAACATTTTGATAAAGACCTCATAAAGCTAAATGAAAAAATCTCTAAACTCGGCTCGTTGATTGTTGAATCCTCAGCAAAGTCGATCGTTATGTTGCAGAATTTTGACCTCAGTATTGCCGCTGAAATATTAGCGTCGGAAGTCGCTGTCAATGAAATGGAAGTTGAGATCGAGAATGAATGCCTCAAAGTACTGGCGTTACACCAGCCGGTAGCGGCAGACCTCAGGTTTCTGATCGTTGTGTTAAAAGTAAACAACGATCTCGAGAGAATGGGTGACCAATTCGTCAACATTGCCGAGAGAGTTCGGTTTTTGAAGGATCAGCCTAGGGTCGTGTCGGATATCGATCTAGTAAAAATGGGGGAGGTTGGATCCAGAATGGTCGGTCTTTCGATGACGGCGTTAACAATGCGTGACCCGGACATCGCCAGGGAAGTTCTCGAAATGGATGACGCACTAGATGCACTTCACTCGCGATCTTTTCAGCTATTGCAGGACGCAATGCGAAAAAACAATGAGATGATTACACCGGCGATTTCTTACATGACGATCTCATCTAATCTGGAAAGGTTAGGTGACCTTGCGACCAATATCGCAGAAGAAATCATTTTTATGCAGGAAGGTGAAGTCGTCCGGCATCAGTGACGGGTGCTCCGAATATAATGGCCAAAGATTAATCCTTTAACATCTTTGCGCTGTTGAGCGCACTGTTCGCCGTTTTGGGGAAAAAGTCTTCGGGTTTATCGATGCCGCGTTGTGCGACGAGGGACCGCTTGATCGCTTCTGCGGCACCTGTTGGGTAACTCGCAATAGTCGCTGCGATTTCGTTGCAGCGTTCAACAACGCTGTCGTCGCTCACATACTCGCTGATGAGTCCCAGCCGGAGCAACTCTGGCGCCTTTACCCGATCACCCAGGAAGGCCAGGCGTGCTGCCTGGAATTCGGTCGTTTTAATTTTCAGCCATGCCGCATTCATCGGGATGCCAACGCCTTGTTGAATTTCTCCGATTTGAAGAAAAGCGGTTTCACCGGCAACGATCAGATCACAGGCAAAAGCCAGGGACGCGCCTGCGTTGATGGCAAATTTTTCAAGTGCGGCAATGACCGGCTTTTTACAGTAGTAAAGGGCCATGTGCATCGATCTTACATCCCCGACATCTTTGCCTGTCCAGGGTGGTGGGGGGTCTGCTTGCAGAGCCTTGAGGTCGATACCGGAGCAAAAGTATCCTCCTTCTCCCCGTAGGACGATGGCGGAGATATTGTCGTCTTGATTCAATTGTTCTATGTGGTCGCGAATTTCGCCGGCCAATGGTGGAATCAATGAATTACGCCGATCAGGTCGTTCGATGACTATCTCGGCCCAGCCCTCATGGATATCCAGTCTTGAAAATTCAGGCATTGTCGCTACCCCTATGTCTCTTCTTGACCACCATAACCTTAATGGCAGGGTTTATCTTGCCATCATCAGAGTTTTAGCGGAATGGCTCCCGTTCCTGCCCGCACGGTTTTTTCATTCAGGCTCGAGCAGTTACTTTCACAATGCGGATGAGTTGATAAGCCGGGGAGCCCTGATCGTCATTGGTCAGGAATGAAAAAATGCTCGAAGGTCGTCCACCAGAAGCTGTGGTTCTTCCGCTGCGCCAAAGTGACCTCCGCTCGGCATCAATGTATAACGTGCCAGGTTGGAATTGTCTTCCAATACGGCGCGCGGCAGATGTACAACATCTTTTGGAAACACAGCGAAAGCGCAAGGAGCTTCCAGGGTCGGTGAACGATTGTGTGCCATTGGCCAGGGTTTACTGAAATGTTCGTGGTACAACCGCAGGGATGAAGTGATGGCACCGGTGCACCAGTAAAGGGCTGCGGTTGTGCACAGGTGTTCTCTCGAGAACCTTGATTCAATATCTCCGCCACAATCACTCCAGTTCCGCCTTCGCTCCCAGATCCACGCGGCAGTGCCAACGGGCGAATCCATCAACCCATAAGCCAGCGTCTGGGGGTCCAGCCGATGAACGGCGACGTGGCTGGTGATCAGCGGTCCAGCTTCGGTGTTGCGTTTCAGCATCCATGCTTCAGACGCGTCGTAATCTTCTGGTCCCAGGGTCGAACGATCAACGCCGGGAATTAGTGTAAGACTCATGTGGGCACCCAGCAGTTTGTCAGCGTACTCATGTGCAAGGTGGGCGGTGACCAGTGCACCCCAGTCACCGCCATGGGCGGCAAACTTTGTGTGGCCGAGCTCTTCGGTCATCAGCTTCACCCAGAGGTTAGCGATTCGCGATACATCAACACCGGATTGAGTGAGGGGCGTCGAAAAACCAAAACCCGGCAGCGATGGTACGTAAACATTGAATGCGTCTTCTGCCTTGCCACCGAATGACTCGGGATCAGACAGGGGGCCGATCACATCCTTGAAGTCCCAGAAGGTCCAGGGCCAGCCGTGGGTCAATATGATTGGCGGTGCATCGGGGTGCTTGGCGGGTGCATGCAGGTAGTGCAGTTTGATACCATCGACGGACGCTTCATAGTGCTTCCAGCGATTCATCTCGACTTCCTGTTTGTTCCAGTCCCATTCTTCTACCCAGTACTCGACCATTTCCTTTAACCAGGATTGAGGTACGCCATACTGCCAGTCATCGCGACCGATCACCGGGGGCCAACGAGTCTGTTTAAGCCTGGAATTCAGCTCATTCAAAGAGGCTTCCGACAAGGTTGCGCTGGTTTGTTTTTGCATTCTTTGCTCCCGTGTAGCGTCAGGTTAGTTCAAATGTTGGTTCAGGAAAACAGCCCTGTGTTATCTTTGTGAAATCGAATTAAAGGATTGAAGGATGCAAACACTGAAAGGAAAAGTGGCAGTAGTGACGGGTGCCAGCAAAGGTATTGGCAAGGGGGTTGCGGAAGGTCTTGGTGAAGCGGGTTGCACGGTTTATCTCACGGGTAGAAGTACCAGTAGTGACTCACCGCCAGGGCTGCTCACGGTTGAGGCAACCGCCGCTTCGGTTGAAGCATACGGTGGCACGGCGATTCCGGTAGTACTGGATCATAATAATGATGAAGAAGTGCGCGCCCTGTTTGAGCGGGTTGAGAAGGAACAGGGAAGGCTCGATATCCTGGTTAACAACGTCTACCAGATCCCTAGTCCACCGGCGATGGATAAAGGATTTTGGGAGCACCCCATTTCGGTCTGGGACGACCAGTGCGGCGTAGGCCTGCGAGGATATTATGTCGCCTCTGTCCTGGGAGCGCCGATGATGGTTCGCCAGGGGAGTGGGCTTATCGTCAACATCTCATCGCGCGGCGGGCGGGAATACGTATTTAGTGCCAGTTATGGCGTGGGTAAGGCGGGGGTAGATCGGATGGCGCAGGATTTTGCTGTCGAACTTAAAGAATACGGAGTGACTGCGGTTTCACTGTCACCTGCAAAGGTGAAGACCGAATTTATACTTGATATGGTCGAGCAGGGCAAAATGCAACTGAACGCTGATGCGGCACAGTCGGTACGATTTTCCGGACGTACCATTGCTGCCTTAGCCAATGACCCTAACGTCCTGGAAAAAACCGGGGGAATCTACACCGTAATCGAAGTTGCCAACGCTTACGGCGTGATTGATCCTGATAAAGAGTAGCGGGATTAAAGACCCCGCAGGCTCTTATCCCTCAAGTTCTTATAGTGCGACTACATTCTCTGCCTGGGGTCCTTTTTGACCCTGGGTGATCGTGAACTCTACACTTTGACCTTCGGCCAGAGTTTTGAACCCATCGCCTGTGATAGCGCTGAAGTGAACAAATACGTCCGGGCCTGACTCCTGGGCGATAAAACCGAACCCTTTAGATTCGTTAAACCATTTTACGGTGCCAGTCGTTGTTGACATGATGTCTTCCTAATTTCTTTACAAGTTCGTGCTACTACGTAGCGATTAGCAGAAATGTATGACTAATACTTATGGAGTCAGGAAGTAAAAACTTCTTAGTAGTACATAAATAAAAGAGGTACTTTCTCGCGAAGTGGAGTATACGCAGCTTTGATGGCATGTCACAAGGCTCAATGAACATGAATAATACTCATAATCCAGAGCTATGTCCCTGTGAATCCGGCCTGGTTTATGCGGGATGTTGCGGAGAATTGCATTCGGGGCGTGTGCTTGCCCATAGCGCCCTGCAGCTAATGAGGTCCAGATATAGCGCGTTTGCGCTGGGGAATGCCGATTATCTTGTCGAATCCTGGCATCCGGATACCAGGCCCGCCAGCCTTGCTATTGATGAAAGCCAGCGTTGGATTGGCCTGAAGATAAAGACTGTATCTCACGGTGGGACTGGCGAAGATCAAGGATCAGTCGAATTCGTTGCCCGCTATAAGGTGCAGGGTAAAGCCTACCGCCTGCAGGAGAACAGCCGTTTCCGCAGGCTAGATGGGCGATGGTATTACCTGGATGGTGAGCGACCTGGCTAGTCGACCGCGACAAATTCCATGGAGATGGAATTGACACAGTGGCGAATATTCTTCGCTGTCAGCCCCTCACCTTCGAATACATGCCCAAGATGGCCGTCGCATTGCGCGCACAGGATCTCGACACGATAACCGTCGGCGTCAACCTCCTTTTTAACCGCGCCCTCAATCTCATCGTCAAAGGCCGGCCAGCCGCAATTCGAGTGAAATTTGTGCTCGGAGCGATACAGGGGTGTATTGCACTGTTTACAGACGTAGTGGCCACCTACTTCGAAGTGATCAGTCAGTGGACCGGTAAACGGCATTTCAGTGCCTTTGTGTAGCAGAACTTGCTGTTCTTCAGGGGTCAGTTCGTTGTAATCGGACATAGGGATCGTTTGATAGTGATGTGTGGAGTGGTTTTACCAGTGTTGGATGAGTACCTGCAAGTTGAAAATAGATTGTGCTAGGCTCTGATTCGCCAAATTCAAGGAGAGAGTCATGAACCAAAAACTGATACCGGTTGCACTGTTATTGCTGGCGGGTTGTTCCGAAACACAGGAAACATCACAGCCAGAGGTCGCTCAAGAGCAGCAGCAATCGCAGGAAATGCAGGCTTCCCAGACGGTTAGTCAGCCGGAAGTGGCCGCCGAACCTATCCTTGCTGAACAGGAACTTATCCAACAGGATCCGGGACAGGCGTATTTGTACATCAACGCGCAGAAATCTGGTGTGAAGGTGATGCCGTCAGGACTGCAGTTTGAAATAATTGAGTCGGGTGAAGGTCGATCGCCGTTGGCCACCTCAAATGTAGTCACGCACTATCATGGCACCTTCGTTAATGGCGACGTGTTCGATAGCTCCGTGGATAGAGGTGCGCCTGCCGAATTTCCAGTGAACCGCGTCATTGCAGGCTGGACCGAAGCTTTGCAAATGATGAAGGAAGGTGACAAGTGGCGATTAGTCCTGCCTCCCGAAATTGCATACGGTGAAAGAGGTGCCGCCGGTGGGCTGATTCCGCCTAATACCGTGCTGGTGTTTGAAGTAGAACTCATTGAGGTGAAGGGCTAGAGACGTATGGTCACGCTAGAAGACTTCCGGGCTGAAACCAGAGCCTGGCTTGAACAGAATTGTCCGGATGGCGCAAAGGGTCCGGGACAGACTCCGCTTGGCAGTAAATCCATCGAACTGGAGCCAGATGTTCGAACCTGGTTGGATCGCATGGCTAACAAAGGCTGGACGGTGCCCACCTGGCCTGTCGAGTATGGTGGCGCCGCGTTGAATAATGATGAATACAAGATTCTCATTGAAGAACTCAAACGGGTTGGTGCTCGAACTCCCCTGACTGGCCGGGGCGTTAATTACATTGGCCCGACCATCCTCGAATTTGGAACAGATGAGCAGAAGGCGAGATGGCTGCCAATTTGTGCACGGGGTGATGGCGCCTGGGCGATGGGTTATTCAGAGCCAGGTGCCGGTTCAGACCTGGCCAGCCTGTCTACCAAAGCAGTAAAAGAAGGCGACAACTACATCATTAATGGCAGGAAGACCTGGACCAGTGATGCCGTTGACAGTGATTACATCTTTGTTCTTGTACGCACATCGCCGGACAAACCCAAACATGAAGGTATCAGTTTGGTGTTGGTAGATATGCACCAACAAGGTGTCACTGTAAATCCGATAGCCTTGATTTCCGGTGCATCTCCCTTTTGTGAAACGCTGTTTGAAGATGCCATTGTGCCAGTCACAGACCTCATTGGTGGTGTGGATCGTGGCTGGACTGTTGGCAAGCGATTATTGCAGTTTGAGCGATCAACCCATGCAGGCATCAATATTTCGGGCTCCCAGGGAGGCAGGAACGAAGAAAGTCAGCTGCCTGAACTGGTAGCGCATTATGTCGGGAAAGCTGATGGGCGAATTGCGGAAGCGTCGATAAGAACCTGGCTCACCCGACATGACATGAACACTCATGCGCAACGGATTACTCAGCGTCGTGCGATTGCGGAATTACAAAGCCGGGCGCCAGGCTTCACCTCCTCTGCCGTCAAACTGACCAACGCACTGAACATCCAGGATGGTGATGAACTGCTAATGGCTGCCATGGGGAATAGCGCCTATCACTGGGATACTGACAGTGGGGCTTCAGAAAAAGAGGTCGCTGCGGTCAAGAAATGGCTCTACCAGAAGTCACTGACCATCGCGGGTGGCACCAAGGAAGTTCAGCTGAACATCATTGCCAAACGGGTTTTGGGCTTACCTGATTAAGGTCGTATTTACTAAGAAAAACCGAGGGGTTTTTGTTAGGCTCACATCCTAATAAAAAAATAATATGGTGTGCTCATGGATCTGGAATTGGTAAATATGCCCTTGTATACGGGGTTAACCGCAGCCTTGCTAACAATAATACAAATAGGGCTGATGTTTTCGGTGATTAAGATGCGTGGCGACGCTGGGGTCTTTATTGGCAGCGGCGGTAACGAAGGTCTTGAACGTAGAATCCGGGCTCATGGTAATTTCATTGAGAATGTTCCCACTTTTTTAGTTTGCCTGATGCTGATCGAGCTGATGGTTGGCAGCACACTCTTGGTGGCGTTGCTTGGTGGGGTTGTCCTGGTAGCGCGTCTTGCTCACGCCATTGCGCTAAGTGCAAATTCAGGTGTTACCGCCGGCCGTTTAGTGGGCACCGTGGGAACCGTGATTCCTATGTTGGTAGCCGCTGGTTATCTCGTTTACCAAGTCGCCAGTAAACTCTGAGAAGCTACCACGGCAATAGTGCGCAGGGTTTAGTGGGATGAGAGTGGCGCTTATCGTCCTTGCTACCCTTACGTTGCTCATTGTTGGGTATGGTGTTTACGTGACGAGCATCGGAAACTCCGGGGTGGTTGCGGAGCTTAAACAAAATCCGATGGGTGAACGCGCTGAGCGCGCCATGCTCCTGACTTTTCCTGATGGCAAGACGATTCCCGTTAATTACCTTCGAGAAGATAATCGCGTTTATGCGGGCGCCGACGGTGCCTGGTGGCGAGCGTTTGACGGGGAAGGCGCCGCAGTTACCCTGCTCATTCAGGGAGAGGCTCTGACGGGTCACGCAACTGTTGAGCTTCGGGACCAGGAATTTATTGACGACGTGTTTTCCAGGCTAAGGCCAACCGTCCCTGAATGGTTACCCGACTGGGCGAATGGGAAACTCGTCATTGTCGATCTGAAAGTCTCTGCGGACTAATCTCACAGACCGTTCAATTGATCCTGCCAGCAACTTCTGCAGTCAGTTCATAGGAGTGCAGCCGAGCCTCGTGATCAAAGATCGAGGACGCGATGATGAGTTCGTCTGCTTCAGTCTCTTTAAGAAACTTCTTGATTTGGTCTTCGATCATGTCTGCATTGCCTACCGCCGCGCATCGAGCCATCTGATGTAACATTTGTTGCTCTGGTGCCGACAGTGTGGCTTCAAAATTAGCGATGGGCGGCGGTAACTTCCCTGCTGCACCTTTCCTCATATTAACGAAAGATTGTAACGAAGAAGATCGGAGTAGATCCGCTTCCTCCGGGCTGTCTGCCGCACAAACGTTATAGCCGAGCATGACATGTGGTTTCTCGAGTTGTTCTGACGGCTTAAAGCTTTCCCGATATATATCTATCGCCTGGTCCATTGCTGCGGGCGCGAAATGCGAGGCGAATGCGAAGGGTAATCCCAGCATTGCGGCAAGCTGGGCGCCGAAAAGGCTCGAACCCAGTATCCATAGCGGCACATTGGTGCCGGCCCCTGGCGTTGCCACAATTTGTTGGGCCGCTTCGGGCTCTTTGAGAAAGTGCTGGAGCTCTGTGACATCTCTGGGAAAGTCGCCGACTTCCTGGGAAAGTGATCGCCTGAGAGCCTGCATAGTCAGCTGATCGGTACCCGGCGCGCGTCCAAGCCCAAGGTCAATTCGGTCCGGATAAAGCGAGGCGAGGGTACCAAATTGTTCCGCAATCATCAGCGGCGCGTGATTGGGTAACATGATGCCGCCAGCGCCAACCCGAATCGTTGAAGTGCCGCCTGCAATGTATCCTATGACGACAGAAGTCGCTGCCGAGGCGATACCTGGGAAGTTGTGGTGCTCCGCTACCCAGTAACGGTTGAATCCCCATTTCTCTACATGTTGGGCCAGGTCGAGCGCGTTATGGAGTGCTTTTGTAGCATTACTACCTTCGCAGACAGGTGCAAGATCGAGAACAGAAAAAAGCGTCATGTGTTAGTCGACTGTATGAAAGCGGATCATTCTAAACTTGCACCAGGGCTGTGTCTTGCACATATCAGGGTTGGCTAATAAATGTAGCTGTGCCAAGGCATATTAAATCGCGGGGAAGTTGATGTTATATTCACCCTTAAAGGGAGTGCGCATTGGATTCGATTAATACGGTAACTGGAACCATTTCACCCGATGACCTCGGATTCACGCTGATGCATGAACATGTGATGGTCAGTGCCAGTGGTTTATGGGATCAGTATCCTGATCTGCTGGGACCTGATCGCGAGGCGAGGGCCATTGCGAGCCTGAAGGAGGCCCGGTCGGAAGGTATTGATACCATGGTCGATGCAACGACGTTTGATCTTGGGCGTAAGGCAGAATTGTTGAGCCGGGTTTCCAAAGAATCAGGGGTTAATATTATCAATGCCACGGGATGGTGGCTTGACGTCCCAAGGTTCCTGCAGGGAGTATCCCCGAACCAGATGGCAAAAGAGTTCGTTAAGGACATCGAAGAAGGGTTCAGAGGTACTGATATTAAAGCAGGTATTCTGAAGTGCGCCGCGGACGTCGAGAATGTGACGCCGCCGCTGGAAGTGATGACGCGAGCGGTAGGTCGTGCTCATGCAGAAACAGGCCTACCCATCATGGTGCATTCGTATCCTACCGGGCACGTGGCCCGACAACAGATCAAGATACTTAAGGAAGAAGGTGTCGATCTGACGCGAGTAAAAATTGATCATTCCAATGACACAACGGATATCGAATATCTGAAATGGATATTAGACCAGGGTTGTTACCTGGGTTTGGACAGGTATCCCGGTCGTCTGGTAAGTCCGCACATGAGGTCGGTGACATTGAAGAAGCTGATCGATGCAGGTTACGAAGATCGTTTGTGCCCTTCTCACGATTGCATTTGTTTGGCGGTGCTTAAAGAAAACCCTGATGGCAGCATGCCGGAGGAGCACGAATTCGCGAGGCACAACCAGCATGCATATCTTTATATCAAGCGCGAGGTCATTCCCGACCTGAAGGAAATGGGGGTTGCTGATGCTACGATCGAAACACTGTTCGTTGATAACCCACGACGTTTCTTTCGTGGAAGTTAGGAACAGTCAGTGAACCGGTTTTCTGAACTCGATGTTGCTGCCTGGCGGGAAGATGGGTTCACTATCGTGCCGGGTTTTTTCTCTGCGGCGGAACTTGCACCGGTGCTGGCTGATTACGAGCGGCTCTATGGTATAACCGGGGAGGGCGACGGCCATGTGATTGACCAGAAAGGTCCCGGTGACATTGGCGTGTTTGGAGATTTTCGCGAGAAACAGTTTAAGAATATGGATACGCTGCCTTATGGGGGTTCAGCGGAGCTCGACCTGCTTTCGTTGCATCCCGCTTTGATTGCGTTTTCGCAGTCATTGCTGGGTGTAGACAATGTCCACCTCTACCAGTCGCACACTTGGGCAAAGTACACCGGTGAGACCGATTACGATCAGGATTTTCACTGTGATTTTAGTAATCACACCCTGGTCGTGCCATCAGATGATCAGGCGCTTCGAACAGTTGATTTTATTATTTACCTGACCGATGTGACAGATGAGCTTGGTGCGCTGCATTACGTTTCCAGGCAAAACGCCGCCGGGATATTGGGTGATGGAAGAATAGGGGCATTTGACCCTTCGAAGCAGACAGCGCTGAAGCTAGTTGAACTTTCTGCTGCGTCAACCGCCGGTACGTTGGTGGCTCACAGTATTGATACATTTCATCGGGGCACTAATTTGACAAAGGACAAGGGTTATCGGTTCACCATGACCGTGGGTTACAAGGCGGCGGGCAACGATATGATTGCCTACCACGCCTGGCAACAAACGGGTAACAATGACTGGTCCCGGATCATGAACAGTGCAAGCCCAGAACAACTAAGCTGCCTGGGTATACCGGAACCCGGTCATGCCTACTGGACGCCCAGGACGCTGAAGCTAACGCGGGCCAGGTGGCCCGAAATGGATATGCTGCCTTATTTCGCAGCTGCCGGAGTAGTGTCCTGATAGGGCTGCTCGGGAAATAAAGTAACCCTCAAAGGAAACACTGATGGCTGAAACCAACGCACCGCTGGCGCGAACCACTATCTATGCCCATGGAATCCTAGGTTTACCTCTGGCGGTCATTGGTTATCCGCTGGCTATCTGGATACCGGCACATTATGCGGGAAGCCTCGGTATCGGCCTGGCCACAGTAGGCACTATCCTGATGCTGGCGCGGCTGACGGATGTCCTTACCGATCCAATTATGGGTGAGATTTCCGATCGCTGGGTAACACCCTTCGGTCGTCGCAGACCTTGGTTACTGGTGGGTATGCCGATCATGATGTTCGGCGTCTACAAGCTTTTCATGCCACCGGATGACGGTGTGAGCCTCTACTATTTTCTGGGATACCTGACGTTATTTTTTCTGGGGGCGACGATCATCGCGCTCCCTCATAGGGCCTGGGGTGCAGAACTATCGGTTGACTATCACCAGCGCTCTCGAGTCACCGCTGCCCGAGAGTTTTACGTTCTGATGGGCTTGTTGCTGGCGGCCACGGTGCCGATGGTGGTAGAAATCATGGCGGACGGCGGTGGTTCCGTGAAGTCAATTTTTAGCATCATTTTCACTGATGCCAAGGGCGCTTTTACCGGCGAACTGTTGGACAAAGAGGTCGTCGACCGAAAAACCCTGTCAGGGCCAGTGTTAATAGGGCTAGCTTATACGGTTCTCATTCTCCTTCCGGTTTGCATTTTCGTGGTACTAGCCGTGGTCAAGGAACCGCCGACTGAGGGTAAGCGTAATGTTGTCCCAATCAGAGAGGGGCTTAAGTATCTCTGGAAGAATGGCCCGATGCGCAGGGTGTTGATTATCGTCCTGATGGTGACATTCGGTGAAGCGTTTAGAAATGCAGTTTCACTGTTTTTCATCAGGGATATTGTTGGCGTGCCAACGATTGGAGCCGCCTACTTCTTTTATTTTACTGCCGGCCTAGGGGCAATCCCGTTCTGGTTATGGTTGGGTAGAAAAATTGGCAAGCATTACGCCTTTATGTCGACATTGGTGCTTGTGGCAATAGTGAGCGCTGCCAATCTGTTTCTTTCCTATGGCGACTACCTGCCGTTTTTTCTGTTGTTCATTGTAAAAGGGTTTTGTTTCGGAGGGCTGCAATTCCTCCCTATTGCGATGCTGGCCGACGTGATCGATGTTGATACAGCCAGGTCAGGCGGGCAGAGAGCCGGGACCTACTTCTCGATTATGGGCCTGACTGACAAACTGGCGGTGGCGTTTGGAACGGGTTTTTCGCTCAATCTTGTAGGACTCCTTGGGTTTGATGCCGCTGGTGGTGTCACAGGCAGTACCGAGGTCGGGGTGCTCGCTTTACGTCTGGTCTATTGCTGTGGACCTATTTTCTTTTACAGTGTTGCCATGGCGTTTATTTGGGGATACCCGCTGACACCGGCACGGCACCAGAGGCTGAGATTGCGTATCGAACGTAAAGCTGCTCGAATAGCGCGATTGAAACAATAGATCCCGGATCATTCCATGTTCAGGCCGCTGCTACTGATTGCTACCCTCGTGATGACTGCCTGCGAATCAGATACTGAAGTTGATAGTCAAGCAGACGTTTCAGCAGAGGTTTCTCATTCTGCTGATGTCAGCATTGAGTGGTTTGGGGGCTCGCTACAAGCAGCGTTTGATTCCGCAGAGAGCGAGGCCAAACCACTCTTTTTATATTGGGGCGCGGTGTGGTGTCCACCCTGTCAGGAAATCAAACATACGGTATTCAAGTCCCAGGAATTCATCCAGCTGACGCGACTCTTTGTGCCTGTTTACCTGGATGGTGACACCGATGAGGCGCAGGCCTGGGGTGAAAAATTCGGTGTGATGGGGTATCCGACAATGATTGTCTTCAACCCAGCGGGAGAAGAAATTACCCGTATTCCTGGCGGGATCGATATCTCACGGTACAACACAGTGCTTGAGCTCAGCCTTAACCAGATGAGATCGACCGCGGACCTGGTGCAGGTTGCGCTTGCGGATTCAACGCGACTCTCAGCTGACGAGTTTTACCAATTAGCTTATTACTCCTGGTTTCAGGACACCTCTGCAGTGCCTGAGGGCACCGATAAGACTGAACTGTTTTTTCGTCTGTCGACCAGCGCTCCTGAGGGGGAGCTGAGCAATCGTTTTTATATGAATTATTTGCTGACCCTTACTGAAAAAAATGACGCTGAGGAAACCGGTCAGGACAACCTGGATGCGGCCCCTGCTATTGCCAAGCGTCTGGAAATAATTCTGTCATCAAGTTCGCTGACCCTGGCGTCGTGGGATTCGCTCGCCTACTACATGGAGGAGATTTTGGCATTGCCAATGATCGACGATGCTCACAAGGTCACTCTTGCTGCGCTTTGGGCGAGCAGTATTTTTGATCTCCGATTTGATGAAGCACTGTCCAAGGCTGAGAAACTGGCAGGTTGGGTGCCTAAGCTGCAGTTGGCTACCAGGGGTGATCAACCACTTGCGGAGGATCTGCAAAAATTGTTACGGGCAGAGCTAAAGGCAGTCGACGAAGCAACGCCTGATAGTTTTGAGCGACAAAGTGTGATTAACCAGATAAGCCACATCTATCGGGAAGCAGGCCTGGTCAATGATGCAAAAGGCTTGTTGCTGGCGGAACTCGAAAAATCTGCTTCGCCTTATTACTTCATGAGTGGTCTGGGCTCTCTTGCGGAAAAAGCTGACAACTTCGATGAGGCCTTGGCTTGGAGAAAAAGAGCCTACGAGAATTCAGTTGGCGTAGCCACCAGGTTCCAGTGGGGTGCGAACTACGTTTTAGCCATGATCCGATTGGCGCCTGAAGATCACCAGGCTATAGCAGTTCGGGCCAGTGCGCTCTTATCTGAATTTGATGTGTCAGGTGAACTGTTTGCGGGACGAAATTTCCGGATCCTGAAACGGCTGAATGAAAATTTGCGATCCTGGCGGCAAGAACAGAAGCCGCAGACGCTGGCATTCGAACCTGAAGTAGAAAAGTTATGCGATGACCAGAAAGAAGCAAGTCTGCAACAACAGAACTGTCGATCGCTGTTTGTCCAAGACCATATGGTAGAAGAGAAGGTAGCGCAGGCATCCTGAGTGATTTATGAAGTCCCTGACTAATGAAGAGTATCTCGAGATGCGTGCAGGGGCAGATGTCACTGCTGCTGATGGGTATGGTGATAAAGTCCTCCTGCTGAAGGATGGCACGTACCTCAAGCTGTTTCGTGTGAAACGACTCTTCACCTCCGCACGGTTGTTTCCCTATTGGCGGAGGTTCGAGAAAAACTCAGAGGCACTGCACTCTCTCGGTGTTCCAACGCTCAAGGTCATTGAATCAATACGGCTGCCAGAGCTTGACAGAACAGCGGTGCATTATGAGCCCTTGCCGGGCAACATCCTGCGTGAGGTGCCTGATTTTGATGCTAGGCTTGTGACCAAACTTGGCGCCTTTATCAAAGAATTACACGACAAAGGTGTCTACCTCCGGTCCATGCATCTAGGCAATGTCGTGCTAACGCCTGAGGGCCAGCTTGGTTTAATCGATATTGCGGATATGAAGGTTTACAGAGGTTCACTTCGGAAGGGATTACGACTTCGAAACCTTCACCATCTTTGGCGGTATGAGGAGGATAGGCGGGCGATCGCTGTTCACCATAAAGTGTTTGTTAGCTCGTTCGATGCTGGCTACCGGGATGAAGCCTCCAGGATGTTCGCGCCGTAATAAAATTTGTCCGCAAGCAATGTCAGTGCGGCATACTATGACACACGGAAGGTGACGGCCCGATTATGATCAGACCCCCTAATACCTGATGAAGAGATCACATGATGAACAGATTAAATGAGAAAGTAGCCGTTGTAACCGGTGGTGCCAGTGGGATGGGGCTATCAACCGTGATTCGTTTTCTTGAAGAAGGCGCGTCCGTAGTGATTGCAGACTTCAATGAAACAACCGGGACCGCTGCCGTTGAACAAGCGAATCGTCTGGGATATGAGACAAGCGTGAGCTTCATCAAGACTGACGTTGCGTCAGAGTCCGATATTGTAGCGATGCTGGATGAGGCAGTGAGTCGATTTGGGCATCTCGATGTATTGTTCAACAATGCGGGCGTTGGTGGGGCGATTGGCCCATTGACTGAAACCACGACTGAAGACTGGGACTACACTTTCGATGTGTTGGCCAAGGGGGTATTTCTTGGCCTCAAACATGGTGCGCGTCACATGCAGGCCCAGGGACAGGGCGGCTCGATAATCAACACAGCATCTATCGCCGGTTTGAGTGGTGACGCGGGCCCGCTGGTATACTCAGCAGCTAAAGCGGCGGTGATCAGTATGTCCAAAGCAGCCGCGGTTGAGCTTGCCGAATACCGGATCAGGGTTAACGCCATCTGCCCCGGGTTTATAGCCACACCCTTGGCCGATGGCGGTAAGCCGGAAGCGACCAGGAAGTCTTTTGCTAAGTCCCAGCCCTGGCCAGACTACGGCAGGGGTGAGCATATCGCCGGAGCGGCATTGTTCCTGGCATCCAGTGATGCGGAGTTTGTCACAGGGGAGTCCCTCGTGGTTGATGGCGGCTTAACCGCAGCAGGTCCTGAGCTCAGTCGAAAATTTCCAAAAATATCTGCGAGCAACTCCAATTTTTCCGGTGTTACCAAAGGGTCAACCGGTGAGCCGCCTGAGATCAGGCGGTTGGATAAGTAACTCGTCTTGTGCCTGGAACGTTGCTGGTGAAGTATTGTTACCCTGCGTTTAGGGTGAAACCCTCGTAATTGTTGGCAGCGACCCTGGCACAGGTTTCAAAGTACAGGGGTATGCCGCCCACAAAGGGCATGAATACTCTGGGTTTTCCGGGCACATTGGCGCCCAGGTACCAGGAATTGCACATGGGCATCAGTGTCATATTGGCGAATTCGTTGCCCTGTTTTACCCACGCATCTTCTGCATCCAGGTTCGCTTCGATACTGGCGATTTGCTGGGTACGCATATAGACCAGGCATTCCAAAATCCAGTTCACATGCTGTTCAATAGTCAAAATCATGTTTGAAAGCACCGAAGGGCTGCCGGGCCCCGAGATGGTGAATAGGTTCGGAAACCCATAGGTAGACAGGCCAAGATAAGTTCGGGGACCCGCATGCCACTTTTCCTGCAAGGTCAGCCCGCCTTTCCCCCTGATATCTATTTTGAGCAACGTGCCGGTCATGGCATCAAACCCGGTGGCGAAGATGATGTCGTCAAACTCGTACTCAACATCGTGGGTGACAAGGCCTTTCGCGGAGAGTCGGTCAACAGGGTGCTGACTCACATCGACAAGAGTGACGTTGTCACGGTTGTAGGTGGTGTAGTAGTTGGTGTCGACACACACTCGTTTGCAGCCAACAATCCCACTGGGGCAAAGCAGCTCCGCAACCAAAGGATCAGTAACGGTTGCACGAATCTTTTCGCGGATAAATTCCGCGGCGATGTTGTTCGCGTCGACACTCAGTCCAAGGTCTGCGAAGGCACCGGTGAAGCCGAGACCTCCGAGTGCCCATCGTTCTTCAAAGCGTTTTTGGATTGTCTCGGCGTCGGCATCCCAGATCGAATCCTCGTGCCTCGGTCGCCGGGCACCGAACCCACCGTGCATTTGCCGGTTTTCCTCACGAAAAGTACCGTATTCACTTTTTACTTCTTCAATATAGCGCTCGTCCAGGTCCTGATTATGTGCGGGCACTGAAAAGTTGGCGGTTCGCTGGAATACGGTCAGTTGTTTCGCCTGTTCAGCAATCAGCGGAATCGACTGAATGGAGGATGAGCCGGTACCAATGATCCCAACCCTGCGGCCGGTAAAATCGACACCTTTATGGGGCCACTGCCCGGTGTGGTAGGTATTACCCTTGAAATTGGCAATGCCCTCGAAATCAGGTTGGTTGACTGAGGAAAGGCATCCGGTTGCCATGACGCAGAATCGAGCGCTGATTTCTTCACCCTGGTCTGTGGTCACCTGCCAGATAGAAGCATCTTCGTCATAGTGAGCAGAAACTACACGTGTGTTGAAAGAAATATGAGGCCGCAGATTGAAGTTGTCAGCCACGTGGTTTGCGTACTTCAGGAGTTCCGGCTGAGTGGCGTAACGCTCACTCCAGTTCCATTTTTGCTGCAGGTCGTCATCGAACGAATAGGAGTATTCCATGCTTTCAATATCACATCGCGCGCCCGGGTATCGATTCCAGTACCAGGTGCCGCCAACATTGTCGCCGGCTTCAAATACGCGAGCCGAAAACCCGGCGCCCAGCATTTTGTAGAGCGTGTACATTCCTGCGAAGCCTGCCCCGACAACGATGGCGTCGATTACTTTGTAATGAGTCATGCTAATCCTGCTATTAAGTCCATAGGATTATTGACCACGGTTAATCACTTGTCAGTCATATAAATTCCGTCGATAGTGAATGATTCTCGCGCCAGGTGAGAATGACGATTATTCGGCGCCAAAACAGGTCAGGGCGGCTGGACAGCTCTACTATCTGGGGTGTAGAGCTCTTCGCGATAAAGCACGCCCGGCAGCGACGCCCAAATCAGGGCTTTTCGGGACAAATCCTGTTGCAGAGTTGCTGGGATCAGCGTTTTGTTCGCATATAGGTATTGTTCTGCTGCTCGATCTGGTTGGTGGATGACCACATTTTCACCTTCCATGTAGGCGTGATTCTTGCCGAATTGCATGACGGCACGACCGTGATGGTCAGGTGGAATTGACAGAAGATTGTGACCCACAAAGGGTGCCGTGCCCGATACGTTTGCCAGGGATAGTAGTGTTGGCAGAAGATCGATATGGCTTGCGACCTTGTCAAAGTGACGGGGAGTCAGGCCGTCAGCAATGATCAGGCCCGGGATGTGATAGCTCTCGATAGGGACAAGTGATCTGCCGCGGGGGCGTTCATCGTGATCCGCGACAATCAGGAAGATGGAATCCTTCCAGTATTTCGATTGGCTGGCCTTTTCCAGATATTGACCCAGTGCATAGTCGGCGTACTTTACACCGTTATGTTTGGTATTTTTTTCTTCATCAACAAGCTCAATCTTGCCATCCGGAAACTCGTATGGGCTGTGAAATGATGAAGTGAAAATCAGTGTAAAGAAGGGTGACTGTTCTTCCAGCATTATCGAATGGGCTCGATTGAACAGGTCTTCGTCAGATACACCCCAGGTGCCTTTGAATTCGAATTCGTCGTAATCATTGATGTCGATAGCGGTGTCGAAGCCGTTGGACAGAAAAAAGCCTTTCATGTTGTCGAAATGACCCTCGCCGCCATAGACAAAGTAGTTGCTATAACCCATGCCTGAGAGGGTGTGCGCCATCGTGTAGAAATTCCCCTGGGACTTGCCCAGCTTCAGCACGCTGCGTGAGCTGGAAGGTGGGAAGCCGCTAACGATAGCCTCGAGACCCCGTGCAGATCGAATTCCCGTTGCATAGAGGTTGGTCAACCACAGTCCTTTATTGCTCCAGGCGTCCAGGTTTGGAGTCAGCGGAAGTCCGCCCAGGCTGCCAACGAAACGTGCTCCAAGACTTTCTTCCACGATGATGACAATATTTTTGGGGGAGCTGGGTTTTGAGTTATCGCCGAACTGATGATGGGTTGATTGCTGGTTGAGGTAATCAACCATTGGAACGGTGCTGATGCGCTGAAAGGATCGGATCACTTCCTCCGGCTCCATTGCTGGCAGTCCGCTGTCTCCTGAGTCTTCGTGCCGCAGACTATAGATGGAATACAACAGTGAGTAGGTGCTGTTCAGGAATAGTTCGTTGACCAATTGGTCTTTGGATTTAGCAAATGTCGATGGATTCACAGGACGATGTCCCAGCGTTGAACGAGCGCCAAGCGACAACATGAGGAACACCGGAATAAGGACAACAAATCGATAAGACAGGGGAAAGTCAAACCTGTCCCTGTCAAACCTGAGGTTTTTCAGGATCAGCAGAGTTGTGATGGCAGTAAGACCAAGACCGATTATCGCTGTTGGTAGATACGCGCCGTAAATGAGTGAGCTGACTTCCTGAGGGTGGTCAAGATACTCAAAGAAAATTCTGCCCGGTCGGGTCTCGAAAAACCCCATATAGGCGGGCGTGATCAGCTCCATAAAAACGACAATAGATGGCCAGACGATACACCAGAGGAGTATCAGGCCTGTGAATAGCCTGGAGCATAGCAGGCGTGTCGGGAACAGGATCAGCGCCAATATCGGCAAAAGCATGATCTGGCATACCAGGACAATATCCATGCGCAAGCCACTAACGAACAAGTGAACAAGATCCCCGCTATTCATGACGCGATCCCATTGCCATATCACTAGTCCCGCGCGGGAAAGGCTAAGAAATACCAGGATTGATATCGCCAGCCAGGCTAGCTGTGCGATAGGGCGTATGAGTGAGTCTGATTTAATCAATGACAATGCCTGTCCGTAAGTTTGGTGTTGCTGCTAATGTGATGGGCGATCCCGCCGCTTTTATACAGCAATTTCGTTTTACAGTCGCGGCAACTGTGTCAGCAGGGCAGGTCACTAAATGTCTTTCACCGCGGGTGATGGTATTCATTATCGCTGCGTTAGTTGGGCCAGAACAGGTTCAATGCTGTTATTCTCGAAACGAGTAATGGGAAGTCAGGAGTTTTGGGCGTGGCGAGTCGATATCGAACACTCATTGTTTTGGGCATAGCTCAATGCTTTGGGCAAACAGCAGCGCCCATGATGGTTTTGCTGGGCGGAATAGTAGGCGCAAGACTTGCGCCAGATTTGTCCTGGGCGACCCTGCCGCTTGCGGTGATGGTTTTAGGGACCGCCTTTACGACCGTGCCTGCGACGCTGCTAATGGCCCGGTATGGGCGCAAGGCGGGTTTTCTGGTCGCGTCAGGTTATTCTTCGACCGCCGGTTTGGTGGCGGCCCTTGCTATTTACGCGGGGAATTTCCCCCTGTTTTGTGTTGCGGCTTTTCTTGTTGGAAGCAACTCTGCCTTTATTCAACAGTTCCGGTTTGCGGTCGCAGAATCTGTGCCTGCAGACCAGATTGCGAAGTGTCTATCACTGTTGATGTTAGCCGGTATTGTCGCGGCGTTTGTTGGACCAGCGGTTGCCAGTGGTTTCAGTCAAGTTGCGGGCTTACCGCAGTATGTCGGCTCGTTTCTGGGGATGAGCTTTCTGATCAGCTGTTCGTTTGTGGTCTTACTCGTTTTCTACAGAAACGTACCCGTGGATGAAAAGGAAGTCGTTGGTGATCCAAGACCTTATTCCCGGATATTGCGAGAGCCGAACCTACTATTGGCCATGGGGGCTGCCATTGTCGGTTGGAGTGTCATGAGCCTGGTCATGACCGCGACGCCTGTCAGCATGCACGAAATGGATCACCATAGTTTGGAAGACACAGCATGGGTCATACAGAGTCATATTCTGGCGATGTATGTTCCTTCGCTGTTTAGCGGGTTCCTGGTGAGCTGGTTTGGGGTCTATCGAATAATTACCGTTGGCGCCGTGCTGATGCTGGGCGTCGTCTTTGTTGCGTACGGCGAGCCCCTGTTAATACATTACTGGGGAGCCATGGTTTTGCTGGGTATAGGTTGGAATTTTCTGTTTGTCGGTGGAACAACCTTGTTAACAACCAGCTATCGGGCCGCAGAAAGATTCAAGGTGCAGGCGCTCAATGATTTTCTTGTCTTCGGCTTGCAGGCTGTTGGGTCTTTAGGGGCGGGTGTGCTGCTCGCGCTGTTTGGCTGGAACAGTATCCTGTGGCTGTGCCTGCCCTGGCTGGTTATGCTTCTTCCTTTGTTGTGGTTAGCCAATGGCGTGGTTCGCAAATAGAGCGATTTCTGCCTCCTGAACTTGTACGTTACTGGTTTCCGATTAAACTTCAGCTCGCGGCCTGCCAAAAGGTCCGATGGAGAAGACTGTGAGTTATGTTTTTGAACCGAGTGATGTGATTTCTGTTCCTGTTGCCGGGAGCACGGAGCGGTTTCCGGTAAACAACATTTATTGTGTGGGGCGTAACTACGCGGACCACGCCATTGAAATGGGATTTGACCCCGATCGCGAAGCGCCCTTTTTCTTTATGAAGCCAGCGTACGCAGTGCTGAGTGATGAGTGCAGAAATGAAGTATCCAGCTCATTCAAGTGATGTACATCATGAGGTTGAGTTAGTCGTTGCCCTGCACCATGGAGGCACGAATATATCAGTAGATGAAGCTATGTCCCTGGTATACGCATATGGTGTTGGTGTCGATATGACACGCAGAGACCTGCAGGCCGAGGCGAAAGAAAAGAGCCGCCCGTGGGAGGCGGGGAAAACGTTTCTACATGCCGCACCATGCGCTGCGCTGCACAAACTTTCTGAAGTAGGTCAGCTCAATGAAGCTTTAATTACACTGCGTATCAATGGTGAAACAAGGCAGGCGGGGGATGTTAACCAGATGATCTGGAAGGTGCCGGAAATTGTCAGCCGTTTGTCAGAGCTTTTCGTATTGCAGCCTGGCGATATGATTTATACAGGTACACCTGCAGGCGTTGGGCCGGTCCTGCCAGGTGACCAGGTAACTGCCCATATAGCTGGCTTGTCTGAACTCGCATTCAAGGTCAGTTCATCTTGAATTGTCTAATATGGGAATTGTCCAACTTAACGTGGCACAAGAGAATGATGATGAGAAAGCTACTACTCCTGTTACTGATAACTTTTCATTCGTTTAGTTTTGCAGATAACTATGACGGAACTTTGGATGTATTTGAGTCTTCACCAGACCTAAAACCCTATTTCGACAATGCCTATGGGTACGCTGTATTCCCCACAGTTGGTCGCGGCGGTTTAGTTGTTGGCGGCTCCTACGGGAACGGCCAGGTATACGAGAAAGGCAAGGTGGCGGGGCATGTTTCCCTGGCCAAGTTAAGTATTGGCTTCCAGCTGGGCGGACAGGTCTTTAGCGAGATTATTTTTTTGCAGGACAAGCGGGCATTCGATGAATTTATCAGTAATCGGTTCGAATTTGATGCTTCCGCGTCGGCAGTAGTCGTTGTCGCTTGGTGCCCAGGCGCGGGCCGGTACCGCAGGTTCTTCAGCCAGTGCAGGACTAGGCTCGGTATCAACCAAGCAGGTTGAATATGGCTACAATAAAGGCATGGCGGTATTCCTTAACTCACTGGGCGGCCTGATGTACGAAGCATCAATTGGCGGGCAAAAATTCAAGTTCAAACCATTAGAGAAAGATGCCCAAACTCAGGGGCTTTAAGACAGCTGATTTAGTCAGTTGGCGCAAGCGGCTGCTCCTAAGAAGGGCGCTGGCGGACGCGGGAGATTTCGGGAAGATACTCGATTTACCCTGCGGCGACGGGAGATACTGGTCGGTGTTCAGAGACATGGGTGTTGCATCGCTGGTGGCAGCAGAAGTCAGTAAGGGAATGCTTGATGTAGCATCCGCGAACCGCCTGTCTTCAAATTACCCCGGAAAGCTGATGCTAACCTCCGCATTCGATGTCGATCTGGAGGACAGGTCAGTCGACCTTGCTGCCTGCATTGATTTCTATCAGCATCTTAATGGCACGGAAGAACAGGAAAAACTGTTATCTGAATTCGCAAGAGTCTCACGGGGATATTTTGCGTTGTCCGCGTCTATAGGCAGGCGTACGGAAAAGCAGTTTACTCAGTCAGGTTTCAATATAGAGCGCGTCTATGATTTATGGCCGGTCCTCTCAACCTGGCGGCTCTATCTCCTGAGGAAGCAGCATTGAGCAGGCAACCCCACCTGATGAAGCCCTCCCAGACGAAAGGTGGCGTGGGGTTCAGTGTCATTTATCGAGATCAGGGGCGGGCATGGAATGTGGGCGATGATCATGTCTTTGTCAAAACCCAGTATCGATATTATTGCCATCCTTTGTCACGTCTTGGATTTCGCATGCCTATGCTGAGGCGTGAGCTGATTGCGCTTCGAAAATGCCATAGGGTTGGGATTGATGTTCCCAGAGTGATTTTTTACCGTGAACTGGGCGACATGACCGAGTTGGTGATATCTGGTATTGCGGGTTCTTTTCCGCTTAATGAGGCGCTCGATCTCTCTGCTGCCAACAGAAACCTGATCATTGAGAATACGGCCCGGGTAATCGGATCACTTCACCGGCATGGCTGGACCCATGGGGCGCTTGGGAACGAACATTTGCTGGTACAACCGGAGCTGCAGTGCAGGGTGAACCTGATCGATCTCGAAAAAGCTCGGCCGGGCAGATGGCGTATCAAAAAGGACCTGGCTCGTTTCCTGCGAAAAGCCAGTTGTTTCAGCCAGCCGGAAACCAAACACTTTCTTGACTGTTATTCGCTGGTGTTGGCTGGCTAGCCGCGTGTCTCGCCGCCAAGGGCAGAGAACAACTCCGGCAAGAAGCGCGAAAGCTCCAGGGTCATATTAACGAATGCTGCATCCAGTTGAGCAATCGGGTCAATGTCTTCTTCTACAGAATCGTCACTGGATAGCACTTTGATCTGTCGCAGGACGAGGTCCTTGTCGATGCTAACTTTAAGGTCCCCGTGCCAGATAACAGAAAGTTTCGAGCAGATTTTTCCGGCATCCAGATGCGAGCGAATTTCCCTGGTGTTCAGATCCTGACGGCGACAGCTTACCGCGCTGCTGTCTTCAGGGTCGATAAGGTCACACTGATCCCCCAGTGAAAAATTGTCAGGTAGTTTGCCGGACCGTAACCAGTGCGTATAAGAATCTGTTGGTTTGGACTTTACCTGGGGAGGTACGACTTTAAGGCTCCCGAGTGTTGCCCTTAAACAGTTAAGGAACATTTCTGCTTCCGGGGAAGATGCGGTATCAACCACCAGCAGGTCGTCGGTTGTGCTGATGTAGCCGAATATCTGTTTCGATTTAGGCAGGGCGCGGGGCAGCAGTTCCGCAAGCGCGTCTTCCTTCAATCGCTGTTTCTCCTTGGCCCGAATCGGCCGGGACTCCATCGACTCCAGTCTTTCTATCTTATCGTTCAGAATGTCTGCGAGAGCGCTGGTGGGTACGACCTTGTCTTCCCTCTTTGCGCAAAGTAGAAAGCACCCAGAGACTTCATGGACAAAGTCTCCTTGCGCGATGGGTGGAATCCAGCCAAACGAGGAGGGACGGATGCCACTGCAAGGGGTAAAGGCTCTTTCTCCCAGGAACTCGTCCAGTTGTTCGCCGGTGATGTCCAGGGATTGGGTCAATCGATAGATATGGGCGTTCTTAAAAATCATAGTCAGTTCTTATTGCCTGGTTGTTCTCTACCCTGGTTCGAGATCTGCGCCCGGGCGTGAGGAACGGAGTTTACACTATGGTGCCTCTTAATAAGGCGCCACTGTATAAAGAGCCCTGCTATAATTGCGATTTTGATGGCCAATCAGATGTTGCAGGTTCGAAACGCAGGATGTGAGAGAGACGGAAGACAGTTATTTGAAGATCTGTCGTTCTCTCTAGCTACGGGTGAGCTGCTCCAGATTGTTGGCGGGAATGGAAGCGGTAAAAGTACGTTGCTCAGAGTTCTATTGGGGCTGTATACAGACTGCCAGGGCGACATTAATTGGTCAGTGGATGAAGCGCCGCTCTACCTTGGTCACCGGCTTGGAATCAAACAATCCCTGACCGTGATTGAGAACCTGCGATGGTTCGGGGTCCTGCGTGAAGCGCCAGTGAGTCAGGATCGAATCGATGAGGCTGTCTATAAGCTTGGTTTAACGGGCTTTGAGGACTCATTGTGCGCGCACTTGTCTGAGGGACAGCGTAAGCGCGTTGCCCTGGGACAGTTTCTAATCATGGACAACCCCTGCTGGGTAATGGACGAACCTTTTAGTGCTATTGATGCCGATGGGCTGTCTTTTCTGATGGCTATTTTGCAGGAGCACCTGGACGTTAACGGCGCTATCATTATTTCAACTCACCAGCCAATCACGATAGATCGTCCTATTAATACGCTGGCACTACAATGAATCTGTTTATCGCGTCCGTTCAAAGGGACCTGTTGGTTCATTTTCGACATCCGTCGGAGGTGTTGAATCCGCTGGTTTTTTTTATCGTTGTCATCAGTCTTTTCCCGCTTGGCATTGGCCCGGAACCAGGGCAATTAAAGGAAATTGCGCCAGGTATTGTCTGGGTGGCGGCTTTACTTGCGACTTTGATGTCGATGGATTCGATGTTTCGTTCTGACTTTGAGGATGGTTCCCTTGAGCAGGTCGTATTATCCGAGCAATCAACCTTCATTTTCGTGCTGGCGAAGGTTGTCTCGCACTGGTTATTATCGGGTTTACCGTTGGTTTTGCTCATGCCGCTTGCTGCCCTGCTGTTATTCCTGGACGAAGCGGGAACCTGGGCACTTACGCTGTCACTTTTACTGGTATCGCCGACCCTTAGTCTGCTGGGAGGGATTGGTGCGGCGCTGACTGTAGGCCTTCCTCGCGGCGGTCTGCTGGTGACAATCCTGGTGATGCCACTTTATGTGCCGGTTCTGGTGTTGGCGACGGCAATGGTTCAGGCAGCCGAAGCTGGCAGCGATACCATCGGATATGTCTACTGGCTACTGGCGATTTTGTTTGGCTCTGTGTGCCTGGCGCCGATCGCAACTGCGGCTGCAGTAAACGTTGCAACCGACCAGTAGCTATCTGGTAGAATCGCGGCTGCAAGAATCTTCCTATTATTATTGGTTCATGATCCAGAAATGATTTCCCATGCTTAATTGGTTTCACAGGCTTGGTTCGCCCAAGATATTTTTCGAGATATCGGGACGCTGGCAGGTCCCGTTATTGTTGTTGTCTGTGCTTATGTTGACGGGCGGGGCCGCCTGGGCGCTGCTTTTTGTCCCGCCGGATTACCAGCAGGGTCATAGTGTCCGCATTATGTACATTCATGTACCGGCGGCAATTCTGGCACAATCGGGATACGTAATGATGGCCGGAGCAGCTGCGGTATTCCTGATCTGGAGAATCAAACTGGCTGATGTTGCAGTGAAGTGTATCGCTCCACTCGGAGCGTCTATCACCTTTCTCGCTTTAGTGACGGGCGCTATCTGGGGTAAACCGACCTGGGGTACCTGGTGGGTGTGGGACGCAAGACTGACCTCCACGTTAGTATTGTTCTTTTTATATATAGGCGTTATCGCACTTCGCTCGGCGATGGAACGACAGGCAGGGAGCCGGTAGAGCCTGCGCAATCCTGGCGCTTGTCGGGGTGGTTAATCTTCCAGTGATCAAATTTTCTGTGGAATGGTGGTACACCCTGCACCAACCAGCCAGTTTTTCGCTGACAGAAAAGCCGGCGATGCCCGTGGAAATGTGGCTGCCACTGTTAATCATGGTGGTTGCCTATTACCTCTTTTTCTTTGCGATATGGATCATGAGGATTAGAAACGAGATTCTGTTAAGGGAAAAAAATACCGATTGGGTTAAACAGTGGCTGGCGGTCCGATGAGATTCGAAAGCTTATCTGCCTTTTTTTATATGGATGGACATGGGGTCTATATCTGGGCGGCGTATGGGTTAACACTGGTTATCCTGGCGGCGAACCTCTGGTGGCCAATGCTGGCACGCAGGAACATTATCAGGACTGCGAAAAGCGCGATGTTGAAGGGTATGAATAGTCAAAGGCCGGAGGATCAGTCATGAAGTTTGGCCGTATGAAAAGCCATCGTCGTAATCGACTGTTAATCATCGTTTTTATTGTCTGTGCGGCAGCCGGTGCGACGACCTTCGCGCTGTTTGCGCTCAATGAGAATATTAACCTGTTCTATTCGCCGGAACAGATCGTTAAAGGTGAAGCGCCGGTCGGGAAGACGATTCGAGCGGGAGGAATGGTGCTGGATGGCAGTGTGATCCGTTCCGAAGAAGGACTTGGCGTCAGCTTTGTCGTCAGTGACTTAAAGTCAGCCCAAGTGAAGGTTGAGTTCGAAGGTATCCTGCCGGACATGTTCCGTGAAGGGCAGGGGGTCATTGCGCTTGGGCAATTAACAGACAAAGGTGTATTTGTGGCAGAAGAAGTGTTGGCAAAACATGATGAAAACTATATGCCGCCAGAGGTTGCGGATGCACTGAAGGACGTGAACCAGCCAAGTGCAAATACTTTGAACAAGGCAAATTACAATTGATTCCCGAACTTGGTCATTTCTCGCTAATCCTGGCACTCGGATTAAGTGTAGCGCTAGCGGTCCTGCCTGCCCTGGGTGTCTACCGGCGTGATGCGCTTCTCATGCAAACGGGTCCGTCAATAGCGACCGGCCTGTTCGTGTTGCTGGCCTTCAGTTTCGGTTGTCTGATGTATTCGTTTATCCAGGATGACTTCTCCGTTGCTTACGTCGCCAACAATTCAAACAGCGCATTACCACTGCAGTACAAGATCTCTGCTGTATGGGGTGCCCATGAAGGTTCGTTTCTATTGTGGACTTTAATCGCGTCTGGCTGGACGTTAGCTGTAGCGGCATTCAGTCGCGGCCTGACGTTTGATATGAAGGCAAGGGTTCTGTCGGTACTGGGCTTACTCTGTGCCGGCTTTGCCAGTTTCCTGTTGTTTACGTCCAACCCATTTGATCGAAATCTGCCATTTCATCCGGCAGATGGAGGGGATCTGAACCCGTTGTTACAAGACTTCGGGCTAATCGTTCACCCGCCGATGCTGTATATGGGTTATGTCGGGTTTGCTGTTCCCTTTGCGCTGGCGATTGCGACGCTGACAACCGGTCGTCTTGATGCGGCCTGGGCCCGGTGGTCCAGACCCTGGACCAATGCAGCCTGGGCATTCCTGACAGTCGGCATAACGCTGGGAAGTTGGTGGGCATACTATGAACTTGGCTGGGGCGGCTGGTGGTTCTGGGATGCGGTCGAGAACGCATCATTTATGCCATGGTTGATGGGTATTGCGCTCATTCATTCGCTGGCCGCCAGTGAAAAACGAGGTGTTTTTAAAAGCTGGACGGTGCTGCTCGCCATATCAACATTTTCCCTAAGTTTGCTAGGCGCTTTCCTTGTTCGTTCAGGCGTGTTGACCTCGGTTCACGCCTTCGCGGTTGACCCAACCCGCGGAATTTTCATCCTGATGTTCCTGGTCCTGGTTATTGGCGGCTCGCTGACTTTGTATGCATGGAAAGCATCGGGCATAAAAAGCGAGGCCCAGTTTGAATGGAATTCTCGCGAGGCCATGCTGTTAATCAATAACCTTTTATTGGTGGTAGCAACGGCATCGGTGCTCTTGGGGACCTTGTACCCGCTGCTCTATGAAGTCATCACGGATGGCAAAAAAATATCAGTAGGGCCGCCGTATTTTAATCGGGTATTTGTACCGATCGTGTGCCTGTTGTTTATCGCTATGGCGGTCAGTCCATTCTCGCGCTGGCGAAGGACATCGGGTGACGTCTTGCTACGACAGCACTGGCCGTTTTTACTGGCGACGCCTGTGATCATTTGCCTCGTGACCTACGTCGTGGCAACGGGCATTGATGTGATCGCGATTGGGGTGGAGACACTGGCAGTCTGGATTCTGGTTTTGCTGGCGCGACACTGGTGGCAGGCTGGATCGATTAGTTCCGCTTCGCAGCTTGGTATGATGCTGGCACACGCTGGTATTGCAGTGGCAATTCTGGGGGTTATAGTGACGATCACTTATTCTGAAGGCCGGGATGTGAGAATGAATCCCGGCGAGTCTATCGCCCTTGCTGGATATGACATCACCTTTGAAGGAGTGCAGAAGGTGCGGGGGCCTAACTATCTGGCTGACCAGGCAGAGTTCAATGTGACACGTGACGGTGAGTTTGTGGCAAAGCTGCGTCCCGAGAAACGGGTTTATTCAGTCGGGCAGAATGTCATGACAGAAGCCGATATGGACCCGGGGTTAATGCGGGACGTTTATGTGGCGTTAGGTGAAAAAGTCGGCGATACCGCCTGGGCAGTTCGGGTTCATGTGAAGCCCTTCGTGCGCTGGATCTGGTTGGGAGGTTTGCTGGTTGCGTTGGGAGGTTTTGTCACGCTTCTGGACAAACGATACAGGCGGGTAAGGGAGCTGGTCAGCAATAATGTCGTGGGAACCGCGGCATGACCTTCAACAAAAGCCTGCTGATACCGCTGGGTGTATTTGGGCTGTTAGTGGTGTTCCTGGCGTTGGGATTCAGGCTACAGGACCCGCACCTTCTGCCATCGGTCCTGATCGACAAACCGTTCCCGGAGTTTGAGTTACAGGATCTGCGTCAGCCTGACCAGTTGCGGACTTTAGCCGATCTGTCTGGTGAGGTGAGCCTGGTTAATGTCTGGGCGACCTGGTGTCCCAACTGCCTGATTGAGCATCCTGAACTGCTGCGAATCAGTCGCGAAACAGATTTGCCCCTCTATGGTGTTAACTACAATGACGATAACGGGAAAGCTCTTGGCTGGCTCGCGCGGCATGAAAACCCTTATGAATTCAGTATCGTTGATGACAAGGGAACGCTGGCAATCGATCTGGGTGTTTACGGCGCGCCGGAAACCTTCGTGCTGGATGCGAGCGGCGTTATCAGGTTCAGGCATGTAGGGCCGGTGACACCAGAGGTCTGGCGGGAGACATTATTGCCAGTGGTGGAACACCTGCAGGGAATGTCTGATGGTTAGAATACTATGGGTGATACTGTTCGCGATCTCGTTCAATTGCTTTGCGGCCATTGATGCCTATCCGTTTCCAGACGAACAGTTGCAACAGCGCTATGACGGTTTAATCGCTGAATTACGCTGTCCGCAGTGTTTGAATACCAACCTTGCCGGGTCAGACGCGATGATCGCACAGGATCTTCGCCGGGAAGTTCACAGAATGCTGCTGGATGGTCATACAGACGACGAGATCCTGGCGTTTATGTATGAACGTTACGGTGATTTCATTCTTTATCGACCCAGATTGGGCGCGGGCACACTGGTGTTGTGGCTCGGCCCATTGTTACTTCTTATGTTTGCCGGATTTGTCTGGTTCAGGCTGGCTCGCGCGAAACCCGAAGTGCTTGAGATCAATACAGAAGAACAGGCGCGCCTGGATGACCTTCTGAGGGACAGCGACCTATGATTTTCTGGTTGATTGCGATTCCGATGGGGCTCATCGCCAGTGCATTCATTCTTGCGCCGCTGCTGCTTGGACGTTCTCGGACCTATAGAGATCAGCGAGCGGATATCAATCTGTCGCTGTACCGTGAGCGGATCAATGAGCTCGCCGTGGCCGGGAATCCTGAAGAGGTTGCTGCACTTGAGCTGGAGGCGAAAAAAACGCTCCTGTCCGATACGACAGATAACCCGGAGTCTTCACTGCGCCTGGCGGGTGATCGCAGGTACAGCCTTGCAGCGGCTTTGCTGGTGCCGGTTTTTGCCTTGGTTGTCTATACGGACTTCGGGCTTGGCCGGGGAGCTTTGCCGGACGTTGGGCTTGCACAGGCAATGCTGGAAAGTGACCCTTCCGACCCGGCGGGGTATCGATACTTTATCCAACAGGTCGAACAGAGGGCTGAACAGAGACCTGATGACCCGGATCTACTTTTTTTGCTGGCGAGCGGTTATGCAAACCTAGGCGATTATAGAAAGGCAGCCCCGGCGTACAGCAAACTGCTCGAATACTTTCCTGACGACCCTAAGCTTTTGTCTCAATATGCAGAAATGCTGTATGTGCTCGATGAAAGAAAATTCACCCCCCGGGTGTCGAATGCAGTGGACAATGCACTGCAGGCCAATCCTCAGGACACGACAATGCTGGAGCTGCGTGGAATAGGCGCGGCCATGGAAGGCGATATACCGTTGGCGTTAACCTGGTTAAACAGGGCCTTACAAACAGGCGTTACAGGCCGCCGGGCAGAATTGATTCGGTCCGCCATAGCCCGGCTTAACAATCAGCGGGGGCTGTCTGGTGAAGTGGGCCCGGCAGAAGCAGGGGCCAAGGTTGAAGCGCAGGAATCAGGCCGTGTATTGAGTGTGAAAGTGACTGCCGCAACTTCAGTGGATCTGCCGCCCGGTTCAGCGGTATTCGTCTACGCCCGAGCAGTTAATGGTCCTCCAGCGCCACTGGCTGTGAAACGTGTCAGGTTAGATCAACTGCCGATGGTAATCAGGTTGGATGAGTCTATGGCGATGATGCCAGGAATGGGTCTCGCGAACTTTGACCAGGTAGTGGTCATCGCCCGGGTATCGGCTTCCGGGCAAGTGACGCCTGCGGCGGGTGATTATGAAGCCAGGTCTAGCGCTTTGGATCTGATTGGAGAAATACCACCGCTAGAGCTCAACATTACTGAGCCACTGTAGTTACCAGAGCTGTAGTTACCAGTGCTTTAGTTAGCAGAGCTTTAGTTATAGTTCGTCACGCCGGTCAGATTGTTCTTGTCTTCGCTCTTTAATTGCTGGATATATGAGTAGCGTAAAGAGGCCAAAGCCAATTAAAAGACCAAACCCAATGCCAAATGCGATGAGTGCCATAATTCTTCAGGTCAGTGTTGTTGCTGTAATCCTAGTTTAACGTGATTTTTGTTATCGAGAGTAGATATTAATTTACAATAGATTCAATAGCTTGTAAGTTCCCCAAGGTCGAAATGTTGCTAGTCGGAATAGCTGTTTGAAGCGGCCCCACCTCTTGTTTTTTTCTTTGCTCTTTGCGTTGTTGTCACACCAGGCGCATAGCGATGGCTTTGCGGCGAAGTTTGAGTCCGACTATGTGCTGCCACTGGTTAAGCAATCTCCTGGTGGCGCTCTGGTGATCGTTGAGAATGGCAAGGTTGTACTACAACAGGTCTATGGGGTCAGAAACGAGGGCGAGTCTGAGCTGGTTACAGCGGAAACGCTGTTTCGAATAGCATCGTTATCCAAAACGTTCGCTTCCGCAGCTGCTTCGATCCTGGTTAAGGAAACGCCGCTCACCTGGCAGGCATCCCTGAAACCCAATCTGGCACATGTAAAGTTCAAAGAGCCGGGTTATGGCGGCCAGATCAGCCTGAAGCACCTCATGTCCCAATCGTCCGGATTGATGCCGCATGCTTACACAAACCTGATCGAAGAAAACATGTCCTACCGAAGGATAGTCGACAGGCTGGATAGAGTGGATTTTGTGTGCGCCCCGGGCAAATGTTACGGCTACCAGAATGTTGTGTTTAGCCTGATCGCAGACCTGGTGGAATCGGAAACCGAATTCGAATACACGGAGTTTGTTGATGCCAACCTGTTCAAGCCACTGGCGATGAGCCGTGCGTCTTTTGGTCACAAATCTTTCGTCGACGACCCGAACCATGCGAGACCCCATGTGTGGGCGGGCACCAGGTGGCATTCGGTAAAACCGACATCGCACTACTATAAGGTGGCACCGGCAGCCGGGATAAATGCAAGTATTTCTGATATGCGTGAATGGTTGCTGGCGCAGTTAGGCAACAACCCTGAAGTATTGCCAATGAATATGCTTGATGAAATGCACCAGGGGGTTATCAGGACGTCCAGGCGCCAGGCTCATTATCCCTATCGAGCAGCGCTCGGAAATGTCTACTATGGATTGGGCTGGAGAGTCTTTGATTATGGTGGCGCGAAAGGTTTTGTACACCATGGGGGGTACGTTAACGGCATGCGCAGCACCATGGTATTTCATCGAGAATCCGGCATCGGCATGGTGCTGTTAACGAATTCAGGGGCGAGGGGGATGAGCGGTCTGGTTCTGGATTTTGCTGCTGCCCACGCTGCCCGTCTTACGAAAATACCGCTTACGTCTCGCCAAGCGCTGAAACCTTCGCATGGGGTGACGGTACGAAGCATCCTCCGGTCATTCTCCCTGAAGCTTCCCGTCGGATGATCTGCGGCAGGGCAAATAAATTAGGATTTACGCCATTGGGTCTGATGGCCAGGCCGGGAAATCTATGCGCTAGTTTCCTGACAATTGTTTCATCGGCGTGCTCCATGACCGTGACCTGGTCGGTGCCGGACACATCCAGCCTGGGATAGTGGACAGCTTCATCGATTGTCATGTCGTAATCCGAGACGAAGGCCGCCAGCTGAAAAACTGCGGGGAAAATCTTTCGTCCACCACAGGCGCCAATGGCGGTATGTGACCCATCCTCGGTTTGCAGGATCACTGGACACATATTGCACAGCGGCCGTCGGCCGCCAAGAACCGAGTTGGGCCCTCCTGGGCGAGGATCAAACCACATCATGCCGTTGTTCATCAGGATGCCAGAATCGGGCAGCATGATGCGTGACCCAAAGGCAGACATAATGGTTTGCGTCAGGGATACAACGTTGCCCTGTGAATCTGTTACGCATAGATGAGAGGTGTTTCCAGGAACTTTTGTATCCGGGCCTTCTCCCAGATTTTCGAGGCGGTCCTCATAGGCGGAAAAGAGAGCGTCAGCGTAGCTGATGTAAGCCTCTGCGTCGGGACGTTTGCCTGCAGGCGAGTAGATCTCCTCAAGTTTCTCTAGCGCGTGGATAACCGACGGTCCTGCCGTTAGTGCGCCCGGCGTGAATATTTTGTTTCCCCTGTATGAGGTTGTTAGTGGTGTTGTTATAGATACTGAATAGTCCTCAAGGTCTCGCAGGGTGATTCTTGACCCGGCTGCCTTTAGATCAGAGGCGATAGATTTCGAGAGGGTTCCTGTGTAGTAAGTTTCCGGTCCTTCCAGCTGCAGTGTTCGATAAGTGTTGGCAAGGCTGCCTAATTTCAGTCTGCCTAGACTCCCATCCATTTCTGCCACAGGTGGAAGTCCATCTGCCAGGTAGGTTTTCCGTGTTTCGCTATAGGTGTTCAGGCCTCTTGCCCAGTTGTTGATTTTTTGGGCGCTGTACCAGTCGATGGGCAGGCCGAGATCTGCCTGCTCGCAGGCTGGTGCAATAACGTCCTTCCAGTCCCACGTGCCAAATTCAGCCAGAGCCTTTGCTATGCCTCTGATATAACCAGGAACAGCCACTGATAGTGGGCCATGAATATTGGTGTCACCTATAACCCGTGGCCAGTTAAATGCGTCACTCGCATTCTCTCCTTCCCCTGCCAGTGGGTAATCTTCTGTCTTTGCGCTGAAGGGCGCGCGCATGCCGAACTCGATGACTTTGACTTCTTTTGAGGCGGCGAGATAGATCGTCATATAACCGCCGCCGCCAATGCCGGTCATCCAGGGTTCAACCGTGCCTAGCGCCAACCCAGCGGCAAGAGCAGCGTCTATGGCATTGCCACCCTGTTGGAGGACCTTTGCGCCGATATCGGATGCGATATAATGTTGCGTCGCAACAAGGCCTTTGTCGCAACTCACGGCAGGTTTTCGAATCTGCCAGTTTTCGGTGATGACGCTCATTTGACCCTGCTTTTGCTACTCTCACTAATCTACTGAAGCTACTGTAATCGGGATGACATCACAACTCGGTCGTTGTATCTTAATGTGCTTACATCCATTGATATATCTATCCAGAAAAGGAGGCTCGACATGAGCGCAGACGGAAGTTGGAATTGCACGATAAACTCACCCATGGGTGCGCAGCAGGCAACTATGACACTCAAGACAGATGGCAGTAGCTTGTCCGGAAAAATGGAAGGTGCCCAGGGTACGCAGGAATTTGATGGTGGCACCGCCGATGGGGACAACCTGACCTGGAAGATCGAGATGACATCCCCTATGCCGATGACTCTGGAAGTTTCTGCAGCGGTTGATGGCGACACAATCGGTGGCAATGTAAAACTCGGCGCTTTTGGAGATGCGACTTTCACAGGTACGAGGGTATAGGCTGTTTTGGTATGAATAAGTGTTTCCAGAACTTATTCACCAGCCGCGAGAGCCATCCGTAGCACCATAGCGACGACCGACGGCTCGGGCGTTAAAGGCAGCGTATGGCGCTACCGGGTAAGGCCGGTGTCGTGCAAGGCTGCCTACCCCTGGGCCGCTGTTTTGAACTAGTATCCAGCGTTGAAATTACTCAATGTTGAAATTACCCAATGAGGTTTGCAGGTGACCACAAGAACATACGACATCGTAATCTGGGGCGCGACGGGATTTACCGGAAGACTTGTCATGGCCTACATGGCCAAAACCTATGGTGTAGATGGTGAGATCAAATGGGCGGTCGCGGGCAGGAATGCAGCAAAGCTCGCGGAGGTAAAGCGGCAAGTCCTGGGAGCAGAGGCGGAGAAGCTGCCAGAGGTCATTGCCGATAGTAATGATGAAGCCTCGCTTCGGACGTTGGTGTCGCGGCACCAAGGTCGTGTGCACCACCGTAGGGCCCGTATGCGCTCTATGGATCGACTTTGGTTGCGCTCTGTGCAGAGCTCGGGACGCACTACTGTGACCTGACGGGCGAGGTGCAGTGGATGCGCCAGATGATCGAGGCTCATCAGGTCGCCGCAGAAGCGAGCGGTGCGAGAATTGTCCATACCTGTGGTTTCGATAGTATTCCCTCGGACCTTGGAACCTACTTTGTCCAGCGTGAGATGCACAAAGCCCATGGCGTTTATGCGCCGCGGGTGAAATATCGCGTTGTTGGTTCAAGCGGCGGTGTCAGCGGGGGTACGGTCGCCAGCATGATGAATATGATGGAAGAAGCGAGCGCGAATCCGGAAATACTGGATATCATCGCCGATCCTTACGCGCTGAACCCACCAAACATGCCGCGTGGTGAGGATGGTGCGGACCAGACGACAGTAGAATATGACAAGGACTTCAGGCAGTGGACAGGTCCTTTTGTGATGGCCGGTATCAATACCCGGGTTGTTCGCCGTTCCCATGCGTTGCTGGGCTACCCCTGGGGCAACCACTTCAGGTATGACGAAGCGATTCTGACGGGTGACGGACCCTCTGGTTTTGCCAAGGCGGTTCTGGTTGCAGGTGGAACGGGCTTGATGAGCAAGGTGACCGGAATCAAAGCGTTAAGAAAGCTGCTCGGCAGGGTAGTACCTGCGCCTGGTGAAGGCCCTTCAGTGGCGGACATGGAAAACGGTTTTTTCGAGATTGAACTGCGGGCGTCAAACCCTGAAGACCCGAAGAAGGACCTGATAGCTGTGGTAACCGGTGATCGCGATCCTGGCTATGGGTCGACCTGCAAGATGATCGCGGAAAGCGCCGTATGCCTTGCTGTGGATGATCTTGAATCAGCGGGAGGGTTCCTGACACCTGCCTCTGCGATGGGCGATTTGTTGATTTCCCGCCTCGCTGAAAAGGCCGGGTTGGGATTTACCCTCAAGGCTCCGGAAGAATAAATCTACTCTTTTAGACCGCTGCCTCTTTAGCCGGAATCAGCCTTCGTATAAGATCACGGAAGTCATCTTTTCCCGGTCGATCTAGCTACCAATGAAGCAAGAATTCGTTCATCTTCGCGTGCATTCAGAGTATTCACTGAGTGACGGGGTGGTGCGAATCAAGCCTTTGGTAGCGGAATGTGTTCGCCAGGGAATGCCAGCGGTCGCGGTCACGGACCGTAACAATCTTTTTGGGCTGGTTAAATTCTACAAAGCCGCCGAATCCGGTGGCGTTAAACCAATCGTTGCCAGTGACATCTGGGTGGTTGGTGACAACTCCAATGAAGAAGCGACGCCTCTGGTTCTGGTCGCCAGGAATGCTAAAGGTTATCGAAACCTTTGCGAGCTGCTGTCTTATTCCTATTCCGAAGGCCAGTCAATGGGTGTCGCCGGGCTGACCCGAAACGGGATCGCAGAGAAATCCCATGGATTGATTGCGCTCTCGGGCGGGCGCGAAGGGGATGTCGGCAAGGCATTGCTGGCCGGTAACCTCGAAGAGGCAAAACGTCTAGCTAGCAGATGGCAGGAAATATTCCCAGATGCCTTTTACATCGAGCTGCATCGAACGGGCAGGGGCTCGGAAGAAGATTACAACGTTCTGGCGGTCAATCTCGCCATCGAGCTTGGGTGCCCTGTAGTAGCGACCAATGACGTGCGTTTTCTCGCTCAAGAGGAGTTTGAGGCCCATGAGGTTCGGGTGTGTATTCATGATAGTAGAACCCTGGATGACCCCAGGCGCGAGCGCCGCTATAGCGATCAGCAATACCTGAAAACTGCTCAGGAGATGGTTGAACTGTTTGCTGACATTCCTGAGGCTCTTGAAAATTCGGTCGAGATTGCGAAACGCTGCAATGTCAGTCTGGATCTGGGTAACTATTACCTGCCCGAATATCCTGTACCTGAAGGCATGACCACAGAAGCATTTCTCAATGACGTCTCAGCCCAGGGGTTGAATGTGCGGCTTGAGAAAATCCTCGATCCGGCGAATGAAGTGCCGGCGGCCAAGAGCCGAAAACAGTATGAAGACCGGCTGGCATTCGAGCTGGGCGTTATCAACTCGATGGGGTTCCCCGGCTATTTCCTGATCGTGATGGAATTCATCCAGTGGGCGAAAGACAACGATATTCCCGTTGGTCCCGGGCGAGGTTCTGGTGCGGGGTCACTAGTTGCCTATGCCTTAAAAATAACAGACGTTGACCCCCTTGAATATGACTTGCTCTTCGAGCGGTTTCTTAATCCCGAACGGGTGTCCCTTCCGGATTTTGATATCGATTTTTGCATGGATGGCCGCGACCGTGTCATCCAGCACGTGACAGAGCGATATGGACGGCAAGCGGTTTCCCAGATCATTACCTTTGGGACCATGGCGGCGAAAGCGGTAGTCAGAGACGTTGCACGGGTTCAAGGCAAGCCATACGGCCTGGCGGACAAGCTGTCCAAGTTAATCCCTTTCGAGCCCGGTATGACGTTAACGCGAGCCCTGGAAGAAGAACCGTTATTAAAAGAGTTCGTGAGCATCAGTGAAGAAGCAGATGAAATCATGGAGATGGCCTTTAAGCTTGAGGGTCTTGCTCGCAATGTTGGCCGTCATGCCGGTGGTGTCGTTATTGCGCCAACCCGGTTGACCGATTTTGCGCCGACCTACTGCGACGAGACCGGTGGCGGTCTGATGACCCAGTTCGACATGAACGACGTTGAGCAGGCCGGGCTGGTCAAGTTTGATTTCCTTGGGCTGCGCACCCTGACAATTATCGACAATGCTGTAAAAAGCATAAACCGGCGAAATGAGACGCTGGGTGAGCCCCTGATCGATATCGAAACCATTCCTCTTGAAGACGGCAATATTTACGCAGATCTGCGACAGGCAAAGACGACGGCTGTATTCCAGCTTGAATCAAGGGGTATGAAAGACCTGATGAAAAAGGTCAAGCCCGAACGCTTCGCAGACATTGTGGCGCTGGTGGCGTTGTTTCGACCGGGCCCGATGCAGCTGGCAGACGATTTCATCAACAACAGGAAGCTGGGGCGCGAAAACGTCGACTTTCTTCATCCCAGTCTGGAACACGTATTGGAAGACACCTTTGGTGTCATGCTGTACCAGGAGCAGGTGATGCAGATTGCGCAGATTCTGGCCGGGTATACGCTAGCTGATGCCGATCTGCTCCGGCGAGCGATGGGTAAGAAGAAACCGGAAGAAATGGCCATGCAGCGAGCGGTATTTTTGGCTGGTGCTACCGCCAACGGGGTTGAGGCAAAACAGGCTGGCCATATCTTTGACCTGATGGAGAAGTTTGCCGGTTATGGTTTTAACAAACCCCACTCGGTTGCCTATGCGCTGATTGCCTATCAGACCGCTTGGTTGAAACACTACTTCCCCGCTGACTTTATGGCAGCAGTGCTGTCGGCCGATATGCAAAACACTGACAAGGTCGTCACGAATATTGAAGAATGTCGGGAAATGAAGCTGAGCTTGCAGCCGCCAGATGTTAATCGCGGTGAGTTTCGTTTCATTGCGGACACTGAATCAAGCATTGTTTATGGTCTTGGAGCCATCAAAGGCCTGGGTGAAGGTACAATTGAATCCATCGTCACCTATCGACAGGCTCAGGGTTGTTTCGGGGATCTCTTTGAGTTCTGTGAAAAAGTTGATCAGAGAAAAGTGAATAAACGTGCGCTTGAAGCGCTGGTTGGCAGCGGTGCACTGGATCAGTTGGTGGCTCAGGTCCCTGATGATTGTCCTGATGTCATCGGCTTCAAACGAGCGTTATTGATAGCGAACCAGGCCGAAGCCGTTGGCCTTGCGGATCAGAAAGCCAGCAACGAGCTTAGTGGCTTGACTGATCTCTTTGGCAGCGAAGTTCTGGTTAGTGATTCCGAAGAAGGACGCTACAACCATATTGAAAATTTACGCAACCTGTCCTTCAAGGACCGGCTGGGCAAAGAGAAAGACTCGCTTGGGTTGTTCCTGACCGGACATATGGTTGATGAATACAAAGAAGACTTTGAGCACTTTACTGACCTGCGGCTGAGTAAGCTGCGAACAGGCCAGAGTGCGGTCACTGTCGGTGGGCTTGTGTTCGCTATGCGGGCAATGAAAAGCAAGCGTGGCGGAACCAATGCATTCGTTACGCTGGATGATAAAACCGGCCGTCTTGAAGTTCAGATATTCGGTGAGTTGTACGACCAGGTCAGGGAAAAGCTGAAAAAGGACGAGATTATATTTGTGCGAGGTTCCATCGAGGACGACGATTTCACAGGAGGCAAGAAGATGCGAGCGTCCGAGGTGATGACTCTGGAGGAAGCCAGGGCAAGGAAAGTATCCAGGCTGAAGGTCGAGATCGATACCTGTAACCTGTGTGATGGGTTCATTGATGAACTTGCCGAAATACTCCAACCCTTTCGCCCAAGAGACACGGTCGGTTGTCCTGTTGCTGTCAAGATTGTGAACAAGATGTCGCAGGGAGATGTCATTCTCGGCGACGACTGGCGAGTCATACCCCATGACGACCTGCTCCAGAACCTGAAGGAACATTACGGTTCGGAGAAAGTTCACCTGCTGTATGCATGAGGCAGGGTTCGTGCACGAAAGAGTATTGACTGAAACTTTTCTGCGCCATCTTGAAGACCAGAAAATCAAACGCTTGGTCGTTGGTCTTAGCGGCGGGGTCGATTCGGTGGTCCTTCTGGATATAGTGAGCCAGGTCAAGAAAATTCCGGTTTCAGCGGTCCATGTGAATCATCATCTTCATTCCCGATCCGATGAATACGAAAAGTTCTGTATCGCTCTGGGTGAGAAATACCAGCTTGAAGTGCGCTGTCAAAGTGTCGCGGTCAGTGAGCGGGGAAGCCTTGAAGCCAGGGCCAGAGAAGCCAGGTACAACGTCTTTGAACAGTATCTGGTCGAAGGTGATTTGCTGTTGCTCGCTCACCACGCGGATGATCAGGTAGAGACTGTCCTGTTCAGACTGTTTCGTGGCGGCAGGGTGCCTGGGCTTGAAGGAATGCCGGTTACCAGGGCGATCGGCAAGGCGGCGTTGCACCGACCGCTGCTGGATATTCCGCGGACTGATATCGAAAAATATGCCAGGGAGCGCAAGCTTTCCTGGTGCGAAGACCCGACGAACGCTGAAGTTGACGCTGACAGAAACTATATTCGGCACAATATTATGCCGGTGATCGATAGCCGTTTTCCCGGTGCTAAAAAAGCGCTTCTTGCTGGAATGGGGCGAGACCAAATAGCCAGGAGTCAGCGGAAAGAACTGTTAGGCGGGCAGCTGGAACAAGTTAGTCATTCACCCGATGGCCTCAGATTGAAGCTATTGCGGCGGATGCCGCAGGACGAGCTTGTGTTGCTTCTGACCCACTGGCTGGACGATCTGAACCTGCCGCAGCCTACTGGGAGGATGCTGCTTGAGTTGGCAGGTAATATTGTGAATAAAAATAGAATTGATATGGCGGCTAGCGACCTCGAGTTTCGCGATTTGGATAATGTAGTCTATGTCTTGCGGCCGTTACCATCCATGGAGTTTGTAGGTTGTTCGCTTGGTGACTTTGAGTTCCCCGGCGGTTTTGTGTCCAACAACTTTATCAAGGGGCAAGGCCTGCGTGCGTCATCTGGCTATAGGGTGGCTTTCCGGTCTGGCAAGGAAAAGATCCGAATGGGGAAGAATCGGGATATTAAGAATATTTTTCAAGAAAGCCGTGTTCCTTCCTGGCTCAGGGACCGGATCCCTCTAATCTACGCGGGGAATGAACTTGTGGCGATAGCTGCGGTACCTGACTGGCAGATCTCTATGAAGGTTGCTGACGGGTGGGTGGCCGGGACCGAAGAAGAGGGTTTTGATGTCTCCGTTTCGCTTGCTGACAGAGTGCTGACCTTAAAATAACGGCCGTTCGAGCCTGCCATACCCAAGATTTACATTGAGGCGGATTCGCCCACGTGTTAGTCTGTAATCCCATCTTGGTCACACATCTTGCGGCCTATATTGATCAGATGGGAGTTCGATGTCTCGCTTTATTTTTGTTACTGGTGGTGTAGTTTCCTCGCTCGGAAAAGGCATCGCTGCCGCCTCGCTCGGGGCGATTCTCGAAGCCCGCGGTCTCAATGTCACCATGCTCAAACTCGATCCGTATATCAATGTGGATCCGGGAACGATGAGCCCACTGCAGCATGGCGAGGTTTACGTCACTGCAGATGGTACCGAGACAGACCTTGACCTGGGCCACTATGAGAGGTTCGTCCGTTCCTGCAACAACCTGACCAGGAACAATAATTTCACGACCGGCAGGATCTATGCCGACGTTATCGCCAAGGAACGCCGAGGAGATTACCTTGGCGCGACCATCCAGGTGATTCCGCATATTACAGATGCGATCAAAGCGAAAATTTTAATAGCCTCCGAAGGTGTCGAGATAACCATCGTCGAGATCGGTGGCACTGTGGGCGACATAGAATCCCAACCCTTTCTTGAAGCGGTCAGGCAACTTCGCTTTGAGATGGGCTCGAAACGGGCGTTGCTGATGCATTTGACCCTTGTGCCTTATATAGCAACGGCGGGTGAGACCAAGACCAAGCCAACCCAGCACTCTGTGAAAGAACTCCGCTCCATTGGCCTGCAACCAGACATCCTGATTGTCAGATCTGATCACGAGATTCCAAAAAGTGCCAGAGACAAGATTGCGCTCTTTACCAATGTGGAGCCCCAGGGTGTCATTCCCCTGATCGATGCGGACACCATCTATCGAATCCCGTCGATGCTTAACGAACAGGGCCTGGACGATATTATTGTGGATAAGCTTGGCCTGGATGTTGGCCCGGCTGACCTTTCCGACTGGGAAAAGGTCGTCGATGCGCAACTGAACCCCAAGCACACTATAAAACTCAAGATGATCGGCAAGTACATGGATCTGTTGGATGCCTACAAGTCGCTGAACGAGGCGCTTCTGCATGCGGGTATCCATACACACACTCGAGTTGATGTCGATTTCATTGACTCGGTCGAGATCGAGGTAAAGGGCACAGAAATGCTCAACGATGCCGATGCGATTCTGGTGCCCGGCGGTTTTGGTGAGCGAGGCTTCGAAGGCAAGGTGGCTGCGGCGCGTTATGCCAGGGAAAACAAGATTCCCTATCTTGGCATCTGTTACGGACTACACGCTGCGGTTGTCGACATCGCCAGAAACCTTGCCGACATGGAAAATGCGGATACCACCGAGAACAACCCCAATACCCGGTATCCGGTGATCGCGCTGATTACAGAGTGGGTGAACGAAGAGGGTCAGACAGAAACCCGGGATGAGGATTCAGATCTGGGCGGCACGATGCGTATGGGGGAGCAAGTTTGTAACCTGTCTGAGGATTCTCTTACATATCATATCTACGGTGAGTCAGAGATCAAGGAACGGCACCGGCACCGATATGAGGTGAACAACAATTTTGTTCCCGCGCTGGAGGAAGCTGGCCTTAAAGTGGCAGGCAGAAGTGCAGACAATGTGCTGGTTGAGGTGATTGAGTATAAAGACCATCCATGGTTTGTTGCGAGCCAGTTCCATCCGGAATTCACGTCTTCTCCCCGTGATGGTCACCCCTTGTTTACAAGTTTCATTGAAGCGGCATTGGTCAGGAAAAACAGCTAGCCTGTAACCTGTATACTTCTTGCTCTGGGAATTCTGGTAGAAATAGCATGCAACTTTGTGGCCGAGAGATCACTGATACGTCACCTTTTTTCCTGATTGCGGGTCCCTGCGTCATTGAGTCTGAATCTCTGGCGATGGAGACAGCCGCTTATCTGAAGGAAGTCTGCGAGTCGCTGGATATTCTGTTTATTTACAAATCATCTTTCGACAAGGCTAATCGATCTTCCCACGAGAGCTTTCGTGGACCCGGGATCAGCGAAGGGCTTCGAATTCTTGACAAGGTTAAGACACAGTTGCAGGTGCCGGTGCTGACAGATGTCCATGAAGATACCCCGCTGGATGAAATAAAAGATGTTGTGTCGGTGCTGCAGACGCCAGCATTTCTTTGCCGTCAGACCAACTACATTCAACGTGTTGCCAGTCTGGGCCTGCCCGTCAATATCAAAAAAGGTCAGTTTCTGGCCCCATGGGACATGCAACACGTTGTCAGCAAAGCGAAGGCAACCGGCAATGACCAGATCATGGTGTGTGAACGTGGCGCCAGCTTTGGTTATAACAATCTGGTTTCGGATATGCGTTCGCTGGCTGTGCTTCGTGAGACAGGATGTCCGGTGGTCTTTGATGCAACCCATAGTGTGCAGTTGCCGGGTGGCCAAGGTGCTACCTCCGGGGGACAAAGAGAAATGGTGCCGGTACTGGCAAGGGCGGCGATTGGTGCCGGTGTGCATGGTGTATTTATGGAAACCCATCCAGATCCTGATAATGCCATGAGTGATGGACCGAACAGCTGGCCGATGCACGAGATAAAGGAATTGCTCACTACCCTGATGCAAATTGATTCAGTAGTTAAACCAACGCTTGCTTAAGAGGTTTGCTCAACACTATTTTTTAAACCAATTTTTTTGAAGCTGTTTTTTTAAACAGCTTTTTTTTAAACCAAAGGGGAGCAACAGATCAGTCATTATGGAAATTATTGATATTAGAGCGAGGGAGATTCTTGATTCTCGCGGTAACCCAACGGTCGAGGCTGAGGTAGAAGTTGAGGGTGGATTCACCGGGTCTTCCTGTGTGCCATCGGGTGCATCTACAGGTTCTCGTGAGGCCCTTGAACTTCGCGATGAGGACCCGTCCCGTTACCTGGGTAAGGGTGTTCTGAAGGCTGTCGAGAACATTAATACCCGCTTGCGCGAAATGCTGATCGGTCGCGAGGTGCAGGCGCAGGCCGATGTCGACCAGATGATGATTGATATGGATGGCACTGAGAACAAGGGTAACCTTGGTGCTAATGCCATGCTTGCGGTCTCGCTTGCAACCGCTGCCGCGGCTGCAAAAGCAAGAGGGCTGCAGCTATACGAATACCTGGCGGAGCTCGATGGTAGTCCGGGTAGATACAGCATGCCGGTACCGATGATGAACATCCTAAATGGTGGTGAGCATGCCGATAACAACGTCGACATTCAGGAGTTCATGGTGCAGCCAGTGGGTGCTGCAACGTTCACTGAGGCGCTCAGGTGTGGAGCGGAAATATTCCATACCTTAAAAGCGGTACTTTCTTCGAACGGCCTGAGTACAGCGGTGGGTGATGAAGGAGGCTTTGCCCCCAACCTGCCCAGTAATGAAGCCGCGCTTCAGATGATTATGGAAGCGATAGACAAGGCAGGATACAGGGCGGGGGAAGATGTTTTCCTGGCGCTTGATTGTGCGGCCTCTGAATTCTACAAGGATGGCAGCTATGTTCTTTCCGGCGAAGACAAGCAGTTCAATTCCGAAGGTTTCAGCGATTACCTGGCTGACCTGGTAGATCGATATCCAATCCTGTCGATTGAAGATGGCCTTGATGAGAGTGATTGGGACGGGTGGGCGTATTTAACCAAAATACTCGGAGATCGTGTCCAGCTTGTGGGCGACGACCTTTTTGTGACGAATCCGGCAATACTGAAAAAGGGCATAGACGAGGGAGTTGCCAACTCTATTTTGATCAAGGTCAACCAGATCGGAACCCTGTCTGAGACCCTTGAAGCTATTAAACTGGCGCGAGAAGCAGGCTATACAACGGTTATTTCCCATCGTTCGGGCGAGACCGAGGACACGACAATCGCCGACTTGGCGGTCGCCACAGCCGCAGGGCAGATCAAAACAGGGTCACTTTGTCGTTCTGACAGGGTTGCAAAGTACAACCGGTTGCTGAGAATAGAAGACCATAGCTCCGCCATCTATAAAGGAATGACAGAATTTCGAAGATGATCACACCTTTTCGCATATTCGTTGTAGTGCTGCTGTTGGCAATTGCTGGCCTTCAGGCTCGCCTGTGGACAGGGCAGGGCAGTTTTGCACACGTCAATGGGCTCGGAGAGAAAGTATCATTGCGCTCCGCCGAAAATGACAGCCGCCGTGGGAGAAATGGAGTCCTGCGGGCCGAGATAGTCGATCTCAAACAGGGTCTTGACGCGGTAGAGGACATCGCGCGAAGTGAGCTTGGCATGATCAAGAAGGGAGAAACTTTCTTCCTGATCGTCGAAGATTAAGGGCAACTCTTAGCGATGCACGCGATGGCGCGTCACAGGATACCGCAATACTCGGACGATCTATTTCGGACGTTGCAACCTCTTCCGACGATCAATGGCTGTATCAAAACGCTGCCTGATGAATTTGTGGTTGATGAAATTTTGCCATTTGAACCAGCTGGGACAGGTGAGCACCTTTATATAGAAATTGAAAAGACCGGTGCGAACACCGGTTGGGTCGCCTACCAGTTGGCCAGCTTTTTGAAGGTCCGTGATCTGGATGTCAGCTATGCGGGTCGAAAGGATAGGCATGGCGTCACCACGCAGTGGTTCAGCTGCTATTTACCAACAGGTACCGACGTAGACTGGACGCTGTTTTCGGTCGAAGGTGTTGTGGTGAAATCCATGACATGGCACCGTAGCAAGTTGCGACGTGGCCAATTGCAGTGCAATGTTTTCCGAATCAAAGTTCGTCACGGCAAACTAACGGAGTCGCAGGGTCGCGATCTTGTCGAAAGATTAGAGCAGTTGTCCGATCAGGGGCTTCCGAACTATTTTGGACCGCAGCGGTTTGGCCGTGAGGGACACAATCTCATCCTCGCGGATCAATTACTGCGAAAAGGAGAGCGAGTTCGCGGCAACCGGGGGATGTTGATATCTGCGGCGCGCTCGTGGCTGTTCAACGGGTTCCTCGCAAGGCATCTTAAGCAGGGTGATGCGCAGGAAGTGGCGCAGGGGCCGTTAATCGGTAAGTCCAGGGATCCCCAACCAGGTGAAGAATATTTTGATGAAACGGAACAGGCCTGGGCGGCGGGGCTCAGGAAGCTAGGTGCAAAAGTCGGCACTCGTGACCTTATCGTTCGACCCGATGAGATGAGTTGGTCAACCGCTGAAGACGCACTTTTTTTGCAGTTCAGGCTGCCGCCGGGAAGCTATGCAACCAGCTTGCTTCGTGAGTTGTTCCTGGTTAAGGACGAATCCTTATGATTTCAGATCTTGACCTGAAGGGCACCGGTATGACTTCCCAGCGGACGAGGAGCCGGCTGGTAGAGCGTCTTCGCGAGCAGGGCATACACAACGAGCATATTCTGGATGTCATCAACGAGACGCCGCGTCATGCGTTTGTTGATGAAGCATTGGCGCATCGGGCCTACGAAGACACGGCGTTACCTATTGGGTTTAAGCAGACTATTTCACAACCGTATATTGTTGCCAGAATGACCGAGGCGTTACTCGCCGATGGGCCGATCGAGAATGTACTTGAAGTTGGTACCGGCTCTGGTTACCAGACGGCAGTTCTGTCACGGCTTGTACGAAAGGTATACACCGTTGAGCGTATCAGTGGGTTGTTAACTCGTGCGAAGGAATTACTGGCGACTATCGGCTATCGCAACATTCAATTCAAACATGCTGATGGTGGCATGGGCTGGCCGGAGCGAGGTCCGTTTGACGCGATTATTGTTACCGCATCACCGCGGGTCATACCGGAAGCGCTGATTGAACAACTTTCACCCACCGGCAGGATGCTGGTTCCAGTGGGTGAAGAACGTCACCAGGAACTGGTTCTGGTTCAAAGAAATGGTGATGAAGTAGAGCGACAGGTGCTTGAGGCGGTCAGGTTTGTACCCCTTCTGAGCGGCAAGTCCTGATCTTGTTGTCATGAATAAATATATTCGTATTGTCTTAGTAGGTCTCTTGATGGGTGCGGCCGAGGTTGTTCCAGGCGTATCAGGCGGCACTATTGCGTTTGTTTCAGGATTCTACGAGCGGCTGGTTAATGGCATTGCGCGGCTAACCCCGTTTAGCCTGTTGGAGCTGCCGAAAATCGGTTTTGCCGCCTGGTGGAAGAAGTACGACCTTGGATTCCTGTTTGTGCTGTTTGGCGCCATGCTTGTCTCGATTTTGATATTGGCCCGAGGCGTTAGTTACCTTCTTGCTGAGCACCCCGTTGGAATTTGGTCTTTCTTTTTTGGGTTGGTGCTGTCATCCATATTCGTTGTTGGGCGGCGACTGCTGCCTTTGTCGGTGGAAAGTGGTTTGGCCCTTGGGGTCGGGGTCGCGTTTGGCATGGTGGTGGTGCGTATTATTCCGTTCGAGGCGGATATTTCAGGCTTTACGTTGTTTGCGGGTGGTTGCATTGCGGTGTGTGCCTGGATCCTGCCGGGTTTGTCTGGCTCTTTTCTGCTGCTGGTGCTTGGCCTTTACCAGACGGTGATTGCGGCGATAAAAAACTTCGAGTTGCTGACACTTGGCTACGTGGGCTTGGGATGCGTCGTCGGCTTGATGTGTTTTTCCCGAATCCTGACGGTGCTGCTTGCTCGATTTTATGATGTGACGGTGGCGCTGCTTGTAGGGTTCATGCTGGGTTCCCTGACAAAAATCTGGCCTTGGAAACATACCACCAGCTACCAAATCAAACACGACGGTAGTCAGATTCCTGTGGTGCAGGAACCCGTTCTGCCTGGAGCGTACGAGCAGTTAACCGGTGGTGACCCGGAGATTGTGCTGGCGTTAGCTGCCCTGGTCACGGGGTTTTTCGTTATTTCTCTCATGGACAGGTTTGCTTTCCTCAAAGAATCGAATGCCGAAAAGGATGTGGAATAATAAAACCGGGCGTGCTCGCCTGGTCTCTGCTGCTGCTGGTGTTTTTAATCACCGGGTGCGCCGGACTCCCACCGATTTACACCGTTGCCGGTGGTACTGGCACGTATGTGGTCAGAAAGGGTGACAGCCTTTACTCCATCGCGTTCCGTTATGGTCTTGATTACAAGAGCCTGGCTCGTATTAATGGCGTTCGGCCCCCCTATACGATCTATGTTGACCAGTTGATTCGACTGCGTGGCTCGGCAAAATCGCCAGGAAAAGACAGCGCTCCAGTGGCGACCCAACCGTCCTCCAGGCCACCATCAAAAGTATCAAAGGCACCTTCAGTGCCCAGTGCGCCCGTTGCCGGCTGGCGATGGCCACTTGAGGGGGAAGTTATTAACCGGTTTTCCCTAGCTCAACCCGTCAATAAAGGAATCGATATCGCCGGAGACTTAGGCGATACGGTGAGGGCTGCTGCCGATGGGGTTGTTGTTTATGCGGGGGGTAACCTCAGGGGATACGGACAGTTAGTGATTGTTAAGCACAACGATAGTTTTCTATCGGCCTATGGTAACAACGAGAAGATGCTGGTGAAGGAGGGTGAGAAGGTGAAGGCAGGAAAATCTATTGCACGGGTGGGTAAAACAGCCGCCAATGTTGAGATGCTGCACTTTGAGATTCGCCGCGAAGGCAAGCCAGTTGACCCACTAAGATACCTTCCAACCCGTTAGCCCTAAGCGCTACTTGGATAGACCTAACTGGACCTGAGAGGCTAGCGGGATACTAAAGCGAGCAGGTCGGACGCACGATAAAGAAGCTTAGACGCCAAACGAGTTGAACCTCGTTTCCTGCTGGTGCTCAGATTGCCAGATGGTCCCGCTTGTTCTTCACCTCTGCCCAGTCTTCCGCATCGGGTAGGGGGTCTTTCTTTTCGGTAATGTTTGGCCAGGTTTCGCAAAGCTCGGCGTTCAACTGGAGAAACTCCTGCTCGGCTTCCGGAAGTTCATCTTCAGAATAAATAGCGTCGACCGGGCACTCAGGTTCACATAGGGCGCAATCAATACACTCATCAGGATTGATGACCAGAAAGTTGGGTCCTTCGTAAAAACAATCTACCGGGCACACTTCGACACAATCGGTGTGCTTACATTTAATACAACCGTCACTGACCACAAATGTCATATCGTTCCCTTGAGCTTGCAAATCTGTAAAGAAGGGCATTCTATCAGCTTTTGGGATCCTGACAATCCACGGGTGAGCTTGTTTATGGATGGCTATGCTCTGTCGTTTGGGTTATTTATTGCCGGCAACGTTTTTTTGTACTCCACTTGTCTTAGTAGGTTCCATTTTGATGAGGCCAACTGCTAATCTTCAGACAGCTTATGCAGTTCATAGATCAGATCCAGAGCATCCCTTGGCGACAGGGAATCCACGTCCAGACCCTGCAGCCTGGTCCGCAGTTCGTCGGGTTCAGCTACCTTGGTGACAAAAAGCTCCGCCTGTGCAGGATTTGCCTCCATCCTGACCTCGTTTTCCTCTAGCTGCCTCAGTTTTTCCTGGGCGATGCGGATGACCGATTGTGGGACGCCGGCGAGTTTTGCAACCTGTAACCCGTAGCTCTGGCTGGCCGGACCATCATTGACTGTGTACATGAAGACAATGTCCTCACCGAACTCGCGGGCAGCAAGATGTACATTTCGAGTTTGTGCCAGGTTTTCAGGCAGGGCTGTCAGTTCAAAATAGTGCGTCGCGAACAAGGTTAACGCGCCGATATCCGTGGCGATCGAATTGGCGACCGCCCAGGCCAGGGATAAACCATCGAAGGTCGATGTGCCCCTGCCGATTTCATCAAGCAACACCAGTGAATGAGGCGTGGCGCTATTAAGGATAAGCGCCGTTTCTGTCATCTCGACCATAAAGGTGGATCGGCCGCTGGCTAGGTCGTCAGATGACCCTATTCGGGTAAAGATCCTGTCGATTGCGCCAATGCTTGCGGATCTGGCGGGCACGAAGCAACCGATGTGCGCCAACAATGTAATTATGGCGCACTGGCGCATGTAAGTCGATTTGCCACCCATGTTAGGGCCGGTAATAATCAGCAATTGTGTCTCACCGCCCAGGTCAAGGTCATTGGCGATGAATGTGCCATCCATCGTCTGTTCAACAACAAGGTGGCGGCCCTGCTCTATTTCTAGCGCAGGGTCCTGGGTCAACACTGGTCGGACCAGCTGCAATGTGACCGAACGTTCCGCGAGGGTGTTGATCACGTCAAGTTCAGATATGGCGTTGGCAAGATCCTGGAGCAGCGTTAGCTGCTGCGACTAACAGCTCCAGCAATTCGTCATAAAGGTGTTTTTCCCTGGCGAGTGCCCGGCTTTTGCTGCTGAGAGCCTTGTCCTCGAAAGTCTTTAGTTCCGGCGTGATAAAACGCTCAGCATTCTTGAGGGTCTGCCGCCGGACGTAATGCGCGGGAGCTTTTTCAGCCTGGCTTTTACTGATTTCGATGTAATAGCCGTGTACCCGGTTATAACCGACCTTGAGTGTGCTGAGCCCAGTGACTTCTCGTTCTTCGGTTTCAAGTTTGATCAGGTATTCCGCAGCGTTCTCGCTGATGGATCGGAGCTCATCCAGCTCGTCGTCGTATCCCTTTTTGATGACCCCGCCTTCCCGGATAACAACGGGCGGGTTTTCAATAACGGCTTTTTCAAGTTCACTGTGCCAGCTCGGGAAGCGGTTTACATTTTTGCGCGAGTTGCGCAATGCGGTCTGTGTCAATAGCGCCGAGCAGGTCGCCGAGTTCAGGCAGGATAGCGAGTGCGTCCCTAAGGCGCGCGATGTCTCTTGGCCTGGCGGACCGAAGCGCGACACGGGCCAGTATTCGTTCAATATCGCCTATGTTCCTAAGGCAGGCGAACATTGGGTCAGCATGCTTGCCCTGGACAATTCGATCGATGGCGTCCATGCGTCCGCTCAGTACTCGGCGCGAACGGATGGGACGGTTAATCCAGCGCTGCAGCAGTCGTCCGCCCATGCTGGTTGCTGTTTTGTCTAACACGGAAAACAGCGTGTGTTCTTCGCCCCCATGGATGTTAAGGGTCAGTTCAAGGTTTCGACGTGAAGAGCCATCGATGTGAACAGCTTCATCACTGGTTAGCTTTTGCAGACGGTTAATATGCGGTAGTTCGGTTCTCTGGGTTTCCTGCACATAGGCGAGCAGACACCCTGCAGCCCGAAGGCCAAGGTCCATATCATCACAATCAAAACCGGCGAGGTCTCTTACGTTGAACTGTTTTGTCAGTGCAGCCCTGGCAGAGGTCAGGTCAAATTCCCACTCAGAACGGCATCTTGAACCCGCATGTTCTGTGGCAATTGACGGATACTCCTGATTATCCATCAGCAGTATCTCTGCGGGAGAAAGCCGATGAAGCTCACTGATCAGGCTGGTTTCAACTGGATGTTCAGCGAGCTCAAATCTACCGCTGGAGATATCCAGGGTAGCAAGGCCAAACGATGTGCCGTCGGCGCTAATTGCGGCGATAAGATTGTCGCGGCCGGCATCCAGCAGGGATTCTTCGGTCAGCGTGCCTGGGGTCACGATACGCATGACCTTTCGTTCAACAGGCCCTTTGCTGGTCGCGGGATCGCCTATTTGCTCGCAGATGGCAACAGAGACACCCTGTTGAACAAGTTTGGCGAGATAGGTATCCACAGCATGAAAGGGAACACCGCACATTGGGATGGGTTCGCCTGCCGAAGAGCCTCTGGCGGTGAGCGTTATTCCGAGAGCATCGGCTGCTTGAGCAGCATCTGTGAAAAACAGCTCATAAAAGTCACCCATGCGATAGAACAAAAGTTCATCAGGGTGCTGGGCCTTAATGGCCAGGTACTGACGCATCATCGGTGTATGGTGTTGTTCTGTACTGCCCATTTATAGCGGCTCGCTTGCCTGTAATCTAACTTGTTTCAATATCTTATATGAACAATTGAGCTTTAGGGATTGTGCTCGTTTGTCCACGTTTATCCAGCCAAGCTTACACAAGTGTGCCCTGTTTAAGGTAACTTCCCCGGATCGAGGAAAGAGTTACTTAGCACGATAAGTGTAACGTCAAGGTGACACAGGCAACGGTAATTCCCGATACCGGAATCAACCGATAAAGAAGATCAGCATGACTCAGGCTCATTCTAAACCACTCTCGTCCCTTGGTATCGAAAAGATATGCGTAGGAAAGACCCTGGCATTCGTTACATCTACCGTTTCAGGCTTCCTCATTACCGATTGACCCAGATAACGCTTGGCCATGAGCCTGCCATGAGCCTGCCCTGTTGCTGGCTGGTGCAAGGCTGGGTCACTGCCGTAGTGGCATCGAGGGTATCTATGACTTGGCTCGGCGCGCTTTCGAGAACAACAACGGGCGCCTGATTCCTGTGTTGATCGGTAAGTTGGAATAGATGGCTTACACGGGAACTGGGCAATCGGTTGGGGGCTTATAGGTTGGACGGGGGTGATGCCGGCGATGACACGCTTGTGCGCTGGGCACACCCAGGTACTGTATTCGCAAGAGTTGACGAAATCGATACGACACTCGCTGAAATTGCGGGCCTAAGTATGATTGAAATCCTCTCTTAGCCCATCTGATATGGCAATGTGCTAGCTTTGGGTTTAGCGCTAATGGAGTTGATAGATGCAGTTACGTAAAAGCGGTCATCCCTATATAGAAGTTATTCTTGCTTATTATCGCGGCTGCAATAGCCAAGACTTTGATTTGCTGATGTCTACGTTTACCCCCGATATTGTTCATTATTTCGTAGATCACAGCGCCGTTGTTGGGGCGGAAGCTTTAGCTAATTACTGGTGTAAGGTGGCGCCGAAAACTAACGCAAACTGGGAGATGGACCACGTAGTATTGCAAGAGCGCGAAGCAGTTATTGAATGGAGTATGCGCTGGCAGCCTGCGCAAACGGGTGAAGCAGAGATACTTCGCGGGGCAGAATGGTATGTCTTTGAAGGCGAGCGTATAAGTGAGATTCGTTCTTATCACTGTAACTACTATCTAAATGCGCCAGAAAATCGTGAACTTCACGATTTTGATTATGCTGGAAGAGGTTATCGGCAACCTTAGACACCTTTGCCTATCATTTTCTTGCAAAATTTTATGACGAAAGGGCGAGTTAGTCTGTAAGGTTTAAGGTGGTAAATAAAAAGGTAAATAAAAAGGAGGCTACATGGCTGCTTATCTTATAGGAAACTTTAAAGTCACTAATGCAGAAGAATTCGAAAAGTATCGAGACCTTGTAACTCAGACGATACGCGACCACGGCGGGGAGTACGTCCTTGTCGATATGAACTCAGTTGCCGTTGAGGGCGATTCTGAGCATCTGTCAGTAGTATTGAAATTCCCGGATATGGAAGCGCTACAAGGCTGGTATGACTCACCAGAATACCAAGAGATTCATCCGTTAAGGGCTGATAACAGCGAGGGTAATGTTACGTTCGCAACTACTGGAACAGCGAAAAATGATTAAACGGTATACCGAACTGGCCGAGACATAAGCTTCGAGACGCTCGTGCTTATGGTAAGTTACCAAAGACAAAAAATCTGGAGGATTGAATGGAGATAAACGGAGCTTTCGATGAAACGTTTAAACCAATAGTAGACTCTTTCGAAAAACAATATGAACTGGGATTAGATATTGGCTCTTCTTTAGCTGTAACTTGTGAAGGAGAACTAGTAGTTGATATTTGGGCTGGATCAAGAGACAAAGCTCAAACGCTTCCTTGGGAAGAAGACACCATAGTAAATGTTTTTTCTAGTACCAAAAACGCAACTTCTTTATGTGCTTTTGTTTTGGCAGATAGAGGTCAATTAGATTTCTTCGCACCAGTCTCAAAATATTGGCCTGAATTTTCTCAAAATGGTAAGGAAGACGTTCTTGTAAGCCATATTATGAGCCATTCAGCCGGTTTGCCTGGATGGGATGAACCCGTATCCGTTACTGATATCCATGATCCAGACAAAATAGCCGCTCTATTTGAAACTCAAAAGCTTTGGTGGGAACCAGGAACTGCCGTGGGTTACCACGCTTTATCCGTAGGTAATTTAATGGGTGAAATTATTAAACGGATATCTGGAAGAAGCGTTGGTAATTTTTTTAGAGAAGAAATAGCCGAACCTTTAAATATTGATTTCCATATCGGATTAGCTGATGAGCATCATTCGAGAGTAGCTGAAATTCATCAACCTGTTGAGACAAGTCCTGATCAACTCTTTGAAATGGAAGAAGGTTCAATAATTTCCCGAGTAATGTCCAATGGAATCATGACTGCTCCTGACGCCTTAACACCAGAATGGCGAAGAGCAGAGGTACCTGCAGCAGGAGGTCATGGAAATGGACGATCTATTGCCGAATCAATGGCTTTAATGGCCAATGGAGGTAAGTACAAAGGTAAAAGAATATTTTCAGAAGACATTATCAAATACGCTCTCCAGGAGCAGATAAGGGGAAATGACTTAGTGCTCGTTGAACCTGTGAGGTGGGGAATAGGGTTTGGACTTCCAATCAATAATATTAGTTGGTTTGGTTATTTAGAGGAAGGAGCTTGTTTTTGGGCTGGTTGGGGTGGATCAATGTCGATTGCTGACACCAAAAAGAAGGTCTCTTTGGGTTACTCCCCTTGTATGATGGAAGAAGGTGCAATAGGCGCTGCCAGAAGCCAAAATTTAGTAAGAGCTTTGGCTGATCAATTATCAAAACTCTAATCACTTAATCACCCACTTGAGGAGTAGAGAATAAGAATTATAAAGCGTGTTTTTCCAAGAATATAAAAGTAGCTTCATAAGGCATGCTTAGAATAAACGTTGGGGTGAATCCTTAGTTTGATTATCTTCTCCAACCTTGGGCTGGCACCCATATCCGGTGCTTTGTCCGGTTATTTTTTGAGTACATCGGCCTGAAAATATTGAAGTGTTACCGCCATCGCACTTATTGCTAAACAATGGCTTGGATCTTGTCCCTTCGGTTTGCGATGGTCGCCTTAAGAATATCCCCCTCAAGGCCCTAAACGGGGGCTCTTGTTTGTTAAGGAAGTGCCAGCCGACGCTAACCCTATTTTTCCTGTAGTCTTAGCCAATCAAACCTATTCAAGAGTGACCTATGCTCGATCTCGCAATCACGAACGCCAATATCGTCGATGGTACTGGCAAACCGGCATTCGACGGATCTGTCGGCGTTAAAGATGGCAAAATTGTCGAACTCACAGATCTATCCAAGAGCCTCAGCAAAGCAACCCGGCAAATCGATGCTGGTGGTCAGCTTCTGACGCCAGGTTTCGTGGATATCCATACTCACTACGATGGCCAGGTATGCTGGGACAAACAACTGACACCAAGCTGTTGGCATGGCGTGACAACCGCTGTGATGGGTAATTGCGGGGTTGGCTTTGCGCCAGTAAAAGCTGGTGATGAAAACCGCTTGATTGAACTTATGGAGAGCGTTGAGGATATTCCCGGCTCGGCACTGAACGAAGGCATTCCCTGGGGATGGGAAAGTTATTCGGAATATCTGGATACGATCGACACTCCTTATGTCATGGATGTAGGGTCGCAAGTACCTCATGTGGCAATCCGCCGTTATGTGATGGGTGACCGCTGTTATGACGATTCCACCGACGCAGACATTAATCGTATGTCCCAGTTAGTGAGGGAAGCCTTGCAAGCAGGTGCTCTGGGTTTTTCGACTTCACGCTTCTATGGGCACCTGGACAAACAAGGCAATCTTATCCCCGGCACCAACGCTGCAGCGAAAGAAATGTTAGGTATCGGCAGCGCCTTCAAAGGTCTGGATCACGGCACCATTGAAATTATTAGTGACTACCTTGAAGACGACGATGAACTGGCCTGGATTGAACAAATTATGCGCGATACCGGTCGCACGATTACTACACTCACAGCACCGGGTTCACGTGAGAAAATCTGGAACCTTGCGGACACCATGAATAAGGACGGTTTAAGCCTGCGCCCACAATGTGGCGCTCGACCAGCGTCGATTTTAATGAGCCTGGAAGGAACCATTAATCCGCTGGCCATCTTCCCCAGTTATAAAGCCATCCGTGGCCTGCCACTGGAAGAACAGATTGCACACCTGCGCGATCCCGAGTTCCGTGAAAAGATCAAAACCGAAACCCCAAAACACCATCGCAATCCAGACGCGAAGCGGTTTACCACAAGTTACGGAGAAATGTACCCGCTGGATGATGCGCTTTCTTACGAGCCCGGGATCAATGACAGCATCCAGGGCATTGCCGATGCCTCAAACAAACATCATCTTGATGTGTTGATGGATACCCTGGCAGAAAAGCGACAAATCATATTTTTCTTTGGGGGCTACCAGGGTTCACTGGAACCTTATTTCAATAACATAAAACGCGAAAACAGCGTCTTTGGGTTGTCTGACGGTGGCGCCCATTGTGGTGTGTTGTGCGACGCCAGTGTCCCGACTTATATGCTGTGTTATTCGGCCCGTGACCGAACAGTTGCCGAGCCGATGCCACTAGAGTTTATCGTTCACAAAATGACCCAGAACAGCGCCTGTACCTACGGATTGCACGATCGAGGTGTAATCGCACCAGGCTACCAGGGTGATTTCAATCTAATCGACTTCGATGCCCTGTCATTGGAACCACCAGAAATGGTTTATGACCTGCCAAGCAATGGCAAACGCCTGATCCAGAAAGCCAATGGTTATCTGGCGACCATCAAAGCCGGTGAAGTGACCTACGAAAATGGCGAATCAACCGGCGTTATGCCAGGCCGCCTGCTTCGAGGTGGATCAATTGCCCGTGGATCATACTCGTAGTTGGACCTTGCTCGTGTTGGACCTAACTCGTAGTTGGTCCTAATCGTAGTTGGACCTAACCTTAGTTGGACCTGATCGTAGTTGGTTGAGTGGATACAAGGTCGCGTGAAGAAGGTTGTGCTCGTCCTGAAGACTTTAAAACGCCTCGATTGCTGCCGGACGACTCGGTACACCCGAAGAATTCAATGATGCCTGTGCATATTTATGCAGTGCTCAGGCCGGTTTTATATCCGGACAGAATGTTCAACTCGATGGCGGGAGCTACCCCGGACTGACATAACCTGCAGCCTACTTATCCTTTCGTCAGCTTTGCTTTCACAGCACCAGCGACGATACGCAGCAAATTGAACACCGTTGTAAAAGACCAATTCTGAATCGCGTAGGCCATCGTCGGTTGTTGATTAGCTCCCCAGTAGTCCCGAGCACCATCGAGCTCCTGAACGGTCGCTTGGTATTCAACATTCAATAAATCAGAATCAGCCCAATGTTCGTGAATACGACCCCATGGATCCTTCCAGTAATCGTAGATCTGGCCACCGAGTCTATGCCGACCGATACCCCAAACAGGCTTATAACGCTTCGCTTCAAGCAGGTGGTCGTGCCCAATCATAACGTCGTCGAAGTTCTGAACCTCGAAGGAAACATGCTGCAGACGTTCGGTACCGTCAATACAGTACTGAAATGCGATCGTGTGGTGGTCGGTGTATTCAAGGCCCTTATCCAGGCGTGCGAATTGCATTCCATCAGCACCTGATGGCTGCACTACTTTGTCGGTTCGCAAAATTCCAAAATGCTTCCAATACCAAAGATAAGTTGCCTCGACCTGTTTGCACTCAAGCACAAGGTGGCCGATTCGTTTGACGGTCGATGCACCCCGTTTGACGTCAGCGAAACGCCCGACTCGATTACGCTGGCCATCGATGTTCAGCGGTAAGGCCTTGCCAGCATCAATGGGTTCAAGTTCTTCCATGCCGAAAATCGCCTCAACGGTAAACCCAAGGGGGTCGGTGAGGCGCACAACATGGCCTCCCCCAGGTTCATCGAGCTCCTCTATCGCCGTGGCACCCGCTTCATGATGAAGTTTATTAAGGTCATCGAGACTCTGCATGTGAAAGGCAATACTTCGACAAGCCGGTTCGCCCTGGTGCAGGATGTAGACGTGATGAGGTGAATCAGTACCACGCGCATAAATCGCATCTGCAGTACGAGCACTGACTATCAGGCCAAAGTCTTCTATAAAAGTCTCTCCAATCGCAAGATCGGGAGCCTGCATGCGAACGTAAGCGAGGTCTTTGGCTCGAGTAATCGGCTCACTCAACGATATCTCATTCATCAACAGCTCCTTCCTAAACGTCAGTAATAAACCACAAGTGTTGCGCTGAATTAAAGTGTTCTTGCACCAAGCTTCTGCCGCAAACGGGATAACATTGCAGCAAGTTCGACCTGTTTATCAGCTTTGCTACCCAGGACACCGAATACCTGCCTGTCCGGGCGAATAACGGCAAGGTCCACATCATTTTGCTGCGCCCATGAACGAAACGAACCATTGATATCAATCGCATCACCGTCGTCGGCAATATGCAGAAGCTGCATACCCAAATCAAGATTCTTTGCATCGAAGTAATCTGCCGGATTATTACCAATACCCACTATGCTGAAGCCCGGCCCCAGGGCTTCATCAGATAATTGATGCTTGTCTTGCGCAACTAGTGTTGCCTGGGGAAGGGTCTGTCCGACCGGGTTATCTGCGGAACGGTTTTCGTGCCGATCAAGAATGCCATCACCAAGACACCAGGCCAGATCAAACCTGAGAAAGCGCACCAGCAGCGGTACGATACGCCCCACGAGCAGAAAACAATCCCGAAAAAAAGACAACACGTGGCTGCGATTCTGAATGATGCTGCCATGAGAGACCGCAGTTTTGATGATTTCGGCAACGTGTGGTCGCCGTTCACTGGTATAAGAAGCCAGAATATCCGCTGCATAGCTGCCATTGAGCACACCAGAGATCTTCCAGTGAAGGTTATAGGCATCGCGGATACCTGCGCACATGCCTTGGCCCAGAAACGGCGGCATTTGATGGGCAGCATCACCCAACAGAAACACTCGCCCCTGTTGAAACGAGTCCGCCAGCAAGGCGTGAAATGAGTAAACCTTAGCCCGCAACAGTTCGCCGTGTTCAGGTTTTAGTTCTGCTGACAATCGATGTAGGTGCGGTGCCATCAATGCGCGCACAGATTCCTCTGATTCCAAATCAGCCAGGTCATCGTCCGCATTCACCATAAACTCCCAACGGATATGTTGGCCCTCGCAGGGAACCAGTGTGGCCGGTCGATTCGGATCGCAGATTTGGAATGCCTTCCTGTTGAACGCAATACCCTCTGGCAGTTTCAGGTCAATGACCAACCAGGGTTCATCGCACTGCAAATCCTCGTGGCCAATCCCCATACACTGCCTGACAATGCTACTGGCACCATCACAACCAAGCAGGTAGCTACAGCTAACAGTAGTTTTTCTCCCATCATCTTCACTCAGGTCAACGCTGACGGCGCTTTCTTTTTGCACAAAACTCTGAACAGACCAGCCGAGTCTGACCTCTACATTTGGATGCTGCTGAACGCTTTCACGCAGATGCGATTCCAGCAGTGGCTGATTAAAGAAAAAGTTGTTTGCCCAGCTATTATGGCGCGGTATATCGCGCAGGTCCTGATGAAGCAACTGCCAGTTACGCCCGTTGGTAAAATCCAGGCTGTTACCTTCCTGGGCTATTTCAAGCAATTTATCGCAAAGCCCAAGCTGCTGAAAAATGCGCATCACCTCGCCGTCAAAGTGCACTGCACGCGGAACATCAAAGATTTGTCTGCTGGGTTCGACGACTAAAACCTTTAGCCCACTCGCACCAAAAAGGTTGGCTGTAACTGCTCCTGTCGGGCCGTAACCGGCTACCAGGACATCATAATCGTGCATGTTTAGACCTTTCCTCTGCCAATGCATTGGGCGTATTACTGACTATCTTAACCTCAGCCTGGCTCATCTCGAATGCGATGACTTTACAGCAGTCTTATGAAAGTTAACCGCTGATGGCCAACCTTCTCAAGGCTATGCTGACTCCAAAACCATAGTCATAATGGGTAATCTAAAGCTGTATTACCACGCACCTAAAACATGCAGTCGTTTTTGGATAAGCAACGACATCACTGCAAGAAAGACAAATCAAGCCTGTTAAAGCGATACCGCGCTGGGGTGTGCTTAAATCTCTGCTAGAGCCTACTTCTGTTCATTACTGCATCGCTTTGATTAACTAAAAAAGGGAGTTGATTGGGTTGCCTGTCCGGCAGTGATGTACCAACAAACAAAAATTCCATTCACAAACGCACCGGGATAAACGCTACCGGTTCGATAGAAACACCACGTGGATACTATACCAACGAGTATCATTAGAGGCACGAATTGTAATGCGACAATTGTCAGCAGCGGCTGTGATGCAATGAGTAAGGTGCCGCCAGCGAATAATGGGGCATATTGAGCGATGAGCAATACAATGAAACCGATGCTTAAGACAGCGCTGTTGATCAGCATCATCGAAGCAGTCGAAGCCTCGCGTTTTCCGAGTTGACTATGGAGTGTGACGCCGAGCAATACAAAGAAACTAAGAATGAAGGGTAGATAAGCCAGGAATTGAAAGAACTGCATCTTTGACATGGGCTTGAGCGCAACCACCCAGAATCGAGGGTCGACTGTGAAGAAAAAACCGATCGCGCTAACGAGTAGGTGAAGGGAAAGAACAACCGAGCTTGCGAATAATAATGACTTGAACAGTTCTTCAATATTTCCGAGACCACACTGGCTTGCAAACCGAATGTTGCTTTGAAAGAACTTCAACCAGACTAGAAAGAGCACCAAACTAATCGTCTCGGTTACCATCATCCAACCAACGATGCCGGTCGTAATTGACTGGCTCCAAAATAGGTTGGGCGGCAGCAGTAGAGGTGCAAGAGTCTGAACGGGGAAGAATGTCAGTATGGGAAGTGCCGCGGTGATTAAGGCAATGATGATCCAACTACTTTTAGTAACTTCATAAATTGTTGGTGTGACTATCACGACACTAGAGAAGGTTCCTTTTAACAAGACATCACAGATCGGTAGGATAATTAGAAAAATGCCGATCAGGGCAATAAGCGTGCCTAGTTCTTTCCAGTACCAAGTATGATTGGACTTTGAATAGCTGGCATCTGGAGCAAGTGTTTCATTAAACCAACCGACTGCATTGCCGATTGCCTCGGTTGAGAGGTGATCGCCGGGATGTGTGACAGGCGGCATGCTGAGTTCTCGGGCCGTGCCGGCTTCGGTTGATCCGTAGCGTTTGCCAATCTCGATGGTCGTTTCGCTACCGAACAGCGTTTTTAATTTCTGCGTTTCAACTATATTGTCGGCAATAGCACTTCCCCACATGAGCCCTGAAAACTCATCGTAGCGACTAAAGACAAGTTTAAGGTTGCGCGGAAAGGCCGGTGTGCCTTCATTGGTGCCAAAAGTACCGGTTGATGAGCCTTCCAGTACCATGCTCTCATAGCCTTCTGGGTTGGCCGCGGCAGCCATCAACACGGTCCAGCCGCCCATTGAATGACCTTCAAGACCAACCCGTTGTGGGTCTACAAACGGCAGGCTGCGTAAATAAGTCAACCCGTCAGGGCCGCCAAAGCCATGAGCGAAAGCGGGTGCGTCGGAGTAGCCGTGGCCTGTCTGATCGAGTGCAAGAACAACGATGCCGCGTCGCGCCAATTCAATGGCAAAGCCGGATTGCGTTTCGCGGGAATTGATATAACCGTGGACAGCAAGTACGGCCGGTTGTGGGCTGTCTATGGTCGCGTGTTGAGGTCTGTAGAGTAAGGCGCTCATTGTTTGGCCTGCACTACCGACGAATCGAATGTCGCTAACGTCGATCTGACCATTGTCTGTTTGAATCAAGCTTGCTAGCCATGAACCCAAAATGATCATTGAGAGCGCTATTGTTGTTGTTCTGCTCATCGTCTTTGTCATGGTTCTGGTGCCCCTTAGCATTAAGAGTGTCGGGGCCGGCAGACAGGATAAATCGACTGATTCCCAGCTCCACCAACTGCGCAAGTCGATTGGAGAATCGGAAGTATAAAGCGTGTTTTTCCAAGAATACAAAAATAGCTTCAAAAGGCCCGCTTAGAATAAATGTTGGGGGAGTTAGTTTTCCGCCAGAGGATGGTCAATGTCAGATTGGGAAGTTGGTGCGTTTACGCCGGTACTTTACTTCGGGTAATTACACCGGGTAATTCCATCGGGTAATTACACCGCCCCTGTTGTTGAAGCTTTATCCTGCCGGACGATGTTCATTTCTTCCCTTACCAGCGACATATCGAAGTAATCGCCTTTTAGCCAGGCCGTATAGTGATCTGAAACATACTCGCTATCAGGCCTCCCGCCGTTCCCGCCGGCAATGACAAACTTAAACCGAAGTGGGTCTGCCATGTCGACAATCCAACGAAATGCGGGGCCATGATAAACCTCCTGTTCAATACTGCCTTTAACCGGAGGATTATGTTGTGCCATGCGCAGCGTGGTAGCGCTGCCGCCAATAGGATCAGGACCCACCTGCATAGCCTGCCATGGTTTGTGCTTACGTAGTGAATGCCCGAAGTGAATTTGGTGTATCTTGCCCCACGACCAATCATCAGCGTAATTGGTTGTCAGATAGTCAACGATATCTATCACATTGTCGGCGATGATCTTATCAAGCGTGTCTCTGTGGGCACGCCAGGGCGATCCCTCTGCCATGAAATGGCTGATATCGAAACGATTGAGTGCAGGTGCAATACTCGACATTGTGGTGATCAAAGGGCTCTTACCTAGGGCGGTTTCCATAAATTGAATGTGCGAACGTTTTTCCAACAGGGGGTAGAAAATGCAAGCAGCCTTTGAGTCTGTGGTCGCCACATAGTCCCAATCAGACAGGAGTTTGATCGCCGTTTCTAATCTTTCATGTTGGGGTTGGGATTTTAGCGACTGCAATATGTTCGGTACTAGCTCTCTGGCTCTAACATCCAGCAAGTCCAACTGCATATCTGCGAAGTATGCTGTCGTGAAATTGGATCCCCGCTTTTGCAGTAATTCATCAATCCGTTTTGCCCTGGCATCGTGGGTAGGAAAATTATGAATCGGATAGCTACCCGAATCACCCATAGTGTCGTTGTTGGCAGTTAAGGTGTACTTCTCTAACGGGTTCGATTCAACGAGCAATTCAGCTGCGGTACTTAATCGAAAATCGTAGTCGGAGTTGTTGCCGGGCAAAGGCACAACGCCTGTCACACCTTGTTCCGCATGATTTGCACCACTGCCTGATCGGTGTCGCAGCGTCGTGGCTATATAGCGATGCATATCATTGTGTCTATCGGCGCAGATAATGTTGTTGACCAACGGGCAGATATCGTTCTCAAACAATGCATCGCCCAGTTGCTGTGAATTCTTGGCTAATGGCATCAGCGCCAGAACACCCGCGGAAGTGGGTTGATCTCTCATGGCCCAATCAAGCGCGGTGATACTTCCTGCTCCCCGCAGATCCGTGAAGCCCAGCGCGTCTGTCAGTGACTCAAGAATAGGGCCGTGGGGGGATTCACTCACCGTGAAGCTGCGTGAAGGTTGGTTAGCGACATCGACGGTGTAACTTTGAGTGTTGCCAGGCGCCTCACTCTCGACAAAGACATCATAAGTATCGACGAAACCTGTGGTTAGCCCCCAGGACACGTCTCGATTGTGTCCCATCATAAAGTAAGGCACGCCGGGGAAACTGGCGCCAAAGGCATCCCAATTCGGCGCACTCAAATGCGAATAGAAGAACGTGTTCGGAATACTATGGGGTTGATGTGGATCGGTTGCTAACATCGGAAACCCAGACGCCGATAAATCACCATTGATTGCCCAATTATTGCTGCCGCTCAGCCTCGTCTCATGAGGGAAAAGTAATTTTGCGACGTTCATGTCGATACCAAGCAATGCGTCTCGAAGGGCCTCGACGCACATAGCATCTTCGTTAGAAAATCTAAGCACATGATGGCGAAAATAGTCCACGCCATGTTCTGCCATAAGTTTTCCAAGGTAAATTTTCTCTAGCCAGGTCTTATGTTGAAACCAGCCTGTGAAGCGATAACGTGAGGCAACATCATGGCGTGTGCAGTGTCTGGGCTCCGTGCCGGCCTTCAGGAATTCTGGTGGCACCTCATCAAGCGAATCAACGTAGGCGTTAACGCCCTGAAGGTAGGCGTCAACAATATAGTCACCCGGGGAGTCTGGCACTTCTCTCGCTGTAACATTAAACGCCTTGTGCATCAGATCCTGAGGTATATGTTTCTCGCCCATGACGCTGGCTGCCGTGCCAGTGGCGTATAGGTTACTCAAGTGCAATTGCCATAGGCGTTCGCTCGCGCAGGCATAGCCCATGCCTCTAAAGGCATCTGGAATCGAATTAGCGAAAATATGCGGCACGCCAATGTTATCCCAACAAATCTCAAGGCTGGCGTCGGCTTCAGGAATAGCAAAAGTCATGGAGTACCCGCTGATGTGTTTCCTACAAGGTACCTTCCGTCAATGCTATGGGCAAGGGTCAGAGGACTGATCAAATCAGTTGTCAGTAAAATTTTGAAGATCTTCAATGAATGCATCCTGTTTACGATCACTGTTGGTTGTGCAGATGAGCTGTGAGATAGCTGCCAGCTCTCCTTACCACCTGAAATCATCAATGTTGTTTTGTGTCGATTCGGTTTGGTGTACTCATTTTCCAACCTCCGCTTGAGGGCACGTGTAGCCCGCCGCATTTGGCTCGACCAGATGAAAGCCTATATGGCTTTCATCCTTTTCCTACATCCCCAACCAACCCCGCCTGAGACTATCTACTTGCCCGATCGGGTCTGGCAGCAAGCTCGGTGAGGATGTGGTGCTGCTAGGCAGGGTGGTCAACGCGAGCGCCTGTGAGATTAAACCGTCGATTCGACGGGAATCTGGGCGAAACGAAACAAGTTGAAAAAAGCATTTGGCGTTTAAATGATTATATGGATAATACTGTATATATAACCAGTTAAAGACAAAGAGGAAAAACAATGTCCGACGTTGAAAATAGCGGTTCGCAAAAAGACTCTCAAAAAGACTCTCAAAAAGATAAGGCGCTAACAGCAGCGCTTTCCCAGATCGAGAAGCAGTTTGGCAAGGGCGCCATAATGCGGCTTGGTGATTCTCCTCTGGAGAAAATTCCGGCAATATCGACCGGTTCTCTGGGCCTGGATATTGCGCTGGGGATAGGTGGATTGCCTCGTGGGCGTATTGTTGAGATCTATGGCCCGGAGTCTTCGGGCAAGACAACCCTGACCCTACAGGTCATTGCGGAGGCCCAAAAAGCAGGCGGAACCTGTGCCTTCATCGATGCAGAGCATGCTCTGGATCCACTGTATGCGCAGAATCTTGGCGTAAATATTGATGACCTGCTGGTTTCCCAGCCTGACACGGGTGAGCAGGCGCTTGAAATTTGCGACATGGTGGTCAGATCTGGCGCTGTTGACGTGGTGATTGTGGATTCAGTCGCTGCATTGACCCCGAAAGCAGAAATCGAGGGCGATATGGGTGACCACCATGTTGGACTGCAGGCCCGGCTAATGAGTCAGGCGCTGCGTAAGATGGCGGGCAACATCAAAAATTCAAATACCCTGGTTATCTTTATCAATCAGATCCGAATGAAAATTGGCGTGATGTTTGGTAGCCCTGAGACTACCTCTGGCGGTAACGCGCTGAAGTTTTATTCCTCTGTTCGGCTGGACATACGCCGCATTGGGGCTGTCAAAGAAGGCGATGAGGTTATCGGTAACGAAACTCGCGTCAAGGTAATCAAGAACAAGGTTGCGCCTCCCTTTAAGCAAACCGAATTCCAGATTATGTACGGCAAGGGTATCTATCATATGGGTGAAGTGATCGACCTGGGTGTCCAGCTTAACCTGGTAGATAAAGCCGGTGCCTGGTATAGCTACAAGGGTGAACGTATTGGCCAGGGCAAGAAGAATGCCTGTGAATATATCACAGAGAATTCACACATCGCTGTAGACATCGAGCAACAGATTAGGGCGAAGTTGCTTGATCACGACGAAGGCTCGGAAGATGAAGACATGGATAATGTCACGCCTATTTCGGGTGCCTGAGAGCGATAACAACATGAGTTTAAAGCAAACCGGCGTTGACGGCGGTAGCCTTAACGCTGCAGTACTAATTAGGCAGTACTAATCGGGCAGTTCTAATGAAGGAAAATGACAGACATTAAGCCCTCAGATGTTCGCCGCGCCGCAATGGATTTGTTGGCGCGCAGAGAACATTCTCGCTATGAGCTTTTACTTAAACTAACCCGGCGTCTTGGTGATAATCCCGAGCTCTTTGAACAGGAAATCGGCAAGCTGACCGAAGAGGGCTTGCAGAGTGACCGCAGGCTCGCTGAAGCATTTATACGCGCAAGAACTAATAGGGGGCAGGGCCCCGTCAAGATTAAAGTGGAGCTGCGTGCCAAGCAGGTTGGCGATGAAATCATATCAATCGCTTTTGAAGAATGCGGCGTTGATTTCGCGGCACTGGCTCGGTCAGTTGCCGTCAAGAAGTTCGGAGATGAGCTTGGCAAGGTGGCAGATATTAAAACTCTTGATATGGAAACTCTTGATATGGAAACGCTGGATATAAAAGCCAGGGCGCGAATATCACGATTTATGCAGCAGCGCGGCTTTTCTTACGACCATATCTCCAGTTTATATTAGGCTCTAACACGAGCTGTTAATGGCTATCACTGTGGCCGGCGTGAACCAAGATGACGCTTTCTATGGCTCCCTTGGCTTAATTTCTGTATCTTACCTTTTTGTTTTTTTGTCTGTCGAGCTCGTTGCTGAATATTGGTTCGCTGGGTTTTTATTTGTTAGACATGAAATGGTTTATTAGATATGGATAGCCGCGAGCTCCGCAGCGCATTTTTGAGTTACTTCGAAGGTAAAGGTCATACGATCGTTGAGTCGTCGTCCCTGGTGCCTGGCAATGATCTAACCCTGCTGTTTACCAATGCAGGCATGGTTCAATTCAAGGACTCTTTCGCCTTCCGTGAAGACCGTGGCTATACCAGGGCGGCAAGTTGCCAGCGTTGCGTAAGGGCGGGTGGTAAACACAACGACCTGGATAACGTCGGTTATACAGCGCGGCACCATACGTTTTTTGAAATGTTGGGTAACTTTAGTTTTGGCGACTATTTTAAGGAAGACGCCATTGTCTTTGCGTGGGAGTTCCTGACGGAAGTTGTTGGGTTGCCCGCGGACAAGCTTTGGGTCACCGTTCACGATAGTGACGATGAGGCAGAGCAAATCTGGATAGAGAAAGTTGGTTTTGATCCTCAGCGCATTACTCGGCTCGGCGACGATGATAACTTCTGGACTATGGGCGATACCGGACCTTGCGGTCCTTCTTCAGAAATATTCTACGACCACGGGCCGGAAGTGCCTGGTGGCCCGCCGGGATCGAAAGATGGTGAACTGGACAGGTACATCGAGATCTGGAACCTGGTGTTTACGCAGTATGACAGGTCCGCAGATGGCACCTTAACGCCCTTGCCTAAACAGTGTGTCGATACCGGCATGGGACTGGAACGACTGGCAGCGGTATTGCAGGGTGTACATAACAACTATGAAATTGATCTGTTCCAGGCGCTGATTAAAAAAGCCGCTGGGCTTCTCCAAGCCACTGACCTGGATAACCCTTCGTTAAAAGTCATTGCAGATCACATTCGAGCTGCAGTGTTCCTGATCGCTGATGGGGTCGTACCCTCTAACGAGGGAAGGGGCTATGTTATCCGCAGGATTATTCGCCGGGCGCTCAGGCACGGCCACAAGCTCCAATCCAGTGGCCCGTTCTTTCACCAACTCGTCGGGGAAGTCGTTACCCAGATGGGTGATGCCTACCCCTTGATTGCACAAACCCGCAGCCAGGTAGAAAAAGTGCTCCTTAAAGAAGAGCAACAGTTTGAGCTGACCCTCGATCAGGGTATGCGGATTCTTACTGACGCGATTTCGCAGCTTGATGGAAAGGAAATTCCGGGTGAAGTGGTGTTCAAGCTCTATGACACCTATGGATTCCCAACCGACTTGACGGCTGATATTGCCAGAGAGCGGAACCTGACTCTGGATATGGCTGGCTTTGATCGTGAAATGGAAATCCAGCGGGAAAGGGCGCGTGCGGCGAGCCAGTTTGGCTCTGCTGATACCGGTGATTTGCAGCTCAGCGATGTTACCGAGTTCGTTGGATACGATTCGCTGGAAGATGAGTCAACGGTCATAGGCATCATTGTTGATGGCGCTCAGGTTGATCAGGCTGACGCAGACCAGCAAGCCCTGGTTGTTCTTGATAGAACACCTTTCTATGCAGAATCGGGTGGGCAAGCTGGGGATACCGGGCAACTGATTGCAGATGGCGTGGTGTTGAACGTCACCGACACGGTCAAAAGCGGTGATGCTTTTCTACATCAAGGAAAGCCGGTTAACGGGAGCTTGGCTGTAGGGGACAAAGTTCAATCGGTTGTCAATCGACCGCTAAGAGATGCGACGCGTTTAAATCACTCTGCGACACATTTAATGCATGCAGCCCTACGTAAGATTCTTGGTGAACATGTGAACCAACGCGGCTCGCTGGTCAATGCAGAGCGCCTCCGGTTCGATTTTTCCCATTTTGAACCAGTATCCAGAGAACAGTTGCGAGAAATAGAACGACTGGTTAATACCGAAATTCGAGCTAACAGTGCTATTGAAACGGAAGTAATGGACCTGGAATCGGCGCGTAACAAGGGTGCCATGGCACTATTTGACGAAAAATACAGCGCAGAGGTTCGCGTACTGACAATGGGTGATGGGTTCTCAGTGGAACTTTGCGGTGGAACTCATGCCGCCCGTACCGGGGACATTGGTATTTTCAGGATTGTATCAGAGCAGGGAGTAGCCTCCGGGGTTAGAAGAATTGAAGCAATCACCGGTTTGGCCGCGCTGACGCAGGTTGAAAGCAATGAAGACCTACTATCGCAAGCAGGCAGTCTGGTTCGAGCTGACAACCACAATCTGGCGGATAAGTTGCGTGCGTTGATTGACCAGAATAAGAAGCTGGAGAAAACGATTACGGATCTCAACCGAAAGCTGGCGACCGGCGGTGTAGGTCCAGATATTGCTGAATCTGCCATTGATCTGGGGGGAGTGAAGCTTGTCGTCAGTCAGTTGGATGGTGCGGACCCAAAATCATTGCCGGATGTGCTTGACCAGCTAAAAAACAAGATCGGCAGTGGAATCATTGTTCTTGGCACGGTCAGTGAGGGGAAAGTAGGCCTGATTGTCGGGGTAACCAAGGACCTGACAGATCGATTTCACGCCGGAGACCTGGTGAACCACATAGCCTCACAGGTAGGTGGTAAGGGTGGCGGGCGCCCTGATATGGCGCGTGCTGGTGGCTCTGATCCGGACTCACTACCAGCGGCTTTGGCGAGTGTTGAGCAATTTGCCCGAAATCTTCTGTAGTTTTTTTCGTCAAATTTCTATTAAATAGGCGCCCTTTCAAAACCGGTTAAGGCAGCATGTCGTTGTTTGTCCAAAAATTTGGTGGAACCTCCGTTGCATCGGTTGAGCGAATCGAAAATATTGCTGCGCGCATTATTCGTTCAAGGAATGCTGGACATGATGTGGTGGTCGTCGTTTCAGCAATGGGTGATGAAACCGACCGTCTTGTGTCGTTGGCGAATGAGGTCAATTACGATGGGTTGGATGCTCGACGGGAACTGGATGTTTTGCTGTCCACCGGTGAGCAGGCAACCATAGCCCTGTTGGCGATGACCTTGCTGAAACATGGGGTTAAAGCAGAATCAGTTTTAGGCTGGCAGGCCAGTATCCTGACAGACAGCGAGCACAGCAAAGCGAGGATCCTGGAAATTGACGAAACAGTGCTCCAGGCGAAGATCTCAGATGGCATCGTTCCGGTAGTAGCGGGATTCCAGGGTATCGATCAAAAGGGCCACGTAACAACCTTGGGGCGTGGCGGCTCGGATACAACGGCCGTTGCTCTCGCGGCAGTGCTGAAGGCTGATGAGTGCCAGATATATACAGATGTGGAAGGCGTCTTTACGACTGACCCGAGAGTTGTTGAAGGTGCCCGTTGTCTTAAGCAGATGACGTTCGAGGAAATGTTGGAGTTGGCCAGCTTAGGTAGCAGGGTTCTGCATACCAGGGCGGTAGAGTTTGCCAGTAAGTACCAGGTGCCCCTTCGAGTGTTGTCTAGCTTTGAAGAAAAACCTGGCACGTTGATCACGAAAGAGGACGATTCAATGGAGCAACCAATCATTTCAGGGATAGCGTTTACCCGTGACGAGGCAAAGTTAACGATATTGGGTGTCAAAGATGTGCCCGGTATTGCTTCGGCTATTCTGGGCCCAATCAGCGACGCGAATATTGAAGTAGACATGATAGTTCAGAACGTGGCTGCGGACATGAGCACAGACTTCACTTTTACCGTTCGGCGAGATGACTACGACCAGGCGAAACAGATTCTGGAAAATATTGCAAAAAACATTGATGCTAGAGAGGTGTCGGGCGACAATAAAATCGCTAAGTTGTCTTTGGTTGGTGTTGGAATGCGTTCCCATGCCGGTGTGGCCAGCAGGATGTTTAAAGTGTTGGCTGACGAATCGATTAATATCCAGATGATTTCGACTTCTGAAATTAAAATCTCAGTTGTCCTTGCAGAGAAGTATTTGGAGCTGGCGGCAAGAGCGCTACATTCTGCTTTTGAGTTGTCAGAAGAGGTTAACTGACCTGAATCACCCGGAGTGCTTCCGCCGCTGCGGAAGTGCAGGCATTACCAAAGGAGCAATATCATGCTTATATTGACCCGACGAGTCGGTGAGACGTTAATGATAGGCAATGACATATCGGTCACGGTATTGGGCGTGAAAGGTAATCAGGTCAGGATAGGCGTAGATGCGCCGAAGGAAGTCGCGGTACACCGTGAAGAAATCTTCGAGCGGATCAACTCAGAGCAGAGTGATTCGCCCGATTCACCTGCCCCGTAACACTCCTGTGAAACAGACCAGACATAGAGCTCGCCTCCTACGTTGCGTAGGTGACCCGTCGTAACAGACCCAGATATCCTTTAGGGAACTCAATCCCTTCGTAGTAGCCCTTATCCAGCAATATTTGATGTAACTCCCGAAGCCTGTAGATCGGTACAGAGGCTATCAGGTGATGTTCAAGATGGAAGTTCAGGCCGTGAGGCGCCACCAGCAAAGCTTCTAACCAACTGATGTATATGGTTCTGGTGTTCAGCCGAATATCAGGATCAAAATGATCTGGCACCGCGGCATGTTCTGCGATTTGCCGAATACGGGTGATCAACATGTGGCTGGTCATAAACGCGATCACCCACAGTGCGTACAACTCCGCGAATCCGGCGACGGACAGCGCCAGCAAAAGTGCAAGGTTACAGATGACGCCGCCAGCCAACATTTTTTTTACACCAGGTTTCAACTCATTGAAACGGTACAGTGATCGACCAATCGATACGATCCGTCGCCAGCCAATCTTTCCGGTGATATCTCTTAATACTTTTCGTTTGAAACTGGTGCTAGAGACAGGGTAGGCGTCAAAATTTTTCAGGTCCGGATCATCAACCGTTCCACAATCCTTGTGATGCATCAGGTGCCCCTTCATATAGGAGTCTTTGTCGGAAAAAACCCAGTAGCCGGAAAGCCAGGTTGCAACGAAGTCGTTAGCGCTCTGTGAAGTGAAAAATGATTTATGCCCGGTTTCATGAACGAGCACACCGAAGGCCATTTGCCGCCCACCGAGGAGAAGCACGGTAAATAGCATTGTCACTGGATTGGGAAATGCTGCAGCCAGGACGAAAAGCCCGATGACCATGGCCCAGTCGAACAGCACGATGCACGCCGCTATCAGGTCATCTTTTCTCGTTACCCTTGCTAGTTCCTCGGCGGTGAGTAGCTCTCGAATGTTCGTTGTCATGTTGTCCTTTATCCAAAGCTTGTGATTGATGTAGGCATGCTGCCCTGCGTGGGTGACCAGATGCTGCGGCCCAGTTCATCGTATCGCAGCATTGTCTGCCATAAGCGCTCTCGATTCCGGGGATCCTGGAGTTCGGCCGGCAGGTAAGGGTCCTTTGCCAGCAGGTGAAGTGCTTTGCCGCCCAGTGTGAAACTTTCGATCATTGCGAGGTCCGTGGGTTTCTTCTGCAGGTTATCGGTACTGCTTTCAAGTCTGGAAACAAAGTCCAGGTATAGTTGGTCGAGTTTGTTGATACGGTAGTCATCGACGAGCGAACGGTAATCCTTCTTCTGAAGCATCAGCCGTTCGCCAACGATGGGCTCGTCAGACAGGCCTAGCTCATTTAGCCAGCTGGTCAGCAAGGTACCGGTTCTGCGCAGATTGTCAGGCCTCAGCCAGAGTTCGGCTCGAAGCTGTCTGAAACCAGTTGAAGCCAGAAGCCATTTTTCTTTGTCTGTTGGGTGCGCTGACTGCACCATTAGAAATGATCCTTCTTTCCATGGTCTTCGCCTGGACTCCCCGAGACGCCATTCCTCAATGAATTCAGTAATAGGGTCAGAAAGTTCAGCGAGTCGATAATGGCCTCGTTCGAAATTTTCTATAAGGCCACGTGCAACCAGGCGAGAAAGGGTGACTCGAATCAGGTTTTCACTGAAGTTGAACATCCTGGAACTGGACATCAGATTTTGCGCGCTGGTGCCCTTTTGGCCGTACGTGCGAAGCAGGTCCAGGATGAAGTTGCCGGGTCTCATAATATTACAGTAGATTGGGTGAAATTATTAATACTGTAATATTACAACTTTGGCCTAAAGGGGGCAACTGGTGTAACGAAAGGGCCTGGGCTATGAGTGTTCTAGTACAGATTCTCCCTGGAATCCTCTTCTAAAGCCTTGTCAATATTGTCCTGTAGCTCTTTTGAAGGTGGTTCTCCGTGTTACCTGTTCCAGAATCATTGTACCAAGGGTTGGAAGTTCGTCCGCTGGCATATGCCTGTTGATGTCCCATAAGCCAGACCGAATAAAGGCTTTGGCACAGTGGAAATAGAGCTCGGTGACATCAAGTACGATGGCGAGTTTAGGTGTCTTTGCCTGGGCCGCAAGTAGTTCAAGGTAGGGCGGGTGATCCGTAAGGTATCCGCGGCCATTTACTCGCAAGGTGTCATCCCGGCCGGGGATCAGGAACAGCAGCCCCATTTCGGAATGGTTAATAATGTTCCTCATGCTGTCAGCAATCCTGTTTCCAGGCCTTTCTGGAATTAACAGGGTAGTGTCATCAAGGCAGTACACAAAGCCTGGCGCATCGCCACGTGGAGACGCATCGCAGCCTTCGCTGGAAGAGGTGGCAAGCAGGCAGAATGGACTTCTGGCAATGAAGTTTTTACTGTGCCGCTCCAGTTGCGTGATTTTTTTTACGGTGGTGTTAGTAGAGGGTTCACCGTTAATTGCGATCAGCGAAGCGGTATCGGTCAGTAAATTGATTCCATCGGGTTTGGTCATGGCGCTTCCTTGTATTTGTTGTTGATGCTGATGCCTAACTGCTCATACTAACCTTGTTTCGACCGGCTTTCTTTGCGGCGTACAAAGCTTCATCCGACGCTTTAAGAACATCAAAGGGTGTTTGCCCGCTCGCTGTACGATCGGCGACGCCGATAGAAATAGTCACCGAGACCTTTTCGCTGGCACGCCTGAAGGAGCCTTTTTCCCGCAGCTTCTTGCCGTTTGGCTCCGCTGCTTCGTTCTCGCGCGGTTCCTTTCGTATAACCATTTCGTAGTTCTCGATGGATTTTCGGACCTCATCAAGGTGGTAAAAAGCGTCTTCTTTATCCATTCGTGCAAAGACCACGGAGAATTCTTCTCCGCCATAGCGGAATGCCTTACCGCCGCCTCCCACCTGCGTGATGCGCGACGCTACCATTTGCAGCACCTGGTCACCAATATTGTGTCCGTGGGCGTCATTGAATTTTTTGAAGTGATCGACGTCCAGCATCGCCAGGCTGTAGGTGCTGCCAAGGGAATCAAACAGCTCATTAAGGGCGCGGCGGTGGGGCAGGCCGGTCAATTCATCTCGATAGGCCATGTTGTACGAATCGCGAATGATGTTGGCACCCATATACAGGCTGCCGGCCATCAGAAAAATTTCCCAACCACGTTCGACCGCTAAAATATAACCCAGAATCAGTCCACCGAGTGCAGTGGTGAGTCCCTGGGTGATAGGAGTGTTATCGAAGCCCATCAGGATAATGCAGCCCAGAATGGAAATACCCAAGAGCAGGCTGGTCACCTGGTGAAAGGGCGAGTGCTGAAGGACAAGCGAGGCCGGCTCACCCAGGGGGTCGGTCAGCAGACCTGGCAGGATCCACTGTTGCTTGATCAGGTAGATAGTGAGTGCGATCGCCACGGTAATGAAAAACAGTCGTGTTAATCCCTGGTTAGTAAATACACCGCGTTCCCGGAAAAAACAAATCAGCAGAAAATTGAGTGGCACGCACCCCATGATGATAAATTCCTCGAAGTCAGAGGCCATTTGTTGGCCGCGTAGCCAGAGACAAAAAGCGAGGGTGATGCAGGAAAAGAAAACCCTGGATCGGTTGTAGGCTAACGCCAGGGTACCTGAGATTGCGAGCGCGACACTGGGGCCAATTAACCATAGTGTGTCGGGAGCAGGGGGTAGTCGCTGAAGATTTAAGGCGATCACGGATACCGCGATCAGGAAGGTGGCCGGAATAACCAGGTTGCCAATTGCGCGGTGAAAAATGCTGATGGGTCAGCGCTCGACTAGTAGGTGATGGCGGTTGCCAACGTCTTCCACTTGCCGTCTTCAACCACGGATAGCAGGGATTCGCTCACGCCTTTGTGATCTCCGGGGCCGAACTGGATTTGATATCCAAAGATATCCTGGTAGTTCTCGATCGCTTCGGTCGCAGCCAGGAAACCGGCCTTGTCGAGGTCAGGGCCTGCATTCTCGAGCGCGGTGACAACAAGATCCGCTGCCCGGTATCCTTCCATGGCGGGGATGCCAGGCTCGACGTTGAAGCGTGCCTCGTAGCGATCCCACCAGCGTTTAACTATATCCGATAGACCATCTTCCTTGTAAAGCTTCGCCATATGTACAAAGGCGTGATAACCCTCACCGGAACCGCTTTCCTGCTCGGCAATGACCTGCCCGTAGGCCGCATTGTTGCCGACGAAAACGACGTCAAATTTCATTTTCCTCGCGGCTTCCAGAATCAAAATGGTATCTCTGTGGATCGTACCCATAAACACAACATCACACTGGGCGTTACGAAGTCGAATGATAGAGGCCGTAAATTCGGATTCTGTGGGTTTGTGCGCAGAAACACCTACCAGCGCCTGGCCCATTTCCTTGAGCTGGTCTTCCGCACCCTCAAGGATTTCCTGCCCGTAGTCCGTGTCCTGGTAGATGACACAGGGCTTTTCCTTGCCCATCTCTTCCAGGAAGTACTTCACGCCAGCCCTGATTTCATCATAGTAGATGCCCCGCTGAGCAAACTTCAGATCATGGTATGGCTCAACCATGCTTCGTGCGCCGGTCAGGGGGAACATGTTCGGTATACCCGCTTTCAGTTGCTGGGTGAGTACGGCATTGTTGGTGGGTGTCCCAAGGGCCAGCACCATGGCGAACACTTTGTCGCGGTTGATCAGTTTGTTTGCAGCCTGGATCGCCCTTGGAATCTGGTACTGAGTGTCTTCGACGACAAACTTGATCTGCCGACCATGTACGCCACCGGCCTCATTCGCTTCCTCGAAGCGCATTCGTGCGCCGTTGATCGAACCCACGCCCCAGATCGCAACAGGGCCTGACAGGTCAGTGTGGCTACCCAAAATAATTTCTGAATCTGACACGCCCTGAGTGGTTTCTGATACTGCGCTGGTTTCCAGGGTGCTATCACCACCGCAACTGGCGAGCGCAAATAATGAGACTAGAAGGAGGACTTTATTAGTACATTTCATCGATCATTCCCGCATATTTTTCGTTGACGACTTTTCGTTTAAGTTTCATGGTTGGTGTCAGTTCTTCGTCTTCCGGGTCGAGCAGTTGGTCGATCAGGCGACACTTCTTGATAGTTTCCACCCGGGCGAACTTCTGGTTAACCTTCTCGATCTCTTCCCAGATCAATTCCTGAACAGCGTCAGTGTGACATAAGCTGGTGTAGTTAGTGAATGGCACGTCTCGATCCTGCGCATACTTGGTCACGTTTTCCTGATCGATCATGACAAGACAGGTCAGGTAGGGCCGTTTATCGCCGATAACCACAGCATCAGAGATGAACGGGGAAAACTTCAGTTGGTTCTCGATTTCACTCGGGGTAATGTTTTTCCCGCCGGCGGTGATGATGATGTCCTTGATGCGATCGATGACATAAATGTATCCGTCTTCGTCAATTCGCCCGACGTCCCCGGTATACAGCCAGCCCTGCTTAAATGTTTCAGCTGTTTTTTCTGTCTGGTTCCAATAGCCTCGGATAACGCCGGGACTCTTCAACAGTACCTCACCCTCATCCGAGAGCACGACTTCCGCATCAGGTGCAGCGTGGCCCACGCTGCCGATTTTTAACTTGCCTGGTTCGTTGGCGGTAATAACGCCCGTACATTCTGTTTGCCCGTACACTTCATACATCGGCCTTCCCAGGGACCAGTACCAGTCGATGAGTTCGGGTGCAATCGGTGCCGCAGCGGTTGACAGCCACCTGGCTTCATTGATACCGAGCACTCGTCGAATGTTTTTTAAGACAAGCTGGTCGGCGGTAAATACTGCGCCGCGCAACAGCAAAGGGATGGGCTTTGCTGCCTTTCGGTAAGCAGCGGCCGCTGAACCTATCCTGATCGCAAGGTCGTAAGCCCATCGACCGAACGCGGTGCCTTCTTTTAGCTTGATCGAAATGGTGCTGTATTGCTTTTCCCAGACCCTGGGAACCGCGAAATGTATGGACGGTGCGATTTCCTGCTGATCCTGGGTAACGGTTTCGACATCTTCCACCAGGTTAATCACTGAGTTCGCTTCTATCGTAGCGAACGTATAGAACATCCGACCGGCGACATGCGCGAGCGGCAGAAACCCGACCTGTTCATCGCTTTCAAAAATCCCGCAAACCCGTTGTAGCGTGATCATCATGTAAAGCATATTGCGATGGCTGATCATCGCGCCTTTTGGCGGCCCGGTGGTGCCCGACGTATAGGTCAGTGTTAAAAGGTCTTCCGCGTCTGCGGCATCAATTGAAGTTGTCCAGGCATCCGGGTGCGCTGTCTCATAGGCGGCGCCCAGCTCGAGTAGCGCCTCGAAACTGATACACATATCGTCTTGAAAGTTCCGCAGACCCTCCATGTCGAAGATAATAATTTTTTCGAGCGAGGGCGTGTTGTCCCGAACGTCCAAAATTTTGTCTAACTGTTCTTCATCCTCGGCGAAATAGAAGCGGGTACCACTGTCATTCACCAGGTATGTCACCTGGTTTGACACATCAGTCGGGTAGACGCCGTTGGTAATGCCGCCGGCGCAGACGATCCCCAAATCAGCGAACAACCATTCTTTGCAAATTTCCGCCGCAATCGAACAGACGTCTCCAGGTTTCAGACCCAGTGACATTAGCCCCAGGCCGGCGTATTTCGCGTTTTTCCCATAGTCAGCCCAGGTGTATTCGTTCCAGATACCGTAGTCTTTTTCGCGAATCACCAGGCGTTCGGGATTGGCGGTGACGCGGTGCCAGAACAGCGCAGGTATATTGCTGAAACCATCGATGGCAACAACCGGCGGATCGACGCTGATATCAACTGTGTGGCTGGCGGTCATCGCCAGGTTTTCCTTTGTTTCCAGCGCCTGCGGCCTCGAACACCTTCATCCTTTACTCCCAGGTAGAACTCCTGGATATCTGCGGCCTGGCTTAGTTTCTCGCAGCTATCTTCCATGACGATTCGGCCGACTTCCATGACGTAGCCGTAGTGTCCTATGTCCAGGGCCATTTTGGCGTTCTGCTCCACCAGGAAAATAGTGACGTTTTGTTCTTTGTTTACCCTGACAATAATCTCTGCAATTTCGGCAACCAGTTTGGGTGATAAGCCCAGAGAAGGTTCATCCAACAGCATTAAAGAGGGGCGAAGCATCAATGCGCGGCCGATAGCGAGCATTTGTTGCTGGCCCCCGGAAAGGAATGCGGCCTGTAGCTTTCGTTTCCCCGCCAGGATGGGGAAGTAGTCGTAGACAAGGTCTATATCGGCGTCTACTTCATTGTCATTTCTTGAGTAGGCACCCATGGCAAGGTTTTCCTGTACCGACAGGAAGGGAAAAACTTCTCGTCCTTCCGGCACATGAGCGATACCCAGTCGGGCGGTTTTATCTGGGTCTATACCCTGGATTTCTTTTCCCCTGAACAATATCTTGCCCTTCTGTGGCTCCATCGCGCCGCTGATGGTCTTCAGTACCGTGGTCTTACCGGCCCCATTAGCGCCAAGCAGAACGCTGATTTCACCTTCCCGGACAGACATGCTGACACCGCGAATCGCCATAATGGGGCCGTAGTAGGTTTCGATATTGGTCAGTTCAAGGATCGACACATTACTCTCCCAGGTAAGCTTTGAGGACTTCAGGGTGTTGCTGGATTTCCACCGGTGAACCGACCGCAATCAGTTTGCCGTCCGCCAGGGCCATCACCCGGGTAGACGTTCTGGAAACCAGGTTCATGTCGTGCTCTACCATAATAATGGTTGTGCCCAGTTCCTCATTGATGTCTTCAATCTGAAAGGACAGGTCTTCTGTCTCCTCAGGGTTCAGGCCGGATGATGGTTCGTCCAGCAACAAAAGCCTGGGCTTGAGACAGAGTGCTCGCGCGACTTCGACCATCTTGCGTACGCCATAAGGCAGGTTCGCGATGACCTGGTGGCGGTAGTGCTGAAGATCGAGAAGGTCAATAACGTCTTCGACGTCTTTGCGAAACCTAAGCTCCTGCTGTCTGACCGAGGGCAGAAACAGGAACTCCTGTAAAAGGTTGGTGCGTCGGTGCACGTGCTGGCCAATCAGCAGGTTTCGTAGCACCGTTTCCTGTTCAAAAAGTTCAGTGTTCTGGAACGTTCGGGCGATTCCCAGTTCTGCGATTCGGTGGGTGGGTACCTGGCTGATGTCCTGTTCGTTGAAGCGGATTGAACCGGTACTCGCATCGTAGATTCGACTGATCAGGTTAAATAAGGTCGTCTTACCCGCCCCATTGGGGCCAATAATGCTGAACACCTCACCCTTGTTGACGCTGAAGCTGACATCTTCCACGGCATGGACGCCACCAAACGAGAGGGAAAGATTGTTCGCGGCGAGCAAGCTCATTTGAGTCGCTCCGTTCTTAGGTAGCTGCGCTGACGCTTGTGCGTTGCTTTGCGGTATAACGGAAATTCTTCAAAATAGCTGCGGATCTTTAGCCAGCGACCATAAATGCCCTGGGGTTCATAAATCAGAACAAGTACCAGGATAAGGCCGAATATCCCGGGCTCAAGTCCTGGAATCTGCGCCAGTGCAGGGGGCAGTGTATCTCGCAGTAATGCCAGGCCCTGTGGCAGAAGGCCAATAAAGAGGGCGCCGTAGATCACGCCGTGAAGGGACCCAAGGCCGCCAACGACCACCATGAGTAGCAGCTGGATCGAGATCAACAGGGTAAAACTGTCCGGCGCGAGATAGCCGATCTTGTGCGCTAGCAGGCTGCCCGCCAGCCCCGTGAATCCTGCGCTGATACCGAAAGCCAGGGTCTTGGTGTAGGCAAGGTGAATCCCCATGCTTTGTGCCGAGATTTCAGAGTCTCGAATAGCAGTCATCGCCCTGCCGGTAGAGGTACGCAGCAGGTTCAGCGCCAGGAACAGGCAACCTGTCAGGATAAAAAGGCAAAGAAAATAGAAAGTGACGCTGTCGTCCAGAGAAAATGAACCAATCGAGGGGAGTTCCACCGCCATGCCGCGAAAACCACCGGTCACTGACACCCAGTGACTGAGCACCTGCTCAACGATGATGGCGAATGCCAGGGTCGCCACCGCAAGATAGATCCCGGTCATTCTTAGGGCGGGAATGCCGATAATTGCGCCAACCAGGCTTGAGAGAAGCGTGGCGCAAAGGATGGAAACTGGAAACGGCCAGCCTTGCGCCAGCAGGTAAGCATGGGTGTAAGCACCGATCGCAAGGAAGGCAGCGTGTCCAAGGCTCACCAGGCCCGTATAGCCGGTCAGCAGCATTAAACCGATACCGGCAATCGCGTAGATAAATACCAGCGACAGTTCGCCGAGATAGAAATCAGATAACACCAGGGGAGACAGCAGGAGTGCGACGCCGAGTGCCCCGTACCAGAACAGCTGGCCCTGATGTTTGAACAGTTGAATGTCCTGGTTGTAGTGGGTTTTTTTGATGAATCTCATCTGACCGCTAAACCTTTTTCCGCTGCATGCTGGCAAAAATACCCTGCGGCCGAATCAACAACATGGCTAAAAGAATGACGTAGGCGCTGACATCGGAAAAGCCGGGGGGCAGGTAGAGCCCGGCGAACTGTTCGACGATTCCAATGATTAACCCGCCGACGATCGCTCCGGGCAGGCTGCCAAACCCGCCGACAATGGCGGCCGCAAAAGCCTTGATGCCGACAAACCCCATTAGTGGATCAATGAGCGATACCGGTGCCACCAGAATGCCTGCGACGGCAGAAATTGACGCAGAAATGGCCCACACCATTGAATAGACTCGTTTCACCGGAATGCCGACATAAAATGCGGCTAGCTGGTTTTGTGAAGCTGCCTGCATGGCGAGCCCAAGTCGCGTAAATCTGAAAAAGAGGTAAAGCAGCAGACACAACGCGGCCGTGCCAAGAATGATCACCATATTTTCGTAACCAATGATCAGGCCATTCAGGTCTATAACGCCGCCTGCGTAGGGTGTACTGAGAGAGCGTGGTTCGTTGCCCCAGATCGCGCCGGCAACGGCGCGCAGGATAAAACCCAGGCCGATGGTCAACATGAGTACCGAGAAGTGTGGCTCACCAATCATCGGTCGAAGCAGTAGCCGTTCGGTCAGTGCGCCAATAATGGCCATTGTTAAAATTGTGGCCGGAAATGCCAGGTAGAAGGGCAGTTCAAATATGTTGATATAGCTGTAGGCGAAGAATGCCCCAAGCATCATCAGGTCACCCTGGGCAAAATTGACCATTTCGGTTGCTTTGTAGATCAGGACAAAGCCAAGGGCGATCAAACCATAGACGCATCCTTGAGAGATCCCGCTGACCAGTAACTGTAGTACTTCCAAGAAATGAAAACCCCGAGCTAATGCGAACTGCAAACTATCACAGCTGTGCTTAAAACTTAAACTTTAGGCGGTATGGCTTAGCGGTTCCGATGCTGGTGGATCGCGGCGGTGATGGCAGCCATCTTCCTGGCGCCGGCTGAATCAGCAGGTAGCGCCACAACGGCGGCGGTTTCCCGGTGGGTAACCAGCCAGGACATCAGCATGGTCGCCAATACCAGCAGCGTTAGGAAGACAAATACGGTCCCCATGCCGTAGAGCGCGAGGTTGAGACCCTCGGAAACCAGTGGTGGCATGTGTTATTCCTGAATAGCAGCAAGTAGCGTGATCATCTCATAATCCTGATTTCCCGGACAAGTTGTCTGGCAATCATTTTTTTTAAAGGTTTTTCAACCACCTCTGGAGATCGAGCAATGATCTCACTATACTGCGCCCTCGCTGTGCGCTGGTAGCTCAGCTGGATAGAGCATCTGGCTACGAACCAGAAGGCCGGGGGTTCGACTCCCTCCCAGCGCACCATTTACATTTCCCGGAGAGGTGGCCGAGTGGTCGAAGGCGCTCCCCTGCTAAGGGAGTATGGGTTAAAAGCTCATCGAGGGTTCGAATCCCTCCCTCTCCGCCAGAACTATTAAAGGGGCCATTGGCTCCTTTACGGGTATGGGTCGATCCAGGTATGAGGCTGCGGTTTGGATTACAGTATTGACGATTTCACTGATGATGGTGTCCTAAAGCCAGGTTTGTTTTTGACCCTGATCGTTACTGTGTCGTCTCGCTTCCTCCTTTATGGGCCCTTGTCCTTGCTGGCGTCTCGCGGTGGAATAACTGGAGCGAACAGTTACATCGACGTTTCTGTTCTGTCAGTTGATTCGCCATTCCTAATGCTCGCGTCTATTCCCCCCGTGGTCATTCTTTACATTTTGATTGCTCGGAATAATGGTTCCAGGAAATTAATACGAAATATTTGGAAACATGGACGCCTAATCCTGTTAGTCAGTGTGGGGTGCCAGTTGGTGCTTCAGACAGCCCAAGTTGCCATGGTTGGAATTGCTGGACTGCCAGTATTGGTTGGCCTGATTGTGACTGCATACTGCACATTGTATCTGGCCACTTCTGGTCGAGTACGTGATGTCTTTGCCAGCTTCCCAACCAGTAAACAATACACTGAAGATGGCGCCGGGTAGGCGACGGCAGGCACCTGCCCTGGTATTGGGGCTCTGTTGTTCCAAGGTCAAATACCTTAAATGAGGTCGATGCCATTAACGCTTCCGAACCATCCAGTCGTGAAGGAGTGAATTTTCAACGAATTAATATCGTCGGCTGCAGTGGCAGTGGCAAATCCACGGCGGGAAAATTGATCGCTAAAAAGCTTGGTTATCCCTACGTGGAGCTGGATGAAATCCAGTGGAAGCCCAACTGGACAGAATCAACTGAGCAGGAATTGTTTTCCAACCTGGAACGCTCGCTCGAGGGAGAATCCTGGGTACTCGATGGTAACTATACGAAAACCGTGCCGATCAAATGGCGGTGGGTTCAATGGGTGGTCTGGTTGGATTTCCCTTACTGGTTGATCCTGTACCAGATCATTAGCCGTACGATTCGCCGCTCAGTGACAAAAGAAACATTGTGGGCAGGTAACCGGGAGAGCCTCAGGAAAGCATTCTTCAGTCGTGACTCGATTATTTGGTGGTGCCTGACCAGTCTGAGTAAAAATCGCAGGCAGTATCTCGCGGCAATGAATGATGCTCGCTATCGCCACATCAGGTTCGTGAGAATTCGCTCCAGAAAGGCGCTCGTTGCCTTTATCGAGTCATTGCCGGAGTAGCATTGTCGGTTCAGCCGGGCTAGAAACCGCAGGTCGGTCTTGGCAATGATCCGCTCCCTGTGTTAAATAGTTCGTTCGCCGCCACCAATGGCGAACGCATGAGCTTACAAAGCTCGCAGACATGAACAGAAAGAATCGAACGCCCCCACCCGGGGCGAATAAGAAAGGCTTTTACCATGAGCGATAAAACCCCGCTAGGTATCACGGAAGTCGTGCTGCGTGATGCCCACCAGTCACTGTTCGCAACACGGATGCGAATCGATGACATGCTGCCTATTGCTGAAAATCTCGACAAGATCGGATACTGGTCCCTGGAGAGCTGGGGCGGCGCTACCTTTGATGCCTGCATTCGATTCCTCGGCGAAGATCCCTGGGATCGAATCCGTGAGCTGAAGAAGGCGATGCCTAACACCCCGCAACAGATGCTGTTTCGAGGCCAGAACATCCTTGGGTACCGGCATTATGCCGACGACATTGTCGATAAGTTTGTCGAACGTGCTGCAGTAAACGGCATCGATGTGTTCCGCATTTTTGACGCGATGAACGATCCGCGAAATCTTGAAAGGGCGGTTGCCGCGGTAAGAAAGCAGGGCCGACACGCCCAGGGCACACTTTCCTATACGGTGAGTCCCGTTCATAACATCGATACCTGGGTTCAGATGGGCGCGCGGCTTTGTGAGATGGGCGCCGATTCGATTGCGATCAAGGACATGGCGGGGTTACTGACCCCTTATACCGCCTATGAGCTGGTGAGTCGGCTAAAAAAAATCGTAGATGTGCCCATTCACATGCATTGTCACGCGACCACAGGACTGTCTTCTGCCACCTACCTGAAAGCTATCGAAGCAGGGATCGATAACGTCGATACAGCGATCTCTTCAATGAGCATGACCTATGGTCACTCACCCACAGAGGCAGTTGTTGCGATGCTGGAAGGGACCGAGCGGCAGACAGGTCTCGATATTCGACAACTACAGGAAATCGCGGCCTATTTCAGGGAAGTTCGTAAAAAGTATGCTCGGTTTGAAGGAGCCCTCAGGGGAACCGATTCAAGGATTCTCGTTGCCCAGGTGCCCGGAGGCATGCTCACTAATCTTGAACACCAGTTAAGGGAACAGAACGCCACCGACCGGCTCGATGAAGTGCTGGAAGAGATCCCGCGGGTGCGCAAAGACCTGGGGTTTATTCCCCTCGTTACGCCTACCTCGCAGATTGTCGGCACCCAGTCGGTGATGAACGTTCTGCTTGGGGAACGCTACAAGAATATTGCGCTAGAGACAGAAGGCGTTCTTAAGGGTGAGTATGGATCGACACCGGCGCCGGTGGATAGTGAATTACAGGCCCGGGTGCTGGGCGGCGATGCGCCAATCACCTGCAGGCCCGCAGACAATCTTGAACCGGAATTCGACCGCCTGAAGCAGGAACTGCTGTCGAAAGAAGATGAGCAAGGTCTGCAGTTCGGTGAGAATATCGATGATGATGTGCTGACCTATGCGCTGTTCCCGCAGGTTGGATTGAAGTTCCTGGCCAACAGAACAAACCCTGCAGCATTTGAACCCAGCCCGGAAATCGAGCGCCCGGCACCCGCCTCGACAACAACTGCCGCTGGGTCCGCCGTCTATACAGTGGAAGTGTCCGGCGAACAGTTCGTCGTGAAGGTAACAGAGGGTGGCGACATTGAATCTACGACGCCGGTTGCAGTAAGTTCGGCGCCCGCGCCGGCAGGCGTCGGGGTCACCGCACCGCTTGCCGGGAATATATTCAAGATTGTCGTGCAACCGGGGGATGTTGTCGCCAGTGGTGACGTTGTACTGATTCTGGAAGCAATGAAGATGGAAACGGAAATCCGTGCTGCCAGTGGCGGGACAGTCAACCAGGTGCTTGTCCGTGAGGGTGATGCGGTAGACGCTGGCCATACCCTGATTACCCTTGGATAGTTGATGGAACAGCTGATAGAACTTTGGCAGGGCACCGGGATCGCCCAGCTATCACTGGATCAGGGAGTGATGCTGCTTGTTGGTTTGGGTCTTCTTTACCTCGCGATCGCGAAAGGCTTCGAACCTTTGTTGCTGGTGCCGATTGGTTTTGGTGGCATCCTCGCCAACATTCCCGGTGTCGATATTGCCGTAGGGAACGGGGTTCTCCACCAGTTCTATTCCATGGGCATCGAGACGGGGGTCTTCCCGCTGGTGATTTTCATGGGCGTTGGTGCGATGACTGACTTTGGTCCTCTGCTGGCCAATCCCAAAACCCTTTTCCTGGGAGCGGCCGCGCAGTTCGGGATATTCGCCACATTGCTCGGCGCGCTGGGTTTGTCCTCGCTTGGGGTTTTCGATTTTAATTTGGCTGAAGCCTCAGCGATCGGCATTATTGGTGGCGCAGATGGCCCGACCGCGATTTATGTGGCCGGACAACTTGCGCCTCATTTACTGGGCGCGATTGCAGTGTCGGCCTATTCCTATATGGCGCTGGTACCTATTATTCAGCCCCCAATCATGAGATTGCTGACCACAGAGTCTGAAAGAAAGATCGAAATGACACAGCTGAGGGTGGTGTCCGACCGGGAAAAGATATTCTTTCCGCTCATGTTGCTGGTGCTTGTCGCATTGATGGTGCCGAGTGCAGCGCCACTTCTGGGGATGTTTTGTTTCGGTAATCTGATGCGCGAGTGCGGTGTGGTAGATCGGTTAAGTGATACAACACAAAATACCCTGGTCAACATCACCACGATATTTCTTGGGCTTGCCGTTGGGTCGAAGCTGCAAGCGGACCAGTTCCTGGTTCTGGAGACACTCGGTATCCTGTCCCTTGGCATGGTCGCTTTTGCCATTGGCACGGCCGCCGGTGTATTGATGGCGAAGCTGATGAACCTGTTATCAAGGCAAAAAATTAACCCTCTTATCGGTGCGGCTGGCGTTTCAGCGGTACCCATGGCGGCAAGGGTTGTCAGCAAGGTGGGCCTGGAAGCCAACCCGCATAACTTCCTGTTAATGCACGCAATGGGCCCGAACGTTGCCGGCGTTATTGGTTCAGCCGTTGCCGCAGGAATACTGATTCAGTTCGCTTCCTGAGGGCGAAAAGCAGGCCGTTTGTTGTCTGCGAGCGCGTAACTTTGCCACGCTCCGTTTAGCGGAGATTTAAAACCCAGTTCCACCGCGGCGAGTTGTATTCCCTTCATGTCTTGGGAACCATACTGGCGGTCACCAACGACGGGATGATCGATACTGGCCAGGTGTTGGCGGATCTGGTGTTTTCGACCGGTTTCGATGCGCACTTCAATCAGGCTTGTGTCTGCATCAAGGCTGATCGGTTTCACCGTTGAAGACGCGATCTTGTTGTCGACGGGCGTATTAATGGCTTGTTCTTCCAATAATTTTCCGTGAACAATGGCGTGATAGATCTTGGTTGTTTTCCGATCCTGAAATTGCCCGGATAGATGAGCCGCCGCGCTTTTCGAATGAGCCAGCACCATTAGGCCCCAGACGTAGCGATCCAGCCGGTGCACCAGGAATGTTGGCCGGTCTAATTGCTGTTCAACGACCCGGTTGATGGAACAATGGTCCCCGAAGCGGCTGCCACCGGACATCAGGCCGACGGGTTTTTCCCAGACCGAGAAGCTCGACTGATCGTCCACAAGAATGGGTTTAGCCGGCACTGTCTCCAGTACTTCTGGGGAGTAGTAGATCGACACCAGGTCGCCGGGAACCAGTTTTGCCTTTGCCCGCCGCAGTCGCTTAACGCTGCTCCCTGATTTCAGCCATACCGCTCCCCTGGTCATGGTGGTTTTGATCTTCGACTTTGACAGCCCGGTTTCCTGGGCAAGAAAATCGGTGGCGTAGGTCTCGGTCGAAACCGGAAGGTCTGTCAGCTCAATCATCATGGTCAAAGTTTTATTGCTTGCACGCGGTTTACATTAGGGTTGATGTTACTGGCTGATCGCAGTGGTTCATAGACAAGTTCCGGGTGTATCGGTATCTTGAAGCGTGCCATTAATTTTGGAGTGAGTATGGAAAAGCTGGCTGAAGGCTATGGTCTGGTAGAAGGCCCAATATGGGTGCCGGGGCAGGGGTTACTTTACAGCGACGTGTTAAATGGGGGCGTGTTCTGCGTGGATCGTCAGGGCAACGTCACGACTGTGTTTGCTTACCGTAAAGGCATTGGCGGGATGTCCGTCCATGAAAATGGCGGCATGATTGTTTCCGGCAGAAATATTTCCTGGAAATCGATGCCCGAGGGCGAAACGATTACGGTTCTGGATCAAAATGAAGCCGCTGGTCTTATCGGTTTTAACGACATCACAACGGATCAGGCCGGTCGAATCTATGCAGGTTCCCTGGGTTCAAGTCCTGTTTTTGAAGACGGCAGGGAACCCCAGTCCGGCGACCTGTACCTGATTGAACTGGATGGCTCAGCGCGCAAGGTCGCCAACGACATACAGTTGACCAACGGTTTGGGTTTCTCGCCTGATGGTAAAACGCTTTATCACTCTGATTCTTCGCGCAATCATATCAATTGCTACAGCGTCCAGGCGGATGGGACGCTAGGCGAGAAGCAGATATTCGCGACGACCGACATTGGTTCTCCGGACGGTCTGGTGGTTTCGGAAGATGGCAGGGTATGGGTGGCCTTGCCGGGTGGAAGCGGGGTGGGTGTCTATCATCCTGATGGGCGCTTCGATCAGCTGATCGAGATACCCGAGCCTATGTGCACCAGTGTTTGCTTTGGTGGTGACGACCTGAAGGATCTTTATATTGTTTCCGGATCTCGTGGCGCCGGTAGCGATAGCGCAGGTTCCGTTTACGTCCAGCGGGTGGATGTTGCGGGGCTTGCCGTCCCATTAGCGCGCGTATCGCTCGGTCCTTTGGCGAGCTAGGGCGCCGGGTCTAAATTGGCCTGATCAAATTGACTTAGGTTGTTGATACGGATCATGGCGCGGAGTTCTTCGATGTAGGCTTCCCCGCGTTCAGAGTAGGAAAGTAGCCCGCCGGCAAGGCGTGCCCCTGCCAGCGGGGTATGGTTGTTCCGCGCTTCTAATCGAAGGTCCCTGAGTTTCTTGTAGGCCGGGTGCGAGTTCAGGGTCAGCATGTAGTTTTTTACGCTGTCTACGGGCGTCTTGAACGTTGACACCTCGTGAGACGCCCCCTCTTTTCGTTCGTTAGGTACCAGGCCGCAATCGCTTGACCAGCACCAAAGACCAAAGTAGTTGTTGCCTTTAACGGCGAACCGCGCGGTACCCCAGCCTGATTCATTAGCCGCCTGTGCGAGTGCCAGAGACGCAGGAATGCTATCGATACGTCGATCCAGTAGCGTCATGGCGTTTGCAGAAAGAGGTTCTTCTGCTGTTACCCGGTATTTTTCTGCCAGCAGGCGAATAGTCTCTGTTTGATTCGCTTGTCAGCGGCCGATCTTGTCCTCAAGCCGCTCTGCTGACCGCCAGAAACGCTCACTCGCTCCTGTGCTGATATTGTTGTTGGATCGTTGCACCAGCGGCAGCAGGTAGTTAAAGAAAGTTCTTTTTTTGGTTTTGACATCATTGATCGCGCCGAAGTCTGGAGTCACGGATTCGGGCGCAGGCACGCCGCGGTTTGCTATCCAAAGCAGCAGGGCCACCATGACAATGGTCAGTGGGATGACACTTAGCGCAAGGCGGTTTGGCATCAGCTGACAGACTACCAGGTGTCGATGAAGGGTTTTTTCTTGCCTTCTCTTTTGGGTGGTGTTGGCACTGATTTCAGGCCGGCAAGTATCCAGTCACGGCTGGCGGCGGGATCGATTACCTCATCAATTTCAAAAGCCGTCGCGAAGTTAACGGCTTTACCTCGATCGTACATTTGTGCAACCCGTTTTTCATATTCAGCCAAGCGTTCTTCTGGCTCTTCGATCGCCTCAAGCTCTTTTCGATACCCGAGTTTTACCGCACCCTCTAGCCCCATGCCGCCAAATTCTCCCGTTGGCCAGGTGACGGTGAAGGTTGACGCCTTGAAACCGCCGCCGGTCATGGCCTGGGCCCCCAGCCCATAGCCTTTGCGAATGACAATGGCCATTAAAGGAACGGTGATACTGGTGCTGATCACAAACAGCCGAGCGGCATGTCGGACCAGTGCGGTTTTTTCGATTTCAGGGCCCACCATAATGCCTGGGCAATCGACGAGCGAGATGATCGGAATATCAAAAGCGTCACAAAGCTGGATAAATCGTGCCGCTTTGTCTGCACCATCGGAATCGATTGCGCCTGACAAATGCATGGGATTGTTGGCGAAGATGCCGACAGGTCTGCCCTCAATGCGCGCGAATACCGTGATGATGCCGATGCCAAATTCTGGCCTGAGTTCCAGTACTGAATCTTCATCGGCCAGCGTGTCGATGATTTCTCGAATGTCATAAACCCGCAAGCGGTTTTCCGGGATGGCGAAGCGGAGCTTGCGTTGGTCAGGGCAGGCCCAGTCAGTCGTGGCACCCTGAAAATAAGACAGCAGCTTTTTAGCGGCAGCAACTGCCTCTGCTTCATCTTTCACGGCAATATCAACCACGCCGTTTGGAACCTGCACGCTCATGGGGCCTACTTCTTCAGGTTTGAAGATGCCAAGACCGCCGCCCTCAATCATTGCCGGGCCGCCAATGCCGATATTTGAATCTTCTGTTGCGATAACAATGTCACTTGAGCCGAGTAATACGGCATTACCGGCGAAGCAGCGGCCGGTAGTAATACCGATTCTTGGTACCAAACCACTCATTGAGCCGTATAGCTGAAATGCCAGGCAGTCCAGGCCTGCAATGCCAGCGCCGTCAGTATCGCCTGGACGGCCACCACCTCCCTCAGCGAGCAAAATAATGGGAAGCCTGAGCTGTTCCGCCACTTCGAACATCCGGTCTTTCTTTCGATGGTTCTGCAGACCCTGGGTGCCTGCCAGGACCATGTAATCGTAGGACATGACAACGCACTGGGTATCCTGGTCGGGGAAGAGTCCCTGATTGACGCTGCCAATACCCGTGACCATGCCGTCACCCGGCGTGTTCTCCATCAGGTCCTGCACTGTGCGGCGTCGTCTTTGGGCTGCAATGGCCAGTGACCCGTATTCAATGAACGTACCTGGATCGCAAATGTCTTCGACATTTTCCCGGACAGTTCGGTGGTTGTTTTTTCTTCTTTTGGCGACTGCTGCCTCACGGTTTTGGTCCAGCTTGTAGCCATGCCGTGTCATCGCCTCTGCAAGGTCAGGGCGAATGTAGTCAAGGTCCTGTTCTGCGGTTTGTTGTGTTTCACCTTCTATGCCTTCCTGCTCTGCAATGAAAAGAATCGGGTGGTCTTCAACGATGGCGTCGCCAACTTCGGCAGTCACCATGGCGACCTCGCCGGACACCGGCGCCTGGATGACGTGCTCCATTTTCATCGCATCCATCACAACAAGTTCCTGGCCTGCAAATACCAGATCACCTTCGTTGACTAACAATGTTATTATGGTGCCCTGGAGGGGCGCTGGCACTGCTGTGGTTCCTGCAGGGCCATCGATGGCGGCGGAAAGGGTGGTGACTTCCTGCGCCTGGCTGGGTGCATCTGATTTCCCTAATGCCAGCACGGCAAGGGGGTCCTTGGTGTTTAGTTTTGTCCCAGCAAGTCCCGCTTTGACGGGCGCAGAATCACTGATTTCCTCGCTGACCAGCGAGGCGAGATTTAAATCAATGTATCTGGTGGTAAGGCTGGCATTCTGAAAGTCCTGCGAGCCAACCAGGGTTTGCAGGAAAGGCAGGTTGACTTTAAATCCCTCCAGCCGGAACTGGCGGAGCGCGCGCACTGTTTTTTCTGCGCAAACAGAAAAATCATCTGATTGACTGTGGACGATCAGTTTTGCCAGCAGTGAGTCGTATCGGGTTGATGTTTTGTAACCAGCATAACCAAATGTGTCGACTCGAATTCCTGGGCCAGAAGGTGGCTCAAAAATGTTGATCGTACCGCCGGTGGGTTTGAACATTCCCTTTTTGCCCGGCGTCTCCATATTGATTCTGCACTGGATGGCATAGCCGTTGGTGGCAGGGGGTTCACTTAGCCCCAGGTCATCCAGTGTTTCCCCGGCTGCGATCTGCAACTGCAGGGCGACCAGGTCAAGGCCGGTGATCGCTTCTGTAACGGTGTGTTCAACCTGCAGTCGAGCGTTGGCTTCAATGAAAAAGAATTCGTCGGGTTGGTCTGCGTTAACAAGGAACTCGAATGTTCCAACGCCGCGATAACTGGCGTGGGATGCCATTTTCACAGAGGCTTGCAAAAGAGCCGTGCGCGTTGAATCGGGCATGTTTGGGCTGGGGGCTACCTCGACAATCTTCTGGTTCTGTCTTTGAGTGCTGCAGTCACGTTCCCACAGATGTGTCACGCCACCGGTTCCGTCACCCACAATCTGGACTTCAATATGTCGCGCGCGATGAATCAATAGCTCCACGTAAACACGATCATCGCCGAAAGCCAGGTTTGCTTCTGACTTGCAGCGCTCAAAGCTCTTTTCAATTTCGTTTCGATCTTCAACGATTCTCATTCCCCGACCACCGCCGCCAGAGATCGCTTTTATCACGACGCCTTTGTCTGGATGCTGGTCCTGGAAATCGATGACGGCAGCCAGAGAGGTATCCTCGTTGGTGCCTGGCACCAGTGGGATGCCCAGTTCTGCTGCAAGCGCCCGCGCGCCTGCCTTGTTACCAAAGATGGAAAGCTGGGCCGCTGTTGGTCCGACAAAGTTGATGCCCGCGTCATCACAGGCTTTGGCGAAGTCAGGGTTTTCGCTCAGGAACCCGTAACCAGGGTGAACCGCATCGGCGGCACAGGTTTTGGCCGCGTTGATGATTTCTTCGATGTTCAGGTACGCCTGCGCGCCAGCGCCTGGAATTTGGACTGATTCATCAGATTGTTGGACGTGCAGGGCGCTAGCGTCATCCTCGGGAAATACGGCAATTGTTGAATAACCGAGTTCTTTAGCGGTTTGACCTATTCTTATCGCGATTTCACCCCGATTTGCGATCAGCAGCTTTTTCATACTTTCGTTCCCAGATCTCTTTGAGCCTCGAATCTACTGTAATGGGTCAGCACTGTCATCCCTGATTATTTGTGTGAATGACTCGCATAGGTGGCCCTAATCTCGATATGCTGTGGACTATTCATACAATAGGCGGGAGCAAGGTGATGACAGAAATCGATACCGGAACACAAGACTTGTTGGCAACGCTGGATGAAGGTGTTGCCATACTGACGTTAAACAGGCCACAAGCCCGAAATGCGATGTCCGGCGAAATGAATGCCGCATTGCAAACCATGCTCGCGGATTTTGAAATCAACCCTGAGGTAAAAGCGGTGGTGCTAACCGGCGCGGGAAAAGGCTTTTGCGCGGGAGGAGACGTGAAGGGGATGGCGCGATCCGGGGACGGCACTGTTGGACATAATACGATTGACGGAGCGATCCACCAGCAGCGAATACACCAGCGAGGCACCGCGGGGAAACTGTTCAAAATGCCCAAGCCAACGCTTGCGGCTCTACCCGGTGCAGCAGCAGGCGCTGGGCTATCATTGGCCCTGGCATGCGATATGCGCATCATGTCCAGCAATGCCATTATGACAACAGCCTTCGCAAAAGTAGGGTTTTCAGGGGATTATGGCGGCACTTACTTTATGACCCAACTGGTTGGGTCAGCCAAGGCGCGTGAACTTTACTACCTCTCTGAACGGGTCAATGCAGAACAAGCATTACAACTTGGTCTGACGAATTGGGTCTGCGAACCGGAAGCGTTGCTCGAGCGGGCCGTCGAGATTGCGCGGCGTCTTGCCACGGGTCCAACCGTTGCCTATCGCTATATGAAAGAAAACCTCAATCGAGCGATGTCTGGGGATGTTGATGAATGCCTAGACCTGGAGGCCACTCACCACGTTCATTGTGGCCAGACAGAAGATCACAAGGAAGCGGCAAAAGCCTTTGTAGAAAAGCGGGAGCCTGTTTTTAAAGGCCGCTAGGGTCGAGAAGTTAGTCTTTGTTGAGTGCGTGGGTGACCACGAACGGAAGTTTAGTGTCTTCAAACACCGTAAAAGTGGGCGTGAAGGCCTCGGGGCTGTCCATACTGCCAAGCGTGACATCAACAATCTCAGGATGGCTCTTGTTCGTGCACGCCACAGGGGTGCCGCAGTCGCCACAAAAAAACCGGGTGCCGTCGTCTGATGATTGCAACTGCTTTGGGGCCTGCCCGGTATAGCTGAAAGCATTATCCGGCACGACCAGCCAGCTAACGTAAGGCGCGCCACTCGTACGTCGACACATGGTGCAGTGGCAGTCAGCGCACGGGATATCGCCCGCCTCGAATGTATACCGCACTTTCCCGCAAAAGCATCCGCCTTGGTAATTCATTTGATGAACAACCTTCCGGTCATGCCCGGGAAATCGACATGAATGAGTGCGACGACTGCAATGCCGCCAATGTGTGCGCCAATTGATCCAGGGTCCTGAAAATTCACCGGCAAGGTCTCATAGAATGATTTGAACTAGTTTATCATGCATGCTCATTCGAAGCGGCAGTGCAAAGCAATGGCAATAGCCTACTTAAACGGCGAGTGGATGGCACCGGCGGACGCCAAGGTGTCGGTATTCGATCGCGGTTTCATGTTTGGTGACGGTATTTACGAGGTTATGGCTGTCTATGATGGCAAGGTCTTTACCCTCGAAGATCATTTGGTTCGCTTGAAGCGAAGCCTTGCCGCCATTCGCCTTGAATCTCCGCATACCGATGACCAGTGGCGCTCGATCATTAATGAGGCCGTGCAGCGGGGCGGTGAGGCGCCAGCGTATTTGTACCTGCAGGTCACACGGGGCGTTGAATCACCAAGGTCCCATGCTTACCCGGGGACTGGCAAGCCCACGGTACTGATCACTGTGATGCACGCGCCCGTACTGGAGCGCACCGAAATAGTCCCTTACAAGATGGTGACAAAGCAGGATTTTCGCTGGGGCAGGGGTGATATCAAGGTCATCAGCCTGATCGCTAACGGGTTACTGAAAAATGAAGCGCTGGATGAAGGCTTCGACGATGCCTTGTTGTTTCGCAACGGAGAACTGACCGAAGCGACCGCGTCGAACGTATTTATGGTCAAGGATGGCACGGTTGTGACGCCACCCAAAAGTAACTTTCTTCTGCATGGTATTACCCGAGACCATGTTCTGGGTCTGCTGGCCGAGTCTGGTGTGCCCTGTGAGGAACGCGCCATTAGCGAACCTGAATTGTTGGCTGCAGACGAGATATGGATTACTTCAACAGGTCATGAGGTCTGGCCCGTCGGGCAGGTTAATGATTGTGTGATCGGCAATGGTTCTGCCGGGGTTGTCTGGCAGTTGGTAGATAGTCTGTTCCAGGCGTCGAAAAAGTAATTATTACGGGCAATCGCATTTTTCGATCGTTTCGAGTGAAAAGATTCGTTTGACGAATAATAGTCGCCGCCCTAGTGTGGCGGCCTTGGGGGAATAATCCCCTGACTAACGTGAAAAATAAGGAGAAGAACTTGTCGCTTAAAGGCTCGAATACTGAACAGAACCTCAAAGATGCTTTCGCTGGAGAGTCCCAGGCGAATCGCAGATACCTGTATTTTGCCGCAAAGGCTGATGTAGAAGGTTACAACGATGTTGCATCTGTTTTCAGGTCTACCGCCGAAGGTGAAACCGGGCATGCCCACGGTCATCTGGAATACCTGGAAGAGGTAGGCGACCCTGCGACTGGATTGCCTATTGGCAGAACAGAGCTCAACCTGAAAGCTTCCGTTGCTGGTGAGACTCACGAGTACACTGATATGTACCCGGGCATGGCGGCGACCGCGAAAGAAGAAGGGTTCGACGAGATTGCAGACTGGTTTGAAACACTGGCAAAAGCTGAACGAAGTCATGCCAACCGTTTCCAGAAAGCCCTCGATACGCTTGAGGGATAGAACCCGGCGTAAATAGAAAGCAAGCAAGGATAAAGCATGAGCGAAAGGCGTGAAGGAAGTCTGGAAGCACCCACTCGGCATCCGGTGGAGTGGCAGACTGAAAAGTTCTGGGATAAAGAAGACCTGAATTCAGAGCTGGAACGGGTCTATGACATCTGTCATGGCTGTCGCAGGTGCGTCAGTCTGTGTGATTCGTTCCCCACGCTGTTCGACCTGGTCGATGAGAGTGACACCATGGAAGTCGATGGTGTCGATAAGGATGATTACTTCAAGGTCGTGGACCAGTGTTACATGTGTGACCTTTGCTACATGACCAAGTGCCCATATGTGCCTCCCCATGAATGGAATGTCGACTTTCCGCACCTGATGCTCAGAGCGAAGGCGCAGCGTTATAAGAATGAAGGCGCCTCGTTCCGCGATAATGTGCTCACCAGTACCGATATGGTGGGTAAGCTGGCGACGATTCCGTTGGTCGATATCACGGTAAATGCCCTTAACAACAATGGTCTTTTCAGGAACGCGCTTGAAACTACCCTTGGGGTGCATAAAGAGGCGCCGTTGCCCGAGTATCATTCGAAGACCCTGCGCAAGCAGTTCGTGAGCGACACGATTGCGCCAAAACCTGTGGGCAGGACCACCGGAAAGATCGCTTTCTATGCCACGTGTTATGGCAACTACAATACGCCTCACCTGGGCGAGGATTTTTCCACAGTATTCCGGCACAACGGAATTCATATGGAACTTGTCACGAAAGAAGCGTGTTGCGGTATGCCGAAGTTTGAGCTCGGTGACCTGGATGCGGTTCACAAGCTAAAAGAGAAGAACATTCCTGTGCTGGCTAAGTTGGTGGATGAAGGTTTTGACCTCACGGCCCCGATTCCTTCCTGCGTCCTGATGTACAAACAGGAACTACCGCTCATGTATCCGGATGACCCGGATGTGTTGAAAGTGCAGAAAGCCTTTTTTGACCCGTTTGAGTATCTGTTCCTGAGACACAAGGAAGGTGAATTCAATACTGAGTTCGTTAACGCTTTAGGCGACATCAGTTACCAGGTAGCGTGTCATCTTCGGGTGCAGAACATTGGTATCAAGACAAGGGACATCCTGAACCTGGTACCGGATACAAACGTCAATGCGATAGAACGTTGCTCTGGTCACGACGGCACCTATGCGGTGAAGAAAGAAACTCGCGCGAAATCACTCAAGATTGCCAGAGCAGTGCTCCGGCAGGTCGACCAGAAGGAAGCGGATCACTTTGCCTCTGATTGCCCCATGGCCGCCACCCACATCGCCAACCTGACCGACAAAGTGGACAAAGCCGACCACCCGATGTCGCTGCTACGAATGGCCTACGGCCTTTAAAACCAGAAAAAACATAAAGGGGACGGAGGGAGTTAAATGAAAGAGCGAAGGCTTGGATAACTCCCTCCCCTTTAAAAATGGAGAACACTGTGTTGGAAAGAAAAGATTTATGGAGTCTCGAGCAGTATGCCGAGAAACGTGATGGGTTTCGGGCTGAGGTGCTTGCGCACAAGCAGAACCGAAGGGTCGTGGTTGGCCAACATATTCTATTGGTATTTGAAGATGAAAAAACGATCAGGTACCAGATCCAGGAAATGCTTCGAATCGAGAAAGTATTCGAGGCGGCTGGTATAGAAGAAGAACTGGAGGCCTACAATCCTCTGATTCCTGACGGGGATAACTGGAAGTGTTCCATGCTGATCCAGTATCCGGATGTAGATGAGCGCCGCCAGCGTCTTGCGGAGTTACTGGATGTTGAGAACAGGGTTTGGGTACAGGTCGGTGAGACTGAAAAGCTCTTTGCCCTGGCCGACGAAGATCTGGAGCGTGCCAATGATGAAAAGACATCAGCAGTGCACTTTTTGAGATTTCAGCTTGGGGCGGCCCAGGTGAGTGCCGTTAAGGACGGCGCAACCATTACCTTTGGAATCGATCACAAGAATTACCAGGAACAGGACGTGCTGGTCAGTGAGGGCGCAAGAACATCTCTAGCGGCCGACTTATCCTGAGGGATTTTTATGGCCGTCTACCGGGCGATTATTTCCCGCTGATTGCCCAGTGATTCCTTAGAGATTCCTTGCTCTCAACGTGTGCGAATTCAGTGCGCCATGCTGCATAAACGCGTGGATAGCGTCTGCGACACCTTCGGTTTCATGAATGCCTACTTCATGGCCCGCCCTGAAGAACACCTGCAGGCAGGCATTGGGTAGGCGCCGGTAATCGTCCAGGTTTGTATTCAACAGCGAGTCCACACCGCCGGATAAAACCAGCGTTGGAGTATCAATTTTTTTCAGATCAGCGGTGAAGTCCATTGCCTGCATCGACATCATGGAATCTATCAGGTGTCTGTCTGATACGACGTTCATCAGGTGGTGGATTCGAAGGTTCGTCCAGTCTTCGGTTTGTACCTCGGGGCGAAACCGCCCTGCTGAGTAATCGCGCTCAAAGAAATCCCGGTCCTTGTTCCTGCGAGCTTCAAGCCGGGCATCAACATTTGCCATGAAGCCGTCGCCGACCAATCCCCTGGATCCAACAGCTGCCATGAGCACAAGCTTTTCCAGTTTGCCCGGGTGTTTTATGGCGAGCGTCATACCAACGCCGCCGCCCATACTGTGACCGGCGAAACTGAATCGGTCGTGGCCCAACTGGTGCATCAGTTCAACGGAATCAAGTGCGTACTGTTCCAGGTTGCACCCGTCATCGGTGGGCTCACTGTCACCACAGCCGCGGCATTCTATGACCACCACCTGATAATGCTTCTTTAGAATTTCTGCCACCGGCAACCAGTTGTCACGGCTAGCGGTATATCCGTGGTGCAGCAGCAGTGGTTCGCCTTTTCCCAGTGTGTCGTACCAGAGCTTGGCGTTGTTGATCGTTAAATGAGGCATTGTTTGTTTCTGCGAGATTAGTTAACTGATTTAAGGCCCAGTCGGGTTTGCGAATAGCCGTCGGAAACAGCATCACACCATGTCTGGTTACCAAGGTACCACTGAACTGTTCTTGCCATGCCTGTCTCGAAAGTCTCCTGCGGTTTCCAGCCCAATTCGCGCTCTATCTTGCTGGTATCTATCGCATAGCGAAAATCGTGTCCGGGTCTGTCCTGGACATGGGTGATCAGATCTTTGTAGCGGGAGTGACTGGCACGTGGCTTGACCCCCTCTAGCAGATCGCAAATGGTAGCCACTACCTCTAGATTGGTTTTCTCGTTCTTGCCGCCGATGTTGTAGGTTTCACCAGGCTTGCCTTCAGTGGCCACCCGATAGAGCGCGCGGGCGTGATCGTCAACGTGCAGCCAGTCCCGGATATTGCTGCCATCGCCATAAACGGGCAGTGGCTTTTCATTGAAAGCGTTCATGATGATGAGTGGGATGAGCTTTTCGGGAAACTGGTAGTGGCCGTAGTTGTTTGAGCAATTGGTGATGACGACAGGCAGTCCGTAGGTAGCGCCCCAGGCTCGGACAAGATGATCCGAGGAGGCCTTGCTGGCCGAGTAGGGGGATCGCGGGTCATAGGAGGTTTCTTCGGTAAAGAACCCGTCATCACCCAGGCTACCGAATACTTCGTCGGTGGAGACATGGTGAAACATAAAGTTTTTATTGCTGGTCGATTCAAAATAGCTGCGCGCGGCGTTCAGCACATTAAACGTGCCAATGATATTGGTCTGGATAAACTCGCCAGGCGCGTCTACTGACCGATCCACGTGAGACTCTGCCGCCAGATGCATGATCTTGTCGGGTTGGAAGTCCGCAACAATCTCGGTCATTTTATCCGCGTCGCAGATATCCGCATTGACGAACTGATACCTTGGATTCTCTGAGATAGACGTTAAAGACTGCAGGTTTCCTGCATAGGTCAGCTTGTCAACATTAAGCACGCTGTGGTCTGTCTCGTCGATCAGAAACCGTATCATCGCCGAGCCAATAAAACCGGCACCGCCGGTCACGATAAACTTCATGTTGAGTTACCTTCGTTTAATGGGGTCCAGTATACGCTTACGGGTTGTCTAGGGGGCGCTTACGGAAATAACAGCGCGTCCTTCAGGCGCGGAGCCGCCGCATCTTTTTCAGAGAGCTTCGGTGTGATCAGCGCCAACGGCCATTCGATGGCAAGGTCCGGGTCGTCCCAGCGTACGGCGTACTCATCGCCCGGGGTGTAATAGTCGGTGCACTTGTAGACAAAATCAGCTTCATCAGAAAGCACTAAAAACCCATGGGCAAACCCAGGAGGAATCCAGAACAGTTCTTTATTCTGCTCGCTCAGGATACGCCCAACCCATTGACCGAATGTTGGTGATGACGCTCGGATATCAACGGCGACATCAAAAACCTCGCCTCTAACCACCCTGACCAGCTTCCCCTGTGGGTGTTGATGCTGGTAATGCAGGCCCCGCAAGGCGCCTTTTGTAGAGCGGCTGTGGTTGTCCTGAACAAATTCAACACCGGGTAACCAGGATGATCGAAAGGATTCAAACAGGTAGCCGCGATCATCATTGAACACGCGGGGTGTGAAGACCTTGATGCCCTCGATTTCCAGCGCTATTTCTTTCATTTTATATCCGGTGAGTCTAGAACCTGTAGCAGGTATTCACCGTAGCCACTTTTAATGAGTGATTCGCCTAGCTGCCTCAGTTCATTGGCGCTGATGAAACCCATCTTGTAGGCAATCTCTTCTGGGCAGGCAATTTTCAGGCCCTGGCGCTCTTCGACAATACGGACAAAATTGGCGGCGTCCAGCAGGTGTGAATGTTGCCCGGTATCAAGCCAGGCCGTGCCGCGAGAAAAAAGCTGTACGTCCAGGTCGCCGCGTTCCAGATACACCATGTTCAGGTCAGTGATTTCCAGTTCGCCCCTAGGGCTTGGCTTCAGTCCTTTTGCGATCTCGACAACATCATTGTCGTAGTAATACAGCCCGGTCACCGCGTAATGGGATTTAGGGTTGGTGGGCTTTTCTTCGATCGCGTGAGCCTTTCCATCTGCGTCAAACGAGACAACGCCATAGTCCGATGGATTACTGACGTAATAACCAAAAACGGTCGCGCCTGTTTGCTGCGCAGATACCTCAGCTAACAAGCTGCTCATGCCCTGGGCGTAAAAAATGTTGTCCCCCAGGATCAGGGTGACATTGTCTGAGCCTATAAATTCTTCGCCGATAATAAAGGATTGAGCCAGGCCGTCCGGCGAGGGCTGTTCAGCGTACTGAAGATTGATACCCCACTGACTGCCGTCCCCAAGAAGGTCCTGAAAAGCCGGCAGGTCGCGGGGCGTGCTGATCACCAGAATGTCCGTGATGCCCGACAGCATCAGCATAGACAGCGGGTAGTAAATCATCGGTTTGTCAAAGACAGGTAATAGTTGCTTGCTGATTGATATGGTCAGGGGGTGGAAGCCGGGTGCCGGACTGCCGCCCGCTAGGATGATGCCCTTCCTGTTGGTTTGCGTGGTCAAAAGTCGATGGCCTATGGCTGTTAGTCCGAGATTATAACGACTTAGAACAAAAGGTCTTTATTATTAAGTGAATTTGGCCGAGTCTGGAGAAGCTGGTAGGCTGTATTAACACTCACTTTAGTGCGCCTGAATGCAGACTCCTCCTGTCGCTATTGGGGGTATAGGCGGAAGTGGTACCCGGGTTGTAGTTGAAATCCTCCAGGATCTTGGCTACTACCTGGGTAACGACCTTAACGCCGCCCTCGACAATTTGATGTTCACACTGCTGTTTAAGCGGCGATCCCTCTGGCCAACAGAAGCTCACCGGGCTGAAATAGATGGTCTTGTTGCGATGTTCCTGAACCTCATGACTCACCGCGATAAAGTTGGTGAAGCTGGGATGAGTCTGTTGAAAGCCTGTGTTGCGGAAGCAACTGGAGAGCATCCGGCGTCTTGGCGTGAGCAGCGATTGGAGATGATTTTTCGTCTGCAGGAAGAGTCTGGCGGGGATGCTGCCAGATGGGGGTGGAAGGAACCTAACACGCATATCTTCTTGCGTGAGCTGAAGAGCAGCATTCCGGAACTAAAGTATGTTCATGTGATGCGTCATGGGGTTGATATGGCGCTCAGTGTCAACCAGAACCAGTTGAAACTTTGGGGTGAAGGGCTACTTGGCCGCGAGGTGGTGGTTGGTCCTGGGGACTCGCTCCAATACTGGTGCGCAACGCACAGGCGTCTTTTGGCTATAAAAAAAGAGATGCCTGAACACCTCTTGCTACTCGATTTTGACAGACTCTGCGAAGATCCTGCGGACGGGCTGCATAAGCTTGCATTGTTTCTTGGGGTTGAATTGGAGGCGCCGATCAAAGATCAGCTTTTGACGAAGATTCAGTTGCCGAAAAGCCTGGGGCGTTATCAAAAAGCGGACAAAGCACTGTTTGCGGAGGAAGATCTGGAATTTGTTCGCGAAATGGGATTTGTCGTATAGCAACCTCTAACATCAGGCGATGTGCCACCCGTGCTTGCGATAAAATCTGACAGCTGATTGCACAAAATAAAGAATATGCTGAATACCCTTTGATGTTGTATTGCCACCATAGTGGATAATTTCCATGCCGGGGGTAGTAATCCAGGTTGCCCAGTTTGCTCATCCTCAAACTGAGATCAAAGTCCTCGAAGTAGAGAAAGAACTTTTCGTCGAACCCGTCACACAGTTGCAGGGACTTTGTTCTCGCCAGGATGCAACAACCACTAATCAGCTCAACAGACCTGATGATTTCAGCGTTAGGTAAGTCTCTGTATTCGTAACGCATTAATCGGTCGTCGAATCGTTGCTTGGTGAACTCGCTCGCGAATCCGCGCAGGGCCAGGTCGAATACAGCGGGGTAACGTTTGCAGAGATGGGAAGGTTCGCCTTGTTCCCCCTCGCTGTAGGGGCATATCATGACCGTGTCCTGATTGTCCTCCAGGTAGGATAGGCCATTAATAAGCGATGAAGTTGATAGCAGCACATCGGGATTGAGGATAAGGTGGTAATCAGCATTTGATTGTTTGATCCCCTGATTGTGCGCGCTGTAGCCGACGTTGACCGGGTTTTTAACCAGAATGACGGGGAAGTCGCATGATGCCTCGGCGATGACTTGCTCCAGAAGTGCTTCGTTATTTCCGTTGTCTACCAGGGTAATACTGACGGTACCCAATACCCGATGGTGTTGTGCGCCTATAATGGCATCCAGCAAGCAGTTTGAACACATCTTTGAAGGCCGGAATCAGGGGTGGGGCGTGGGTGACGAAGGAAACGCTTAAAGATACGGTCATGCAAGAGATTATAGTGTGTAGATGGCAGAAGAACGAGTGCGATAGGGCTCGAATTAAACCGATTACTCTTAAAGCTCCATTAACGATAAAATAAAGGGATGTAACGTCCCACAGTGTGAGTGAAGTAAGCATGTTGTCGCTTGAAAGAATTCTTCTTAACAATGGAGTCCTGCAGGATTCTGATCTTGCGCGGGCAGAAATCCGCCGTAAAAAATTACGGCGGCCAGCTAGAAGATGTCCTGCTGGGGCAGGGGCGCCTGTTCCGAAGAAGATATTTTGGCGGCCAATGCTGAACTATTCGGGGTTTAAAACCTATCAGCAATGGTTGGCGGAAAACTCTCTTCAGGCTATCACTGAAGTAACAAACGCCTATGACCTGGGGAAAAAGTGGTGGCAAGAACAGCAGGCATTTCCACTTGCCGAAGTAGATGACGTTATCTGGATTGCCACGACGGATGTAAAAGACAACTTCGTTCAAACAGTGCTCGCGAGGAAAACAAGCAAAACGGTAAAGAGCGTCATTATTGTCAGTCATGAACTTCGACAGCTACTCGGCCTGTTTGAAGACGCTGACCAGCATCTGTCACTGGCGGCTGATGCCCAATCGCTTCGTGATCTGGCGACCGGCGCGCCAATCATTCATTTCGTGAACGACATTATTCAGCGAGCAATTGACGCAAAGGCGTCAGATATCCATTTTGAATCTTACCGAGGTGTTTTTCGTGTGCGCATTCGGGTCGATGGTGTGATGCACGAGATCGACCGCCCTGGTCTTGCTATGCAGGCGGCCATTGTTTCAAGATTGAAATTAATGGCCAACCTGGATATTTCTGAGAAGCGGTTGCCCCAGGATGGGAGAATCAGGACAAGGGTTTCTGGCAAAGATCTGGACATAAGGGTGGCTACCACCCCTGGTGTAGCCGGTGAAAGCCTCGTACTTAGACTGCTGGACTCAGTCGATGGTGTCTCCAGTTTAACTGAACTGGATATGTTTGAAGATCATCTGGAAACAACCGGGAAATTGCTGGCGTCCAGCAGCGGCATCATTATTGTGACCGGGCCTACCGGTAGCGGTAAAACAACGTCGTTGTATGCATTTCTTAGTGAGCTGATTGGCGATGAACGTAAAATCATCACCGTCGAAGATCCGGTGGAATACCAGACACCTGGAATCACGCAGATTCAGGTTCATTCGGAAATCGGCCTGAGTTTCGCTTCAGTATTGCGCTCAGTGCTTCGTCAGGACCCGGACATTATTCTTGTGGGCGAGATACGAGATAGAGAGACTGCGGAGACGGCTGTGCAGGCTGCGCTGACAGGACATTTGGTGTTGGCCACTCTTCATACAAACGATGCAGCTAGTGCTTTTGTCCGGCTCATGGACATGGGCGTTGAAAGTTACCTGTTGGCGACGTCGGTCATCGGAGTGATGGCGCAGCGTTTGGTTCGAAAATCCTGCGTACACTGCAAGAGTCCTGACCAAGCTGGGTCTGGCCAGGCAGAGGCGCTGGGTTATGTGGATCTTGAGAAAAAGTGGCCGGGTTTATCAGTCGACAAGAACTATGCTGAGTCTGAAGGGTGCACGGTATGTATGGGTACAGGTTTCTCAGGGCGGCGGTCTATCTTTGAGATGTTCGCCGTTAACGAAACCATGCAGCACATTATATCGACCAAACCAGAGCAATTGTCGGCCCACCTGGCTGAATCGGGATTTCGTTCATTAAAAGAAGATGGCATGTTAAGAGCCGCCGCCGGTGATACCACGATCTCTGAAGTCATTCGAGTTGCAGGATGAAACATTATCATTACAC
>CALKBV010000016.1 GCA_937775265.1 uncultured Pseudomonadales bacterium
TCCAGAGCCTGCCGAAAGACCTACCTATGTTCTGATCGCAGGTGTTACCTCGATATTGATGGTGGGGTTATGGCAAGAAGTCCCCGGTGTTATTTGGTCCGTTACGGACCCAATTTTAGTGATCTTTCTGTGGGTTATGTTCTGCTTTGGTTGGTTATACCTCTTGGCCGCGACCTTTGCGATAAACCACTTTGATTTGTTTGGCTTGCGGCAGGTATACCTGCATTTTCGTAACCAGCCCAGGCCACCACTGAATTTTGTAAAAAGCGGTATGTACAAGTTCTCTCGTCATCCAATACAAACCGGCGTGTTGATTGGTGTGTGGTTCATTCCCACTTTGACGGTCACGCACTTGATTTTGTCTATCGGTTTCACCGTGTATATCTTCATTGGGCTGTGGTTTGAAGAGAAGGATCTAATTAGAGATATAGGCGAGCCCTACGAGCAATATCGTAAAGAAGCGGGGATGTTCTTGCCAAAAGTTTTCAAATAAAGCCCTTTATGTAGAGCCTGTCTTGTTCACGTCGTTGATTCTTTCTGCTGCGCTTGAAAGATAGTGCCGATCTTTGTGGGTGGCACCTGGCAGGGCCTGGGGTCATGTCGTGCCCATTTTGCCGCCTTACCTCTAATCAACTCTTCTCCGTGGGGAGACCTACGAACTAAATCCGTATAAGCAAATGCATCGGCTGCAGTATAGGTTTGTAATAACAAGGGCCGCCACTTTGTTGAATCGTTGGGGTATGAGCCGTGTATCATGCGACAGTTATGAATGGTTACCGTGCCTGCGCCGCCTGTTGGGAAAACAGCTTTGTCAGTATCGACGCGTCTCAAATCCTGATCTTTAATATAGCCCGTCCAACGTTCACCGCTTTCGTCATATTGATCGAATAGTTCACTGGCCTGACTCCTGGGAATAAACCCCATTTCGCCTTGTCCTTCCTCAACCTCCTCGAGGTAGACGCCGATCGTGATCAAGTCGTAATTAGTGTGCGGCCAAAACTGGATATCCTGATGCCACTTCACTTCCTCGCCACCCTGGGGGTACTTGAAGTTCAGCTTGCCGTGATGAAACTTGATATCTGGGCCCAAAATCGATTCTGCCAGATCAACAATCTCGGAACTGGATGCAAACTCCCAATAGGTAGGGTGTTGATCGACCGGACTGTTTAATCGGCGCAATCGTGGTGTGTCAGCTGAATGGTCTGGCTCTACATCAAATTGTTTGTCGGAGGTTGAAACCTTGCGACTAAGATCGACAAAACTTTGCGTTACAGCGTTCAATCGATCAAGCCAGGGTTTTGATACGAAGTTTTCCAGGACCAGGTAGCCTTCAGTTCGATAGTGACTGATTTGCTCTGCACTGAGATTTTTTTGCATTGGTAAGGCCCAAGTGTTTGTTGAGAGGATAACAATGAAAATAGGTAAGCGGAAATAGATTGTATGTCGTTCTGCATAGCCCGTTTAACTTCAAATTGCTTACTGCAATGAGTCCTTTCGAGTGGACTACAATATTAGGGGGGATACCATGACGGGTGACATTGCTCAAAACCGTATATAAATGTTTAGCTGTAAGTTTGTTAGGCTCGGCGAAGTATCTGGGGCGATATGAATCTAGCACAGTGCCCTCAAAGCTATTCGCGTCGTAGTCTTGGATTTTAAGCGACCATGAGGTTCACCGACTGGCCGTCAAGATACAATGTGTCGCACTTGCGACGAAAATCCGCGAAACTAGTGGAATCCGATGAGAGGGAATCAGATGTCTACACTCGCTAAGAAGTCCAGTCTGGTGTTCTACGGAATAGGGAGCATATCTCCTGCTATAACAGGGAACCTTTTAGGTGCTCCGATTTTCTTTTACTACAATAACGTGCTCGGACTTGAAGCCTGGCTTGTGAGCCTGGCGCTGGCCCTAGCGCTTGTTATAGATGGGGTTACTGACCCTTTGCTGGGTTATGCGTCGGACTATACTCGATCACGATTTGGTCGCAGGCACCCCTATATCTACGCCAGTATTCTTCCCGGTTCTGTCTGCTACTTTTTCCTTATTATGGCTGACTTTGGGTCGAGTCAGATCGCCTTGTTTATTCAATTGCTGGTGCTGATTGCATTGCTGAGGCTGGCCTGGACCTTCTATCAGGTGCCAAGGGATGCATTGGGCGCTGAGATATCCAAGGATTACACGCAGAGAACACAGCTCCACGGGATCAGTAGTTTCTTCGGCTGGATTGGCGGTGCGGGGATCGCCTATGCAACTTCCGCTTATTTCCTTGGTGACTCATATAGTAATGTCAGCGGATACCATGAACTTGCGTACTGGGGGAGCGGATTGATACTGATTGCAGGAATCGTTTTTGCGGTGGGTACTCACAGGGAAATTCCAAACCTGGAACAGCCACATGAACGTCCGCCGGTGACTGTACACGGAATTTTTCAAGAGATCCTTGCCACTCTTAATCATAAATCCTGGCTGATGCTGTTTTTTTCCGGAGTGGTTTTCAGTATTTTCATAGGCCTGACGAGTGGTCTGGGTTTTTACTTCAATAGCTACTTCTGGGACTGGAAACCATCAGATGTGGCGATATTTGCTATTATCGATCTGACGGCTGCGCTTGTTATTAGTGCAATGGCAGGACCCTTGTCAGCTCGATTCGACAAAAAACGTCTGGCGATTGGCCTATTTATAATTGCGATTGCCGTTGGACCAATACTGCTTATTCTGAGGCTGGCTGACATATGGTGGGGTCTTAATATCTTGCCAGAGAATGGTGAAAAATTTGGAGCGCTCTGGTGGGTTATGATGATTCATTCTTTGGTTGCTGCGAGCGTCGGGGTCCTTGCATGGATTCTGGTAGCATCGATGACTGCCGATGTTGTTGAAGATAGCCAGCGAAAGACCGGTAAACGGTCAGAAGGATTATTCTTTGCTGGCCCACATCTCATTCAAAAAGCGATCTCTGGTGTGGGTTTGATGATCAAGGGCTTGATCCTCACTTTTATTGGTTTCTCGGCGACAGCGTCAGAGGCTGAGAAGGTAGCCTCTATGCAGGATCTGGCAGTTGTGATTGTGGTTCTGAGCCTCACATTGCCAATGGTATCCCTTTACCTGCTTTCTCGTTATGAAATTAACCGTTCCCAACATGAATCAAATTTGGGGTTTCTTGGCTATAACACCGCAGAAGAACAAGGCGGAGATTAAGGGCTGCGCGTTTAGGGGCTTTGCGTTTCTCGCAACCAGCCATCCGTTTGCTTGATCGCTTTTTTCTCTAGTTGTAACAGTAGGTGTAATCCAATTTCTGTAATTTGATAGCGGCGCCGCAGCAGGTTCATCATCTCTAGCCATAACAATGCTGTCATCTCGGCGTCTGCCAGCGCTCTATGAAAGGTGCCGGTAACCGGCACTTTGGCGTACTTCACCAACGTGCCCAGTTTGTGGTTGGGGGCATTTTGGTAGAGGCGTCGGGCGATGCGCAAAGAGCACAGGAAAGGTTGCTGACGGGTATAACCCAACTGGTCCAGTTCCATGTCGAGGAACTTTCGGTCGAAGCCGGCATTGTGGGCGACCATTACCGAACCATCGATAAAGCGATACAGCTCGGGAAACACCTCGTCGGCTTGGGGTGCCTGGTCCAGCATATGATTAGTGATGCCGGTGTAATGCTCAATAAAACTGTCGACCTTAAAACCCGGTTGTATCAAGTTCTGGTACTTGTCTGTGATCTTTCCGTTTTCAAGCGCCACGGCGCCGACCTCAATGGCGCGGTCACCACCGGCAGCAGACAAGCCGGTGGTTTCAAAGTCCAGGACGACTATTCTTTCTTGCAAGAGCGTTGTTTCATAGGACTGCGGTATGACGTTATTTCAGAAAGAGTGTACGACAATAAGCTCAAAACTGCTGAGTATAGTAATCATTAAGCTCGTTGGCTGATGCGACAGCTCTGCACTGTTTCTTAAGGCGTATGCCAGGTAGGTGAAGTATAAGCTCTTTCCTGCGTGATCATCGGCACATCTTCGCTGGGCATTTCGACATTAAAAAGGGCAGCGTCGTAAGCAGTCCACCTGGGTGTCGGAATTTCCAGCACGCCGCTAATTTTCGGCGTGCTTTTAAATCATGGCAAGGATGTTCGCCAGGGGACTATCGAATCAGATCATCGACCTTTGAGTAACAGAGCACCTGGGCAAGCTTGGCCATCAGTTTTGCATCGGATCGTCAGGTGGCTCACCATTGTTGATGGCTATGTTAATTCGCTTCGCTAATTGTTCGTCAAGCGCCACTAACAAAGGTCGCGTAACTCGCTGGCCTGGTTGACCTGCAGCAAGACTTCAGCGATGCTTGAAGCCTTGCCGGCAGGATTTTGACTTATGGCGCTGAGAACGGCATTTGGAGGGTTACAAACATGAGCGATCATCCCGTTGCATTGGTCACCGGTGCGGCCCGAGGCATTGGACTTGCGATTGCCCAAAGTTTGATCGCGGCAGGCTATCGCGTCATGGCGGCTGACCTTGGTGGTGACCAGGCATGGAACTATCAACTCGGACAATCCGGAGACATAGCGCAAGCTCTGCAAGCCACGGATGCCACTAGCGATAATGCGCCTCTATACGACATTTGCAATGTGGATGTGACCGATGCCGCAGCTTGTGAGCGGGCTGTTCAATGCACGATTGAGACCTTCGGCCAACTCAACCTCCTGGTTAATAATGCTGGTATCGTTGACTCAGGTCCCATTACGGAATTCAGCGAGGCGGCCTGGGACCAAATTTTTGCCGTTAACACCAAAGGTATTTTCTTGATGTCAAAGGCGGCCATTCCTTACTTAAGAGTTTCCGAAAATGCCAGCATTGTGAACACTGCCTCGATCGCGGGGAAAAAAGGGGTGCCGAATATGGCCGCATACTGCGGCTCAAAATTCGCGGCGATAGGCATCACTCAATCCATGGCGATGGAGCTAGCCGCTGACAAGATCCGTGTTAATGCGATCTGTCCGGGCATTGTAGGAACGGCGATGTGGCTGGATCATTTAATCCCCAAGAATAATGCCGCGAGCGATGCCCCTGTCGATTTTGATACGCGTGCCTCTCAGCTTATCCCAATGGGTGAGCCCCAGACTGCAGAAGATATGGCAGATGCCGTGCTTTACCTTGCCAGGGCCAGCGCTGTGACAGGAATCTCCCTGACGGTCGCGGGTGGCATGGAAATGAATTAAAGAAAACTCATCGATAACATCGGGTATTACCATACCTTGCCGAAGTTGCCCCAATGTCCAATCTAAGTTTCGAATGTTGGCTGGAATGATCAATCCATTCGATGCGTTCGTGGACATTGTTAAATGGGGCAGGGCGTCGCAACTATTGGCGTGCACAGTATAAAGCGCTTGGACTCAACCAGGTGCACCACAGGAGAAAAATATGGCAGTAGGTCGTCTAGAAGGAAAGGTCGCGGTGATTACTGGCGGCGCCAGTGGAATTGGGAAAGCTTGCGCGCTTCGTTTTGCGGAAGAAGGCGCCGAAATAGTCATCAGTGATCTAGGTTCAGAGCGAATGGAATCTGCAGCCGCAGAGATTAGAAGCAGTACTAACGGTCAGGTCAAATGGGTGGAAGCGAATGTCTGCTTCGAAGCACAAATTGCAAATTTAATGCAATCCGCGATAGATGATTTCGGGCACATCGATTGCGTGGTCGCCGCCGCGGGTGTTTCCGGCGCGCACTATCTCAGCGACGAGAACGCAGAAGGATTGAGCGGTAATTTAGTCGACCAGCCTTTAGAGGACTGGAATCAGGTGCTGCAGATCAACCTTACAGGTGTCATGTTAACCAACAAACACGCGGCCCGTCACATGATCGCCAAAGGTATTCCGGGCAGTATCGTTAATATCGCCTCGAGTGCCGCCCGTGTCGCCTTGTCCGGCGCTGTGGACTACTGCGTATCCAAGGCGGGGGTATCCATGTTGACTCATGCGTTCGCGATGGAAATGCTGGAAAATAACATTCGTGTCAACGCGATAGGACCCGGTTTCATCGAGACACCTATGACTCAAGGTCTGCAAGATGACGACGACGGAAAGGAAATGATGCTTAGCATGACTCCCATGGGCCGTCTTGGCACGCCATTAGAGATGGCGAACACCGCACTCTACCTGGCCTGTGCGGAGTCCAGCTACACCACTGGAGCAACCTTGTATCCGAACGGTGGTATGTACATCAGCTGAACAAACGGTGGCGCGCGTCAGATTACTGATTATTTTTCCGATAGTTTGGGAATTCGTGAGTGTAAATTGAAAAAACTGCATGGATGATTCTCGACCGCACCTATAGCAAGGGATACATGGTGATATTGACGCGAGAATTGTTGGATGTTCGCCAACGTATCAGCTAATCGATTCACCTCATTACCAAAACATTATTCGGAGGCATGGGATGGTTTCGATGAGTACCTGCCTCAACCAGCATCTTTGCGATTTCAGGTAAAACCCAGTTGATTACTGCTGGTACCACCATTAGTCTAAGGGTTGTTTTTTCAGAGATATAGCTATGTCGTATTTGGCCATCGAAGGAGGGCAGCTGTTTTATGAACTGCACGGCGAGGCATCTAGTCCCACAGTAATGCTTGTTCATGGGTTTGGCATGGCTGGCGTTGTCTGGGAGCAGAACGTTTCAGCGTTAACAGCTGCCGGTTATTCAGTAGTGACTTATGACCAGCGATGTTGCGGGCAATCGGATAAGAACTTCGCGGATGTTTCAATTCCTGCGATGGGTGACGATATCGTCGCATTGTGTGATGAACTAGGTTTGTCGTCAGTGATTTTGAATGGGTGGTCATTGGGTGGTGCGCTGGTTGTTGACGCGGCAGGTAAATTGGGGGATCGACTAAAAGGCTTAATCCTCACCGGCGGAGCAACGCCTCGATATACGCAAGCAGATGGATTCCCCCATGGTGGTGCGGCTGAAGATGTCGTAGCAACAGTAGCGGCACTACGAGCAGATAGATCAGCCTTTCTCAAGGGGCTGTATTTTGAAGGTGTCTTTGCCGCAGACGTTGGTGAGTCGGTTAAGCAACGCTGTTTGGATATCGCCATGCAGGAAAGCCCTGAAGGTGATGCGGCTCTTGGAGAGCTCGGCACGGTTGATCAACGCGAGCAAATTGTAAAAATTTCTTGTCCGTCCCTGGTGTTGCACGGCGCCGAAGATGGGGTCGTGCCAATCGGGATTGGAGAGGTCGCTGCATCACTTCTGCAAGATTCCGAAATGACAGTCATGGTTGGTTGCGGTCACGCCCCCTTTCTTGAAGACATAGAGGCATATAATCGCCACGTGATTTCGTTTCTGGGGCGCTGCGCTGAGTGACTTTCAAGGCGGTCCAGGCGTGGCACGCTTTAAGTGCAGAGCTCAGAGCAAAGAGCGAAGAGGTGGTAAAGCCGTAAATAGCCTAAAGCAGAAGGTGGACAGGCTCAGGGTTTGTGTGGCATGTTCTAGGGAACTTGAGCTTGTATGAAAGGCGTTTAAACGCCAGCGAACAAAGACAGTCAAAGGAGTAACTGAATGAATTACGACCTTATTATTTCCGGTGGCACCATTGTTGATGGCACGGGCGTTGCGCCCTATAAAGGTGATGTTGCGATCAGAGACGGCAAGATCGCAAAAATGGGGGACCTCAATGAGGATTCTGCGGCAAAAACCATTGATGCGACAGGGCAAACAGTCACTCCGGGGTTTGTTGATTTGCATACCCACCTAGATGCTCAGGTGGGGTGGGACCCCGAGCTCACATCGAGTTCATATCACGGCGTGACGACGGCGCTTATCGGCAACTGTGGTGTTGGCTTTGCACCAGTGGCTGAACAAAACCGGCAATATATGGCAAAGCTCATGGAGTCGGTTGAAGATATTGCAGCCGAAGCCATTCTGGATGGCCTGCCCTGGAACTGGACTAATTACGGTGGTTATTTAGATTCTGTTGAGGCCTTGAAACCGGCCCTGAATATTGTTGGTTTGGTCGGGCACTCGGCTATCCGGTTTGAAGCCATGGGGGATAAGTCCATGGATAAAGATGTGCAAGCCGATGATCGCGAATTGGCCGATATTGTTCGCATGGTCAAAGAGTCGGTCGAAGCTGGTGCGGTTGGCTTCTCAACTTCTCGATTTATTCCACATACAGTGCCAGATGGCCGCTGCACGCCAGGGACCTGGGCAGACCTGCGGGAGACGGGTGCAATACAACAGGCGGTGATTGAAGCCGGTGGCGTGGGTGCGCTGTTTCAATCGGCGAATGATTTTCAGACTCGTTACGAGACCGAAATCAAGATGTTTGAGCAGGGCGCTGAAGCGGGTTGCCAGATTCTGTTTTCGGGTGGTGCCGGGCCGCAAGGTGATGGCGGCGTTAGTCGGTGGCGGGATTTTTTCCATCAGCATAACCAGGGCGGTAAACGCGTTTCCGGGGTTTGCCACACCAGACCCAGTGGCGCATTTTTTGGTTTAGCGCAATTGTCACCGTTTACCCAGGAGTCAGATGCCTGGCGGGAATTGATGGCGCTGCCCACGGTAAGCGACCGACTCGATGCGCTTCGGAATCAGGAAACCCGAATGCGGCTTATCAAAGATGGCAAGGCCATCGGGCATTTATCGAAGATGGCCCATATGCTGCACCCCTTTGGTATGGGCGGAACACCCGACCTTGATTTGGACCGAAAGTCATCGCTGCAACAGTTAGCGGATGCAGCTGGATGTGATCCGGTTGAAATGTATGTTGACCGGCTCTTGGCCTCGGAAGGTCGAGAACTATTTAATTATTGGGCCTTTGGCGGCGCACTCGAAAATCAGTGGCAATACATGCAATTAGATCACGTTATTCCGATGTTGGGTGATGCTGGTGCGCATGTAGGTATTTTTACTGATACCGATTCGCCAACGATCCTGCTGAGTGAGTTGACCCGTAAGCACAATGTCTATTCGTTGCCCGAGGCGATCCATAAAATCACCCAGCAATCTGCTGAAGTGTTGGGCCTGAAAGATCGCGGTGTGCTCAAAGAGGGCTATATCGCCGATATTAATGTGATTGATTACGACAAGTTAGCGACCCATCATCCGGAATATGTGTATGATTTCCCCCATGGTGGCGGTCGATTTATTGTGAAGAGCACTGGCTATACAGCGACTCTGGTCGCGGGCCAGGTTGTGGTAGAAAACTGTCAACACACTGGCAATCGGCCCGGTCAAGTGATTCGAGAATTTGAGCGAGGATAACGGCGGTTTTTCCAGGGGTCGCGGTTTCTCATCGAACTCACGATTGCGTAAATATATTGTGCTGATGAGGCCAGCAGATGAGCTACAACAGACTGCCCAGCCCCGGGGCAAAGCGTTGTTCAATGGTGCACGGTTTTTTTAGCCTAACGACTCAAACGAGTCTTCAACATAGACGTTACGCTATGCCACGACCTGCGGCGATGCCGTGCGAGCCATCGCCGACATTACTCATCCATGCATAACCCAGAAGATCTTGGTTTACATCGAAACGCAACCGGGCACGTTACAACTGCCGCAACGAGCAAACGCTAAAACATCTTCCCGATTTGAAGTCACTTACCACTAACCGAAAATACGCGCCCGCTCCAGATTATGAAGGACTAGAAGCATTCAGAGTCAGGCATTATTGGACAGGTCGATATCGCACAAACAGCACTTGAGCAGAACACCAGGGAGCTGAAGAAAGAGGTCGAAGATTACCGTGCCATGATATATAGCGTTGCCTGGAAAGAACACTTGGTCTGGAACATGATGAGGATAGGCAGAGTCATTTCGTAGGTAGTTAAATCAGGATAGTAAATCAGGAGACAATTAATGCATTATGATTCAGCCCTTTCGATAGGGCGGCGGATACAGTCGGGGGAAACCAGTTCACTTGCCGTGACCGATCATCTTTTGGATCGCATCGGTGAGTTCGACTCTGAACTGAAGTCGTTCGTGACGGTTTGTGCTGATCAGGCGCGAGAAGCGGCGATCAATGCAGACCAGGAGATCGAAGCGGGCAAACTTCGCTCACCACTACACGGCGTTCCCATTGCTGTGAAAGACCTGCTGGATACCGTTGGCATTACGACTACCTACGGGATGAAGATCCACGAGAACCAGGTGCCGTTAAAGAATGCGACCGTGGTCGATCGCTTGTTTCAGGCAGGTGCCGTGTTGCTTGGGAAACTCAAACTGACCGAGGGAGCGTATGCTCAACATCATCCTTCGGTTGAGGTACCCATCAATCCATGGAATTCTGATTGTTGGACAGGGGTCTCGTCTTCAGGCTCTGGTGTGGCGACAGCCGCGGGTCTGTGTTATGCGTCCATCGGCACGGATACAGGAGGTTCCATTCGGTTCCCTTCCGCTGCAAACGGCATCGTTGGTCTTAAACCGACATGGAGCAGAGTGAGTAGGGCTGGGGTCCTGCCGCTGGCCTATACGCTGGATCACATTGGTCCGATGACACGTTCGGTTCGTGATGCGGCAGCCATGTTGCAAATTATCGCAGGCCGGGATGACGATGACCCGACCTCAAGCTACCGGCAGGTTCCTGATTATGTTGATGCCATCGATGAGAATATCACTGGTGTGAGGGTTGGTGTGGACTGGTCCTACGTGAGTGATGGTATTGACCCTATGCTGGTATCAGCCATAAGAGAAGCGGTGAATCTGTTGGTGGATAGAGGCGCTACAATTATCGAGGTGACGCTATCCTATGAGTCCGTTGCAAATGGCTGGCCAGTCACCTGTGCCGTTGAAGCGGCACGCGCGCATAGTGGAACTTATTCGAAGCACAAAGACGAATACGGGCCCATTGGCGAACTGATCGAACTAGGTCTTAGCCTGCCAGCATCGGCTTACCTTGAACAGGAAATTGTCAGACGGTCTTTCAAATCGGAATTGAATCATATTTTCGAACAGGTTGATTTGCTTATCTGTCCCTCCATGTCGTTTGCATCTTTAGAAAGGGAGCGCTCTGAACGAACGAATGTATTGATACAGGATCTGTCGCAGAGGCTAAGGTTTACCGCGCCATTCGATTTTTCCGGAAGTCCGACACTATCGATACCCTGGTCTATTGGCCCGCAGGGTGTTCCATTATCGGTACAGCTGGTTGGTCGAGACTTTGAGGAATCCATGTTGATCAATGCAGGCTGTGCTTTGGAACGTGCAGGTGGTCACGTCAATCATCCGGCCTTATGAACAGGGCAGGGGTTAACTCGTTACAGAGTCAGGTCAGGCGATAATTTCACTAACAGGAATCAATAGCCGTTATTAGTAACCGATATTAGTAACTGTTATTAGTAAAAGGGAAACAATCGATATGGCCAGAGTGATCGACCTTTATTGGGATCTAGGTTCCACAAACTCGTACTTCGCCATCAAACTGTTGCAGCCAATCGTTGCACGACATGACGCTGAAATCAGATGGCATGCGTTCAATGTTGGACATGTGTTTCAAGCGAACAACTACGTGCTGATGGATGAACCAAAAGCGAAACTAAAAAATCGTAAAGACGATCTGATGCGCTGGGCAAGGAAATACCAATTACCCTTCAGCGTACCCCAGGCTTTTCCTATCAAGACCAGTCGTGCGTTGCGCGGCGCCATTGCCATGCGATCATGGAATCAAGAGAAAGCGTTTATCGACGCTATCTTTGCTGCTTATTGGGAGCAGGGTGATGGCAAGATCGGTGACTACTCCAGATTGCGTCAGATCGCGGCCTCATTGGATGTGGATCCAGATGAATTTGAAGCGGCGGCCGAGAGTGAATCTGTTAGAGCTGAACTAATTGATTCGACCAATAGAGCGCTGCAACGTGGCGTTTTCGGTGTACCATCCATAGGCATCGAAAATGACATCTATTGGGGTAAAGACCGTATGGAGTTTGTTGAAGATCATCTGGCTCGGCTATAGGTTAGTGCAGTAGTCAGATTTCATTGGCTGTGTCGCTGGCAAGCTTGCAAAATGGGGGTTCAATAAACGATACCCGACGTTGCCTGTGTTCGACGTGTTATCTCCAGCCTGTAAACACCCGTGTTAAGCGAGACATGTAAACTGTCAGCTACCATGAAATGTCGGTATGGTCTGGCCGCTGATTGTGCGAAAAGCTAAATGCTTAGCGCTGAATTATTGAATTGAATTTATTGAATACAAACTAGGAGAAGCAAATGTCTGCATTGGAAACCGACATAGCTGAAGATTTGGGTTTCCGTCTCCATCACCTTTCGCCAGGTACCGGAACTGAAGTACGTGATACTTTTTCGACAGGGGCCTTGAAAAGTGCCGATGAGTTTAAACCTGGCAGTGTCTTTGTTGACATAGCTAATTTCAACCTCGGGTCTTTTCTTGCCTGACTTATTTGATTTGTCGCTCTTTCGCGACTTTTCAATCTTGTCAGACTTCTTCTCTACGATACTTTCGCTGTATCTATGTCAATAACTGCGTATGACAGATACGATCATTAGGATCTTCTTGCTAAGTATTGCCCCTCTTCGAAAAAGGGCTTGAAAAGAGACTAAGCCTTCAGCCCTCATCCAGAAGATTCTGTATCATCTTGAAGCGCACTTTTTCAATTCGAACTCACTTTCAACTAATCGAATCATTACCGCACGAGTTCCAGTAACCTTTCAGCGATCAACCCAAACGCCAGTCTTCAGTTAACTGCGCCAGGCATAGAAGATGAAATCTATATAGGGCTAGGGGTATCGGTATGACCATGATTTAAGGTGTTGAGGCGGTACAGGAAAACATTGCCGTCGAAACGCCGAAAAAAGCAATGTAAACACCAAAAGTTGACCCTCCAACCGCGCAGGAAACCCTGCTACACTCAAGCTCTAATTTCCAACAAAGCGGTTTATAAATGAGCCAATCAAGTTCCGCCACGAAGATAGATCATTTGGATGCCGTGGTTGTTGGCGCCGGCTTCGCCGGTCTCTACATGTTGCATCGTTTCAAACAGCTCGGCTTGCGGGCACGAATTCTTGAAGCCGGGGGTGGCGTTGGTGGCACTTGGTATTGGAATCGTTATCCTGGGGCACGTTGCGACATTCCCAGCTTGCAATACTCCTATCAGTTTTCGTCCGAATTGGAGCAAGAGTGGGAGTGGAAAGAACGATACGCACCACAACCAGAGATCATGGCTTACGCTAAGCACGTTGTAGAGCGTTTCGAGCTCGGCCCTGACATCCAATTTAACACCCGTGTTGCTGCAGCACACTTTAACGAAGACAACAGCCGCTGGAGCGTAACCACCGAGGCCGGCGATGTGATATCGGCCCGTTTTTGCGTGATGGCCACAGGATGCCTATCTTCAGCGAATGATCCAGAGTTTCCCGGACGAGAAAGTTTTACTGGGGATTGGTATCACACCGGCCGATGGCCGCATGGCGGTGTCGACTTCAGCGGTCAACGGGTAGCGGTCATCGGCACCGGCTCGTCAGCCATCCAATCTATACCGATCATTGCCGCGCAGGCGGACCAACTCACGGTTTTTCAGCGAACGCCAAACTTCTCGGTGCCTGCGCACAATAGACCACAGGACTTGCAAGAGGAGGCCGAGGTCAAAAAAAACTATCGAGCGTTTCGCGCAAATGGCCGCGCCCAGCCGATTGGCTGGGATACTGCCGGCAACGAACGCACAGCTGAAGAGCACACGCCTGATGAGATACGTACGGAGTGTGAACGCCGCTGGGAAATGGGCGGACTTTACTTCTACGGTACGTTTGCAGATTTGCTGGTGGGCAAAGAAGCGAACGATATTGTCGCGGAATTTGTACGCGGCAAAATACGTGAGCGTGTTAAAGACCCCCAATTGGCCGACGCGTTGTCACCGGATACCATATTTGGCTGCAAGCGGGTTTGTGCGGATACAGGCTATTTCGAAACTTATAATCGAAGCAACGTCACGCTGGTAGACATTGCGCAATCCGGTATTGAAGAGATCACTACGCACGGCGTACGGGCGGACGGCAAAGAATATGCGGTTGACGCGATTGTCACTGCGACAGGCTTTGACGCCATGACCGGCTCGCTCGATCGAATTGATATTCAAGGCAAAGGCGGCCTGAAACTTAAAGACAAATGGCATGCAGGGCCGCGAACTTACCTTGGCCTAACCACCGCGGGCTTCCCGAACTTCTTTATCATCAGCGGACCCGGCAGCCCATCTGTACTGACTAATATGATCACCTCTATCGAACAGCACGTAGAGTTTGTCGCCGATTGTGTGGCTTGGCTGCGGGACCAAGAGCTGGCGAGCATCGACGCTTCTATAGAAGCCGAGGACGATTGGGTAGATCATGTCAACGAAGTGGCAGGCGAAACGCTATTGTTGGGCTGCAATTCCTGGTATCTCGGCGCTAACGTGCCTGGAAAGCCCCGCGTGTTTATGCCATACCTGGGTTTTCCTGAATATGTGGAGAAGTGCGATACCGTGGTGAAAAATGCGTATGAGGGTTTTCAGACCGCGTAAATAATGGCAAGTGGGTGGTGCCTATGGCTGCGTAATTTGCGCAAATCACTCCTCCTGCGGTTATCTAAATTCTGAGGTCAAATTTGAACCCCTATCGAATATCTTCACGGGTCCGCGGACCGTTCAAGGACTTATAAAAAGGCTTACTGATGTCCAACTCTACATAATTACCCGGTGTGTTTCTATTAATGGGCAGGTTCACGGGCAGAATCAGTATTTGTCTGTAACCTACTGATCTATAAAGATGGATGGCGGAAGAGGTAGGCGTCGAACCCATATTTCTCACCATATAAAGATCAAGCACTTACTGCGCTGTATCAGCGGGTTAGTGCCTAAGAACGTATCAAGAAATGTATCAAAAGCAAACCTTAGGGGGCAGGGCAGGTGAACATACTCCCCATCCCCCTATATATACATGAGCTTCGAGGTTTTGAAGGGTTTTGGGTTTGTAAAGTAGTTGTTGTGGGTGGATTCGCGGAACCATTACGCGCCAAAAGCTGGTCATAAAAACTCCCACCTAAGCGAGGTTTAGTGGCCTAACACCACCGATATTACAGTCGCTGGAACCCACTTTATTCAGGAAGGTAGCGCGGATGAAATTGGTGCAGGTATCGCGAACTGGTATGCAGGGCTTTGCTAGCACTGTCTGCATAAGGGCTAGGGTGTTGAGCCTCGTCTTAGGCTGTTGAAATAGAAGGCAGCGCCCAACACGGCACCTCCTAGCACCATTAACCACTCGTAGGGCCAAATTAGCGCCGCGGGGCTGCCGGGCAAATATAGGCAGCCAAGTCCTACGGATAAGATTAGCGCTAACACCCCCACGAACTTGCCCTGTGCAACTCGGAAAGGTCTTGGCATTTCTGGTTCGGAATAGCGCAGTTTTAAAAATGCAAAGGCAACCATGCCGTAAGCAATGACCACCATAAAACTACCAGCGTCCACTAACCAAACGAGTATGGTGCGGCCAAAGAAAGGCGAGATACAACTGAGCAAGCCAATAAATAGAATCGCTACATAAGGCGTTTTGTACTTAGGGTGTACACGAGCGAAGACTTTAGGAATCATGCCGGTTTCTGCCAACGCATAGAGTACGCGGCTACCGCCGATGATAAAAGCATTCCAACTGGTGAGGATGCCGCCAACCCCGGCTAGAATCATCAGGTTACCCATCATTTGACTATCCCAAACATTTGCCATGGCATCGGCGGTAGCGGCGCCACTGTTTGCAATTTCATCCGTGTTAAGCGAGCTGCCTACAGCCAAAGAAATGGCGATATACCAGGCGGCAGCTAGACTCACCGAAAAGACCAAAAGTTTGCCAATCAGCGCTGGTGGTAAGTCGATTTCCTCCGCGCTTTGGGGGATAACATCAAACCCAACCATGAGCGCTGGGACCATCACTAACACCCCGAGGATACCAACAGCCCCTTTTGTAAATAGCGGTGCACTGGTACCCGAAAATTCAAACAACGCTGCACCTGAAATAAAACTCAATCCCACTAGCATGATTAAAAAGGTCATGAGGGTTTGCACAAACGCCGCGAAGCGAATCCCAACAAAGTTGATACCGGTCATAATGATGGCGGCGATAACGCCAACCGCGATCATCGTGATGTGGACATCAGCACCGGCGATGGTCCACAGGTACCCTTGAGCGAGGTCTGGGAATACGTAAGCCAAAGCGGTCGGCAGTGCCGCCGACTCAAATACGCAAACATTGATGTAGGCCATGACAATTGCCCAGCTAGCAACAAAGCTTGCTCCGTAGCCCAGAGCTCGGTGGGTGTAGACGTGTTCGCCACCCGCTTTAGGCATGGCTGCCGCAAGTTCTGCGTAGGTGAGACTAATGAGAATGACGGCGATACCGCCAATCACAAAGGCGATTGTAGTGCCGAGTGAGCCAGCGCGCATTAACCATTCGCCAGTCAGCAGCACCCAGCTCCAGCCAATCATGGCACCGAACGACAAGGTGAGGACTTCTCGTCTTGCGAGGGTTTTGGCAAAGGTGGCTGTTGGCTCAGTAGGCATGGTATTCCTTGGTTATGCTTGTTTGCTTGTTCATTTTTCTTCCTGAGAGCACATTTAGACACAGATTGGCCAGGCAGAAAACCTGATATTTTTAACGATGTGTTAACGAGACGCGGTGGCGAGACTCGCAACGTTACCCTCTGCTTCGCTATATAACCCTCAATCAATGAGGAAACCCAACAGGAAGACCCCAGGGAGCACGTAATCTCCTAGGTTTTGTTTTTCGGCAGAGGATGGTCAATGTCTGATTAGCCCATGATCTACTGTCTTACAGGCGGCCGGCTATGTAATAACAGAGCTGTCTAAGCACGCCGCTGACGACGACCAACCCTTGAGGCTATCATCCCTGCTGGCCAAGAATGTACTCGATGATACTCGGTGGTGCGACAACCATCGCCATAAAAAAGAGATAACCTTCGACGATATGCCAATTTTTAATGTCTATTTTAGATACATCTCCCACTGAATTTTTTGAAACGGCGTAAATTAACGTGGAAAGGTAAATGCCCAGAGGGAAGATAATCGAGAAAGATATGATAGCCACATTGAGAACAAACGAGCCATCGCTCATTGATCCCGTAAGAATAATAAAAAACATGACTGACATAACCGCCTGAAGAACGACGTTGTACGCGCTTGCGAAAACGAGTTTTTCGCTGAAGGTATTGCTGCTATCTTGAAGTAAGTAGAGCGCGAGGAAGGACCCCGAAACCTGAATGAAAATAAATGGTTGCCACAGGTTTAAAACAGGGAATTGAGCAAGAAAGGCAAAGATAGCCACTGGCAGCAACAGCATTAAGAGAATGGCGAGTATGCAAGCGGTTGTGTTTTGAGAAAACTGTTGACCGTCAGCTCGCTCGTTCATGCAAGACAGGAATAAAAACCCTGCTGTGATGATCGCTAAAAAACTACCAATAAAACCGTAGCCTACTTCCGCAGCCTGGATGAACGAAAAAAGTGATACATAAAGGCCTACGGGGACTGAAATTAAACGAATAGTAAACGCTAAAGATGCCCCCGCAATGAGGCGAAGAAAAATAGCAACTAAAAAAACCGTGGTTGCGACGGTCGCACTCGCTAACGCTTCGATCTGGTAGATAGAAGTTCCAGAAGCCCAGAAAATAAAGCTCATAGTGGCTACAAAAACTGCTAATCCCAGAAGCTTCCTTAGGTTCTCCCCGTTTTCTATGAGCATCTAGCCTTCCTCCCTGCCTCTCTCCTTTATAACTATTGCAGTAGAAAGTGTCTACGAGATCACCGTGAATGATGATAAGAAGCATAAACCACATTTTCCGAAGAACGGTCAGATAGCGTGATTGCTGGTGATAAGTCAAGTTTAAGATACCGTGATGTGGTGATCCTTTTGATGGCCGATGACTTGCACGCGAAGGGGTTATCACTCAGGAAATCAAGAGGTTGGGCAGGAGTGATATGGCTTGTTTATCAAAGCGTGTTTTGGGATTGGATAGCTGTTGCAGGTTTAATCAGTGGTGGTTACGCTTCAATACGATCTAGGATCTTCTGGATTATGTCTGGGTCAGTGATCTCGGTGATGGCTCGCACAGTTCCGCCGCACAACCAACATTACCCGGCATTCGGTCATTAGCTCCATCCTTGATACAAGCTGAAAAACTACAAGTTAAGTATCGTCGCCTACTCTGCGCATTTTATGTAATTTACCACCTTCACCAATGATGTAGGGTGGGACCTGCACATCATTGCTACCAAGTGTTGTCCGGGTGGTATCGAGTCCGGTACCGTTCATGATGCCTAGCGTGCCATAACTACGTAGCCCCATTCTGCGGCGCAGTTTCGGACTCGCCTTATCGAGCACTGATTGCAAGCAAGTCACCCCCCAATTTTCCTGCTGTCTAATCCAAGGCAGGCACAAAAAGTTTGCGATATGGCGTCGCGGGACGCCAGTTTTGTTAGCGCCAAAGCCGTGCCAAATGCGGCCATCAAAGAAAAACAAAGTTCCCGCAGGAGCCGTGATTTGTTGAGCAATATCCCGCGGCGGTGCCGAGAACTGGTACTGGGGAAGCCAACGATGACTGCCGGGAATTACCCAAGTAGAGCCTGCCTCGGGCGAAAAGTCGTCTAACAACCAAAACGCATTACATTTTGCAGTAAAACCCGCCGTAGGTGGAACCTGACCTTGATCGCGATGCAAGACTTGCGCGTCCTTAGTCGGTCCATGAAAGACGCCACCCGTCAGGCTCGATATTAGAAAATTCTTACCTACTAAAAATCCAGCGAGCTCATCGACCTCATCTCTGAGCACCAAGTCAGTAAAAACCTGGCCCTTGTTTACCATGTTCGAGATTGCCTGCTGGGCACCTAGCGCCCCTGCCGGTGCTAACTTTCCCAACGCTCGTTCTGCAGCTGCTTGCGCATCGAGTGCATCTTGTACCCGTGATAGTTCGTCGGGATTGAGCGCGTTAGCCAAGAAGCAAAGGCCATATTCCGAAAGATCCTTTTTAGCCTGCTCCATATCTTCAGTCAGCGCAGGTAACGGCAATACTTCGGGTGGATCTAACAAAGGTGCGGCTACATAGTCGGTGCGACGAAATGCGGGTTCTAAATCAACTTTCATTTATTCTCTCCCTGTTAGAAAACAATCGAGGGCACCGCAGGCAAGTTTTCCGCCACCTGACGACAGCTCGTGTCGGTCTTCTCATTAGTGCCCACATGTCATATCTCACCGGTGTCGGTGCCGACATACACGGCCCTTGCTTGCTGCGGATCGGCAGCTAAACCATGGAAATTGGCATGGCTCGGCTCAGCACACAACTCGCGCCATGATTTTCCCTCATCTACTGAGAGGAACAACATAGCTTGAAGGATAGTAATTTTAAACCGCATTTCCCCCGAATTTCAAAAGTATCCTAATCGGGACTTTTTTGCATTTTAATAGTTTGAATGACAGTATTTCGGTAGAGAGAATAAGGCAAATAAATCACATATTCTAAAGAACGGTCAAGTATCACAATTGTCGATGTTCATTGAAATTTTGGCCGCTTGACGTAATTATCCTTTTGGATGGTCAGTGTCTGAATAGCCACTGATCTGATGGTTGAAACCATGGCAGCGCATTGCTCCTTACACCAACAGAAAAGCACCTTGGCTAATCGCCCATCACCAGGTCAGCCAATCACCACAAACAACAAAAAACTTGGTCGCGTTTAACCACTAATAGTCATACAACCCCACTCTTGCATCAAACAAGCAGGCAACCGATCTGATTCGATACTCAAACTTTCGATCGAAAAGCCCTATTATAATTCCTATCCTTCATGATGTTCAGATCTACCACAAGCGGGTCATGCATTCCCAGCAGTTGTTCGGCGATGGTTATTGGCAACGACCAATGGCGGCAACCTACCTTTAGTATTTTTTACGAACAATTTCTTTGCTAATACAAAGGGTTTGCAGTGAATAGTAGTCCGAGCAGAATGGACCACAGCAGAACACACACACTATTGATCAAAATGGATGGCTGAAAGATGACTGAACACACGACTGAACACACGACTGAACACATGAAAGGTAAAGTGATTGTCATAACCGGCGCAGCGGGGGGCTTTGGACGGCTCGTCAGTGCCAAGACGGCAGCGATGGGTGCGCTAGCGGTCTGCGCAGATGTTAACGCGGCGGAACTTGATATAACAGTCGAAAGCATCGTTGCTCAAGGTGGCGCAGCAACCGCGTTGGTGACAGATGTCACTGAGCTAACTCAAATGCAGGCGCTAGCGGGACATGCTTTGGATACTTACGGTCGTATTGATGTGTGGATAAATAATGCCGGCACGATGCCGCTAGCATTTCACGCTGACCACGCTGAGGCTGTGCCCGCTTGGAATCGTTGTATTGATATTAATATTAAGGGTGTGATGAACGGCATTATTGCTGCCCATGATCCAATGATTGAACAGGGCCGTGGACATATTATTAACCTGTCTTCGATCTACAGTAACTTCCCTGTTGTTGGCGCCGGCGTCTACGGCGCAACAAAAGCAGCGGTTAATTTTTTATCGGATTCTTTGCGGGTCGAGTCACAGGGCAAAATAAAAGTCACCGTCGTGAAGCCGACGGGTGTGCCAGCAACCGGTTTGGGCGCTGGTATTGTGAACCCCGATGCGATTGTGGGCATCTTGGGTCAAAATGCGCCAGGGTACATGCAACAGATGCAGGCTCACGCCGAAGGCACGCTATCGAGTGAAAGTGCGGATGCAAATAGCATTGAATATTATGCGTTAGAACCGGGTTATCTGGCGGATCAAATTGTGTCTGTGATTAATCAGCCGTGGGGTGTGAATGTCAGTGAAATCACTGTTCGTGCTTCCGGTGACGGTTATATCCTGTAGTTTGATTGCTGCAAATGACTAAAGGTACCGCAGCGTTTTGAAAACGGTGAAGAATCAATCGAGCCTGGCTCGATACTCAGACTTTCGATCGAAAAGCCCTGTTATAATTTCTATCCTCCGCTCACCTAGCTTTTCTTTTGCAGTATTAGCCCGTAATGTGATGTTGAAGATTGAAAGAATGAGCCGAGATGAGCGCGCAAAAAGAAATTACTGACCTGATGAACCTATATTGTACGGCGATTGATTCAGGTGATCTGAAAACCTTTGGCAGGCTTTTCGCAAACGCAACGTGGGTAGCGGAAGGGCGAGTGCCTGGCCCCGAATCAATGAACAACATGATTTTGTATGAGGATGGAACGCCCCGTACAAAACACGTCATTACGAATCTAACGCTGGATATTGATGAAGCGGCAGGCACGGCCAGTGGCCATTGCTATGTGACGGTTTACCAACAAACACCTGAGTTACCGCTTCAAGCAATTTTTGTTGGGGAATACTACGATACGTTTTCTCTCTCGGCACAAGGCTGGGCCTTTACCCGGCGCGAAATTCGTCATTCACTAATTGGCAACATGCGCGCTCATCTTAAAACCCCATCACTAACCATCCCCGGGGCAACGCCTTGATCGATCAAAAGGCGGATTAAATGATGCAAAGTGTGCCTCTATGGTGCTTTAGGAAGTCAGTGTGAGTGACTTCAGTTGAATATCGAACCTTTGCGTTGGGTTTGGTTGCGCATCGAGTTACAGAGACCTATGCCTAGCACGTAAAAAAGGAGTTTAAGATATTAGTATGCCCGGGGCATCGTCCCACCAATAGGGTTCGGCTTTGAAGTCATCGGTCAGGAGGTTTGTGTTCATAGTTGGTGGTCACTGTTGAGGTGTGGCGCCAAATTTGGGGTGTTGCCATCCGTTGATTTAACCCCGTACTTTCGGAAATCCGTCATCACGGAACGGCGCTTCGACACCGCATTTTTTTGCAGTGATCATTGGGTGTATGTGTGGTCCTTCGCCAATTTTAGCGATCCGCTCCATGGTATCGCCCGGGCGCCAGGCAACACGAGCATCGTCGCCAAAATAGCGAAGGGACAAGGTTCGCCGCCTTTTTCCACTCGCTGCGGGTGCGCCGCCGTGTAGCATTGCCGGGTGAAACATAATCACATCTCCGGGCTGAACGGCGAACGACACGATGTCGTAGCTACTGCGATCTGCTTCGATATCTGGCAACCGCGGAAGGTCGCCGGTGTCGTAAAGCGGAATTGTATCGTCGGCAGGATCGAACTTTGAACCATCATACAAAGTGCCGCGATGGGACCCGCGTACAAATTCCAATGACTCCTCAATTGTTAATGGTTCGAACGTTATCCACGCCACTGCCAGGTCGTTACCTTCAATGGGTAAGTAAGGTAAGTCCTGATGCCAGGGCGTACGCCTGGCCTGCTCAGTTTCGCCACCGGTTTTGTGAAAAACCTGCTCGTACATGAACCATACTTCTGTTTTTTGCCAGAGTGCCGCGACGATGTCTGCGAGTGGTGTATCACGGTTAACCGATTCGTATGAGGGGAAGCAAGCTGGGTTAGCCAAATCCCCATAGAACGCACCTGGGGCGCCTGGAATCAGTTTTGTTGCACCGCGCCCAGGGTTGGCCAGTGACCATTCGTATGCTGCTTGAGCGATCGACAGCTCTTTTTGATCGAGTAAACCGGGCACGGCGACGACGCCATCCTGACGGTACGATTCGATCATATCTTGGCTGATTTTCATCTCGTCTTCCTCATACACACATCGTGCCTGTCGAGATACGAACAGCGTTTTCTAGATTCTGCTGCGTATAGTCAGAAAGATCAGAAAGAGAACTGCAGCCGGTCGTAAAGAGAAGCGTCAAAATGTAAACAAAAAACATTTTCATAGAGTTGATTCATTACTCGTTTCAGATGATTACAAGAGTAGTCTTTCCTAAGCAACATATGCAAATAAACACTTACAACCCCTCGGATACCCTGTGACGGGGAAACACTCCAAAATATACTAGCTCGACATTGCCCTAAACATGAACTATCAATGGTGGGAGAAGGAAGGGATATAAACCACATTCTTCGAAGAACGGTCATGTATGGTCATTGCTGATGATCATTCAAATTTAGGACACCCTACGCCAACAGAAAAGCACCTTGGCTAATCGCCCATCACCAGGTCAGCCAATAACCACAAACAACAAAAAACTTGGTAGCGTTTAACCACTAATCGTCATTCCGCTCCACTCTTTCATAAAACAAGCAGGCAACCGATCTGGTTCGATACTCAGACTTTCGATCGAAAAGCCCTGTTATAATTCCTATCCTCGGTTTCTGTTTCATCTCAACTCCTCATGTTAGGGGGAACAAAAACTCTCCTTTAAACCAATGCTATATCTGTTCCATAGGTGTTGACGGGGTGCAGGACCGCTGGATCCATTTCGAGTGTAATTTGAAGCAGAAAGATGCAGAGCACTCCCACTTCTGAGTCTCAAAATAGTTAATTTGTCAGTACCCGGTTTTGTTCTTCGGCGACGATTTCCTGCATGCCGTCCCAGTTGTGCCACTGGTTGCACATGGCGTACTTGGATCTCTCCCAGGGGTCATTGCCGTCTTCGTATTTCAGCCACTCTCCCATCTGACCCCTGTCCGGATGATCAGAGACACCATTGGCCAGCTTATCCGGCTGTTGTTTTTTGTTGCGGATCCTGAAGATGATGTTCTTTCGTGACTCTGTCCCGATTTCGTTACGAGTGCCTGAATGTGGGATGTGGTAGGAGGCGATGCACACGTCACCTGGCTCCATCAGTATCTGAGTCGGCCGCGGCCACTTTTTACCATCCGGAGTGGCTTCAGAGGTGTCATCAATAAACTCTTGCCTGACCGCTTCCGGCAGATAATGAAGACCGCAGCGATTAGGCGCATCGTGATTTAGCCTAGGCCAGCCTTCGCCTTCGGGGCCGAGATGATTATTGGCATCCCGCTGAGTCCTCAGGAATCTTTCCGTAACGTGATGTCCGCCTTTCAGCAGGCAGGTCTGGCCGCGACCTTCGACCGTCTGGTCGTTCAGGCATGCAAACACAAACGCGGTAAAACTCCCCATACCCAGTGTCATTTGCGCATCTTCAAACATCGGCACCATGTTGTGACCCATGACATTGGCACTTCGGCCGAGATCACCCTTGGGTCCGCTGGCGAAATAGCGGTGATAAATTTCATCAGGATTTCCTTGCTGCACTTCCTGGGGTGCGGCGATGGTAATCAGTCCATCCATATGAACCTCGGCACCGTAGTAGGGCATATCCTTGTCTTTGTAACCAAGGTTGTTGTAATGGTCGCCTGGTTCACGCCGTTTTAATATGCCAACCTGGCAGACAATGGGAGCATCAAAATCACCCATCATGTCGTTCAGAACCGGTGTCACGTCCGATGCATTCACAAGGTCCAGCATCTCTTTCGTTGGGCCCAGGTTTTCACCTTTTTTTGCCGATTTGATCCTTGCCAGTGCAGCATCGACCAGTTCCTTTGAGATTGCACCTTTCACGATGAAATATCCGTCGCGATAGAACTGTCGTTTCTCTTCGTTAGTTAGATTCCTGACCATATATGCCCCCAATATTTACCTAAAACTGTACCGAGGAGTAAAGCGGTTGGCAACCTGGATCCACATCAGCATGATTTATACCTCTGCCAACTTTTTCTGCTGGACCCGTGGGTACTGGCAAGTTAACTCATACTCGTGAGCTGGAGCTACAAAATAGTTGCGGTGACACGATTATTACGGACCGCTGGCTCCATTTCGAGCGCAATTTGATGCAGAAAGAGGCAGAGAACTCCCACCCATGCGTCCCTTCAAACTACTAATACCTAAGTGGTGCAGGAGACCCTTTCTGTGAAGTGGGGAGTAGGGGGGCGGTGGGGTGCTGCTGGGCAGGAAATGGGGCAGGGTTTTTAGCTGAAGCTAAGACCAAGTAAAGTGTTTGCTAAAGGCTGCCATTCCCAATATCCTAACCAGACTTATAATGAAGTGAGGTTTCCTCTGATGGTAAAGCAATTTTTATCGGTAGCTACGTTGACCGCAATACTTTCAATCGCGGCGTTAACGGTTACTGCAGGCCATCACGAATCGCTAACGCCTCCCGCAAAAGCAGGTCAAGTAGTCGTTACGTATCGAGGTGAGTGCCCCCCTGAGTCCATAGATGACGCAATCGCCAAAATCAAAGAAACCATCTCTTATGAGCGAACAAACAGCCCGATTTTTTATGTCTCGTCTCCTGGTGTGTGGGCGGACGGAAAGGTTGGAGCAGTAGACATACACGAATCGAGAGAAAGCATGGACCAGGCATTCGCATGGCAGTCGGAGGATGCGACTTGGGCAACCAGCTACGATTCGATCGCAGCCAGTTGCGGCATTACAGTTGATGACTTCGAAGTTTCAGTATTCGAGGCTCGTTAGTCTGCCAATATATTTGGGTAATAGGGAATACAAGCCAACCCAATGCTAGCAGTACCAAAATTTTTCTCCTGTGAGTAGCTCAATGTCAAAATAAAGAGGCAGGCTAGAACGACTCACCTTATCTCGTGCTTATTTGACAAGCTCATTTTGAGACTCCTCTACCTCAGTTTAAAATTAGCAGATGTATCATCCCTCCAAACCAGTAATACCTGAGTAGTGCAGGAATCCCATTGTGTGAAGTGGGGGTAGGGGCGCGGTGGGGTGTTGCTGGGAGGTATGTTCAAAGGCACTCTCAAGGTCATCTTCTACTACGTTCCCCAGATTTTCTGGATCTGGTTAACTCAAGTGCGAAAAATGAACAAGGAGTGGCCACATTCGGGCATTACCGAAGAAATGCTTGGCGCTAAAATTTGCGACCTACGGGAAGAATACAATATCGCATTTGTTAACTAACAAGGCGTCTGAGGATAGGAAGTTTAAACCGCATTTTCCGAAGAACGGTCAGCCAGGCAAGCGTTCTGGTTCGATACTCAGACTTTCGATCGAAAAGCCCTGTTATAATGCCTATCCTCAGCCACCATGACTTTCTATTAACGTAAGGATAAATGCGCTGTGACCCCTATTGTTGGTTGATATGAAACGGTATATGTTGGGCGAGGTTACTTAGGAGGAAAATGATGTCTGCCTATCTTTCGAGCTTTGGACCGGATGCGAATTCGACTGACATTGCGGCAGCGTTGGTTCAACAAGGTGGCGTCACTATCAATCACTTGGTGCCCGCAGCTGTGATGGACACTATCTATCGAGAAGTCACACAATCTGTGTCTGAAGAAGACCAACGAGGTTCCAGCGATCTTTGGCCTGAAGGCAATAAGACGGTCGGTGGCCTGGCAGCAGCGAGTCAAAGTTTTACCGAGCAGCTCTTGATTCATCCGAAAGTCCTGCAGGTTTTGGACGCGGTATTGAAGCCAGAAAGTCCCCTGTCTCCACCGACAAAAACCTTAGACGCAGCTGCCGACCAGGTTGATTCGCCGGCTGATGTGGTGGCTCTAGACGACGGTGGTACCCAGGTGGTGTGGAAACCCCACCCGAACAAATCCCACTGTCATCACTACACGGTGGGCGCCACTGTCATGATGGAGATTGCTGCCGGCCGAGACGAGCACCAGATCTTGCATCGGGAAGATGCCATCTATCAGCCCTATGTTCGGCATTTGGATTTGCCTGAATATATCGTTTCTGCCATGTGGGCAGGGACAGACTTCACTCAAGAGAACGGTGCGACACGTGTGGTGCCAGGTAGCCATCTATGGCCCGAAGAGCGCATTGCCCAGACTAACGAGATTGGGCAGGCGGTGATGAATAAGGGCTCGGTCGTCTTGTGGCTATCGCGCACGTTACACGGCGCCGCGAAGAGCCTGGCGGCACAGAATCGAACGGGTTTTTTCGCATCTTACATCACAGATTGGTTTCGTCAGGAAGAAAACCAATACATTGCCGTGCCTGAAGCGGTTGTTCGTGGTTACTCGCCGCAAGCGCGTCAGATCATTGGTTACCGTAGCAGCCCGAATCTAGGTTGGGTCAAGGGTCGCGATGCAGACAACTTGTTGGAAGCCGGCCAATCAGGACACTTGTAAACTGTAAAGGGGCTACCGCCTTGGCTCGGACGCAGCCACAATTTCGACTTCGATATTGCCGACGACCAATGGTGCGCCCACGGTTGTGCGGCACGGGTAGGGTGCTTCGAAGGTGTCTAGAAACACCTCGTTCCACGCGGCAAACTCTGTCACATCGGTCAGTTGTGCATTGACCTTCACCACATGATCTAACGACAGTCCCAGGTCTTTAAGTATCAATCTGAAATTCTCTAGCGTGATTCTTGCTTGGGTGCCCACATCTGCCTCGCTAATTTCGAACGTCACGAGATCTATCGCCGTTAAGCCACTAAAAAAGTACAGATCGCCCACCTGAATGGCGGTGGCGTTTTTGACGTTGAAGTGTTCGAGGGCTGCTTCTGTAGCGGGCGAGGAGTGAATGATTGTCATTGCGTATTCCCTGGTTGCTATTGTTAAGAATTTAGCAGAGAAAGGGAGCGTTGGGGAGAGGGTACCAGGGTCAAGATTGCTCAGCGTCCTTTCCTGTTATGTGCTGCCAAGTGAGGGCAAGGCCCATAGTCAGCCCCGGCGCAGTGGTGCTGCGGCGGATGATTGATGCCATTGAGTTGCCGGAGGGCGTCCGCGTACGTTCGGTGAAGGGACGTAGTTCGTGGTGCTTGCGAAATGCTAGGTTTTCTACTAGCAATGCGTTAGCCTCACGGGGATGCAAGGGGTGCAGGTTGACGTCAGTACAAATCAGAGATGCGCAAGTTAGTGATATACCTCTCTTGGCATATGTGTGCTTGCAAGCTACAGGCGGCATCTTTGAAGCGCTGTATGAGGGATCGATTCCTGGTCGGGAGACCAGTCTCATCGTCGAGCACTTGTTTTCTCGGCTGAATGCCACATCCTCTTACCGCAATTGCCAGATTTTTGAAGCGAAAGGTGAAGCTGTAGGGGGGCTGCATGGCTATCCGTTTGATGCCAGTGCGCAAGATCCTGGAGACCCCCTTCTGCGGGCGGACCGGTATCATCTGGTGCGACCCTTCGCGGAACTTCCACCGCGGTCCGATAGCTACTACGTTAGCTCCGTGGGTTTTTATTCCAACCAACGCGGCCGAGGCTATGGGCGTCAGCTGATGCAAGAGGCAGAGGCGATTGCGCGGACAAAAGCGCTTAACAGTATGAGTCTGCATGTCTTTGCGCGAAACAGCCCGGCGGTAACGCTGTATAAGAGCATGGGCTATGAAGCGTTGGGCCGACAACCCGTGGTCACTCATCCGTTGATCCGTTATGACGGCCAGCTCTTGTTGATGGGGAAGTCGCTAAACTAGTAGCAGGAGATTGAAATGACACATGCATCCGAAAACACTGACCGCATGCTAAGTGCGGCAGAGCATGCCGAAGCCATGAGCGGTTACGTGCGCGAAGGTAAACGGCGGGTTGATCAGCTGGGTACTCGAGGACCGCTGAGATTTTCAGCAGACGGAGCATTGCATCCGGACATTCTCGCTGCCTACTGGAAGCACGGGTTCTATGTATTCGAAAATATGATAGGTGCCGATGAACTGACGGCGCTGCGCGCGGATGCCGATAAGGTGATACAAGGCGCACCGGTACGTAAAGGCGCAAACATCGACGCACAGGGCCGTACGGCCTATGGCCGGCAATTTGCGGTGGATCCTTATATTCTAATTAAACCGCTCTCTGACCCCTGGGGTGGCACCGATGTGTTCGATGGCCGACACCCTGCACAAATGACGCAGCCTGCACCGGGCAAGAACGCACCCGAAGAGGTGGTGCACGTGCTGACCGGCGTTTGCCAAACCATGCCATCTGCGCTGCGGCTGTGCGGACACCCACAACTGCTTGCCATAGCCGAAGCAATCAACGGCGATGACTTTGTGCCGTACACCGAGGTCGCTTTTGTTAAACAACCCGGCCTGGGCGGATCGGTCGCCTGGCACCAGGACGGGGCAACGCATTGGGAATCGCAGAATTGGGACGAAGGTATTCACGGGTTCAATTTTCAGGCGCAGTTGTACGCATGCACCCAGCGTAATTGCTTGTGGGTAGTACCTGGCACGCACAAGGGCCGTGTGGACATTGCAGCCCTGGTTGCGAGCAATGCTGGCTCCGAGTTAATCCCCGGGGCCGTGCCGATGGTGTGTGAGCCCGGTGATGTGACGATCGCTAATCGACAAATCCTGCACGGCTCGTTCGCCAACACCTCCCCCGACATGCGGGTGTCAATTACGATCGGGTTTAACCGTCGTGCCTCAGTGTTGGGCGCACGGGGTGCCCTGTTTCGAACCGCAGACGAGATCTACGATGAGGAACGTGTCGATCAACGCTCCAGCGTGATTGCGCTCGGCATCGATGCGCGCGCCAATCACTACCCGAAAGAGACGCGATTCTGTTACCAACCTTTCGCTGGTCGCGAAGATGCATTCCGCTACGATCCCGAGACGATTGAGGCCACTATCCGTGACTACAATCTGAATGATCTTGCGATCTAAGATTCGAAAAGGCGATCAAATCAGTAGCCCCTAAAGATGGTACCACTTCATTTTTGTCTAGAGTACAAGCAGCGCATTTCTCCCTACGCCAACAGAAAATTACCTTGGCTAATCGTCCATCACCAGCTCAGCCAATAACCACAAACAACAAAAAACTTGGTAGCGTTTAACCACTACTCGTCATACGGCGCCACTCTTGCATAAAACAAGCAGGCGACCGATCTGATTCGATACTCAGACTTTCGATCGAAAAGCCCTGTTATAATTCCTATCCTCGCATACAGAGGAGCTTAATAGCCCGATGAAGTCCTTCAATTCAGGAATTGTTTTACTGGGTGTATTGATGCTTTCTGCTTGTGGAGGTGGTGGTGGAGGTGGTGGTAACGGCTCCACGCAAGCCCCGGAAACCTTGCCACCATCGAGTGGCGGAAGCCCAGCCCCAACGGCATGCACACCAGACTCAGGGCCTTTTAGCGCAGTTTTTCCTCAGGATAACTGGCAAACCTCTTCGCCAGAAGATCAAGGCTTATGCAGCACAGCCATCAACGATGCTCTTGATTATGCCTTTAAAGACGGAAACGACACAGGCGCCGTTATTATCGTCAAGAATGGCTATCTCGTCGCCGAGCAATACGGTCCAAATAAAACCTCCGAAGATCAAGTCACAAGTTGGTCTGTAGCAAAGAGCGTCACCAGCGCACTTGTAGGCGCAGCACTTGACGAAGGCGCGATCCGCGGCCTAGATCAATCCCTGGCCGACTTCATCCCCAGTTGGTCCAGCACAGGTAAAGCAGCCATTACGGTCTCCCATTTACTCAATGTACGCACTGCTATGGACCTCATAGGTGACCCCGACGGTGATGGCTATCCAGACGGTTCGGACCTGTACGAGTCGAATGATCAGTTAGCGTTGTCACTCAACCGATCACTCATCGGCACGCCTGGGGAAAAACTTTACACCTATTCAAATGCCGATGTGATGATCGCCGGAGAACTCGTTAGGGTAGCGACTGGGGTGCCTGTCAGTGACTATCTTGCGAACACTCTGGGAGATGTGACTGGATTTAACGGAGATTGGTGGGTGGACAGCAATAACCAGGTTCTCGCCTACTGCTGCCTGGATGCAAAACCACGTAGCTTCGCCAGATTTGGTCTGCTTTACGCCAGGAATGGCGCGTGGAACGGAACGCAGTTACTTAGCCAGGCATGGATTAATACTAGTACGATACCAGCCCGGAATGGCACCTATGGCTACTATTGGTGGCCAATTTCCAATGGTGGATTTGCAGCGATTGGAGTACAGGGTCAGTTAATTGCTGTATATCCAGACAATGACTTGGTTGTATTGCGGTTTGGCAACTACACGCGCCAGGGTGACGGGTCTATCGTTCGCTCGGGTAACAATTTTCACGACACAAATGAACCGACCAATTTCGATATAGGTACTTTTCTGGACCTGGCTTGGGGTGGTCTGCTTGACAAGAGCTCAAACACTCAGGCTCCTATCGCTGATTTAGGCGTCAATCAAGTATCTGTACTCGGTTCAGAAGTTACCGTGCACGCTGGCAAGAGCCTCGACCCGGATGGCAACCCCCTTACTTTTGATTGGGAATTGGCTTCCAGTCCCAAAGGCAGCACTGCACTCATTGAAGGTATTGGCGAAACCATCAGATTTACACCCAATGTTAGCGGTACCTATGTTGTTAACTTAACCCTGAGCGACGGACAAAACACTAGCACCACAGAACAAACAATCACCATCGTCCCCTCTCGCGACGTACTTACAGAAGGCACCGCCAACGGTATGTGGCCGAACTACGGAGGCAATCTCTCCAGCAACAAATACGCGCCTCACAATCAAGTCAATGCGGACAATATAGATGAGTTGGAGATCGCTTGGCGATGGCTCTCACCCGACAATAATCTAACCACTTATCAAAACTCAGTATTCGAACCAACACCGATTATGGTTGACGGCGTACTGTACACCAGCACGTCTTTTAGCCAGGTGGCTGCGATCAATGCGACCACCGGCGAATCCTTATGGACCTACGACCCGCAATCTTATTTGTACGGACGGCCCCCTAACAACGGTTTTCTGCACAGGGGAGTTTCCTTTACTGAAGACTTCAATGGAAAGAAAATCCATATTGCTACAGGAGATGCAAGGCTTATTGCATTAAATGCCATCAGTGGCAAGCCGATCAATAATTTCGGTACACTAGGCAACGGTCAGGTCAATCTACTCAGCGATATTCCTCGCCTGAACGCCACAACAACACGACTGAACAATGCTCACGACCAACCAGACGTACCGGACTTAGCGGGTGCAGTAACGCAGGTAGGTAATAGCTCGCCCGGGATCATGTGCCGCAACGTACTCATTGTTGGTTCCAGCGTCCACGATGGAGAAGTTTTACCCCCATCTCCGCCAGGAGACGTGCGAGGCTTCGACATCAACACCGGAGAAAGGTTATGGACCTTCCATACCATACCTCGAAAAGGGGAATTCGGCTTAGACACTTGGAAAAATGATTCCTGGAAAATCAATGGCAACACCAACGTCTGGGCACCCATGAGCGCCGATGAAGAGCTTGGTCACGTGTATCTACCGGTAAGTTGTCCAACCAACAATTACTACGGCGGTCGCAGGCCAGGTGACAATTTGTTTGCCAATAGCATTGTCGCTTTGAACTGCGAAACAGGTGAGCGCGAATGGCATTTCCAAACAGTACACCACGATATTTGGGACTATGACCTGCCCGCGGCACCGAACCTCATGGACATCAACGTCGACGGGGTGAACATCAAGGCTTTGGCGCAGGTGAGCAAACAGGGTTTCATTTATGTTTTTGATCGCGAAACAGGCGCGCCAGTGTGGCCTATTATTGAAACCCCTGTCCCTGGATCAGCAGTCCCGGGCGAAATCACCTCACCGACCCAGCCGATCCCAAGCAAGCCGCCACCTTTTGTGCGACAAGGCAGCGTTCGTCAAGACCTGGTGGACCCCTCTTCGGCCACGGCCTACGACGTCGGCCCCTTATTTACGCCTCCGAACACCAAGGGTCTCATTGTTACACCTGGCGAAGGGGGCGGTGCAAACTGGGGTGGTGCATCTTACGACCCCAACACGCAGACCCTTTACGTGAACGGATTTGGCCCCTTATCGCACCTGGTGCGCTTGCAAGAAGGAAGTGAAGAGAACTTCTACTATGTGTTCCCGGAATTGTTCACCGGCCCAGCAACGGTATCTCCATATCCTGGACTGGGTTCTTCCATTACCGCATACGACATGAACGCAGGTAGCATTCGCTGGCAGGTCGCCGCAGACAGCAATACCACCGTCATTGGAAACGCGGCGTCCATGGTGAGCGGAGATTTGTTGTTTTACAAAAACAGTTCATTATCAACCTTGAACGTGTTCGATAAAACCACCGGTGTACTTCTGCGGAAGATCCCCCTCGGCGCACGTCCCACAGGCTCTCCCATGACCTACATGCAAAATGGCAAACAATATATTGTGATAGCGGCCGGCAGACAGGACGAAACAATGGAATTGATTGCGCTCAGCCTGCCGTGAGCTAAAGCTTGCAGTGATTTAATCGACTGTGCATATACAAGCCTTTTGGTTGGCCTTGAATCTAAGGATTTTCAAATGGTGTGGACTACCAAGATCCTCACCTTGAAGAACCCGGGCCTGCAGCGCTCGGATACCCAACCAAAACCCTTCACGGTCGACAGAAACGGTTTTTCACTGAACGTGTTGCCTGCCGGCCGCTACAGCGTGAACGTCTGTGTCGTTGCGTAACGCGGCCCACAGTCTGCCTGGAGCGGTTGTCGACCAACGCAACCGGCCAGGTGAGCTACGAACTCAAGCACCCGCTCCGCGACGGCACCACTCATATTCTGTTCACTCCCGATGACTTTCTCGCCCGGTTGGCAGCGCTGGTACCGCGACCCCGGTCCAATCTGACTCGATACTTTTACAGGATTGGGGGGGGCTTTGCGCCCAACTCACCATTCAGGCGGACAGTGGTCCCTGGTTCAGCAAAACCGGCGCGCAACAAATCAAAGAAACCGACAATACAGACCGCCACTGAACCCTCTGTCGATCAAGCACAGCCTTGCTCGCCACTGAGCTGGGCCGAGCGGCTTACAACGGTGGTGACAATGATGATCATAATTATCGCTATTGCCAGTAAAATTAGGTGGTTTCGGAGAACACATTTAAGGAGAGGTTGCAGATGCGTGCCACAATATCCGGAGTGGGCCTACTGGCTTGCGGAAACGTATCAACTGGCCGGTCAAAAATAATTTCGAGCAATCCTTTCGGAACCGATTAAGGCGAACTACTATATGCGTATTTGATCAAGGAGCACGAAGATGACTATTCAAGCCGTTACAACCTGGGAAGGCAGCGTCGCTGGCCTGCAATTACTCGAAGCCGGTGCAAAGCAATCTGGACCGCTACATGAAAGTATGGGAGCAAAGAACCCAAGACTCTGGCGAGCCAGTGCTGGTGGTGACGTGGAGCGGGGCTATTACTCTATCGAGTTCGATTCTCATGAAGACTACGGCAAATTTACTGATTCTATGATGGCCTCTGAATGGTGGGCTGGAACCATTGATTGGATGACAGAAAATAAAAACGAAATCGAGAATCTTGGAACTACCATTTATTACGACGCGCTATAAAACGCGTCAAAATTCGGAGGTATTCAGGATCAGTTAAATCAAAACCACCTAAATCACTCCGCCAAACCAGTAATAACTGCACAGCAGGAGTCCCTTTTCTGTGGAGTGGGGGTGGTGGGGGGGTGGTGTGGCCATCTGCCCCGGAGGTGTTGATGGGGCTATCGTAGATACGTTTGAAGGTTTTACCCTATCAAACGCGAAATCATGCGGTACTATAACTGGTACAAGACAAGAATATTGGAAGCTATTAATCTATAAAATACTATATATATCAGATACATATACTTATTAATTGGCGGAAGAGGTAGGAGTCGAACCCACCAGCCACTTTAACAGCAGCTCAACGGCTTTGAAGGCCGCGCGCACCACCGGGTACAACGCTCTTCCGTTGACTATGATATCAAAAAAAGAGCGTTGACCGCTGGGGCGATAGCGACCTTATCGGTGCAGATCAGGCTGTGTTATTCGAGGCCGCGCTTTTTCAGTTCGTCCGGCATACGTTTAGAGTCCGCTTCAAGCGCTGGTCCGCGTTCATCATCGCTGAGTTGCCCCATGGTATCGGCAGCCATTTTGTCGCTGTCCAAAGTAATCCATTTCTCAGGGACAATTTCAATGATGACTCTGAGAGGTGAATCGAGCCTTTCCTCAAACCCGATCGCACCGGCTTCTTCTTCGGGTGTTAGCTCGCGATTAGCGCCATCAGCACCGTATGGTCCGCGGGCAAGGGCAGGGTAGAACCATTTTTTCGTTTCTTCGTCGTCATGGATGATGGCGCGGCCCTTGATGGTAATAGCCCCATTGGGGCCGTCTGGCGCTGCTATGCCGCTAACTACGAGCGAACAGCGTGGGTCACGGCGAATAGCCGAGACGCGATGGCGGTGAACGCCGCAGGTAATCCAGCCGCGGCCGTCACGCCAGACAAATGCATGGATCACGCCAACGGCCCAGCCGTCTCGGGTTGTCCAGTTGAATACGCACTCTCGCGCCTTGGTTAGCAGTTCCTCTCGCTTTTCATCAGAGAAGGGATAGATGGATACCTGTTCGTGGTCTTTGTTTGACATGACAGCTCCAGTTTAGTGTGGAGTAATCCTACACCAGTTAATTGCTGTTGGTCGACTCTAGGTTGTTTAGCTGGCTTCTAGCGCCTCCCACGCTTCCATTAAGTTCATGATGCCTTTTTCAAGTTCGGCGGCTTTGTCGTAGATAGCAGTTTGTCGCTCAGCCGATTGTTCGAAAAAGCCGGTCTCGCCCATCTGCTGGTTGACTTGTGCAAGCTCTTGCTCTGCTTTTTCGATCTTGGTGGTGAGTTTATCCAAGTCCCGAAGCCGTTTTTGGTCTGCTGCTTTCTGTTTCTTTCGATCCTGATGGCTACCTGTTTGGTGTCCTGTTTGGTTTCCCGTTTTGTTGTTACTGCTGCTGCTCGTTTGTTGAGTATTGGCTCCCTTTACCCAATCTGAATAACCGCCCACGTACTCCTGGACCTTGCCGTTGCCTTCGAATACCAAAAGGCTTGAAACGACATTGTCCATAAAGGTTCGGTCATGACTGACCAGCAGCACTGTGCCGGTGTATTCAACTAGCAGTTCTTCCAGTAGTTCAAGGGTTTCAATGTCCAGGTCGTTTGTGGGCTCATCCAGCACAAGAAAGTTGGTTGGCAGGGCAAACAGTTTGGCGAGCAACAGTCGGTTCTGTTCGCCTCCGGACAATGTACGGATAGCGGCGCGTGCTTGGTCGGGATTAAACAGGAAATTCTGAAGGTAAGAGACGACATGGATATCTTTACCATTGACCGTAATAAAATCCCGCCCCTCGGCGATATAGTTATGGACGCTTCGCTGCTGATCGAGTTGTTCACGAATTTGGTCGAAGTAGGCGACTAGTAGTTTACTGCCGGTTTTGAGGTTACCCGTATCGGGTGATAACTCTTCCAGCAGAACTTTTAGTAAGGTCGATTTGCCGCAGCCATTGGGGCCAAGTATACCTATTCGGTCTCCTCGCTGGATGATCAGGTCCAGGTCTTTTATGATCAGCTTTCCATCCATGGATTTTCCAAGGCTGGTGGTTTCTTTGACGATCTTTCCGGAACTGGTGCCGCTATCAACCTGCAGTTTTAAGTCCTTGGTGGATATGCGCTTGCCGCGTTCTTCTCTCAATGCCTCCAGTGCACGTACGCGACCTTCGTTTCTAGTGCGTCGGGCTTTAATACCCTGGCGAATCCACGTTTCTTCTGTTTTTAGTTTGTCGTCAAATTGTTTGTTGTGCTCGTGCTCTGTCTCTCGCACTTTTTCGCGTCGTTCAATGAACGTTGTGTAGTCACAGTTGTATCGGGTGACGCTGCCCCGGTCTATTTCAACAATCGCTGTAGCGACTGATTGCATCAATTGGCGATCGTGACTGACAAACAAAATGGTGCCTTGAAAATCCAGTAGTAATGATTCCAGCCACTCGATTCCCTCAAGGTCCAGGTGGTTGGTCGGCTCGTCCAGAATCCAGACATCGGGTTCCAGAACCAGCGACTGGGCTATGGCGACTCTCTTTAGCCAGCCACCTGACAGACTCGATAGTAGTGCCTCTGGGTCCAGTTTCAGCCGATGCAACGTTGCCTCAATACGATGGCTGATATTCCAGCCATCACCGTGATCAAGTGCGCTCTGGAGTTGCGATAAGCGGTTTGTGTCCAGTTCATCGCCAGTCATCTGCTCAGTTAAGTGATGATATTCGGCCAATTGCTTACCCAGTTCATCAAACACGCCTGAGACTGAATCAAAAACCGTGATATCAGAACGTTCGGGTAAGTTCTGGCTTAGAGTGACAAACTTAAGATTGTCTGCCCGCCAGAGGTTGCCGTCATCCTCGTTCACTGCTCCACTGATGATGCCAAGCAGGGTTGATTTGCCGGCGCCATTCCTGCCTGTGAAGGCAATCCGTTCGCCGCTGTCTATAGACAGTTCAATCCGGTCCAGTATTTGGTCAGTACCGAAGGCGAGGGACAGGTTGGTCAGGGTGGCTATTGGCATGGCGCGCGAGTTTAGCACGGGTTTTGAAAAACGGGTTGATCCTCGTAGAACATTCATGATGAAGCGCAGGAACTGCCATCTTCACCAGGGCTTCCCAGAAACCTTCGTTCACGGTTTGCGTCAGCCTGCTCTGTCTCCCTCATAAAAAGGTCCGGGAGGATGATTGCTCCGGTGTTATCACATTCAAGCCAATACTCACGGTTAGGAAGACTCTATCGCAATTGCGATGGAGTATACGTGCGTTGGTGAGTGCTTTCTGGAAGTCCTTTGCAACCTGGCGACTACCCTTCAGCTCGGTTGCAGGCATGATTACCGCTAACTCTTCGCCGCCAAACCTCGCGCACATGTCAGTAGTTTAATAACTATTGACTCTAAAGGTTCATGGCTTGTGGTTCATTAGATCCCTTCAAATCGGTTCATATTTCTGTTCTTAATAACTGATTTTGCAGGGAAAACTGTTCCATTTATGGCGATATAGACACCGTGGTCCATTGTCTGGACGGCGGCGATTGCCATCCCGATGTTAAACATGGCATCTGTCATTGCAAACCTTGCGGGTGCCAGCGATCCAGTCATGACGATGGTTTTACCCTGGATGTCAGATAAATATTGCGCGGTGTCGGTCATGGTATCTGTACCATGAGTCACTATAACCAGGGTGGCTGGATCCCTGGCAATCGCGCTGTGTATAGTCCTACGGTCTGCATCGTTAAGATCCAGGCTGTCTTTCCGCACCACTTCCGCGATACGGTAGGGATGGGTGACCTGCGCTTCACTGAGCAGGCTACCAATGATCGTCTGGCCTACCTGGTAGTCACTTTTCTGATCGAAATAGACTTTGTCGATAGTCCCGCCGGTGGTGACAATGAGTATCTCTTCCAGGCTTTTTAGTGACATATATTTTAGATAAACCTCGTAAGATATTGATAATATTAAAGTATTACTCTTTCAGTGACAGTATTGATGTCTTTGAGGCCGCAAAATGCCATGGTGAGGTCCAGTTCGTTGGCCAGCAACTCCAGGCAGCGGGTCACGCCTGTTTCGCCATTCGCCCCAAGTCCGTACTGATAGGCTCGACCGATCAGGGTGGCATCTGCGCCCAGTGCTAATGCCTTAAACATGTCCTGGCCTGAACGGATGCCACCATCCATCCAGATTTCTACCTTTCCCGCAATCGCTTCAGCGATCCCAGGCAATACATCGAGGGTCGCTGGTGCACCATCTAACTGCCGTCCCCCATGATTTGAGATAACAATTGCATCTGCACCTGATGCGGTGGCCAGAACAGCGTCTTCCTCACACATGATCCCCTTAATAATCAGCGGGCCTTGCCAGAGGTCCTTGACCCATTTCACGTCATCCCAGGTGAGGGTGGGGTCCAGTTGCTCGGCGGACCATTGCGCGAGTGTGGTCAGTCGCTCAACGCCGCTTGCATGTCCTACCACGTTGCCAAATGAATGGCGTTTTGACCCCAACATTCTCAGACACCATGCTGGGTGCATCGCTATATTGAGGAGACTCGACATCGTTATTTTTGGCGGCACTGATAAGCCGTTCCTGATGTCTTTGTGGCGTTGTCCCATAATCTGCAAGTCGGCCGTCAAAACCAATGCAGAACAACCGGCCGCTTTCGCCCGCTCAATCAGTCTGCGGATAAAATCGCGGTCTTTCATCATGTAAAGCTGGAACCAAAATGGTTTTGATACAGCCTCTGCAACGTCTTCAATAGAGCAGATGCTCATCGTTGACAGGCAGAAGGGTACGCCAAATTTTTCTGCGGCTATTGCGGCCTGAATTTCGCCGTTAACCCACTGCATGCCAGTCAGCCCAACCGGGGCAAGCGCTGTTGGCATCGTTACTTCTTCGCCCAGCATCGTCGTCTTCAGGCTTCGGTTGTCCATGTCGACCATAACCCGTTGTTTGAATTTATGGCGATTGAATGCGCTTTGATTGCCTCGATAAGTTGATTCAGACCAGGAGCCAGAATCTACGTAGTCGTAGAACATTCGCGGTACACGACGTTTATGTTCGTCTTGTAAATCATCTATGCAGGTAATGGGTTTCATCGGTATCCCGCCAGTTTGTTATTGTGAGGGAAATATACACCGCGATGGCTATCTCCGTTAAATAATTGATTTCAATCTAGCACTATATTTGTGATGTGTTGGGTAGGCGAAGAACACGATTTTCAGACGAGAGCTACCTTGCTGAAAAGTGGTAGATCTTGATCGCCCGTTCCGGAAACTTGTCGGGGAACTCTTCCGACCCTGGCATCATTTTCCTGAAACGGCATTGCGGTGCATGTCGCGCAAACTGGTTAATCAGGAAATCGTCAGTCAGATAAGGGCTGTTTACCGTCGCAATAATGTCTGCTTTATCAGCTGCCAACGATTGCAGTTTCTTGAGGACGGTCCCGTAGTTCTTTTCTACGTCAAAGCTGCCTCTCTGGCGTGTTGGGGGATCTATGAGGATGGTGTCATACCGGCCGAACTGTTTGATTTTGCCCCAGGCACGGAACAGGTTGTGGGCCACCAACTTCACAGTTCGCGGATCCTGATCGTTTAACGCGTGGTTGCGTGAGCCCCAATTGATACTCGGTTTGCTCATGTCGACATTGACGACCTGGCGCGCGCCTGACGCAAGTGCAGCGACAGATAGTGAGCAAGTGTAGGCAAATAGGTTGAGAACATTCTTGCCATTCGAATTCTGCGAAAGCCAGTGGCGCAGGGGGCGCATGTCTAGAAAGAGCCCGGCGTTCTGATTGACGCCCGGTTGAACCTCATATTTCAGCCCGTTTTCGACGACGATGCAGTGGTTGATTGGGTTTTTGTAAAGACATTGTGTGGGCGTACCTCTGCGCTTTCGGTACTGCAGCATCACGGATTCAATTTGCGAGTGGGTGTCGTGCTGGATGATTGCCTCGGTAAGCTTTTCGATATCGTCGATCTCTTCGTAGGTCGTGATGAGTACAACGGGCGAATACCAATCAACGGACAAGTGTTCCAAACCTTCAAAAAGCTGTCCGCGACCGTGGAAAATCCTGTGTGCTTCAGGTTGAGCCGACGCAAAGAAGTCAGCAGCTGACTGGGAAAGAGACTGGTACAAGCTGCGCGTGTCTAGAAGAAACTATCGTGAGTGTGGCATACGCCAGGTGCAACACTTCGGCAAAATGGAAAGGTTGCATTAGCAATTCCTGTCGATGTCAATCTGCCTGCGGGCAGCGCGGTTAGTGGTGAAGACTCTGGATTTACGTCGCAACCTGCCGCTGAAATCAGCGTCTGAGAAGCAAGTAGGTACCCTTGGGGCTGCTTGCAGGGCTGTCTGCGTGGCTCGTCGATGTCAGGTATGGTTAGCATTTAGGTAATAGTCTATGCTCGTGTGACGAGGATAGCATATGCAATAGCGAGGTCGATTAATTGTGTCTATGGATATAGGAATATGTGTTCCAAGCCATGTGGGTGATATAGGTTACGTTGTTCGCGCAGAGGAGCTGGGATACAGTCATGCATGGCTGGCTGACAGCCAGATGATTTGGTCTGACTGCTACGCGGCGCTTGCGCTCGCAGCGGATCGAACTTCAACGATCAAACTGGGAACCGGTGTAGCGATAACGGGTACGAGGCCAGCAGCCGTCAACGCCGCGGGCATCGCCACGATCAATGCAATTGCTCCCGGGCGTACTTTTTTCGGCGTCGGTGCGGGAAATACCGCCATGCGAATCATGGGATTGCCACCGCACCGTATTAAACAGTTTGAAGGTTACCTGCAAGAGTTGAAGCCACTTTTGCGCGGCGAAGAGGCAATGATGTTGTCGGGTGAAACAGAAATACCCATTCGCCATGTCATGCCAGATAAAGGGTTTGTTAACTTCGAAGACACTATCCCCATGTATGTCTCTGGTTTTGGCCCCAGATCGCTAGCGCTGGCCGGTCAATATGGCGATGGTGCAGTTATGGCTTTTCCAGCCAGCGCAGCGATGATGGAAAACATCTGGGCCATGCTGGAAAAGGACGCGCCTCCAGGATTCAATCGTGACAGCTTTTACACAACAGCACTGACTGCAATGATTGTTAAAGAAGAGGGTGAGGCGACTGATTCCCCTCGAATCAAGCATGAGTGTGGAGCCATGGCGATGGCAACGCTACATTATGCTTACGATCAATGGAGAAATTTTGGTCATCAGCCGCCCAATGCTGTGGCGAGTGTCTGGGACGAATACACAAGTCTGCTGTCAGAATTCCCGGAAGAGCGCAGGCACCAGCGAATTCACCTGGGCCACAATTGCTGGGTTATTCCAGAGGAACAGCAGTTTCTGACCAAAGAGTTGTTACAGGCGACTTGTCTTATTGGCACGCAGGAAGAGTTGATCGACAAACTTCGCTCATTGAATGAGGCAGGTCTTAACCAGATAATGAACTTGCCCTCATTTGATCCCCGCTTTGAAGTGCTAGAGACCATTGCAGAGAAAATCATCCCCTTTGTCTGATGCCGGTGGGATCTGGAGGGAACTGGGCGCCTAACGCCCACCCTGGGCATCGTCGATTTTGATAAAGGTGCCGGTCACAAATTCAGATGCCGGAGACAGAAAATAGAGCAGGGTGGAATCCATTTGTGCCGGATCGCCGATCCGCTTGCGTGGGAAGTGTTGGGCTATATCACCCATCCGCTCGAGCATGCCATCCATCATCTCTGACGAAAATGCACCCGGTGCGATGGCATTGACGTTGATGTTGTTCCTCGCCCATTCAACCGCCAGCACTTCGGTCATCCGTACGATGGCGGATTTAGTCACGGAGTAAAGCGCCGCACCGTTTCCGCTGTAGTTGAAACCACCGACAGATGAAATATTGATCATACGGCCTGCTTGCTTTGCGGCGATCAGCCGTCGAGCGACTTCACAAGATAGCTTAAATGGGCCAACCAGATTGGTATCGAACATCGAATCAATAAATTCGTTGCTCATTTTGTGGGCTCTTTGGGCATCCGGAATTCCCGCATTATTGATGAGGATGTCGACCAGGCCAAGTGCGGATTCCGCTTTGTCGACAACCTGGGCGATTTCTTCGGTGTTGGTAATATCAAAAGGAATAGGCTCACAGACACCGCCTGATGCGCGTATCTCTTTCGCCAGTTCTTCCAGCTTTTCAACCCGTCGGCCAGTGATCGCGACCTTGGCACCGCAGGCAGCCAGCACAATCGCGAAGCGCCTGCCAAGTCCTGAAGTCGTGCCAGTCACCAGGGCAACTTGCCCGGTTAAGTCGTGAGATACATACGGCGTTGGAAAATTGCTCATGAGTGTCCTTATGTGTTTCAGTTAGAGATTAGATTACCTGGTTTGCAAGGTCTGGAACTTCACAGAAAAATTCTGATTCAACTTTAATACACGATGCTGAGTTTTTGTGAGGTCCTGCACACCAGGATGGCATCACCATTGAGTAGAGACCGCTTCCGCCGGACATTAATATCAGCAGTTGTTCAGGGCCTTTAAATGCATCACGATTGCCTGAGCCCTTGCCTGCGAACCCGGGAGAGAGCTTGTTGATCGCTGTCTCTGCCATCGTCGAGCGCCGGTGTATTTCTTCAGCAGTATCCTGTCGGGTCAGACCCGCCTTGTTTAACACTTCGGCATGTTCGGGGTTTAACACTATAGTCGCCATACCCCCGGTGAGTATCGCGTTGTTAGTTGCAGCATTAGCGATGCCAATTGCCAGCATGTCCAACAAGGATTTATAACCGTTCGGGTCGTCGCCGTCGCCACTATAAAGAACCGAATGGGGTGCTTCTGCGCCGATGACGGTAACAACACTGTCGTCAGGGTCGAAACCAAGATCAACATGCATGGGTGGAAAGGGGCTGTTTTCTTCGTCTTCTGCCAGGCAGAAGGTGAATTTCCCCGGATGACCCAGCAGGGCCATATCAGAAGCGCCTGGCCGACCGCCGCCAATATTGATCATGGATAGTCTCAGAGCGCGGCCAATGGAAGCGTTTGCCCGATGGCCAGGCCCCAAAGCACCGTAGCTGGATGAAATAGGTCCACAGTTGTGCCTGGCGGGACCATTCACAATGATTAGTGGTGCTGTGCAATGTGTGGTCGCCTGCATCTCAGTCAGGTCAAACACCGGATCAATGACGGCTTTTACCGCTGCCAGCACAACTGGCATATAGTCCGGTAGGCAACCTGCCATAACGGCGGCGACAGCTACCTTTTCTATCGTTGCGATTCCGTGACCTGGTCCCATGGTGCCCAGAACCATATCTGCTTCAAGTCCTGAGGCAAGCACCATTCGACTGACGCGCGCGGGTGTTGGGATAATCACTGGCAAGCCATCGGTAAATCCCTTGGTATGCAGGTCCTCCAACGCAGCTGACTCGTCTGCAGCTGTTAGTAAATCAGCCATTGTTTGCCTCTAGCGCATCAATCACCGCTGGCGCTACTTCCGCAGCGACCTTTTTCATGTTTTTTACCCCAGTGCCTGCAACAGGATGTGGTAGTCGTACTCTTGGAACGTCAGGCATGCCGAGTGATTCAGCAACGAAGTCGCCCTGTGGCCAGAACTCTTCTGTCACTAGCGCTACAGCTGGGATTCCCAATTTTGCAATATTTACGCCGTCACGCACGGTGCCGGTTGTGCAGGATCCTCAATGCCCGTAAGCAGCGACCACGGCATGACATTCATTGGTTATCGTACCCAGTAGGTCATCGTTCGCAGGTACCGATGCATTGCCCTTGTTGTAGGAATGAACCTCGATACCGGGTTCAAGTTCCCGCATTGCTTCTTCGAGTGCGTGCAGGAAGTTCTCAGAGTCGGGAAAGCCATTCGCCAGGAAGCCGACGTTAATTGAGTTGGCGCCCTGGATGACAGTAGACAGAGAGTAGGGTGTCACTTCAATACCGACAGACCCTTCAGGATTATGATATTCGATCATTTTTTATCTCGACGTTGGTTGTTGGGATGGAAACAAGGAACAAGTATAGCTTTATCCGTGATTTGATCCCAATTCTCGTTTGAGTGTCCCTAAGCGCTGTTATCCTATTATTGTCAATGCGGTTTAACAAAGGTGAGGATCTGTCGATCAATAAAATTGAAAACGTAGGCGACAACCAGTACTCCCAGCACATAATGCTTGTAGGTGTTCGAATACAGCGGTTTTTTCAAGACAGTTCCTTAGGTCGTTCGTCTCCGAGGACAGCAGATCTCGGTGGCTATTGTATCCAGAATCGAGGTTTGCGGACGGAAGCTAGCTAACCGGGCAGTCCATCAAAATCTGTAACACCTTCAGGAATATGGTGAAAGGATTGGGACTCTTTTGTGAATATTGCGACCGATGGAGTAAAAATCGACGGGTCATCCAGTGTACCTACTTTAAGTACCATAGCGCCAGGTGCGCCCGGAGCTTTGGTTCCTATGGCCGTTCCGCAATTGGCACAGAAGAATCGTGTTACTGGGTTATCCAGGTCCGGGCGACTGAAGCTGGAAGCCTCTCCCTTGACGTAGCTGAATGTTGTCTCTGGGACCATAATGAAGACGTTTGGGTTTCCGCCAGTAATGTACTGGCACTCACGACAGTGACATTGCATCTGCGCCGCGATGTCGCCTTCAACGGTATATCTTATCTGGCCGCAATAACATCCACCGTCTATTTTCATTAGCTATTCCCTCTAAGACACCGCTATGGAATCACAATGCTGTCGGATAGACAACATAACATTGTAACGGGTCGCAATGAAGGCAGCCAAAGTTTAGCAATTGAGAAGGTCTTGGTGATCTTTGAAGATGCGTTCCCATTCCATTTTCATCCACGGTGTGTAGGTGTCAGGGTTCTGAGATAATTCTTTGTCGAGCTCTGCCCTGGAAAAGAATCGCCAGTTAGCTACCTCGTTGCTGTTCGGCGAGATGTCCTGCGCTTCCGCAAAGCCAATCCACACCCAGCAAAGTTCATGCTCACTGCCGACGTTTTGATACCGGGCGTGATACTCAAACTTGTAGAGATAGGTGAGTGGTGCGGATATACCAAGCTCTTGATTTAACCTCCGATGGGCAGCATCTTTTGAGTCTTCGCCGGCCCTTGGGTGACTGCAGCAAGCGTTCGACCAGTAAAGCGGCCACAGGAATTTTTGAGCAGCTCTTTGTTGCAGCAAAACCTCGCCGGCCGAATTGAAGATGAACACAGAGAAAGCACGGTGTAGTTCCCCCTGGTCAAGGTGGCATTCCCGTTTTGGTCGCGTGCCTACCTTCTCGTCATCAGAGTTGACGAGAATCAGCTCCTCCAGGTCAGAGGAAACAACTTCGTTTAGTTCGGAAGACATTTATTAACGTCGTTTTCAATAAAACACCGGGTTTACGCTGCTGCGCTATCTTTGGATTAACATACAGACGACATAAAACGTTTTTGCCCAAGATGGTAAAAGTACCAGCTTGGCAAAAGGTAGTCATACGGTCACCTGCAGTGCCTTGAAACCATTTCTTGTCAAGCCATTGACGATCGCTTCAGAGTTGTCGTCGCACAGGGCAATGATCGAACCGCCACCACCGGCACCGGTCAATTTAGCGCCCAATGCGCCGTGGTCCCGGGAAATCTGTACCATTCGATCCAATTCAGGTGAAGACACCTGGATCGCGCTGAGCAGACCGTGATTTATAGTCATCATATGACCAAGTGCTTTGTAATCACCTTGCTTGATTGCATCCAGTCCTGATTCAGCAACCTGTGCAAAATTTGCAAATAAAGAATCATAAAGAGCGCTGTTTTTTCTCCAACGGTCGCGTACCCCGGCGACCATGTCGACAGTCAGGCTGGGCTGGTCCGATATACCAATCACCAGGCTAAGAGGTCTTGGAAATTCGATCATATCCAGCCTGGGTTGTTCGCCTGCCTGGTAAACGAGAGGGCTTCCGTAGGTTGCGATGGTATTGTCGATACCTGAGGGTGTGCCGTGGGCAGCTTTCTCGCAAAGAAATGCGTAATGATTGACTTCTTCGTCATTTAAATCGAGCTTAAAGTGTTTCGAGACTGAGCGCACAATGGCGACGGCGGTTGCGGCTGAGCCACCAAGGCCCATTGCAGCTGGAATGTTAGGCTTTATGTGCACGGAAAATTTCTGGTTCGCGATGCCTATTTGCTCGAACACGTTCTGAATAGCGCTCCACCAGATGGAATTGGATTCTTCCAACTTGTCGTCGATGTCCCAGGCGGGCACCTTGATTTCCGGCGAGTGGTCCGTATCAGAGACTTCTGCGACGACGGCGTTCTTGATGGGAACGGCAATAGCGGGCTTGCCGTAAACCACGGCATGTTCACCCAGCAGAATCACCTTGCCGTTTGCCATTGCTGTCGTTGAACCTTTTTTCTTGATCTCGTTCTTTAGGTTTTTGCCCGTTAGCTCAGCCATGATTTCCTTCGCCGCGGAAACCGTGATTTCACCCCGGTCGATCAAATGACTAACAACGGTTTCAAACAGTTCCTTGGATGCGCCGGCCGTTACAGCAACACTTCTTGCGTGCAATGACATGTGTCCTTTCTGGATACCTTCCGTTGACAGGGCCTTAATGGCAGAAAAGTTCTGAGCCAGCCCGACAGCCGCCATTAGTTCGGCGAGTTCCCTGGCGCTACCGACTTTTAACAGCCGATAGCTGATCATGGCGGTGTGATTGGCCTGCAAAGAGCCGCCTGTGATACCGACTTTGATGGGGATCTCAATAGTGCCAACCAGATCGCCAGTGTCGTTGGCGTACCATCGGCTCAGTGAGGAATAGGTACCGCTTCTAGCGGCATAGGCATGGGCCGAGGCTTCAATCGCTCGCCAGTCGTTACCGGTAGCGACTGCTAATGGGTCTATTCCATTCATGATGCCTTTATTGTGGGTCGCGGCACGATAAGGATCAATCTCGGCGAACTGGGAGGCCAGGATGATTCCGTCACGAACTTCTTCACCAGGATAGCCTTTTCCTTCCAGTTTCTCAGTTGGTATGACCACGCTGGCCTTGACGACACTTCGATCGGTCAGGTTGGACAGAATCCTGAGAAAAACACGACCTTCCGTCAGGGCTTCGATATCTGCGGCGATTTCCTCACACATCGAATTAATGATGTTTGCACCCATGGCGTCGCAGGTATCAACGAGGATATGAACGATCAGCATCAGAGGGTTTCGCTCTGTTCTCTCGAAGGTTCTTATTTCTATGTCCTGAACCCCGCCCCCGCGTTCAACCATCTTTGGGTGAAGCTCATTGAGTTTGTCGATGAGATCGTTTTTATGAAACAGAATTTGATTCCGGGCTTCTTGCGCATCCGGTGGATTCACGACCTGGATCTGGCCAATGAGAAGGGATTCGTTTAAAGAAGACTGAATGCCCCCTGACTCGCTAAAAATCTTTGCCGCGGAGCTGAGAGCGGCCACAATCGAAGGTTCTTCAACCACAAGGGGGACGATATAATTTTTTTGGTTGACGTTGAAATTCAGGCCTAGGCCAAGGGGTAGGCCCATGACACCGACGACATTTTCGATCATTTTGTCCGCTCGACTAAGCGGTAGCGTATGGTGCCCATCGCGAAGTGAAAGCAGGTCCCGTTCAGACAACCAACCGCTTTCGTGTACTTTTTTAAGTCTTTCCCCGATGGATAGCTTGTAGAATCCCGGGAATTTTGCCTTGTCCATTAATGCTCCATCACATCCATTCACATACCACTAGATCAGAGAGCAAACGTGTCGCTATGTTCTCGTTCCAGTTTATCGGCCAGCGTGAGTAGTTCTTGTTTGTCGGTACTGTAGGCAATTCCATAATCGCCACCACCTGCACCCGAAGGTTTGTATGCGCAGTTGGCCAATTCTACCTTTTTTCGCATCTCCAGGTGCACCTGATTGTAAAAATTAACTCCTGACACTGACGAAAGGCGCTCAAGGTGTCGATCATATTGTTCAATGCTGGTCAAAATCCGTTGGGAATCATTTTTCTCCAGAGCGGCGATGCACTCAGTTGCAGTACTACGTAGATCACTGATGTGGGATTGGTAGGCGTTCAGGTTATTTTGCCGCCACCGATGCACAGCCGCTACGTAACCCGTGGTCGACGCGGGTTCGCCAGACCAGATGGCGAGCATATATAAATCATCAGGAAGGACCACAGGCGTGGGGGATTCACCGCGCTGAAAAACAATCGTTTCATCCATTGCGGCCAGTGCGATATCAGCACCGCTTCCAATGCCGTTCTGGAACGCTAGATGGCACCTGAAGGCTTTTGCAAACCGTTCATTTGCTGGCGCATCAGGTTGGAATAACTTTACCAGCGCAACAGTCAGCGCCGCGCTGGACCCTAGACCGAGTTTGATACCGCCGTTAAAAAAGGCGCTGGTATCAAGACTTAGTTGTGCATTTTGGAGCTGTTCCAGGCAGTCTAATTCAACCATTGTCGCCTTCAACAGGGGGTAACGTTGTAACGCTTCTTCGAGTGAGTGTTTTTCCAGGGTTCTGGTGTGACTGAAAACCTGACTTTTATTCGAGGCCTCAATCGTGACTTTTGCTCTTTGCTTTACTGGTACAAGAAGCGCGGGGCCACCTTCAAGTACCGCATATTCACCCACCAGGAAGAGTTTCCCTGGCGCTGATGCATTCATGATGTTGTAACCGAGGGTGAACCTCCCAGTCGCGTGACAATCACTCGCTTTAGCCCGGTGATGGTTTTCAGCTGCTGCCTGATGGTGTCAGTAGCTGAGGGTAAGCACACGATCTTGACCTGAGCGCCTGCGTCGATGGTGAAGAAAGCAGGTGTACCTGATGATCGGAGTGCACGAACCTGGTGCATGATCTCGACGGTGGCGGCTTGCCAGTAAATAATGGGGGGCTCGCTGGTTATCATCGTCGCGTGCATTTTCAGACAATTGTGCTCACTGGTGTCTGCTAACTTCCCGAAGTCTTTTTCTGTGATGGCTTGCTTTACCGAGATCATGTCATCAGAGTGAGAAGATAACCAGCTTCGATAGAAAGGAGATGTGTTCGCCGTCTGAATCATCGCGTCGGTTGAGCCCATTGCCTTCGGGCGTTCTTCAGTCACCGCGACTATTACATCAAGCGGCCATTCCTCAGCGGTTGCAATAGGAATGGCATAAGCATCATCTGATGGAATTAACTCGACAATCCCGCCGTAGACAGACCTGGCGGCAGAACCCGAGCCTAACCTTGCCATACGAGAGAGGTCGTTTCCGGCCAGTTTCAGGTTGAAGAGTGCGTTGAACGCAAGACTTAGCGCGGCGAAACCTGAAGCACTTGAGGCGAGTCCAGTGCCGGTCGGGAAGTTATTGGCGGTCGTTATGTGCAACCGCTGGGTGATTTGATGGTTCCGTCGGACTCTATCAAGAAAGCTGAGAGCTCTTTTGCGAGCCTTATCATCGAGTTCAGTATCAAACGTATCCTGGTTTCCCTTGGCGTATTCAAGCGTGGTGGTTGTTCTCAGGTCTTCCAGACCTAGTGACACCGAGCCTGTCGCTGGCTGGTTGTCGCCAATACTTGCTTTCCCCCAGTATTTTACGAGGGCGATATTTGCGGCAGCGGAGGCGGTAGCGGTTGAATTGCTCATGAGATAGTTGAAAGTCGGTACGACCCCATTTAAGAGGCTGCGAAGGATACACCATCTGCGGTCTACTCTCATCATGCTGCTGCGTGAGCTGCTGTTAACTGGTGCGCGCAAACGGTAGCATAAACATATGAGGCCACAGAACAGTCAGACGCAATTTAGTGATCGTGCCGCGGAATATAAAACGCGAGTCGAGCAGGTCATGGTAGATTTTGTTTCCGCAAAAAAATTGCAGGGACGGTTAGGTGACGCCGTGAATTATGCGATTGCGACTGATGGGAAGAGGATTCGTCCTCTGATTGTTTATGCAACAGCGGAGTTGCTGGGGGTTCCGCTAACGATCGCAGATCATCCTGCCGCCGCTATCGAACTGGTGCATATCTATTCTCTTGTGCACGATGATTTGCCAGCGATGGATGATGATGATCTCAGGCGAGGTAAACCAACGGTCCACAAACAATTCGATGAAGCGATGGGCATTCTTGTAGGAGATGCGCTACTGACCTTTGCATTTGAATTGCTAGCGGAATCCGGGGTCGAGCCATCGTTGATTGTTGAGTGGGTGCGCCTGTTATCAATAGCGGGGGGGGCGAACGGGATGATCGCAGGGCAATCTAAAGACCTTGAAGGTGAAACCTCCGTTCTCGCTTTAGATGAGCTTGAACAAATGCATAGACAGAAGAGTGGGGCGCTGATCGAAGCGGGCCTTTCGATGATTTGTAGTGAGGTCGTCACAAGCACGATGGGAACCGGGACTAATGAAGCTGACCGGCTAGAGGGTTTCGGCCATCATATTGGTCTGGCATTCCAGATTCGCGATGACCTGCTGGATGTCGAAGGCACAACCGAACAGATTGGGAAACCCCAGGGATCAGATGCGGCCAGCAACAAGTCAACCTTTGCCAGTTTGTTGGGTGTGGAGACGGCACGAAACAGAATGCACCAGGAACTTGCCGCTGCCCAGCAGCAGTTAACGTGTTTTGGAGAACGAGCTGAAGGACTAAACTGGATCGCTGAATATATTGTATCTCGCAGCAAATAGGTGCCTGCTATTCATGGCGTATCGAAATCTATAATAAAAACAGAACCGGGGGTGAGTTGATTCGTGAGTAAACTTAAAGGACAGATCGCTATTGTGACCGGCGCAGGCCGGGGTGTAGGAAGGGCTACTGCCATGATGCTCGCTGCAGACGGCGCGTGTGTTGTGGTCAATGACCTGGACCCGGATGTCGCCGCAGAAACTGTTTCGCTCATACAACAATCCGGACACGAAGCAACGGTGGTTGCGGGCAGCGTGACAGACTCTGACTTTCCGAGCCTTTTGATAAAGGGCGCTCTTGACGCATATGGCGGCATTGACATTATCATTAATAATGCAGGCTACATCTGGAATGGCGCGATGCATAACCATTCTAATGAACAATTCCAAGCGATGTTAGACGTCCACCTGTCTGCTCCATTCAGGATACTCAGAGAATTTTCAAGTTGGTTGAGACCGCAGGCCAATAAAGAAATTGAAGCGGGTGGCCAGGCCAGGTGCCGGAAGGTCGTGAATATTTCTTCTGTCTCCGGCACGACCGGAAGTGCTACACAGATCGCATACAGCGCTGCTAAGGCCGGTGTACTAGGGCTAACCAAAACGCTCGCCAAGGAATGGGGCCGCTACAATGTCACGGTTAACTGTGTGGCATTTGGTCCTATCGACACCCGATTAACACAGCCGTATTCCGATGCGCCTCCGACCATTGACGTTGGCGGGCGTGAATTTAAGGTGGGTTTGAGCGAGAGGCAGATACAAGGGCTTACCGCCACATCTCCGCTTGGTAGAACCGGAAAGCCGGAAGATGCCGCAGGGGCGGTATATTTGTTCTGTATTCCTGAATCCAACTTCGTCACTGGTGAGGTGCTCACCTGTTCGGGTGGGCTTTAAGGTTTGTAAACGGTGGTTTGCTTAGGGCTAATATGTCATTCCCTTTGCTATAGACACGTTTATTCGAACCCGAGTCGCTCGAGGTTTTTAGCCAGGTCCGGACCAGCTGTAGCTGTTTTCACATTGCGGTCAATATCCCTGATGATACCGTCGCTATCGATGTAGAAGGTCCATCTTTTGGCGTAGCCAATTGCGCTCAGTACACCGAAAGATCTGGAGACTGATTTACTCGCATCGGACAGGATGGGAAAGTTAGCCTCATGAAGTTTTGCGAAAGCAGTTACGTCATCGAGCGTATCTGTGCTCGCCATGAAGTATGCGACTTTGTATTGCTTGAGGATTTCATCACTGTCACGCAGCGATTGGCATTCCCTGGTTCAGCCTCCCGTGAATGCCTTGGGAAAGAAGGCAATGACAATTCCGCTGCTACCCACCAACTCTTGTAGCGAGTAGGTGTTTCCATCAGAGCCCTGCAGGCTGAAGTCTGGGGCAGGGTCACCGATCTCTGGTGCGGCAATGACAAAACCGGGGAGTGCGAGTAAGAGCCAAATCAGGAATTGAAAATGCATTGTAGTAACCGTTGACTATTTAGGACAAGTGTAGACTGTCTCTCGGTCAATCGACAACATGAAATTGTTTGCCGCGGCCAGATGAACTATGCTCTCCGGACATGGGATTTTGTGGAACAGCATGTCAAAACCTATCATAGGTGCAGTGCTTGGGCTGGCAATGGGTCTGACCTTCGGTCTATGGGGTACCTATTATTTTGGCATAGTAGACTGGCTCAGTAGAGTCTGTGTCGTTGCCAGCGTGATGCTTGTGTTCCAACTTCTGGGAACGACAATTGGTGCAGCGATCGGAAAACCGTCAGCTTGACGAGATCAATCCGTGATGTTCATCAGCCATTCGATGTCTTCATACGGCATCTGTTCAGCAAGGCCTGTCACCGACACACCGGCATTGTTAAAGATCATGCTGATCTTGCTGTGTTATGTGTTAGTTGAAGCGGCGAAAGCCTACATCTGTTCGCGATTGGCAACGTCGACGACGTGCACAGACACGTTGACGGTTGGGTCCAGCATCGCGCGGTTTTCTTCCAGACCGTCTGCATTTAGATCTGAAATTGCGACGTGACATCCAGCCCTGGCTAACAGCACTGCAAGCGATAGGCCCATACCTGATCCAGCGCCGGTAATGGCCGCCACTTTGTTATTAAAGTCAGTAACGCTCAGTATTATCCTTAAGAATTTTCGGGGCGCATGATTTGCCGTACGTCGCCAATTCGTCTTGTGACACCTTGCCGGTCGAAATATTCCAGTATTTCAATACTCAGGTTCCTGCCGATACCAGTCTGGTCTCTATACTGCTTCACCGTAAACTGTTGTTTGTCATCAGCGGCCTTGGTCATAGCGGCCATTAGTTCCGGCATCGCTTCTGGCAGGAAAAACCTGTTTTTTACAGGTCGTACTAATAATCCTGTCTTGACCACCTGGTTAAGAATTTTTTCGAGTTGTTTCGGTTCAACTGACATTGTGCCGGCAAGTTCGTGCAGCACCGGAGGTTTCAACAGCTCCTGTTGCAGGTGTGGAAGTGCTGCCTGCCAGGTCGACATCTCTTCCTTGTTGAGTTGTACGCCATAGCCTGGTCTCTGAACCAGATTGCCATCCTGTAGAAGCTCCTCGCTGGTAATTAATCCATCAACGATTCGATCAAATAATCCCTGGTGCCAGGATTTCACCATCTGTCTTATCTTGTTTCGTGGTAACCCGGATTTACCGGGATTGGCTTTGTGCCAATCTTCCAGTTTCGCTATGAGTCCATCTTTGACTGCTTCAAGCTTGTCTTTTGGAATCACTAGCTGATTTGAAACGATGTCGAACCCCGACGTATCCAGATAGTTCACTAATTCCGGGTCCGTGAGATTGAACTTTTCGCGAATCGTTTTCAGTCCGATCCCATGCATCCCACCTTGGATGAGAGCCGTTAGGCTTTCTTTAATGCTACCTGGATTCAGCTGTCGTAATTGTTCAATGCGTTCCGGTTTTGCCCTGCCGCGTTTCGGCGATGTTGTATTAATGACCTTGCCTCCGCCGATTGTCCTTGTCGCGGCCTGGTCCCTAATGATGACTCGATCACCGAAACAAAGATTGATGGGCGGGTCGAACACGAGTTGAGCCAAGCCCTTTTGGCCTGGCGCTATTCTGGTTGTGTCTGTGGTTTCAAGTAATGCGACTCTACCGGTGACATGGTTGGCGGCACTATGTATGTGAACAGGCGTCCAGTGAGAGAAAGGCCTGGTTTCAGAGTGTGAAATCGCGAGTTCTATATCCACCCTCGCCGTGGCAACTGCCGGGTTTGTCGTTAACCAGTTACCGCGGTGAATAAGTTCCAGTTCGAGGCCCTGACCGGAAATATTTACAGCGCAACGATCACCCGCAATTGCTGATTCGGCCTCCTGGTTCTGTGTGTGCAAACCCCGAATACGCACCGGAATCGCCTGTGGCATCAGGAACAGTTCGTCACCAACGGAAATGCTTCCCGAAAAGACACTACCCGTAACAACCACGCCAGATCCTTTGATGCTGAACCTACGATCTATCGCGAGCCTGAATTGCCCGTTTTGCCTTCGGTGTTCAATGTCATCGGCGGTGAGCTCAAGTGCAACCTGCAGCGTTTCCATGCCTTCATTTGTGATCGAGGAGACAGGGTAAATCTCGGCGTCTTTGAGAAAAGTTCGGCTCACAACCTGGGTGATTTGTTCCAGAGTTCGACTGATCTGCTCCTCATCGCAGCGATCGATCTTGGTGAGCGCAATCAAGCCGTAATCGATTCCAAGTAGATTGAGTATCTCGAGATGCTCTAGCGTTTGCGGCATGACACCATCATCAGCGGCGACCACTAAGAGGGCGCAATCAATTGCCGAGACTCCAGCCAGCATGTTGCTGATAAATTTGGTGTGTCCGGGTACGTCGACGAAACCCAGGCGTTCGCCAGATTCAGCTTCGCTGTATGCAAACCCAAGGTCGATCGTCAGTCCACGCTGCTTCTCTTCTTTAAGGCGATCTGTGTCGATGCCAGTTAACGCATTCACAAGTGAGGTCTTGCCATGATCTACGTGACCGGAGGTTGCGATAATCATGGCCAGGCAAAGTGCTCGAGTTGGTCTATGAGCAGTGCACATTCATCCAGGGTGCGGACATCAAACAGCAGTGCACCATCCTGTAGCCTGCCGACTACCGGCACAGGCATATCTCTAAAAGACCTGGCTAATTGTTGAAGTGCAGAGTCACGTTCTGAAATTGGTTTGATCTGGATCGAAAAACTCGGTAACTGATCCAAGGGAAGGGCGCCGCTGCCGATCTGGCTAGCACTCGGAATAATGGAAACTGTTGCTTTATCGCCTGCTGATTCCGTAAACGCTGGTAGTACTGTTTCGGAGATACTTCTGATTTCCTCAGGTCGTCGCGCAAGATGCCTAATCGTCGGAAGCTCCCTGGTCAGGGATTCGGGGTGTTTATAAAGTTTCAACACTTCCGATAGCGCAGCTATGGTCATTTTGTCTACCCGAAGCGCTCGCTTTAAGGGGTTGTTTTTGACCTGTTCGATGAGATCCTTGCGCCCGGCAATGATGCCGCTCTGCGGGCCGCCCAGCAACTTGTCGCCGCTAAAAGTCACAACATCCGTTCCGGCTTTCAGCACTTCCTGCACGGTCGGTTCGTGTTCGAGCCCATAGTGTTCGAGATTGACCAGCGTACCGCTGCCAAGATCAGCAAGAAAGGGTACATCACTTTCTTTCGCGAGACGCGCTAGTGCCTCGTAGCTTACTTCCTGGGTGAAGCCCCTGATTTCGTAGTTGCTGGTATGTACTTTCATCAGTAAACCAGTGTGCTCATTAACTGCGTTCGCATAATCCTTCAAGTGTGTTCTATTAGTTGCGCCCAACTCCCTGAGAGAGCAGCCTGACTTTTCCATGACCTCTGGGATACGAAAAGACCCGCCAATTTCCACTAGCTCACCACGTGAGATACAGACTTCTTTACCAAAGGCAAAAGTATTCAGGCAAATGAGTACTGCAGCGGCATTGTTATTAACAACTGTGACGGCCTCGGCACCGGTCAATTCACAGAGCAACTTCTCGACGTGATCATCCCTGTCGCCTCGTTTCCCTTCCGATAGATCAAACTCAAGGTTGGTGTTTCCTGATGCCGTGCGTATAACAGCGTCCAGTGCACTGGACGGCAGCGCAGCCCTGCCAAGATTAGTATGCAGAACTGTTCCGGTGAGATTAAGAACCGGCCGCAGTGAACTGGTATCAATTGCATCCAGCGAGGTTGTAATGATGACCGCGATATCCTCCATCGCAGGAATTGGGTGACCATCATTTTCCCGAATCTGAGATCGAAGAGAAGACAGGTATTCACGAATAGATTGGCTTGTCCGGGTATGCCCATAAACTTCAATCGTATTCCGAAACGCGGCGGACGAGAGAAGCTTGTCGACCGAAGGAATTAGCTTCAGTTGGTTGGGCTGGCTCATGTTTAGGGGGCCACAAGGTTCGCGGCTTTTTTCAAAAGATGCAGCGGGCGGACCCAGGGCCTTGAGTATGGGTCGTGGCTCGACGCCCATTTTTCTGAAGCTGCATCGGCTTCAGGCCTGGTTTCATATATTCCCAACAGCACGACGTACCAGTCTGAGCCCTGACTGCGAACCTTCACATACATAGGCGGGTTGAGATTGAATTTTTCTGTGTATTGTGTCACTTCCTCAAGAGTTTGCAGGGCGATTAACTGTATCGCGAAGCTGGTATTACTGTACCCGGATAATAAACCTGGCGGCTCTGTCCGGGGCGTTGATGCTTCGATACCGGATAGTTCGACTGAGTTGGATATCTTATCAGTCAAATCTATTTCTGCTCTGTCATCTGGCGCTGTGTTCTCTTCGTTATCCAACGCTGGCTCAGGGCTGTTTATGGGCTCAGGGCTGTTTATGGGCTCAGGGCGGTCTTCGACTGCCGAGATTTTGGTGTCGTCTTGCTCCTGGCTGCAATCCCAAGGCTCTTTTTTACTGACACCATAACAATGCCAGGTACCCCCCTTTAGTTTTTCTTCGAACGGATTGGCGCCTTCGCAGTTACCATCATCCAGGCAGTTCCCTGTTTTACTTGCGCCCCATGGCCATGACCAGGAACAGGATGTAACCAAAGTTACCAGAAAAAAAATTGTTACGTACCGCATAGTTAACCTGATTCAAATAGCTTTTGTTTTTGTGGAAATAACCCTAGCATGCCGCCGGTATGGATAAACACGATATCTGACAATCCTTCGAATTTACCTGACCTTATTTCCTGCAGCAGGGCGTTAAACGCTTTACCAGTATAAACCGGATCAAGAACAATTCCTTCCAACCTTGCAACTTCTCTGATGGTTTCGAACACTTCTGGGGTCGCTCGACCATATCCAGGTCCAACATATCCATCGATTACGTTGATTGGCAACTGATCAATATCTAAGCCACTACCGTATCGGTCCTTCCATAAAATGAAATCTTTGGAAATTTTTTGTTTGAAATAGGCCTCGTCGTCGCAAACATTGAACGCGACTACCCGTGTATTCAGTCCGTGCAAGGCATTCCCGATAATCAACCCAGCAAGCGTCCCGCCCGAACCAGTCGCTGACACGATCGCATCGGGAGAAATACCCGCAGACTCGAAATCTTGTTTCAGCTCATTCGCACAGTTGATGTAGCCCCAAAGACCGACTTCATCTGAAGCGCCAACCGGAATGCGATAGGTTTTCAGCCCCTGGCCCGCATATTGAGCCTGCAAGTGCTTATAGGTATGATCCATTTCCTGGTAGCGCTCTGGGGGGGCAAAGGTTATCTCTGCCCCTACCAGGCTATCGATGAGTAGATTGCCGTCTCTTTCGTTGGGTTCACTGCCTCGCAATACCAGGTGGGACTTAAGTCCGAGCCTGGCAGCAAGCGCCGCAGTTGCCCGGCAATGGTTGGATTGGACACCACCCCAGGTGACCAGAACATCGGCTTCCTCGGCTAGCGCTTGGCCAATCGAGTACTCGAGCTTTCGAATCTTGTTCCCACTGGCGACGGTATCAGTCAGGTCATCACGCTTAATCCAGATTCTTGTGCCATAGGCGGCTGATAGTCGACTAAGTGGTTCCAGTGGCGTTGGCAATCGAGCGAGGGATATTCTGGCTGGCGGGTTCACTTGTCAGGTCCTGGTTTCTTTTTTACATGGTATTTTGCAGCGAGGCGCATGGCATTTTTATTATTACTTTTAAAGACTGAAGTTAGCGTTGTTGAGGCAGCACCTTCTCGTACAAGTGTCTCGAAAACTTTCGCTGAATCATTCGGTAACCTGCAAACACACAGCAGTTGCTCTAAAACTGGCCTTTCGTAAGAGACTTCACCGCTCATAACCACTGTATTGCAATCAAGTAGCAACTCGCTAAGCTTCATTTGCATCAGGCCCCATCCTGCGAGTGCCGCGATGGAGAAGAGACTTCCTCCGAACGCTGATTGATGAGGGTTAATGTTAGGCGCTAGCGGCGCAGAAACCGTCAGTGATTCGCGATCATAACTGACTACGCAGATACCCATGACCTTACTGATAGGCGTGAGCGAATGCATGGCGTCTTCGAGGGATTGAATGGAATCCACGAAGATGCTTGGTTTTGTTGCTGGATTGGTGGTTTCCAACAGCGTTAGGCCTATGACAACGAGCCGCGGAGTAAAACATGAAAATCCCTTTGACCTCAATAGTTTGGTTTCGAAACCTCACTTTGATTGCAATCTCAATAAGCTTGTTTTCAGGCTGTGAAGACCCCAGGGACAGTGCGGTTGAGATAAGCGGCACGACAATGGGTACGACCTACCACATCAAGCTGGTGTCCGATGAAATTGATTCAGGCACCCTCAAAATTGATATCGATGAGCGACTGGCGCAGCTTAACCAGGTGTTTTCAACCTACATTCCTGACTCTGAGTTGTCCCTTTTGAACCGCGCTAAGGGTGACATTCAAGTCTCGAGGGAGTTGATGAAAGTGTTGTCGCTTAGCAGTGAGATACATCACTTGTCGGGCGGAGCTTTTGATCCAACCGTCGGGCCGCTAGTTAATCTGTGGGGATTCGGGCCTTCTGGCCCCAGAAATGGCGTACCGTCGGATGAAGAAATTAGCCAAGCGATGGCTCGTGCTGGATTTACAAGGCTCGTGCTTCAGGAGCTGACAATAAACAAGCCCAGAGATCTGGTGATAGACCTGTCTGCTATCGCGAAGGGTTATGCCGTAGACGTTGTTAGCGACTATCTTGACGCGATGGGTGAGCACCGTTATCTCGTGGAAATTGGTGGCGAGGTCAGAGCAAGTGGCAGGAACGATCGTCATGTTCCATGGGTGATAGGAATAGAAGCGCCGGATATGCAGGTCAGACGCCTTCAGCGAAGCGTGCCGATCCGAAACATGGGCATGGCAACATCCGGGGACTATCGCAATTTTTTCGAACATGAAGGCCAGGTGTATTCACACACCCTGAACCCTAAAACGGGATGGCCGGTGACGCACAATTTAGCATCGGTCACCGTGCTTCATCCAAGGGCAGGCTACGCGGATGGTTTGGCGACCGCATTTAGTGTCATGGGGGAGGCTGCAACAATGGAACTGGCAGAGGCGAATAAACTTCTCGTTTTGGCTATAATTCGTGATGAGGGCGCTTACAGAGAAGTGATGTCTACTGAACTTAATCGTTATCTTGCTGGTATAACCGGTAAAAAAAATGAAGCTCTTGTTAAATAGCGCCCTAACAGGCCCTGAATAGGTAAATACATGACTGAATTTCTTTTATCCTTCGTCATCCTGATGACAATCGTAGCCATGATGGCTGTTGGCGTCATGAGAGGGCGTGCCCCGATTTCAGGTTCTTGTGGTGGATTGAACAATCTTGGTGTGGATGGTGCGTGTGAGATATGCGGTGGCAACCCTGCGAAGTGTGAACAGGAGTCGACGACACCGGCTAACAGAAAATATTTCGACGCCTCTTGATTTCCATTTTCATCGCGTATTAGAAACGATGGTGTCCAAATAGGGTTCGAGCGAAGTTTTGTGGCATCGTTTGTAACTTCATGTGACTGGCTTTCGCTTCATCAGACGATGGAACCTGCCACCCAAGCCTCATCTATAACTCGCCAGTAATATATTCGTTCAATAGCAGGCGTGCGCGGGTTGTAACCTAACTTCCTTTCTCTACAAGTGGGCATCACCGAGCTATCATGCTTCAATAGCCAGGTTCATTTTGACGATCATATTATGTTATACAATTGGCGGTGCACAGTGGCGCTGCGTTTATTCGGCGCCAACTCATCGAATCGACTTATGTCCTTCGTCGGTCTGTTATCGGTAGGCGGGCTTGCCATGGCAGTAGCCATCCTCGTAACCGTGCTATCGGTCGTCAATGGGTTTGAGCGGGAGTTAAGAGAGCGTGTTCTTGAGGTGCTACCGCACGGAACTGTTTATTCGAGAACCGGGTTCGAAGACTGGCGTGTTACCCGGTCTGAGCTACTGCGACAGCCCGGGGTGCTGGGTGTAGCACCAGTGGTCGAGGGACAAGGCCTGCTTGTTGTTAATGGTGAGCTAACAGGAATTGCCTTTCGGGGTATCGATCCGGAATTTGAATCGACCGTTTCGATCCTGCCAGAATTTGTGGAGGATGGCTTGCTCGCGCAGCTGGCAAGCACGCGATATGGGACGATTCTCGGTGCGGAGCTAGCACGCCAGGTTGGGGTCTCTCGGGGTGACCAGATTTCGCTGGTGCTCCCTGATGTTGGTTTCTCGCTTACGGGTCCTGTTGTAACAACGCGGCGATTGACAGTCCTAGGCACATTCGAAGTTGGTGCTGACATCGATAAGACGCATATTTATCTCAGCATCTCTGATGCGCAAAAACTTAAAAGGCAATCTGATATTGATGGGCTGGTCGTTCGAATCCCTGACCTGTTTGATATACATAGAGTGCTTCACGGGATTTCCCTCGCCGACCCGTCCCTTTACGGAATCAGTTGGATGCGCCAGAACGGGAGCCTGTATAACGCCATTGGCACGCAGAAAGCGACTTTGTTCTTGCTGTTGCTCGTGCTGGTTGCCGTTGCAGTGTTCAACGTTGTCTCGAATCTGGTGATGACCGTCGATGACAACAGATCGGAGATCGCGATTCTTCGAACGATGGGCGCATCCCCGGGAGATCTGAGGTGGATATTTATTCTGCATGGGCTGATGGTGGGTGTGGTAGGCCTGTCGATTGGATTGCTTCTGGGTTTGGCGCTGACTTTGTCCCTGGGCAACATCTATTCGGTGTTGACGCAATGGTTCCAGTTAACGTTAATGCAGGAATATTTCATTCGTTACCTGCCAACTGAAATTCTGATCGAGGATTTAGCCATCATCTCAGCGGTCAGTCTTGTTATTTCATTCCTCGCGACGATATATCCGGCGAGCCGGGCCGCTGTCGCAAATCCTGTTGAGGCACTACAGTATGAAGTCTGACCTATGAAGTCGAAAGTACTGGTCGCTGAAAATCTTTTCAAGAGTTATTGGCAGGGAGATCAGGAAGTCAAGGTGCTGCAAGACCTTAATCTGACGGTGCGCGAAGGGGACACCCTGGCAGTGGTTGGTGTATCGGGTAGTGGCAAGAGTACATTCCTTCATCTGCTTGCCGGTCTTGATCAACCAGATCATGGCTCAGTATCTATCATGGGTAGTGATCTCGGGGATCTGTCGCAAAGCAAATTGGGCGAACTACGAAACAAACATCTGGGTTTTGTTTATCAGTTTCATCACCTGCTACCTGAATTCAGTGCCCAAGAAAATGTCGCACTACCACTGATGATTGGGGGCCTAGGGCGGGCTAAGGCTGAAATGGCAGCAGCAGAAATGCTGGGAGAAGTTGGTCTGACGCATAGAATTTCGCATTACCCGTCAGCCTTGTCCGGCGGCGAGAGACAGAGGGTTGCCATCGCCCGAGCGCTGGTAGGGTCACCGGGTATTGTGCTGGCTGATGAGCCGACCGGAAACCTGGATGAGAAAAGCGCGGATCAGATTCATGACCTGATGATGTCGCTATCTTCCCAGTTGAATGTGGCTTTTGTGGTAGTGACCCATAATTTGCAATTTGCCGGTCGTATGCAACGAGTTAGTGAGCTTCATAGCGGCTGCCTGACGGAGTCTGCAGGGTGAGTGTGACGACCATGATAGGCCTGCGGTATTACCGGGCCCGTTCAACGAATGGGTTTATATCGCTGGTCACTATGGTGTCCTTTATCGGGTTGGTGCTTGGCGTGATAGCGCTTGTTATTGTTGTTTCTGTGATGAACGGTTTTGACCGTGAACTCAAACAACGCATCTTAGGTGCAGTGCCACACGTAACAGTATCGAATGTCGCAATCGGTGAGTTGGAAGCTGAACTGGTTGGTTTCTCTGTCAAGGCTGTTACCCCTTTTCAGGAATCTCAACTGTTAATACTCACGAGTGCCGGGAGCCACCTGGTCACCGTGTACGGTATCAATCCAGAGACTGAAAAAGAGGCGTCTATTTTAGGTCAGTCGATCGTTAGTGGTGAGCTAAAAGATCTTCGGGGGCCGGATCTTGAACTGATGTTGGGGCAGTCAATAGCACGGCGATATGGGCTGGGTATTGGCGAGAGTATTAGCCTGGTGGTACCGGTCATTAGTTCGAGCGGTGGCACCGTAAAACCTCGCCTGTATCGTGCACGACTGGTAGGTACGCTCTCAATGGGTTCAGAGCTCGATCATCGTCTGGGTTTAATGCACCTGGATGACCTGCAGAAGGTAGCGGGCAAAAATCAGGTTATACGTATAACGCTGGATGACATTTTCATGGCGCCTCTGGTGGAGCAACAGCTTGAGGACTCAGGTTATCCGGTGACGAGTTGGACCGACCAGTTTGGTGATTTTTTTCGGACCGTTCGTATGGAGAAAATTATGATGTTCGTATTGTTGTCCTTTGTAGTCGCGATTGCTTCATTCAGTATTGTTTCCGGCGTGACAATGATGGTTGCCACAAAGAGACGCGATATTGCTGTGCTACGAACGATGGGTTTGTCTGAGTGGGGTGTTTTCAGAATATTTCTTGTTCAGGGCGTTGGCATCGGCGGGGCGGGCGTATGCACCGGCTTGTTGCTGGGCGTGCCGCTTGCATTCAATATCCCATCGATCATGTCATTCGTCGACTCGGTAATTGGGTTCAGTATTGTCGAAGGAACATACTTTAGTGAGATACCTAGTGATGTCAGGCTCTCGGACATCGTCGTTATTGCGATTGTGACATTTACTATCAGTTTTGTTGCGACGCTGTATCCATCCTACCGGGCGACTAAACTACACCCGGCACAAGTTCTCCAATACGAGTAGTTTTCAAGGTACGACTGCGCCCTATTCGCTGCGTCTGCGGGCGTCAAGTTTTCGCAGTTTGTACCTGGCTATCCGCCAGCGATAGTACAGTTGAATCACTATAAAACCAGCCATGCCAAAGGCAACCCCACAGGCCAGTGACCCAACGATGAGCGGCTGCCAGACGAGATTGAGCTGGCCTATAAACCATTCTAAACTTGGGTTGAGCAACTCTATTTCCTGTTCAGCACCAAGAATCCATAAACCCACTCGATAGGCGAAATACATCATAGGACCGAACGTGATTGGGTTGCTGATCCACACGACCAGAACAGCCACGGGAACGTTGCACCGTATCCAGACACAGAGAAGCACACAGGGTACTGACTGGAAAAAAATGGGCAGAAAGCAACAGATACCCCCGATCAGGAAACCGAACGAGAGCGAGTAGCGGTTCATGTGCCAGAGGTTAGGTTCTAGAAGCAGGTGCCGCAAAGAACTCAGAGCGCGTATTTCCGCGATCTGTTTGCTGGTCGGTAAATACTTCTTCAGGCTCATAATGTATCAAAAGTAACGATGGGCCCATTATGCAGGTTTTGGGCCAGCCATGAAGGCGAATGATTACATCCAGTCAGGTTAATGACTTGCTTATTTTGGGATTTATACTACTCAGGGACGCGATGTGAGTAGCTAATCTTTCGTTCCATGGTTGGGTTAGCGTTGTCAATGACCTTCGGTGGGGTGGTCATTTTACACCTGCCACATTTACCCGATTTGGGCATGCTTTCCATGCTTGTCCCGGCGGCGATATTTGGCTGCACTTCACCTCGATTACGGGTCCTGAGCGGGTTTACGCTGGGTCTTTGGCTGACAGCTGCAACCGCTACTCGGGAAATGGATCTTCGTATCCCGACGCGGACGCAAGCTGAATTGGTGGTGATCGGGATGGTGACGGGCCTGCCATCCTTTACTGACAAAGTTCACAGGTTTCAGTTCAGGGTGATGGAAGGGGACCTGGTTGGACGGCGACTTCGTCTTAGCTGGCGTGCGCCCGAGTTTGGCTTGGTACCTGGCCAATGGTGGAGGTTAACTGTTCGCGTTAAAGCGCCGTCCGGCTCGTTCAACTCCGGTATCTTCGATTACGAGCGGTGGTTATTCCTGAAGCGGATCCACGGTACCGGGTATGTATTGGTATCTCCTGCGCCGGAGTTAATTGATGATGCTGCGTTGTTCGACCGAGTCCGTTACAAAATCCGGGAGAGGCTGCGTTTGGTGGCGCAGAAAAGTAGTATCGGGACTTTCCTCGCCTTGTCTCTCGGTGATACCAGCCAGTTAGAGCGAAGACATTGGGACATACTGAATCGTTCCGGCACCACTCACTTGCTGATCGTTTCTGGACTTCATATTGGCCTGATTGCCTCGATTTGTTTCCTGGTGTTTCGGTTCCTGGGACTCGGTATATTTCGAGTGATCTTCTTGACCGTGGTTTTCACCGCCGCCTATGCGCTGCTGGCTGGGTGGGGGTTGCCTGTTCAGCGTGCCTTTGTCATGACGTTAGTATTTCTTGCGTGCCGGTACTTTTCGCGGCACGTCGTGCTTCCCTTCCAACTCGCTGTCGCTTGTTTCTGTGTGGTGATGTTAGATCCTTTGGCGACATTGGGAAACGGGTTTTGGCTTAGTTTTGGGGCTGTATGCGCATTAGTGTTGGCGTTGTCAGGTCGAGTAGATGACGAGAAGGGCCTTGCCAGGGCGGTATCTTCTTCTCTTCACGCTCAGTGGGTCGTTTTTCTGTGTCTTTTGCCGGTACTCGGCTTTACTAATTTTCAGCTGCCGCTGGGGTCGATGTTCGTCAACCTGGTTGCGATTCCTGCTGTTGGTATGTTGCTTGTACCGCTATTGCTGGTGTCACTAGTCGTGTTAGCCGTTTTCCCACCGCTGGGGCCTAGTCTGTTGGGACTGTGCAGTGTCCTGGTGACCATGCTATGGGGTTTCCTGGAGACAGTTGCCGCGTTAGACCTGGTGGCTGGAGTGCGGCAATTTGCGCTGATCAGCTGCCTTGTTTCTCTTGCGGGAATCGCCACACCGGTTTCAATTATATGACACCTGGCCAACCTTTGGCACGACGTTCAGCGCGGCAAGACAGATGGTAATCCCTTCATTACGGCGCGCTGGTGGACGAGACGTTGAGCATCTGATCATTAGTCATAAAGACAACGATCACGCTGGCGGGCTGCTGGATATTCTGGAAAAGGTGCCTGTCGCCCGCGTTATCCAATATGGCGATTGCGCCAAAGAATGGATATCGGATCATGTCAAATTTAGGACATTCTCTGTGCTTGCCAGTCATCCAGGAATGGTAACCTCCGCGAATGATGGTTCCTGCTTGCTATCGATCAGAGCTCACCGGTTTCAGGTTCTTTTAACGGGAGATGTTGAAGCGAGAGCAGAGTACGCGTTACTGGATTTAGGATTAGGTACCATTGACGTCATGTCAGTTCCCCACCATGGAAGTAACTCTTCGTCGACTCCCGCTTTGTTGAACAGGTTGATGCCTGAGCTCGCGGTAGTTTCCAGTGGGTTTCAGAACCGTTTCAATCATCCTGATCCTCTTGTTTTGGACCGCTACCGAAAAAGGTCTACCTTGATATTAAATACTGCATCAAGTGGGGCTGTCGAAATTCTGTTTACCCGAGAGGGTTATCGGGTCAGCGAGGCCCGGCGGAATCGCAGAAGGATCTGGCGGAGATAGAACGTGCCTTTAGCGAGGCGACTAGCGGATGACATCCCTTTCACTTGGCGCTCTAACTCTGTAATCTCCACGCCTTTATTTTCCGATAGCCACCATATGATGCTTATTGATTCTGTACTGGAACATCTTGATCTCGAACAAATAGAGACAAATTTGTTTCGAGGTATATCAGAGGCGTTGGGATCATCCCGGGTTTTTGGTGGCCAGGTGATCGGACAGGCGCTTATAGCAGCGCTGCGCACGATCGAAGGCCGACCCTGTCACTCGCTCCATGGATATTTTCTTAGGCCGGGGGATCCTTCAATTCCGATCATCTACGAAGTTGATCGGATTCGGGATGGTAAAAGTTTTACTACCAGGCGAGTTATTGCCATTCAGAAAGGGGAGGCAATTTTCAACATGTCAGCGTCTTTCCAGGTTTTTGAAGATGGGCTGTCTCACCAGATCGAGATGCCTGATGTTCCTCGTCCGGATGACCTTCCAACTGAGGAAGAGATGTTCGAGAAACGTAAAAAGAATATGACGCCTGAAATGATTACGATGATGACACGGGATCGCCCGGTGGAAATGAAGCGCGTCGAGGACATCGACTACCTCAACCCGGTAAAAAGTGACCCTGTGCAGCATATCTGGTTCAAGTCCAAGAAAAAGCTCGGTGATAACCCGGCGCATCACCAATGCCTGCTGGCCTACGCCTCGGATATGGGATTGTTAAGCACTGCGACTTTGCCTCATGGAATGTCGTTCATGACAGGCTTGATGACCGCTAGCCTGGATCACTCAATGTGGTTTCACAGGGACTTCCGGTTTGACGAGTGGGTCCTGATTGCCATGGATAGCCCTGCAGCAGCAGGCGCCAGAGGTTTTAATCGTGGCAATATGTTTACCGAAGATGGTCGGTTGATCGCCTCAGTTGCCCAGGAAGGGTTGATGAGATTGATTACGCGGGAGTAACTTTTCTCAGTGTGGGACATCAGGAGGATATTGTCCCGCAGGTTTAAAAGGCTGCCAATTTCCAATTACTGGTTAGGCAGGATGATCCGCGATACACCCATCAGTGGATTCAGCTCTGGTTGAGAATTTTCCTAAGCGT
>CALKBV010000017.1 GCA_937775265.1 uncultured Pseudomonadales bacterium
TGCAGGTTATCCCCGGTGTCCGCGACCAACAGGTAGGACTTGCCATCCAACACGAAAGCGGCCAGATCTTCAAAGTCATGTGTGTCGGGATAATCAATCGGCCAGTGCCCTGCTTCCTTGCCATTGAGTGTTAACGCATAAATCCCTGCCGGGTTGCCGCTGTCATTGACGGCAAATAGCAGGTTTGGCTTCGTGCTGAATGCAGCAAGGCCGCTGGTTTCTGGGAGGTCTTCACTTTCCAGCTTGCCCATCCACTGAATAGGTTTCGACAGAACCGTTAGCTCGTCGGCCTTAACACGGTTAACACCAGATTCAACGAGACCATTGCCGAATAATCCGCGGGTAAACATCGCGATGCCACTTGAGACATCACGGCCGTGATAAAATCCGTAACTCGCAATCGCGATAAAGGGCGATAGCAGTACCAACAAGAGCACAACTGCCATGACCGTCAGGCGTTTCGTCATCCGCCGGAAATTCTATAAAGGAAGTGGACTTCGCTAGTGGCCGCGACTTTTTCCAGGAAAGGCGTGTGAATGATTTCACCATCGATGGCCACCGCCATCTTCATCAGCTCATCGTGCTCAAGGGCCGAATACTGATTAGAGATCTCAGTAACGATGTCCTTGAACACCTCGGCGTCAACGCGGGTTTGTTCTTCTCCAGTGAGCTTTTGCAATTCACTGGAGAAGATTACTATCGCCATTGATCAGCCATTCTGGATCAACGCAAGAACCCGAGGGGGGGAGCAAGGTAACTCTTCCACCTTTCGGTCGATCGCATTGCCAACCGCGTATCCAACAGCACCAAGCGGCGGGATGATTCCGGTTTCACCAACCCCTCTGACACCATAGGGATGGAAGGCATTTGGCACTTCCACAGTGATGGTCTCTATCATCGGAAGATCAGACGCTAGCGGAATCCGGTAGTCCAGAAAACCAGGGTTTTCCATTACACCGTCTGCGTTGAAGACGTATTCTTCGTTTAGCGCCCAGCCAATACCCTGAACAGCACCACCTTGTAACTGGCCTTCTACATAGCCCGGATGAATGGCCTTGCCAGCATCCTGGATTGCCGTGTACCGGGTAACATCAACCTTGCCGGTTTCCTTGTCGACCGCCACATCACAGATATGAACCGCGAAACTTGGACCAGCTCCTCGGGCATTAATGTTTGCGTTACCAGAGATTTGACCGCCTGTTTTCTCTGCATTCTTACAAACTTCTGCCAGTGTCATAGAATCCTCGCCCGCAGTATTTCGAGCTACACCGTCGGCGTATTCCACCTGCTCAGCGGTGACATTCCAGACAGCCGCTGCTCGTTCTTTTACCTGTGCGACAACTTTTTCAGAGGCTTCGATCACTGCCATACCCGTTGCGAAGGTTGTGCGACTACCACCCGTACCCTGGCTGTAAGGCAGGTTTTCTGTGTCAGCGATGATGGGCTTCAGGTTTTTAGGTTCTATCTGTAAAACCTCTGCCGCCATCATCTGCATAGACGCCCGTGAACCACCGATATCGGGAGAACCTTCAACAATAGTACCCGTGCCGTCAGGGTTCATATTGACTGACACACTGGACTGACCACCGATGTTAAACCAGAAGCCTGAAGCAAGACCGCGACCTTGCCCTTCTGGTAACGGGGACAGGTAATGCGGGGAGTTTTTCGCTGCTTCAAGACACTCTACCAATCCAACCCTCTTGAGCTTCGGACCATAGATCGTTTGAGTCCCTTCTTTGGCGGCATTTTTCAACCTGAGATCGATCGGATCCATGCCCAGCAACTCAGCTAATTCATTGACCACCATTTCTGCCGCATATTCTGCCTGGGGCGCCCCGGGTGCGCGATAAGCAGCAACCTTGGATTTGTTAACGACGACATCGAATCCTTCGACCAACACATTGGGACAATCGTAGGGTGTAAACATGGTCATCACACCTGGCACCATCGGTGAACCTTTAAACGCACCTGCCTCGTAGGCCATCCAGCCTTGCATTGCGGTAATTGTTCCGTCTTTCTTTACGCCGACTTTTGCTTTCAGTTTTGCGGCTGAAGTTGGGCCGGTAGCAATAAATACTTCATCACGATCCATCACCATCTTCACCGGGCGGCCCGATTTCTTTGAAAGTACGAGTGCTACCGGCTCTTGGTAAATAACTGTCTTACCACCGAAGCCACCCCCAATCTCGCTGGCAATAACTTTGAGCTTGCCAAGTTCCATACCTAGCACTTTTGCAGTAAGCGTCCTTACATCGAAATGGCCCTGCGTGCAGCACCAGACCATTGATTGCCCATTTTCGTCGTAAGTCACAGTACAGGCGTGTGGCTCAATGTAACCCTGGTGGGCTGTAGGTGTTCGAAACTCTCGCTCAACAATGACATCGGCCTCGGCAAAACCCGCTTCCACATCACCCATTTTCATTTCGACACGGGTTGCAATATTGGATGCCTTCGATGGTTTCTCGTCGTAGCCAGCGGTGAACATATCATCATGCAGTACAGACGAATCTTCCTTCATGGCATCTTCGACATCCATCACAGCTGGAAGGAGTTCATATTTCACATCGATTAGGGCAAGCGCATCTTTTGCCGCACTCTCCGTTCTGGCGGCGATAGCTGCGATCGCATGACCATGGTAAAGCACCTTGTCATCCGCCAGACAATTTCTCGCAACGTCAAGTACGCCCGCAGCGTCTTCAGTTCCGGCAACACTTTCTGATTGAAGGCTTACAAAATCTTTAAATGTGGCTACCGACATCACATCCGGGTGAGCTTCAGCCTTGCTGGTATCAATAGACAGAATCTTGGCATGGGCATGAGGGCTTCTAAGGGTTTTACCCCAGATCATTCCCGGTAAAGTAAGATCTGCGCCGTAAGTTGCACGGCCGGTCACCTTATCAAAACCGTCTGGCCGGATGGTTCGCTGACCGATGTATTTGAATTCCTGTGCTTCACTCATAATCAGGCTACTCCTCTCAAAGTTTCAGCGGAATCCATCACCGCCTTGATAATCTTGTCATAACCGGTACACCGGCAAAGGTTGCCTGCGAGATAGTATCTGGCCTCCTCCTCGGTGGGATTCGGGTTTTCCTCAAGCAATGCTTTGGCACTGACGATTAAACCCGGTGTGCATATGCCGCACTGCAGCGCTGCGTGTTCGAGGAACTTCTCCTGAATCACGTGCAGACCATCACCGGTGCTTACCCCCTCAATTGTTCCAACTTCCGCGCCTTCTACTTCGACACCCAGTACAAGACAGGAACAAACAAGCCGGCCATTGAGGGTCACCGAACAGGCACCACAATCGCCGGAGCCACAGCCTTCCTTCGTGCCCGTCAGGTTCAGGTCATTACGCAATACGTCGAGCAAGGTATCCCCCGGCTCGCACAGAAATTCTTGCGGTTGCCCATTGATACTGGTTGTTACGTGTGATTTTGCCATTTTTCTAGTTTCCCTTTGCTCTTGTCGCGGCTATTCTCGCGGCGCGTTTTACCAATACGCCAACGATCTGTCTTCTATATTCAGCGGTGCCTCTTCTGTCTGTAATCGGGCTGGACGCGGCACTTGCTGCAGCTGCTGCTGCTTGTAATGCGTCATCATCCAGCTTGGTCCCGATCAGGGCATCTGCCGCTGCGCTGACAAGCAGTACGGTCGGCGCAACGGCGCCAATCGCAACTCGCGCAGCAGTGCAAGTGCCGTCATCATCGAGTGTCACACTTACACCCGCGCCTGCAACCGCTATATCCATTTCAGTTCTGGGGATAAACCGTAAATAGGCATCAGAAGTCTTCGCCGCAGGTGTCGGCAGGTGGATTATTTTGAGCAGCTCGCCTTTTTCCATGCAGTTTCGACCGACGCCTGTCATGAATTCTTCAGCCGCGACCGTCCGCTCACCACCCGGTCCTGCGATCACGCATTGTGCGCCATTCACGACCAGCGCAGGAACCGTATCCGCTGCGGGAGAAGAATTGCATAAATTGCCCCCTAGACTTGCCCTGCCCTGAACCTGCGTTGATCCGATCAGGTAAGCGGCTTCCACCAGCCCGGGAAAGACCTTTCGGATGTCATCTCTCGCGGTAAACTCTGCACAACTCATGGAAGGACCCAGGTCTAGCCCATCAGCCGACAATCTTGCATCCAGCATACCGTCGATTCTCTTAACATCTACAAACAAGCGGGATTCGTCGGCGCTCCCGTTAGTCTGGATAATTAGGTCCGTGCCGCCGGCTAGTATCTTTGCGGGAATATCCGCATTGGCCAAAAGACTAATTGCACCCTCTATTGAATCAGGTGCCTCATATACGACTGAAACCATCTTTCCTCCTGTTGAACGTCGCGAAACTACGGCAAGCAAGGCTTCGTGACCGCTTCGCTGCCGGATGTTATAAAGGAGGGTATATATACCACGCGATGCCGGATCGCACCACGACAAACTGGCATCAAACCGTGTTGTACAACCATAAAACCCACTTCGGTCAATGACCTGAAACCCGATGCAAATGTTCTTAATAACCTCTTCGGGAAACGCAAGGACAACGAATTTGTCGCCCTCGTACAGGTAACTCTCGAAGATCAAACCATTCGGCAGAATTTGTTAACGCTGCTGGCACTCCCCCAGTCACAGCGGCTTAGCCAACTCCAGAGATGGGAAATTGGACTGGCGGAAGAGCATACAACGCAGCCGCTGATCAGTGCGATCTGCTTCCTTAAGGACGCTGACATCGCTAGTCGAACTCGATATATTTTGGATAATATTGAGTAATATCAATAGAATAAAGTTCATTTCAAAAGTATTTTCTCGCATTGTATCGACGAATTAACATGAATGATCGACCACAACTCAGATGAAGAAGGGTCGAACCCCGGGTGAATGATGTCAACCAGGTATCGCTGCCAAAATCAGCAGGCCGTTAACCGCGTCAAGCCAAATCACAAACGCCATTTCTCTTTAGCCTGTTGAAGATCACCATGGCCACCAGTATTGCTTTAGAAAACCTGTGACTTCGCAAACAGGCCGCTCACGAAAACCGATTTCGTTGCAGAGGTTACCGGGATGATTCAGGAGCCGAAGTTATCGTTATAGCCGGCAAGTATTTCAATCACTCAACACACGTCAAAGTCAGAACTCACTCTTCCTGCGCTACCTCAGAGGTGTTTCATACCTAGAGGTTAGATTACCGCGAATAGCCGCCGAAAAGATTAGAGACTTTGGAATCAACCCGGTTGCTTTGATGACTAACAATCCTGACAAGCTAATGGCGCTTGTTAACACAGCAATCTCGGTTAACTTTCGTTTATCCACCACTGGAAATACCAACAAGTAAAATGCCCGCCTTCTGAATAAGAAAAAGATAATCACGAACATCGGTCATTTGCCCATGTTGACCCGCCTATAATGGATTGATCTGTTTATAATGCGCGCTATGAATATACAAGTAGTTCAAGCAAACCCGCAGCACACTGAAGTCATTGCTGAGTTCAATCAGGCGATGGCCATTGAGACCGAAGGCAAGAATTTACCCTGGGATAAAATTCACCCCGGCATTAATGCAATTCTTCAGGATAGCTCCCTTGGGTTCTACCTCGTGGCGTTGGATCAGGAAAAGGTCGTCGGATGCCTGGCAATCACATACGAGTGGAGCGACTGGCGCAATAGTTTGTTCTGGTGGATTCAAAGTGTGTTCGTCGCACCTTCACATCGTGCGAAGGGTGTGTTCACTGCAATGTACTCGCATGTAAAGAGCCTTGCTTCCTCAACGCCTAGCGTGTGTGGTATCAGACTATATGTCGAAAAAGACAACACAACAGCACAACAGACCTACAAAAAACTGGGAATGATCGAAACCCATTACAGAATCATGGAAGAAGAATTCAAGTAATGAGCACCCATACCTGATGCAGATACGCGGCTATGGCAATAATAAAACCTATGATGAACTGTTCTCGTCGGGAAAGGCTCGATCAGGGCTGGGCGAGCTCAGTAAATTCCTCAAATCGAAAACACCGGCCGAACTAAATGCCCTCCGGCACGACGCCGAGCTTACAATCAGGTCTCTTGGTATAAGTTTCACCGTCTACTCTGAAGGCCAAAACATCGATCGGGAATGGCCATTCGATATCATCCCAAGAACAATAATGCGGAAAGAATGGGATCACATAGAAAAGGGGCTCGTTCAGCGTCTTCGTGCACTTAATGCCTTTATCGATGACGTCTATAACGACCGTAAGATCCTTAAAGATAAAGTGGTACCTGAAGAACTTCTCAAAACCTCAAGAAATTATCGGGCAATTTGTGAGGGAATGAAACCGGCACATGGTGTCTGGGCTCATGTTTGTGGCTCGGACATTATCAGGGATAGCGACGGCACAGTTTATGTGCTTGAAGACAACCTGCGAGTTCCTTCGGGGGTTTCCTACATGCTTGAAAACAGGAATATCTCCAAAAAGGTTCTTCCAGAGCTATTTGAAAAATACTCGATTCTACCCATGGACAACTACCCGGCCCAGTTACTGGATACCTTGAGCTCTATTTCACCGCGGCCCAAAGATTTGCCAGAGGTGGTCGTACTGACTCCAGGCATCTTCAACTCTGCCTATTTCGAGCATTCCTTCCTAGCCCAACGCATGGGGGCTGAACTGGTGGAGGGCCGCGACCTGGTGGTTGGCGACGACGATTGTGTTTATATGAAAACCGTTGAGGGACTCAGTCGCGTCGATGTCATCTACCGGCGAGTTGATGATTTATTTCTCGACCCGGAAGTCTTCCACAAAGACTCAATTCTCGGCGTAAAAGGACTGATGCGCGCGTGGAGAAAAGGTAACGTCGCCCTTGCCAACGCACCAGGAGCAGGTGTTGCGGATGACAAAGTGGTCTATACCTACGTACCCGCAATGATTAAGTACTACCTCGATGAAGATCCCATCCTGCCTAACGTGCCCAGCTACATGTGTTCTGACAAGCAACAAATGAAACATGTGCTGGAAAACATGGAAAACCTTGTGGTTAAGCCTGCTGATGAATCTGGCGGATATGGCATGTACATTGGCCCAACAGAGACCAAACGCCGAACGTCAGAGATGCGCCGACAAATCAAATCAAACCCGAGAAACTTCATCGCTCAGCCGATTATTAATCTCTCTACTGTGCCAACCCTGTCGGGTAATTCTATCGAACCGCGGCATGTAGACCTCAGGCCTTTCATCCTGCAGAGCGACCGGAGCTTTGTGACTGCCGGAGGACTAACACGGGTAGCGCTGGTAAAAGGATCACTGATTGTGAATTCCTCGCAAGGCGGTGGCAGTAAGGACACCTGGATAATCGACCTGCCAGGGAGAACTCGCTAATGTTGTCTCGTGTTGCAGAAAGGATGTTCTGGATAGGCCGATATATGGAGCGCGTGGAAAGTACCGCGCTTCTGTTAAGAGTTAATACGAACCTCGCACTGGACTTGCCTAACTCAAAGCATGTCTGGGCGAGCTTGATCGACATTACCGGTGACAAGGATAACTTCCACGAGACTTACCAGCTGGAGAATGAACAGAACGTCGTCAAGTTTCTGACCCAGGGTGAGACATCGTCTATCCGAACCGCACTGAAAAATGCCAGGGAAAACGCTCGGACAAGCCGTGAAATCATGCCCAGGGAAGCGTGGGAAAAAATCAATAAACTCCATCACTTCGTAGAAAACAACCTTAAAAAACCACTCAAACGAGAAGGACGGGATGCGTTTCTCGGTGAAGTCATCGGTCGCTGTCATGAGTTCACAGGGTATTTGGCAGGTTGCATGAGCGTAACCCAGGCATTCAACTTCATGAAACTGGGTCGTAAGCTTGAGCGCGCAGATATGACAACGCGCATACTCGATATCGGTTGTTACAATCTAAATGATCCAAAGCATACCGAACTTGCAGATTATGAACGGTTACTTTGGACAAGCCTTCTAATGTCAGTCTCCGGTTACCAGATGTATCGACAGCACGTTGATGATCATGTGAATGGAGAGGATGTCGCAGACTTCCTGTTGCGGGATGAACACTTCCCAAGGTCTGTCGACTTTTGCCTGGACGAGGTATCCGAATGTTGTGAACAGTTACCACTATCGGACGAACCACAACGAGCAACTAATCTTGCACAACGAAGAATCAAAAACTCAAATGTGATCGACTTATTTTCAAGCGGTGAATTGCATTGGTTTATTGATGAGGTTCAGCTGGATCTTGCAAGAATTCACCATCAGGTTGAAATGACCTGGTTCACCTACAGGAATGATCCGGCCACTTGAATAGCGCCATTTTTTGGTTAAGCGGTTTAGCAGTCTAATCTGCAGCCCTTGCCAAGCAAAAAGAGCCACAAAAAACAGTTACATAGTAGCTGTTGCATTCACTGAGTTGAGGCTGCCCGCCAGGTAGGTTTCGATCTTATCTTTCGCAATATTATCAGGGTCGCTGAACTGAATCCCTACACCCGGAATGTGCGGGCTCTTGACCCCACTCTTGGCTATCCAAACGACTTTGCCTGCTACCGGAATCTTCTCGGATTCGTCCATCAGGCTTAGTAGGATAAAGACATCGTCTTCCAGATCGTATTCGGTTCGGTTCGCAATGAACATGCCACCATTTTTGATAAAAGGCATGTAGTAATTATGTAGCACGACCTTGTCCCTGATCGTCAGGGCGATCATTGTTTTCTTGCCGCCGCCCCGGGCTAGCTTCGCCATAACTACTTACCTGGAATGTGGTGTTCGAGATCATGCCCTATGAGTTTCTAATCTTCAAGCCACGAATCATGACCATAGATCACCAGAACTAAACAGTGGTTCGCAACGACTTAACCAGCTTTGACAAACACCCCTTCCAGCAGCATCTGGCCATTTGGATTGGAAGTTCCGTTAAGCTGGCCCTGCGCCTCGCTGATGTGATCCAGTAATTTGTATCTGTCCTCGACAGATGTCAGGTTGCTGTATCGCTCGATGGTTTCGCTTAAATCTCTGTTTCTAATCACCTTGCCACCAGACAACGTGAAAGCGATCGAGTCTGAAACAAGTTGATAGAGCAGTTCAAGAACACGCCCAACATCTTCTTTGGCCATCAAAGCAGCCACCTGAATCGGAGACCTGACCCTCTCAGATAATGGGACCAGTTGTGAAGCCAGTTCCTGCCTTAGCTTTAGATAATCCTCATTAATAGAGTTCAACACTCGGAGCGGCATACCGCCGGCGATGCCCAATAGCAATTCTACATCAACAGAGGAATCCATTTGACCCTGCAGCCATAAGACGGCTTCCTGTTGGGAAGGTGAACCCAGGTCAATCCGCTGACAGCGACTTCGCAAGGTCGGCAGTAAGCGTGTAGGTTGATCCGACACCAGGCATATCAGTGTCTTGGGCGGGGGTTCTTCAAGAACTTTTAAGAGCGCATTTGCAGACTGGATATTTAGCTTATCCGCAGGGTTGATGGTACAAACCTTGTATCCACCTTGTTGAGAAGTCTGGGTCGCCCAGTGAATGAGCTCTCTAATCTGTTCAATACGAATCTGCTTAGCGTCTTCAAGCGTTACATCCAGGAGGTCGGGGTGCGTACCCGCCGCAACGAGATTACATTGGCGACATTCACCGCACGGTTTGTCGTGCCCGCGACATAGCAAGTAAGCACCTAAACCAGCAGCAAAGTTAGCCTTCCCTGAGTCAGATGGCCCAGCGAGCAGAATCCCATGTGGCATTTTTCCATCGGCTATCTGGGTACAGACTCGCTGCCATGACGAAGCCTGCCAAGGCAACAAGATTATCATTCGAATAGTTCTCTTATGATAGTGGCAATGTCTGCCTGCACATCGATCAGGGGACGGGCAGCATCGACCAGGTGATACCCAGGTTCACTGGAACGACTGACAAATGCCGCCCTTACTCGCTCAAAAAACTCCCTCTCCTCTGATTCAAATCTGTCCGCTTCAGACACTTTGCTTGCCCTTTCCAGGCCAGCCTGCACATCGAGATCAAGAATAATGACGAGATCAGGCCTGAAGCCTCCGAGTACTTGATGTTCAAGTGCAGCCACGGCGTCGCTACCCAGTTGCCTCCCTCCGCCCTGATAGGCATACGAGGAATCCGTAAAACGGTCAGAAACAACCCAAGTACCTCGGGCCAAAGCAGGTTTTATTACTTCTTCAACATGCTGTGCCCTCGCGGCAAACATTAGAAGTAATTCAGCCATTGGCGTCATCCCGTGTTCATCTTTATCAAGCA
>CALKBV010000018.1 GCA_937775265.1 uncultured Pseudomonadales bacterium
TGCACTTCCGCAGCGCGCTAGCGCGACGGTGAATTGCAGGGTGTTTCCAGGCGAGAGCGTGAATGAGGTTGGGGAGGTGCTGTTTAGGGTGGCGGACGTTCCTTCAATGACCTTGACACCGAAATGGGATGCCCTGTTCAGTGACGCGTCACCGTCTAGATGACAGCATCATGGATCCAATTCGCGAGATCACGACGTCAATGTGGCCTGGGGCCCTCGTACTTCCCACGATGAGCACCGGTGCGACCGACTCGACATTTTTTCGTAACGCCGGTGTCCCGGTGTATGGGGTGTCGGGGATATTCACAGAATTTGGTGATAATCGAACCCATGGCCGTGATGAGCGACTGCCCAAGCGCAGCTTTTATGAGGGGCTGGAGTTTCTCTACCGTTTGACTCGAGCCGTAGCGGTGTCGAAAGACCTTCCCGTTGCCCCTGTTACGTTATAGGAGTAGCCGATGGCTGTGACTTCAAAACTGGAACTTACCCGTGGGGAGTTTTCCCCTTGGCTGTTTGCGAACGAATCACTCTCTATTTCTCTCTTAAGTGCGACTTCCTATCGGTTCGCCCGATTTTTATGGGACAACATTAATGCCACCGCCGATGAAGACCGGTCGGGTTGGAATGGTGCGCAATGGCAACATTACCTGACCGATCCAAGATGTGAGTTCTTTGCAGTTTACTGTGATGATGAACCCGCAGGATGCTGCGAAATTGTACGCGAAGCGAATCTCATGCGAGCTACCGGTGGGTCGGCGGGAATCAAGGCGTTTGGGTTGTTTGCCGAATTCGGTGGGGAAGGGCTCGAATCGTCCCTGTTGACCAGGATGATTGAAAAGTCATTTGCAACCGCTGCGGACAGGGTGACCCTAAGAGCCGGTCCGGAACTTCCATCTGATACGACAAAGATGTTCCGAAACCAGGGGGTTCGAATTCTCACGAAAGAAAAGTAAGAACAACACTTGGATTAGACGGCCATCCGGGCTTTGATCGGCTCATGGCAGTGGTAGTCAAGCAGGCTGAAGTCAGTCATCTCGAAATCGTCGATCGTTTGCTGGTCTCGGTCTTCGATATTAAGCGAGGGCAGGGGCAGGGGAGTGCGTATGAGCTGTTCCTTTGCCTGCTCGACGGCGTCAAGGTAGATATGGGCATCGCCAATAGTGTGAACAAATTCATGTGCCGTTAGCCCTGTGATTTTTGCAATCATATGTAGCAACAGGGAATAAGAGGCGATGTTGAATGGTACCCCAAGGAACATATCCGCCGAGCGCTGGTACATATGTAACGAAAGTTTTTCGTCGGCCACGTAGAGCTGGAAGAAGCTGTGGCAGGGTGGTAGCGCCACCTGGTCGGGAGAGGCCTCACCGGGGTTCCAGGCGTTGACGATAATCCTTCTGCTTTCAGGATTGTTTTTGATCAGATCAATAGCATCTGCCAACTGGTCGACTTCGCGACCGTCTACCGTTTTCCATTTCCTCCACTGGGAACCGTAAACACGTCCCATATCGCCATCACTCGCCTCTAGTCCCAGACGTTTCACATAGTCGTCATAGTTGGCGTCCCAGATTTTGTTGTGCTGATAAATTGCTTTCAGATCGTTAATGTTGGTAGACCCGGAAACGAACCACAACAGCTCCGAAGACATGACCTTCCATGCCAGCTTCTTGGTTGTCACAGCCGGGAAGCCATCTGCCATTTTGTACCTGGTGTTTAGGCCAAATACCGAGATAGTGCCTACGCCCGTTCTGTCACCGCGAACCGTACCGTTGTCCAAAATAGTCTGGAGTTGTTCCAGGTATACGTGCATTAATGATGAGTCCCTGTTAGCCGCACTTGCTATCGCCGCAGCTTAGGCAGGTCATACAACCATCCATCATCACCATGGCGGTGACATTACACTTATTGCAAAGCTGGGCTCCTGGGGGGAAGTCACCGGGATCTACTTTTTCCGCGTTGGCAGCATCTTCTAAAGCGGCGCGTTTTTCGGCAATCAATTCCTGGTGCACAGCGCTTAGTTCTTCCTCTTTGATGAGGCCGATTTTTTTCATATGAGTTTCAAGAACCCCGCCAATCTCCGCGACCAGTGAAGGCATAAAGACACCTCCCTTTTTGAAGTAGCCACCTTGCGGGTCAAATACCTGTTTAAGTTCTTCAGCCAGGAATACGCTGTCACCGCCTTTGCGAAAGACAGCGGAGATGACTCGGGTAAGAGCAAGAATCCATTGGAACTGTTCCATGTTCTTGGAGTTGATAAATACTTCAAAGGGGTATTCCTGTTCATGCTCTGTCGACACATTCAACACAATGTTATTAATGGTTATATACATCGCATGATCTGACAGCGGGGTCTTGACCTTGTAGGTGTAACCCCGCAGTTCATCCGGTCGAGCGACATGTTCATGCATCGTCTCTCTTTCGGGTGGCTTTGCGGGTACTTCTTCGAGTGGTTTTTTTAGGGTATACCCTATAATTTTCTTTTCTATTTTAATGGCCATTGCCTATCCATAATTTGTCCAGAGCAGCTCATTTCAGAGCGGCTCTTGTTTTAAATAAACGGTTTTTAACAAACAGTTTGTAATATTTCGATGATATCTATGCGTCGTTAATGACTAGAATTTCCCGTAATAGCCTTCTTTCATTGCATCAAAGAGGTTGGCCGCAGAATGCATTTCTCCGTCATATTCAATTTCTTCATTGCCTTTGACCTCCAGAATCTCACCATCTTCTAATTCAAATTGATAGGTAGTGTTTTCCAGGTCCGCTTCCTTCACCAATACACCCTGGAAGGCTTCAGGGTTGAAGCGGAATGTTGTGCAACCCTTCAGGCCCTGTTCGTAGGCATAACGATAAATGTCCTTGAATTCTTCAAACGGATATTCGGTAGGGACATTTGCCGTTTTTGAAATAGAAGAATCAATCCACTTCTGAGCAGCAGCCTGAATATCGACGTGCTGGGTTGGTGAAATGTCGTCGGCCGTGATGAAGCATTCAGGTAGTTTGCACTCAGGGTCGTCCGTCATGGGCTCCGCGTTGGGATTAACCATAGAGCGGTAGGCCAGTAATTCGAATGAGAATACATCCACTTTCTCTTTGGATTTTTTACCTTCGCGGATGACGTTCCTGGCGTAATGGTGTGCAAAGCTGGGTTCAATGCCGTTACTGGCATTATTGGCTAGTGACAGGCTAATAGTGCCGGTGGGCGCTATAGAACTGTGGTGCGTGAACCGGCAACCGGTCTCGGCAATTTTATTGATCAGATCAGGGTCTGCCTCTGCCACCCTTTGCATGTAGCGAGAGTATTTTGCCAGCAGGACCTTGCCTTTGATGTTGTCACCGATCTTGACCCCGTCCTCTTTCATTTCCGGGCGTTGGCGTAACATCGCGGCTGTAATCGTGAACTCCTCTTCCATGATTGAAGCGGGCCCTTTCTCCTCGGCGAGTTCTACACCTGCTTGCCAGCCCACAAGCGCGAGTCGTTTAGTGACGGCTTCTGTAAAGGCGACAGATTTTTCATCGCCGTAGCTCATTCCCATCATGGTGATAGTAGAACCTAGGCCTAAATAGCCCATTCCATGACGCCGCTTTCGTTCGATTTCTTTTCGTTGCTGTGGCAAGGGCAGGCCGTTGATCTCTACCACGTTGTCCAACATACGGGTGAACACGGCAACAGCTTCGCTGAACGTGTCCCAGTCAAAGTTAGCTTCGTTGGTAAATGGTTTATCGACAAAACGGCAAAGATTAACTGAGCCCAGAAGGCAACTACCATAGGGAGGCAACGGCTGTTCACCACAGGGGTTGGTTGCCCTGATGTCCTCGCAGAACCAGTTGTTGTTCATCTCGTTGACCTTGTCGATCAAGATGAAACCTGGCTCGGCGAAATCATAGGTTGACGCCATAATCAGGTCCCACAGTCGGCGTGCACGGATGGTGTTAGTGATCTTGCAGGCGACGAGACCTTCGTTATTAGTGACGTATCTGCCTTTTACGGGGAAATCACGCCATAGGATTTTGGCGGCATCATCAAGATCCAGTTCATCTGCTTCGCGTTCGGCTTCTGTGATCGGAAAACTTAGTCTCCAGTCCGTATCCTGGGTCACGGCTTCCATGAATTCGCTCGTAATCAGCAATGAAAGGTTGAACTGCCGAAGGCGACCGTCTTCACGTTTGGCTTTGATGAATTCCATTACATCAGGGTGGCCAATTTCGAAGGTTGCCATCTGAGCGCCTCTTCGGCCGCCTGCAGATGAAACGGTAAAGCAGGTCTTGTCGTAGATATCCATGAAAGACAGAGGCCCCGAGGTGTAGGCTCCTGCTCCGGTAACGTAAGCGCCTTTAGGTCGTAGTGTTGAGAACTCATAGCCGATGCCACAGCCGGCCTTAAGGGTAAGTCCTGCTTCGACATTTTTCTGCAGGATATCTTCCATTGAATCGTAAATGATGCCGGAGACGGTGCAATTAATAGTAGAGGTGGCAGGTTTATGCTCCTGGGCGCCGGCATTGGAGATAATTCGACCCGCGGGTATTACTCCCTGGCGCAGCGCCCACAGAAACTTGCTGTACCAGATTCCCTGTTTATCCTCGTCTTCAACCTCAGAAAGGGCCTTCGCGACGCGCTTGTAGGTGTCATCCATGTTTTGGTCAACAAACCCGCCTTTCTTGTTTTTAAGGCAATATTTGTTCTCCCAGATATCAAGGGAAGTGTCCTGGAATTTGATTTCGTTGACGCTCGACGGTATAGCGGTTAATTCTGGTTTTTGGGCCGTAGAGTCCATATATCTCCTTTATATCAGTACTACTGTTACAGATGCCAAAGGGTCTTGTGACCGCCTCTGCAGCTCTTTTCGTCATTTAATGGGCGGTTCAGGGAAGCGCTATTCAGCTTATTGCAGGTCCCTACCAGCCACGTGATCCCCAACAAGTACACAGTTTATCCACAGCTTTTAAACAGATTTTTCCACGTTTTAAGCGCTTCAAAGCGGTGAAGCTTTTCAGGGTCAGCGACTAGATATTGTGCCGCAGCACCCAAGCCAAACACAACATATTGTTGATTCTTCGGCATTTAGACAGTGGGAAAAAAGTCAAAAAGGGGGGTCAGGTCTAGCGATTTGACGTTCGCTGGTCCCTGCAGCCCGTCGGTTAAACTCCGGCATTGCGGTTAAACTTGCTTAGTGAAGAACAGCCTTGGGCGTTACCTCGTCAAATTTAAGAGGGATTTGCTTAGGCTTAGCCGGTTAAAATTCAGTAGACGTCCATAAAAATTAACCAACAAGTTGTAAGGGGTGCCAGTGAGCAGAGTAAAAAACAAAACAGCGATAGTGACAGGCGGAGGAAGTGGCCTGGGAGCAGCCTCATGCGAACTGTTAGCGAAGGAAGGTGCGATGGTCGTTGTCACGGACGTAAACGCCGAAGCTGCAGAGCAGACGGCGAATGTCATTGAACAACGCGGCGGAAAAGCAATGGCCTTACATCAGGACGTAGTAGATCAAGGTCGCTGGCAAGAAGTGATTGACACCACTGTCTCTGAATTTGGCGGTCTGGATGTACTGGTGAACAATGCCGGTATTGTCGGGGCGGGCACAGCCCCGATGGAAGATGTTTCCTTTGAGAGTTGGCGTCAGGTAATGACGATCAATTTGGATGCTGTTTTTCTCGGGTGCCAGGCTGCTATTCGTAAAATGAAATCGTCAGGAGGAGGGTCGATTATTAATATCTCGTCGATCATGGGAATGGTTGGTGGCGCTGGCGCGGCTTACAACGCGTCAAAAGGAGGGGTGCGTCTTTTGTCAAAATCGGTCGCGGTCTATTGTGGTAACAACGGGTACAACATTCGTTGCAATTCGATTCACCCCGGCTATATCTGGACGCCAATGGTAAGAGGAATCGTTGAATTTATTGACGAGGTTGATACTGAAGACGCCTTGAAGGAAATGTTGGTAGCAAAGCACCCTATAGGCAGGTTAGGCGAGGCCGACGACATCGCAAAGGGTGTGCTGTTTCTCGCTTCTGATGAATCCAGTTTTATGACCGGAAGTGAACTTGTTATAGACGGTGGTTACACGGCGGTTTAGGTTTTTAGGTTCTTGTGTTTGTCTACTCTGTTTATGTACCCCTCATGTCTTGTTCAAGCCGCAAGCAGTTCTGAGAAGGTAACGCTCAGTCGGCTCTGATGTGACCAGCTTAAAGTAAGCAGCGTAAATGTTGAGTAGACGACCATAACCAATCACGTATCTTGTCTTTTTATACCCTTGTAGGCATTGTTACGGCTGACGACGAGGCTGACATGCTCTGCAGAGCCCGTCAATGACCTAAAAATCAGAAAAGGAAGTTTGATGCACCTTGGAGAACTGGCCGCCACTAGCGCCGATAAAGCCGCTTATGTCATTGCCGAAACCGGCGTAACCACGACATTTAAACAACTCGATGACCTGTCTATGCAGGCTTCGCAATTATTTCGTCAGCTCGGATTAAACCGGGGTGACCACGTCGCGATACTCCTTGAGAACCACCCGGCACTGCTCCAGATCTGTTTCGCGGCGCAGCGATCTGGCCTTTATTTCACGGCTATTTCCTACCGATTACAGGACGAAGAGGTCGAGTACATTGTCAGCGACTGCCAGGCCAAAGTCTTTATCACGTCCAAGAGTCAGCAGAATCTTGTCGGCAAGCTGAACCTGGATCACTGCCACAGTTATATGGTTGATGGTGCTGTTGCAGGCTTCAACTCCTGGGAAGACGGTCTTGCAGAGATGCCCGCTGAGAAGATTTCGGATGAATCGATTGGCGTCCAGATGCTGTATTCTTCTGGTACGACGGGAAGACCCAAAGGGGTATATAAACCACTGCCAGAAGGCGAGTATGGCGTAGACGAAGGGCCAAATCTGTTTGGGATGCTTTATGGCGTCTCGGAGAACAGTATCTACCTGAGTCCGGCACCTCTATATCATGCAGCGCCGTTGACGTTCACCATGGGCATGTTGTCGATGGGGGTGACCTGCATTGTGATGCAACACTTCGAGGCTGAAGCTGCGCTAGCGGCCATAGAGAGATACAAAATTACCCACAGCCAGTGGGTACCCACTATGTTTATTCGTATGCTAAAACTTGATGATGATGTGCGGTTGAAGCACGATGTTTCGAGTCTGCAGTGTGCTATTCATGCTGCTGCGCCATGCCCTGTTCCCATCAAGGAACAGATGATTGAATGGTGGGGACCGGTGATCCATGAATACTATGCCGGCAGTGAAGGCAACGGTTTTGTTGCCATCAATTCGGAGCAATGGCTCGCGCATAAGGGATCGGTAGGGCTACCGCTAACGGCGCAACTACATATTGTTGGCGAAGACGGTGAGGAAGTAGCCCAGGGCGAGTCGGGCACAATCTATTTTGAAGGTGGCGGCGACTTCGAATATTTTAACGATAAAGAGAAGACCGACGAATCTCGACACCAGCAGGGCTGGTCAACGCTTGGGGATGTTGGTTATCGGGACGCGGATGGTTTCCTTTATCTTACCGATCGCAAGAGTTTCATGATTATTTCCGGAGGCGTAAACATCTATCCTCAGGAAACAGAGAACTTGCTGGTCACACATCCAAAAGTGATGGATGTGGCAGTATTTGGTGTTCCTAATGATGATTTCGGCGAAGAGGTCAAGGCAGTTGTGCAACCCAAAGACTGGAACGATGTCGGGCCAGACTTTGAAGCCGAGTTGATCGAGTTCTGTCGAGACCATATTTCACATCTAAAGTGTCCACGCTCGGTAGATTTCGACAAGGAATTACCCCGACACCCGACGGGGAAGCTTTACAAGCGTCTATTGCGAGATAAGTATTGGGAAGGTCACAGAACCAAGCTGCTGTAAGGGGATCAGTTAACCAGGGATTAGTATAATTCGGGGCTGGCAGGTCCCTAGTAAACCTCATTATATCAATCAGTTAGTGAATATCCGTGCATCACGGATGCTGGTTTAATCTAGCTCCATGGGAAGGGGCTGTTTGAGACTGGGTGCAACTCACTTCAAAGATAAATAGAGATTTGTAATCATATCCTGCTAACGCACACCCGGTCCGACATTGACGTTATGAAAAAACAGAGGGAAGTCACCCATTTCCTCTCCACTATCAGGCAGCCATTCATAAACCAGGTATTCAGCTGCTGTGACATGGTCACGGGAACCAGTATGCCTTGCTAGCGTGCAGCGACAGGCAGGAATACTCTTATTCACCACTCCCTGAGGATTTTCTCCAACTTCATTCTCTATAGAGACACAAATGTCCAGGCGAAAGTCTTCAGGGCAAGTGTTGTTAGGGTCTGCGTAATGAATCCCGTAAGTATTTCCTTTGTCTGCTGGAACAGCATTTTCTTTACGCCATTGTGTGAATTTAGCGCTGGTTTTATATGTCTGTTTTTCCGGCCCTTGGTGCTCAAGGGTTGCCACTAATGTTTCAGGGTACTCAATAATATCTACATGCATGGCGTTGATCTCTTTCCTGGAGTGTATTTTGTTTTCATGACGCTATTAGTCCAAATACCTGTTTAACCATTCAGGCATTATTCAATATTTCAAACAGCAATCCTGACCAAAATTGCTTTTCAGTAAGAATGCAAAATAATCTCCGAGAGTTTAGAATTGCGGCCTTGTAAAAAACTTCAACACAAGCTGAGTCGGCATCCTGAGGTGAGCGCCACAAGGTGGCGGCGGGACGCCACGGTCCATAGGCACCCACATCTCACCCATGAGTTCTGGAGGCTCCATGCGTACCGGCCGCGTCAGCAAGACCGCCCTCAAGCTAGCCCTGATCACCACCATAGTCGCCGACCGGGAAGACTGGGATGAGCCGCTGCCCGACGGGGCCGGAGCTCTCAGCGAGCGCCTACTGCTCACTGCCGATCAGCCTATGTACCGCGCGGGCACGATCCGCCTCATGAAAAGCTGGCTGGGCCGCCTCTCCACCAACGCATCGCGCACCCCCTACTGCGGGGCGGCGCGGCGGCGGTGTTTCATGGACCTAGCGGTGCTGGGCGCCCTGGAGCACGGGGCGACGCAGGTTCTGATCCTCGGTGCAGGCTTCGACACCCTCGGCCTGCGGCTGGCACCACGGTTCCCGCACGTGCAGTTCTTCGAGGTCGATCATCCGACCACGTCCGCCGCCAAGGGGCGGGGTATCGACGCCGTGGGCAGACCCGCCAACCTGCGTCAGATCGCGGCCGACCTGGGAGAGTGCCGCCTCCGAGACATCCTCGACCAGGCTGGAGGCTGGGACCCACAGGCACGCGCAGCCGTGGTCGCCGAGGGCCTTCTGATGTACCTGACCCATGACCAAACCGCCGATCTGTTCGCACAGATGACAGCGAGCATCGGGCCGGGCAGCCGCGTCGCGTTCTCCCACCTGCTGGACCTCGCCAGCCACGGTGCCATGACGCTGTGGGCTCTGCGCACCTTCGGCGAGCCGTGGCTGTCTTCGTGGACCCATCAGGAGCTTCCCGCCGCCATCGCCGGCCTGGGCTGGCGCGTGCTCGACCAGAGTCCTGAACAGACAGGTGTCTTCGAGGCCTTCGCCGTGGCGGAGGTCGACCGCTAGACGCACAGCTCGCCCATCAGTAGGAATGCAAAATAATCCCCGAGAGTTTAGAATCGCACACTTATAAAAAACTTCAACACACACTCATGATGACTAAACTTTCCGCCTACCTAAAAATTATCTTTGCCGTTTTACTGTACATCATCAGTGCCTTCACTTTTGTTGACTATATTTATTCTCTGCTAATACCCGATACGGTGACGGCTATGGAAAATGCCTTTGGCAAACTTGCAATTCTTATATTCATGCTGGTGCTGGCAAAATTTACTCTGGCGGCAGGCAAAGCCCAACTACAGGAAAAACAGGGTGACGGCATCGAACAACCTGGATCGCCCGATACCAGTGATGCCAATCAGCTAAACCGTCCTGAAAGCGAAATTCAGAAGCCAGGCAAAGAGGCTGATAAATAAAGGAAAACCCTTCTGAATGCCCAAAACCCCTGAGAACAGGAATAGTAGAGCGACTTTTTCTCCGGTGGCAAAAGTATCCTCATGAGGGGTGTTTAGGCTAGAAGTTGGGGGAAGTCGTTTTTCGGCAAGGAGTGGTCATCGGCTGATGACTTTTCTATCGATACTTTTCTATTAACCTCTGTCCCCTTAGGACATACACCTTTGGGCATAGCTGCGTTAATCGTTGGTATCCATTGGTAGAGGTCTAGTAGACCCCGCCCAGTTTGCTGTGATCCCAGGTGACAATTTTGTCCGGGGTAAATTTCATGCCTATTCGTTTGGAAGCAGTGTTCATCATTCCTTCGCGAATTTTTTCACCTGCATCGGCTTGCAGATCGCCGCGTTGTACTGAGATGTTAAACAGGATATCCCGGGTGGCCTCTACATCGTCGATCAGTTCCACTTCTGTGTATATAAGAACGCTCTTTAGTTCCTGGTAAACATCTCCAGACTCCACCAGTAAAGCAACTCTTGGGTCCTTTTTCAGGTTGTTTATTTTCTGGCTCTTACTGAAGGTTGTCATGTAGACAACATTTTGATCGTCAACGGTGTACCACATTGGCATGGGATGCGGGAAGCCGTCCTTACCATTTGAGACCAGAATAATGGTCCGAGAATCCCTGAGGTAACTGCCGATTTCGTCATCGGTCATATTTATCTGATCACGTCGTGACACATTTAACTCCTGTTTTTAAGTAAGTGGGCTTTCGGAAGGCACCGTGCCTGCCAACAAGCCCTAAAGGTTCATATTACCCGTCATTGCGTTCTCGAGGTAATTCATTGTTTGGTGGAGGTTCTAGCCAAGGTTCAGGTACTCCACGTTGAGCTCACTCTGCATTGGTAACAGTGCTGGAGAGCTCACTTGTTTCCGATACATCAGGCATTTGATGGGTGCTTGTTAGTACTCTAGTGGCCCCTCAGCAAATTCGCTGGAGCATATTGGTCCGTGAGAAGGCGTTTGTCGGTCTTCCAGTCAGGATCCCTGTTCATATTCGGTACGTACTTCCGCAAATCGATTTTGTATTGTTCGAAGTTTGGTTTCAGCATCATAGCGTTCGCCATCAGCGTCTCTCTGTCCGGTAAATCTACCGTACTTGCAACGATAACACGGTTGCCAGTACCAGGCATTTTAAGGCTGAACAAAGGGCCAAACACAGCCGAATAGGTCACAGATTCGTGGTCATAAAGAGAGCTTCCTGCGAACGTGTTTGCGATGACGATACCGCCTGGTGTTAGTAGGCTTTTGATATTTTCCAAAAATTCAACAGTCATCAGATGTTCAGGAATATATTCCCCGGTGAAGGCATCCAGGATGATCAGGTCGTATTTTTCCTTTCTGCGAAGCGCGCGCCTAGCAAAGACTCTTCCATCAGTGACATGAACATCAATCTGGGGAGTTTTTCTGAACCCGAAGTAGTCAGTTGCAACCTTAACTACCGCCGCGTCCACTTCGACAAGATCCATGGTCAGGTTTGGATAGATGCCGGTCAATACAGATGAAATTGTTCCTCCACCCATGCCGATCATCAGGCCGCGAGTAGGTTCTGGGTTAACCAGTAATCCTGCGAAAATCATCCTCACATAAGCAAAGACAATATGCGTTGGGTCGTTAATGTCGACGCAGGTCTGATTTCTTTCTTGGAGCTTTATGGAAAAAACAAGACACCGCTTTCCAGCTTGCTCGGTCACGACAATATTTCGATAGAGCGATTTTTCCTTGTGGACCACCTTGTCGCCATATGACGCGATGGAAATAAGCAGCAGGGTGATGGCAAAGAGTATTTTCATGTGTGGTGCGATCAAACCTTGGGCCCAAGCTTGGTTTCAACCTTGCGGTCAACAACGATGGCAATAAGAAAGCAGCAGACAAGCGCGATCACCATAGTAACAAGAATCTCATTTATCTCGAACAGCAGAACGAAGTAAAAAGAAGTAAGCAATGTGCCAAGAGCGCTCCCCAGGGTAGAGATGAAGTAAAGTCCTCCCGCAACACGACCACTTTCATGAGTTTCTTCAACAAGAAGCCTCACGGAGTAGGGCGCGATCATGCCTAAAATTGCGGTCGGGACGAAGAATAGCAGCATCGCGGCCAGTAGTGATCCATAGCGGGGGTCTTCAAACCGAAGGAAGACCCAGTCCATGAGGGCATCCCCGAACAAAATCGTTGGGACAGCCGTAATGGCCGCGGCCACAAAGAAAAATCCGTATTTGCTGAGTCTTGGTGTCTGTAGTGAAAGATGACCGCCGATCAGATATCCGAAGGACAGCGCAACCATGAATACGGTAATGATGCTGCCCCACACGTATATGCTGCTGCCAAAGTAGGGTGCCAGAACTCGTCCACCCAGGAGTTCGATAGACATGATGATGAACCCGCTGGTGAATGCAAGGGTTAAGACGGTCCAGTTTGTGATGCGGCGTTTGATAGGCATTTAAATCAGCAGACAAAAGCCCATCATACACTTATCGTACAAAAACCGAGCCATACAAAAACCGAGCCATACAAAAACCGAGCTACAAGCTGTTGGGCGGTTTGTGGCAGAATACGATGTTTGGTGGTTCACCGGACGCGCTTGAGTTCACTTAGTCGATTACTTCCTGTAATGAAAAACTATCAGGCCCAGACCTATCTGGGATTCCTGGGGTTTTTTATCGCGCGATTCTTCGAGGTGAGTACCTATTTCCTTGTCTCTGAAGGCATTGACCTGATAGATGGGTCCTCTGATGGGCATCTCGGTGCGCTGACCATCGGCCAAACCGTGCTTGGCATTGTCTTTTGTGTTTCGATGCGGTTCCTGGTGGTGTCCTACGCGCGGCGGGCGATTCGTCGGGTCGGTATCGCTGTATCTTTCGATCTCCGCCAGATGCTTTATAAATCAGTTCTCAGGCAGGGCCCCGGGTTCTTTGCGAAGATCAGTGTCGGCGATGTGATGACCCGCGCGATCCAGGATATATCTTTAATTCATAGGGCGATTGCTTTTGGATTGATGGCTATTGTCATTATGATCTTTGCGCCCTTGTTTGGCGTGTCGGCGATGTTACTCAAATCTACTTCGCTCACATTGCTGATAGTGCCATTACTGCCTGTTGTATTTATCTACGCGATGCGTATGGCTAATGAAATGGGCAAGAGCTCAAGGGAAGTGCAGGAAAGGCTGTCTGAACTGTCGTCACATACCCAGGAGAACCTTTCGGGCATTCGTACCATTCAGGCACAGGTGCAGGAAGATAATGAAATTAAGCGGTTCTGGTCAACCAACGACGACTATGCGAGCGCGTTTTATGAGCAAGCGCGAATAACGTCCCTGATGTCTGCGTGGATGCCGTTTTTTGCCTCCGTTGCGCAACTCATCATTATTCTGTATGGCGGCCATCAGGTAATGACAGGCCAAATTTCGATTGGAGACCTGGTGTTCTTTTTTGCCTGTCTAGGTATGTTGCTGCAGCCAATTCGCATGGCTGGCATGCTGGTGATGTTGGTTCAGCGTGCCGCTGTTGCCACCGACCGACTTTATGAAATCTATGATGCGGAGCCAGAGATTAGTGATCGCCCCAGCGGGCAGGTGCCGTCGAATATTCATGGGGCATTTGATTTAAAGAACGTAGCTTATACCTACCCTGGCGCAACTAAACCAGCCCTGCGTGATGTCAACATCGAAATAGTTGCAGGTGAGTCGATCGCCATAGTGGGTCGTATCGGCTCTGGTAAAAGTACACTGCTAAAATTGTTTACCCGAATGATCAATACGCCGGATGCCTGTCTTTATATCGATGGTCACGATGTGAACGACTATCCGTTATCGCAACTGAGGCAGCAGATTTCGCAGGTTTTACAGGATCCGTTTTTGTTTGGGGAGCCGCTCTACAGCAACATCAGCTACGACGACCCCGAGCGTAATCTAGAGCTGATCTGGGATGCCGCCGAATCAGCATCCCTGCGCGGGTCTATTGATGATTTCCCAATGAAGATGCATACCATCGTTGGCGAACGTGGCGTAACGCTTTCAGGTGGCCAAAAACAGCGAGCAACCCTGGCGCGGGGACTAATCAGGAATGCGCCGGTGCTGATTCTGGACGATTGTTTTTCAAGTGTGGATACAGAAACAGAAGAACATATTCTCAGCCGCCTGAAACGCTTACGAGCGGGGAAGACGACAATCCTGGTGTCTCACAGAATCTCCACGCTACGTCATTCCGATCGTATCGTGGTGCTAGAGGAGGGCGAGATTGTTGAAATAGGCAGTCACGAGGCGCTACTAGAACTGAATGGGGCCTATGCTCAACTGGAAAGGTCGCAAACCCTTAGCGATGAGCCCTTAGCGGTGCAGGGCTAGAAGATGACGAATAAGGTGACTAGTAATAGCCGCGATCATAGTCTGTTTGATGCAGAGCTCTCTGGTGCTGTGCTCAACATGCATCTGCTTGGGCGACTAGTGCGATGGCTTAAGCCCTACCGGTTTATGCTTGTCCTCAGCACTGTTCTGGTCCTGATCGCCAGTTATGCTGCTGTTGTCATGGAGGTCCTGATATCAAGGGTCCTGGTAGATTACATCATCGTCGGCGAAACCGAGTCTCCTATGCCTGATATGGGCATGATTGAGCTAACCATCTGGGTTGAGCGGCAAACCGGTCTCAGTTCGCTTAATTCCGCGGGATTATTATTTTTCATCGTTATGGTGCTTTTTGCGCTTGCGGGTCATTGGCATCGATTGACTCTGACTAGTGCCATTGTCAAAGGTTTACGTGACCTTCGGCAAGATCTGTTTGCACATATGGAAACCCGCCCCAGCTCCTTCTACGACAAAGTGCCGGTCGGCCGGGTGATGACCCGCGTCACGAACGATATTGAAGCCTTGTTTGAGATGTTGCGCGGCGTGGGAAGCCTGATAGGGGAATTTGTTCCTTTCTTTGTCGCCCTGGCGGTGATGTTCTCGACCAGCGTTAAATTGACACTGCTGCTGTTGGCACTGGTGCCGGTTGTTGGCGTAGCGACTTACTTCTTTCGTCGATCATCCCGGGAGGTCTTCAGGAGGGTGCGAAACAGTGTCTCTTCCCTGAATCAGAGCCTTCAGGAGAACCTGTCAGGGATCCAGGTTGTACAACTAAGTGGCCGTGAAGATAAAAACCTTGGCGAGTACACGGCACTAAATAAGGAGAATAGACGCCAGGAGTACCGGTCAATAAACCTTGCGACGTTTTATGGCGCGTTCAACGATAGCCTAACTGCGATCGGCTTGGGTTTAATCATTTGGTTTGGCGCCGGCGAGGTCGTGCAGGACGAAATGACCCTCGGCGGCGTAATCCTGTTTACCCGGTTCATGGGCATGCTGTTCACGCCTGTAGTGACATTAGGTGAGCAGCTCAATGTACTGTTTCGTGCGATGGCCAGTGGGGAAAGAATATTTCAGGCCCTGGACTGGGACGAACAGATTCATGAACCTGCCTCGCCCGTCACGCTGCCACCAAGAATCAGGGGAAAGATCGAGTTTCGGCGGGTCAGTTTCGATTATGAAGTTGGTAATCCGATCCTGCAGGACGTGTCCTTCGTGGTAAAGCCCGGCGAGAAGCTGGCTATTGTTGGACCCACGGGTTCGGGTAAAAGCACGTTGATCAAGTTGCTCGGAAGGTTTTACGACTTTCCGGATGGTATGTTGTTTCTCGATGACGTGGACATTAACCATTTACACAGCAGGGATGTCAGGTCGCGAGTCGGGGTTGTTCTGCAGGATTTCCACATCTTTTCTGGCACTATTTTAGACAACATCCTGCTTGGCGATCCGACGATTACTCGGGATATGGCGATTGCAGCAGCCAAGACAGTCAACGCGCATGGATTTATTTCATCGCTGCGGGACGGCTACGACACGTTACTGCAGGAAAGAGGTACCAATCTCTCTCAGGGCGAGCGCCAGTTACTTGCATTTGCGAGAGTACTGGCTGCCGACCCCGAGGTGCTGGTTCTCGACGAGGCAACCGCCAGCATCGATACGGAAACAGAGCTACTGATCCAGGACGGCCTTGAGAAATTGATGGCTGACCGTACGGCTATCCTTATCGCACATCGACTGCAGACTATTCAGCAGGCTGACAAAATTCTGGTACTGCAGTCCGGCGAAGTCCTTGAGTACGGCAGCCAGACGGAACTGCTTGAGCTAAAGGGTCTGTACCACACCTTGCATGAGCTTCAGTTTCAGGATTTAAAAACTGTCTCGGGTTAGGCCTTCTGCGTCAATGTCGTTCAGCCATTGGGGAAAGGCCACAAAGCCTCGCGACAGTTCTTCGCCATCTGCGGTGAGTTGTGCGAGGGGTATTGTGCCTTTAGTTTCAATGCCAGACAAAAACGAAACAGTCTGGTGGTGATCCATTATTTGGGTATTCGCAACAGATAGTAGTGGCGCAAGCCAGTTAGATCGTTCGAGGATCACGAACCTGGCGCTTTTTAGTTCTGGCGCCAATGCGAAATCAGTATCAGTCAGCCACCAGCCTTTTTCATGTCCTGGGTTTACGTTCGGGGGGATCAAAAATTGTTGTAGAAGAAAAGACTGATAAGGGTGAAACAGGCGCCCTTTAACCAGGCTGCGGGCGCGCCGAACGTCCCAGCCATTTAGCTGAAGAAGTTTTTGTCCCGCCGGATGCTGGGACAGCCTTAGCTGGTGCGACGCCATTCGATTGATCTTTCGTGCAAGTGTGTCCGAGGGGTCTGGTCCATGCCAGTTGGCCAGGTTCGATACATCGCCGATGCCGAGATAGAACTTTAATGCAAGTTCCCAGTGCTCCACCGTTCCGTTGTTTTCCACGATAAGATCAAACTCTCCGATCGTGCGCTTCCCGTCGTGAACAACCAGGTTCTTTGCTAACAAATTTAGTGAGGGTTCCAAGTCGATCCAGTGAGCTACAATAGCTTCGAATCGTAACCCCAATTTGTATTCAGTCAGCTTGGGCGAGGTTATCGACGCAAGCTTCCATCCCTGAAACCAGGGTTCGCTCGGCCAGCATTGATCATCCTCGAACTGCATAAGCGGGGGGCTCTGGATACACCACTTGAAGTCTTCAATTGCGCGGATATCGCTTGGCATACAGTGCATGGCCCTGGGGGGCAGGGTATGATATCCGATTATGTGCAAATAACAGGAAATTGTTACATGAGTATCAGGGCGAGTCTTTTATCGTTGTTTATGCGTCTGACTATCAAGAAGGAGATGGCGAAACTTGATGATCCTGTGGCATTTCGTAAGCGAGCGGGTGGCTTTGGCGGGAAAACCCCTGAAACCGTGAAGTCGACTCCGGTAGACGCCGGTGGTGTTCCATCTGAATGGGTTGAGTGGGCAGGCGCACCTGAGGATTCAGTGATTCTTTATTTTCACGGCGGCGGGTACGTCTTCGGAGACCCTGACAGCCATCGTGATATAGCCTGGCGGCTCGGCAAGGAGTCAGGTTCAAAAGTACTTTTCGTCAATTATCGCCTGGCTCCAGAACACCGTTTTCCGGCCGCGGTAGATGACGCCACTGACAGTTACCGATGGCTGCTGGAGCAGGGGTTCGCACCTGATCGAATAGCCGTCGCTGGGGATTCTGCTGGAGGTGGGTTGGCAGTGGCGCTGATGGTGAACCTGAAGAACCTTGGCATAACGTTGCCCAAAGCAGCTGTTCTTATGTCCCCCTGGGTGGACCTTGCCATGACGGGTACCAGCATGGTGGCGAACGCGAGGTCAGATGTGATGTTGTCCCCGGAGGCTATTTCAATTTTCGCATCCTATTACCTTGGTGATACCAATCCAAAGGCGCCACTGGCATCTCCAGTTTTTGCAGATCTTTCCGATCTTCCCCCGACACTGGTGCTGGTCGGGAGCAAGGAGGTTTTGCTCAGCGATTCAATAACCCTGGTTGAAAAAATAAATGCAGCAGGTGGCAGCGCAAAGTTATCGGTCTGGTCGAAAATGCCTCACGTGTTTCCAATTCTTGCGGCTATTATCCCTGAGGGGAAAAAAGCAATTGTAGATATGGCGGGATTTCTTCGCATTCATCTAGGCACGACTCGACTGGACTGATAGCGAATCATGAACAATTTCCCTATCGCCCGAGAGTTGGTGCTGGTCGGCGGCGGTCACAGCCATGTAATTTTTCTGCGCATGCTTGGTATGAACCCAGTGCCAGGACTCAAGACAACGCTGATCAGCCCGGATACCAGAACTCCATACTCCGGAATGCTGCCCGGGCTGATCGCAGGGCACTACCATGAAGATGAAGCCTACATAGACCTGGTGCCTCTCTGCAGGTTTGCGGGTGTCGATTTTATTCAGTGCGAAGTTGGCGCAGTGGACCTGGGCGAGCAAACTGTTGCGCTTTTTGGCCGGCCAGCAGTCCATTACGATTTTTTGTCTCTGGACATAGGCAGCGCGCCTGCGCTGGATGCTTCCATCAGCGATTCAGATGTCATTTCGGTTAAACCTATTAGTACTTTCCTGACCCGCTGGAACGCATTCGTTAAGAGATTCGAGTTGGAAGCTGTCTCAGATATTGGGTTCGTTGGGGCGGGAGCGGGTGGGGTTGAGCTTTGTCTTGCTGTTCAGTATTTCTTGGCGAAGCAGTTTCCTGATAGATCGTTTCGCACGCATTTGTTCACGGAAGGAAAAACTATTCTGTCAGAGTTTAATACCTCTACCAGGATACGATTTGAACGATTATTGGCGACAAGAAATATTCAGGTTCACAGGGAGTTTCGCGCGACATCTGCCGCTGGCGGTTTATTGGTGTCAGCTGACGCCAGAGAGGTTCAGTTAGATGAAATCTTCTGGATAACCCAGGCGAGCGCCCAACCCTGGCCCTCAGCGTCGGGTTTTGATGTGGATGCTGCAGGATTTATCCATGTAGGGGAGACACTACAAACGCTGAGCGCCGGCAACGTTTTTGCGGTGGGGGACTGCGCCAGGATGGTGAACCATCCGAGACCCAAAGCTGGTGTTTATGCTGTTCGTCAGGGCAAACCCCTGTTTCGCAATGTGATGGCGCTACTTCTGGGTTCAAGTCCTAAGCCTTACAGGCCACAATCGAGTTTTCTGTCGTTAATCTCAACAGGACCTCAACATGCAATTGCCTCCAGAAATGGTTTCAGTCTGGAAGGCGATTGGGCCTGGCGTTGGAAAAACTGGATCGATAGTCGCTTCATGAAGCGTTTCTCCGACTTACCCAGTATGCACCAGGAACCAGAGAATAGTTTACAGGCAGAATTTGATGACAAAATGCATTGCGGTGGCTGCGGCTCCAAGGTGGCAGCGGATCTGCTGCACGATGTTCTGAAGGATATACTTGGTGAATCTGCCCCCGTTGATGATGCCGCTAAGATTGAGATTCCAGCCGGAAAAACCCTGCTACAGTCAGTGGATCACTTCAGGAGCTTCGTCAATGATCCATACCTGCAGGCGAGGATAGCCCTTTGTCATTCTGTATCTGACATCTATGCGTGTGGTGGAACACCTCATTCGGTACTTGCCAGCCTGACGCTGCCATTCGGTAAGCCGGGGGTAACTAAGTCTTTGTTGGTTCAAATCCTGCAGGGGACCGTTGATCAACTTCAGGAAGAAGGTGCGATCCTGATCGGCGGGCATACCAGCGAAGGACTGGAGCTTTCAATTGGATTTACGGCTAATGGTACAGTCGATCCGTCTGATGCCTGGTCTAAACAGGGTAGTTCACCCGGCGATGTATTGGTGCTGACGAAGGCCCTGGGCACTGGCACTATCTTTGCTGCCGATATGCGACATCTGGCGAAAGGACCTTGGGTTTCAGAAGCGTTGCTCCAGATGACGCGGTCAAATAGTGATGCAGTTAACATCGCGAAGAATTTCACTATACAAGCCTGCACCGACATTACGGGTTTTGGACTCGCGGGCCATTGCCTGGAAATGACGAGGCCCGGTTTAGGTATAGAGCTTCAGTTGAGTAACGTCCCGGTAATGAATGGAGCAACTGAGTGCCTCCATGCACTGGGTATTACCAGTAGCCTTCACGAGGCAAACAAACGGTCGTCTGGATTGTCTGGTCTGACTAGCGCCGCAGAGATTTTGTTTGATCCGCAAACCTCCGGCGGCCTGTTATTTAGTGTTCCCGCGGAAGAGTCTGAAACGCTCGTCTCAACGTTGAAGAGCGGAGGTTATAAGCAGGCTTCGATTGTAGGCCAAGTGACCAGCTCGTCCGGTATCCAGGTGGCGACTTAATCCACTTAACGGTCTGCTGGATGACTTGAAGTTGTGTATCCTTGCTCTAATCAATCACCTATACCCAGCGCGGCATCAATATGGCTTCACACCCTGACTCTCTCGACATTGATATTCCAGGCCTGGCATCTCAGTTTATCGGTGGCAAGTGGCTGGAACGAAACCCAACGTTCGTTGACGTTATCTCGCCTACGACTGAGGAGTCTCTGGTGCAGGTCGCAGACCCAACACCTGCAGACGCTGATGCGGCAGTAGTCGCCGCCAGGAAGGCGTTCGATAACGGGCCATGGCCTGATATGCCCGTGATTGACCGAGTAACAATCTGTCGTCGCCTCTGTGACTTGTTGGAGGCGCGAATGGATCGGCTGAATCGTGCGTGGACTTTCGAGTCTGGTGCCACGCTTGCTCACGGTTCAATGATCAACGGTGCAGCAGGGGTGTCAATCTGGCGACAGGCGCTAGAGCTTGCGCCGAGCTTACCCTGGGAAGAAGAGCGAGATGGTGCGCTGATCTGGCGGGAACCGATCGGGACAGTGCTAGGTGTGCTGACTTTCAACGGACCGATTGTACTGATGGGGATGAAAATCATTCCAGCACTGCTAGCCGGTTGTACTGTCATTATTAAACACGCTCCTGAATCTGCCCTGACCTCCCGGCTCATTGCCGAGGCGATTCGGGAGGCAGACTTCCCGCCTGGTGTTGTCAGTGTTCTTGCTGCCGGTACGAGGGTCAGCCAGCACCTGGTCGGTCATCCCGGCGTTGATATGGTTGCGCTAACTGGGGGAACCGAGATTGGTATCGATGTTGTAAAGAGAACGGCGGAGCGCCTTGCAAGAACGGCCCTGGAACTTGGTGGTAAGTCGCCTGCGATTATTGCTGACGATGCAGATATAGATGAAGTAATTGAGACGCTTGGCCCGGGGAGCAGCGGCTATATGGGCCAGGTCTGTGTCAACCTGTCGCGGGTGATTGCGCCCAGGCATCGCTATAACGAAGTTGTGGACGCGCTGGCGAGTTACTACGGTTCAATTCAGGTGGGAGATCCTTTTGATAAATCCATAGATCAGGGACCTCTCGCGGCAGTGCGCGCTCGAGACCGCGTCGAACGCTATGTCGGTATCGCCAAGAAAGAGGGCGCATCGGTTGTGACGGGCGGTCACAGGCCGGCACATTTGAATCGCGGCTGGTTTTATTCACCGACTTTGCTGGCAGACGTGACTAACGATATGACCATTGCGCAGGAAGAAGTCTTTGGTCCGGTAACTGCGGTAATAGCCCATGATGGTATAGAAGACGCAATTAATATCGCTAACGACTCGCGATTCGGTCTCGCCTGTTCGATCTACACCAAAGATAAGGAAACAGCGGTGAATGCCGCAAGAAAAATACGCACCGGTGCTGTGGCGATCAACAGTGCCGGGGTCAGCCTGACGCAGCCGTTCGGTGGCTATAAACAGTCAGGCTGGGGACGTGAATGCGGGCCAGAGGGAATTCTGGAGTTCACCCAGATCAAGCAGGTTATGTCGGACGCGAGTTACCTGGATAGCTAGCCTCTGTATTTATTATCCTGGACCTGATACTTCCGTCGCTTCATAAAATTTAGCGTTAACTGATTTTGGGGGATTGGCAGCCATAGCTTGCTGGAACACGGCCATATGCGGTTCCGCAAAGTGGGCGGCAAGGGCCGCCATATTCTCCCATTGCTCGGTTACTCTGATGACATTTGGATTGCTGGTCTCGACAGAGAATGTATAGTCATTACAGCCTGCCTCTCTGCGACTATGAGTTTCCATCTCCCTGATAGCTTCTTTCATTGCTGCGATATCGGATTCCGTTGACTCGATTATTGCATTGACGACGATCATGAATACTCCTGGTGTTTGTAGTTGATAAGGATTCGTTCAACTATCGCAGACCGACGTCGCTCAGTACAGCCTATGGTTTACAGGGCGTTAATATCTTTTAGTGGGTGACTCTTTAAGCCTACTCACTGCATTGGCAACTTCGCCAGCCAGCTGCGTGTTTAAGCTCGAAATTGCTCGATACTCATTTGTATTCCAGCGTTAGTCTGGTCTATACAGTAAGCTATCAAAAATAGAACATGATCACTATAACCTGACTTACGGAAAGCCCTGCTTCGAGCTGGAGGGGGGCAGTCACATGCAATACTTAAAGGATGACTAACTATGTTTTCAGATACAGTTACTGACATTGCTGGACTACTGGTTGACCGGGGCGATACAGTCTCTGTTGCGGAGAGTTCAACCGGAGGATTGATCTCGGCTAACCTGTTGTCGGTTCCGGGCGCATCTGCTTTTTTTCAGGGCGGCAGTGTTGTCTATACCCTGGCTTCAAGGCGAGCATTTCTTGATCTTGACCGCGATAGAGTTCGCGAGCTCAAGCCGCTCACGGAAGAGATGGTCGCTGAGTTCGCGCGTGCAGCGCGTGAAAAATTAGATACCACCTGGGGTATTGCTGAATTAGGTGCTGCAGGACCCGCAGGTACACCTTATGGGCATGGTCCAGGGGTCAGTGTTATCGCTATATCCGGACCGTGCTCCATCAGCAGTACGACACGAACTAGTGACGATGACAGGCACAGTAATATGCTTGCCTTCACCGAAGCAGGTTTGCTTCTGTTTCGCCAGGCATTGCAGGCCTAAAATGTGCAGTCGTTTGGCGCCATCGTCGTTTCGAGCCAGAGTCCAGCTGATTACTCAAATCTGGAGGCACCTAGGGAATTGCGTGTTGGTCGATATCAATTGTCAATTTCGTTTACAATAAATACTGGTATTTCCCGTCAGTCAGGTTGACCCCTGCGATTGGTGTGAAGATATTGTTTGACACAGGGTATGGCGACTCAGCTGCCGTAGAGACGTTTTTCCAGAGCGTTATGGGGGATTGAACTCTTTGAACAAGATTACGGGTATTTACGAATTATCAGTGCCGCTCGAGGGTGACATTAAGAATGCAGTGGTCAATTTTTCGGCCCATGATGTTTCCCTGGTTGCTGTTGTCAGTAATATCACAAGGTTTGGGCGACCGTTGGTTGGTTACGGGTTCAATTCCATTGGCAGGTTCGCACAAGCCGGTATCCTTCAGGCGCGTATGGTTCCCCGGGTCCTCAACGCCGATCCTGCATCGTTAGTCACCGAGAACGAGGATTTTTTCGACCCTGCTGTTATTGCCAACGTAGCGATGAGCAACGAGAAGCCTGGTGGTCATGGAGACAGGGCGGGGGCGCTGGGCGCACTTGAGCTTGCGGTTTGGGATCTGAACGCCAAGTTGGCAGATGAGCCTGCCTGGTCATGGATCTCTAAATGTCACGCTACACGAATTGAGCGTCTTGATGTTTCGACTTACGCCGCAGGAGGTTATTACTATTCCACAGATTCGTTAGCGAGGCTGCGGGATGAGTTGCACGGTTATCGTGATCTGGGTTTTGACGAATTTAAAATCAAGATAGGTGGTGCAAGCCTTGAAGCAGACCTGGAGCGAATTGATACTGCGGTCGACTTGGCAGGGTCAGGTCAACGCGTTGCGGTTGATGCGAACGGTCGATTTGATACCGAAACTGCTGTTCGATATCTTGAATCGATATCGGTACGTGGATTGCGCTGGTTTGAGGAGCCTGGTGACCCACTCGATTTTGAGTTGCTAAGCCAACTTAGCGCGATGACTGATATCCCGCTGGCTACAGGAGAAAACCTTTTTAGCGTGCAGGATACTCGAAACCTGCTGCTTTATGGCGGTATGAAGCCTGGCCGTGATGTTTTCCAGATGGATGCAGGTTTAAGCTACGGATTGACAGAATATGTGAAGATGCTGGCTCAACTCGAATCAGCGGGTATGAGCAGGGACCAGTGTTTTCCGCATGGCGGGCACCTGATCAATCTGCATATAGCCGCGGGCCTTAATCTGGGTGGTTGCGAAGCTTACCCTGGTGTATTCGGCCCTTTTGGCGGATTTTCCCCGGCTTGCGAGATAAGCGACGGCAGCGTCACGCCGTCTGATGCACCTGGTTTCGGGCTCGAAGAGAAACCCGAACTTCTACCCTATATTAACAAGTTAGGTGAGGATTTTTAACGATGCGTATTGCCATATTTGGTTGTGGTGCCATGGGTTCTATTTATGCGGGATTGCTCGCGTCGGCCGGGCATGAATTGATCGGTATAGATCGTAATCAGGCGCATGTAGATGCGATCAACACCAGCGGATTAAGAGTGACCGGCGCAAGTGGGGATCGTTGCGTCGCCATTCAGGCTTATACGGAGCCGCCGGATGTTGAGGTGGATTTACTCGTTATTGCAGTGAAAGCTTCGCATGTCGGTGCGTCGAGCGCTGCCCGTTCGCTGGTTAAATCAACAGGCTCTATCCTGACGATTCAAAATGGTCTTGGTAGTGCAGATGTAGTGGCTGGTGTTTTCGGTAATGAGAGACTGATTGTAGGGGTTGCTCAGGGCTTCGGGGCTTCGCTCCAGGCGCCGGGAGTTACTCACCATAATGATATGAAAGCAATTCGCATGGGTGATTATACGCAGGGCAACAGTGAGCGGTTAAATAGTGTCGTTAGTATTTTTCAAACATCAGGTTTTGATACAGAGGCAGTAAATAACATTGAAGTTGTCCAGTGGGAAAAACTGATTTGTAACGTAGCCTATAGCGGCCCTTGTGCCCTGACAGGGTTGACGGTAGGGGAAGTGTTGGATGATCCCATCGTAGGTCCGGTTAGTCGAGCCGCAGCTGTTGAGGCCTGGGAGGTCGCGCGGAGGAGAAGCATACCGATTGCGGTTGATGACCCCGTCGCCTATGTGCAGGGTTTTGCTGAAAGGATGCGCTCTGCCAAGCCTTCTGTGCTGTTAGATATTGAAGCTGGGCGTCGAAGTGAAATCGACGTTATCAATGGCGCGGTTGAGCGTGAAGCAATGCGCGTTGACTCCTTTGCGCCAGTGAATGCAACAATTACAGCTCTGGTCCGCTCACTTGAAGAACGAACAATAGCTGACGGGAACTAAAATTGGCTGATGGAGCCTGGTACGACAACAAGCTAAGCCGTAGCGAGCAGGTTTGATGAATTCCCTGGCGCTAATGTGATGGTGCAGGCGTGAGCCTGGTCTTATCCAGTCTGCTACCTGCCAGCTGCTATAAAAAAATAACAAGCAAGGAAAAGACATGGTGGAAACCAAGAAAACCTTCGTATCAACTACTTCCCCTACCGGGTCTCGTAATGGTGCAGGATTTAACCCTTGCCAGGGTCTCTACGTCGAACCCCGCGGGGAAAAGGCCAGGGTTGCGCTCATTGCCACGCACTATAACGTTGATTTTAGCGAGCATTATCTGGGTGAGTATATGGCCGAACGTGGATTTGGTTTTCTAGGGTGGAACACGCGCTTTCGTGGTCTGGAATATGCCTTCCTTCTGGAGCATGCATTGATCGATATTGGTGAGGGTGTTAAGTGGCTTCGGGAAGTGGCTGGTGTAGAGAAGGTCGTCATACTTGGGAATTCCGGTGGAGGATCGTTGATGGCTGCTTATCAGTCACAAGCGAAGGGGGTGACGATGAAACCTACGCCCGGTTTGGAGTTGCCAAAGGCGCTTGACGCGATTGAACCAGCAGACCTTTACATCTCGCTTTGTGCGCATGGCGGGCGTCCGGAAGTGCTAACGGAATGGTTTGACCCATCGATCACCGACGAGAAAGACCCAACGAGTATCGATCCATCACTCAACATGTATGACGAAGAGAACACCAGACCCTACTCATCAGAGTTTATTGCCAAGTATCGTCAGGCGCAGGAAGCAAGAAACCATCGGATCACCGACTGGTGTTATGAGGAACTCGAGCGATTGTCTAGACACGGCATGACAGACAGGGCTTTTAACATGTACCGGACCTGGGCTGACCTCAGGCTGATGGATCCCACTATCGACCCAAATAATAGACGGCCGCAATGGTGTTATGCGGGAGACCCTCGGGCTGCCAATTTTTCGCCTCGTGGGATTGGGTTGACGAATACCATTCGTACATGGCTATCCATGTGGAGTCTTCGAGATTCATACTGCAGTGGGATTCCTCATCTGCAGAGAATTGATGAGCCAGCGCTAATTGTTCAGAGCGATGCAGACACAGGCGTGTTTCCGCGTGATGCCCAACTGGTTCATGACTCCCTGGCATCGGGTGATAAACGACTGGAAATGATACAGGGGGACCATTATCTTCTTGAGCCCGCTAACGCACGAGATAAAGTCGCGGATATGATTGCGGCATGGCTCGGGGAAAAAGCTTAGCCCAGATCGTCGAGTACCCATACCGCTGGATGCTGCGATTCTGGCCACAAGAGGCTCAAAATGCCAGGAGCGCTGATGAACTGCCCCTGGTTTAGCTTCTTTTTTGAGTTTCACGGTAAATTGTTGAAGGCGGACGAGACTAGTTCATCGATATAATTGACCAAAATCGTGATTGGCAAGTAGGATGTCTGCAGTCTTAGCGGACAGGCGAAATTTATGCCGAGATTGAAACAAGTGTCGTGAGCAGTTGCGCTCGATAATATATGGAACGAAAGGGGTTGATTATGAGTAAGCCATTTGAGTTTGGTGGGCTTCATCACCTTGCGCTGGTCTGCAAGGATATGCAGCGTACAGTCGATTTTTATACGAATATTCTGGGAATGAACCTGAACAAAGGGTTTGATCTGGACGGCGGTTACGGCCAGCATTTTTTCTTCGATATGGGTGATGGCCAGGAACTGGCATTCTTTTGGTTCAATGATGCTGGCAGTGCGAAACCGGGTGTGGCATCAGCTGCCAATCTTGCCGCTTCGGGCAAAGGTACAATAACGTCGGCCCATGGTTCCATGAATCACCTGGCGTTTTCCGTTTCAAAGGACAAGATCGACGGTTATCGGGAAGAGCTGGTTTCCCGCGGTGTCGATTGTTCTGAAGTCGTTAACCACGATGATGTGATCACGGGCGATGAAAAACGGACGTCAGATATGCCTACGGAGAAAACCTGGCTTCGTTCATTTTACTTCTTTGACCCAGACGGCATCATGCTGGAGTTTTGTGCAACCCTGTCGAAGGGCGTACAGGTCGCAGATCTACCAGTGAACGAAAAGGGTATTAAGGCTAATGGCCAACTTATAACGGGAACTGTGTGACTCTTGTCGACCCTGCGATTGAGGGTGTCGATGGCAATGCGCCGAATAAAATGTCTACTCAGTTACTGACTCGGACGCTTATCCACGCCTTTTATTGGATGGATGATGGGTTGCAACACTACATGCAGGATCAGGTAGGATTTTCTTTGCCGCGTGCTCAGTCCATGATGATGATCTGCATAGGAGACGGTATTTGTCGTCAGAGTGACGTAGCAAAATACCTGCGAATTACCAAGCAAGCGGTTCGTCAGAGCGTCAAGGAACTTGAGGCTAAGGGCTTGGTGGTAATTGATCCCGATCCCCAAGATGGCAGGCAGAAAGTTCTCAGGTTTACTGACAAAACAGCAGAAGCCTTCAATCTGCCAGACCCAGCGACTTTTCGAATGAACATTCGTTTTCTAACAATGACGTTGGTCACCATGGCGAGTGCTGCCTGCTCAAAGACTCGGCTGAATCGCTGAGCCCAGGTCAGGGGGCTATCCTGCTGATAAGTTCATTAGCCAGCAGGTCCTTCCACATGGAAAAGTTTATTGTAAATGGACCACTGCCCGTCAACTCTCAGCAGGGACAATGTGTCCAGAAATGTCATGCCAAGATAGTCATCACGGACACGGGTTACAGCTGTATCACCTGCTATATCAATTGAAATTATATCCAGTCTTGCCGCGTCACCTTTTTCCTTCGCGGAAGGTTGTTGGCTTGAAACGAGACCTGCAAATTCCACCACAGACATTTCATGTAATCCGTCTTCCAGATAACCCGTTATTTTTGCATTCGGATGAAATGCAGCATGGGTTTTCTCAGCGCTGGATTCATACATACAATCAAAGTAGGTCTGAACTGTTTCCTTGATTTGTTGTTCGTCACTCACAATTCAATTTCCTCAAGTCATTAATATTTACGGAACGGACTCTACCACGTCTAAAAATCGAGAATTCGTATAGCAGGGTCTGAAATTGTTAACGATAATTCGAGTATAGTTATTTTGCCCATCGAGCTAGGGCAGTTGGCAAACTGATCGTAGCGCGGTGTTAATCCACCCGCGGTGAACATCCAAACCAATCTCTAGAGAGCGGCTACTCTTTAGGCTTGCTGGAAAACGGCGATCAGCTTTGACCGGGTTTAGGACTAGCAGCATTAACCCCGTGGGGCGCTGTTCTGTTCGTGGCTAAACGATTAAAGCGCATCATTTCGAATTATTAGGGTAGAGTAACGACGAATAAGGAGTTTGTTCCACTTATATTCTATTGTGCCAGAAGTTTTTTACTTCAATTCACGGGAGATTTCGATATGCCAGACCAATGGATGATACAAGCAACTACCTTCGGCAACTGTAATTGCCTTATTAACTGTGGCTGCCAATTCAATGTCCCTACCAGCTACGGCTTCTGCAATTTCGTGATGGCTGGCCAAATCGGCCAGGGAAACTTCAACGATACCTCGCTGAACGGGCTGAACTACGCCTGTATTTTCGCCTATCCCGGCGAGATCGCCGAAGGCAATGGCAAACAATTGATTGTTATCGACGAGAGCGCCGATAGTGATCAACGCGCTGCACTTCAAAAAATCCTCTCGGGGCAAGCTGGAGAGCCGGGTTCAAATCATTTTTCCGTGTTTAGTAGCATGTGCAGCGAGGTGCTGGAGACGGAGTATCGGCCCATTAAAATCGAAGTCGATGTAGCCGCTCGCACCGCAGTGCTGAAAGTCCCCGGTTTGATGGAATCTTCAGGCGAGCCCGCCATAAACGCCTTTAACGGCGAGCCGTACCATATTGCCATCGCCAGGCCCTCTGGTAGTTTTGAGTACACCTATGCGGAGCTGGGTCTGGGTACTACCACCGTCACTGGCGCCATGGAAATGCAGTTGGATGCCAGTTACGGGCAGTTTTGTAGCGATCCATATCAATCAGGAAGGTTTGGTCCAGGCGGCCTGAAACCTGTGGCTGTGATGTCACTGCGGCGCTGGGACCAGGTTTTACTCGTCTGCTCGTTCGTTGGGCTAACGCTGTTAGCTTGGGCATACCTGTTCTATCTTGAGACAAACATGATTGGCATGGATGCTGGCATGCGTGCGTGGTTGCCCAGTGATTTTTTCATGATGTTCCTGATGTGGGCAATAATGATGGTGGCCATGATGTTGCCAACCGCTTTACGCGCCTTTTTGATCTATGCGCGTATCGCCGCCCGAGGTCGGCAGGATGAGTCACCTATTGCCTCTGTTTACTTCTTTGGCGGTGGCTATATCGCCATCTGGACCCTGTTCAGCGTCGGCGCGACCCTCATGCAATGGGGGCTGCAGTCGGCGGCATTGTTGTCACCGATGATGGTTAGTAGCAGTGTCGGACTGGGCGCTGCGCTGCTGATAGCCGCCGGTATTTATCAATTCACTCCCCTCAAAGATGCCTGTCTCAAGCACTGTCAGTCTCCTATTATGTACCTGGCGGCAAACTACAAAAAAGGTAACCAGCAAGCTTTTCAGTTGGGCCTCAAACACGGCGGCTACTGCTTGGGCTGCTGTTGGGTGCTAATGGGTTTATTGTTCCTCGGTGGCGTGATGAACCTGATCTGGATCCTGGCAATCACGTTATTTGTTTTAGCAGAAAAACTGCTACCGCCCACTTTGCACGGCACCCGCCTGAGTGGTGTCGCGATGATACTTGTTGGCGTCGCCTTTCTCGCCGGTTACATGCCTTAGGGTATTGCCAAGTTAACTTCTCGCCGCTGTTAAATTCAGAAATTCCTTCTAAGCTATTGCTGTGTTCTTTCAGGATACAGGCTAATGCACGTTGAAATATCGCCGCCGCGCAATGGACAGGAAGTGCTGTCGATATTGCATACCAACATTACTGACCTATCTGTTTTACTCCGTGTTTGTGGTTGGTTCTGCTGTTCGTTGTTCCTCGAGCAGCTTATTGATGCTGGGAAGGCTGCGCCAGAGAATCAGTGCAGCAAGTGGGCACAGAACAACGGTACAAAGTGCGATCGACTTGCCTATTGCAGCGTCGTATCCGAATACGTAGTCCGTCGCCAGGGCAATAACCGTAGGGCCAAGTCCCAGGCCAATAAGGTTGGCGGTGAGAAGAAAAAGCGCCATTACCTGAACCGCTTCCGCATAAGCCATCGCCAGAGACCCATCATCTGGATAGTAGTCATTTTGCGCCTGTTGGGTCATCGTGAAGGGGTCAGGCAGGGTCAGTTTGATAGGTTTGTCGGTGTGCGCCTTAAGGAACTCTACGAAAGGGAGTTCGACAGGCGCTGATCGTTTAACCTCTCCCGTGACCCTGGGTACAGGTGCAGCTTTGCCGGTTCTATCTATCGCTTCGCGGGGATGATCAAGATCCATTCCCGAGAGTGAATTGGCGAAACGATTTGAATAGCTCTCACGGCGCATTTCACCATCTGTAACAATATCCACGCCGGCGCGGTGCTGGTCGTCTAACGCGATCAACGTTGCGTCATTTTGTGCCTCCTCAAGATACTCGGGCTCTATTCTCCAGAGATCATTTAGCACGACACGCGGTGGTAGTGATTTTCCCAGACGGGATTTGTCGATAAGCCAGTTTGGTTAAGCGTAGCTGCCTACGAGGCTTGTGGGTAATTTTTGAAGCAACATTTGTTCTTCCTGTATATGCATCTTTAGTGAGATAAATCAAGGAGCACTCTTCATTATTAGTCAAACTATCTTGTAATTTAGTCAAACTATCTTACAAAATTAGTCAAACTATCTTGCAATTTAGTCAAACTATCTTACAAAAAGGTACTGCGTCAACTAAATGTCGCTAGGCCCGTTGATGGTTTGTCCAACAAATTCAGTAGAGCAATGGTCCCCGGATCCTGTAACATGATAAGTCAAATAATTTGACAGAAAACTATTTTCCATGAATGAACAAGAGTTGATCGATAGCCTGACGTCACTCGCCCCAATGCTGGAAGAGCATGCCGGCGAATCGGAACGCCTTCGTAAGCCGGTAGATAGCGTGATGAAAGCAATTGAAGACACGCAGGCTTATCGCTATTTCGTCCCTAAGAAGTATGGTGGTTTCGAGTTCGGACTAGAGGGTTTTATGGATATAGGTGTGGCACTTGGCGCCGCTGATATTTCCACGGCCTGGGTCGTGACTTTTTGTATGGAACATAATTGGCTAATAGGTCTCTACAACGAGCAGGCGCAGGATCATATCTTTGGCCAGCAGCCCTATCTCATCGCCCCTGGGGCTCTGGCTCCTCGCGGTAAGGCCACCAAGGTTGACGGTGGTTATCGGCTGAGTGGACATTGGGAATGGGGTACCGGCGTAATGCACGCTGACTGGGTGCTCGTAGGAGCGTTAACAGACCACGACGGCCCGCCCGAGGTTTGTATGTATGCCCTGCCAATTGCAGATGCGAAAGTGGTTGATACCTGGCAGATGTCCGGCATGGTAGGCACCGGCAGCAATGATATTGTTGTGGAAGATGCGTTTGTACCTGGTTATCTGCGACAAAATTTGACGGAGTTGCGGGCAGGTGACAGCCCAGGTGCGCAATTTCACCAGTCGCCGACCTTTAGGATGCCTATGCTACCCGTGCTTGGGCTTACCGCGGCGGCTCCGGCCGTAGGCTGCGCCAAACAGACGGTGACTCGTTTCAGGGCGCGCCTGCAGGAGAGAGCCGTCTATGGTACGCAGGACAAGCAGTCCGAGCGTGCCCTTGCGCAGTCAAGGCTGGCTCATCTGACGGTTCGTGTGCAGACCGTCGAGACAAACCTCAAGTGCATTGCAAAGGATGTTGCAAACTGGGGTGAGTCCGGTGAGATTTGTCCTGATGTCGAGCGAGCTGAACTCAGGGTACGAATTGGCCATGTAGTACGTGAATCAAGAAATATCGTCAGAAAAGTCGTTGAAGTTAGCGGGGCTCATGCGCACAATCTCTCGAATCCTTTTGGCCGAGCACTTCGTGATCTTGAGACCCTGTCCTGCCATACTGTATTTGACCTGGATATCGCGACAGAGTCATATGGCAGGTTGTTACTAGGGTTGCCTTCAAATTCACCGCTCTGACATCAGAGGCTATAAAAAATGGCTCCCCAGCCCAATGTAAGAAGAAAACCGCGTCGGTCGATGGGTATATTTGCCGAGCTCGTGAAAGCCATTGATTGGTATGACGTGAGCCTGCAAAGCATTCTGGCCGGGCGTGGCATGCAATCATTTAACCGTACCCAGTCAGTGATGCTCATCCACATAGCTGAGGGGATTATCAAACCCTCTGACATTGCCCATGATATGGGGGCCACCCGCCAGAACATTCATGCCATGGCAAAACCCTTGATTGATGCACACATTATCGAAGTGGTTCCTGATCCCGACGATGGTCGTTCGAAGCAGTATGTATTTTGTGAAGACTCACTGGAACTGCGTGACACGGTTCTTCAACTGTTGAAGCATTTGGACAGGAAACTTGGCGAGCGAATTGGTAAAGGTGATCTCAAGGACATGAAGAGGGCACTTTCCCGCGACTGGGGCGAGATCATCGTCCAGGCGCCATGAATCGAGCAAATCTGGTTTCTTCCCCGGGTTAACAGGACGTATGGACATGACTTGAAGGTTTATTAGTCAAACTACTTGACTAATTTAGTGGAGCTCACTGACCGTTAAAATGGAAACAGAATTGGCTGGCCATTCTTTAATGGCGGTTGCCGGCTACTGGGAATACGAGAATAACTGGTTCCTGGACGTGGATGGCCACCCCGAGGCAATTCAGAATACTGCCCTTCAGGACGAATATGACCAGACTACTTTTGAACTTCGTTCGCAGACCAGACCTTCGAGTATATCGTCGGTGCCTGGTATCAGGAATCTGACCTGACCACACGGCAGCTTTCACCTTTTCATCCGCTATTCTGGCAAGCAGTGACGGGTATTCCTGTCTCGGTGGGTAAAAATATTCCACCGCTGTCTGTGGCGTTCACATCGGGCTCCGGTATGGATAGGAACTTTTCCCGCGAAACCGAAGCTTACTCCGTGTATGGGCAGGTAACCTCGAACCTCAGTGATCGATTACGTGTGATAGCAGATGTTCGTTACACGGATGAGGATCAGGATGCGGTGGGTCAGGCTTTCCCGCTGACTTTCCCAACATTTAACACTTTTGAACCGCTGCGTGTACCGCGAAGTACAGCGGGTCACGATCCTGAATATCTGTTTAGGCAGAAGCGGTCTGACGACAGCGTCGATCCATCGGTTAAGTTTCAATATGAGTTGGGCGACAGCACGATGACCTACCTGTCCTATGCGGAAGGTTCGAAATCACGTGGCATGAAGGCTAACGATTCCAAGCTTGGGGCGCAGCTTCTGCAAAAATCAGGTGATTCGACATATCTTCAAAAATATGTCGGTGTCTGATGCATCACGAGTGATGATGTACTATCGGGTTTAACACTGAAACAAGACAATGGTGTTTTCGATTTCGAAAATGAAGAAGCTGAGAGCTGGGAGACTGGGAACTGGGAACTGGGCATAAAAACCAGCCTGGCGGGTGGCTCTGTTAACCTTAGTGTTGCGCTGTTTGCAACCGAATTCACCAACCTCCAGACCTCAAATTATGATGGTACACAGTTCATCATTGGTAACGCGGGTAGTGCGTCTGTTGATGGCGCCGAGGTTGAGGTGAGCTGGCAGGCTTCGGCTAACCTTCGTGTCCACTCATTCATAGCGTGGATCGATGCAGCATATGACGATTTTGCAGGCGCGCAGTGTGTAGAGGTCTCAAGTGGCGCGCCGGCTAATGCTGATTGTGCCCCCGTAACTAATACCGAGAACGAGAAAGAGAAAGAGAAAGGTGAGAAGCTGGAGCGCTCCCCGGAGCTGGAATTTAAACTTAGTGCTTTATGGGAATCGCAGCTTACAGACACGATGCGCCTCGAGGCTTTGGCGTCTATATACCATTCCGTGCAGCCAACACAGGCTGGTTATGCAACTCAGGACTCGTTCGCGAAATACGATGCGCGGTTAGCTGTTGTCGCAAATGATGGCAGATGGGAAGTTGGTTTAACCGGAAGAAGCCTGGGTGATGAAATGGTTATTCAGCATGCCTACAATATTGCAGGTAACCAATTTCAGAGTCTGGGCATGGGACGTTCCTATACCCTGGAAGTGGTTCTGCACTTCTGATGACATATCGGTAAGAAAAGGGTCCCGATAGAGGCCCTTTTTTTAGCTTACTGTCGAGTGATTGCCAGAGTTGAAGGCCTTGATGCGCCCAGGGCTAATGACCTTAAGGCTTTTCAGTCGCTTTCAATATCCTTACAAGAGCCTGTGCGTGTTCTGCGGCCTTAATTCCCAGCGGGGTTAAATAGCCACCGTCAAGTTGCGTCGTAAGACTGGATTCAAATAGTCTTTTGGCAGATGCAATCCTTTCCGGTGAGGCTACTTGATGTATCTTCAGGCCCGTCTGCGAGCTGTCGAGCTCAAATAGATTTAGCAACTCAACATCTGCAGCAAACTCCTCGTCTAACTTCACTGATAACCCTCTTTCAATTGGCATGAGCCTTGGTTGCAACTTCTGCTTTCTTGCAAGGCGAGAACCTTGTTTGATCTGGCTCAGGTATGGCCGAATGCCAGCATTGCGTCGGCGACCTTGATGAATCCAGCGATGTTAGCGCCCGCGAGATAGTCGACCCCATCCTTGTTTTTACCATACTCGACACAGCTGTTGTGGATTGTGAGCATGGTATCTTTCAGTAACCTTTCGAGCTCTGCTTCGTCCCAGGAAATACGTGAACTGTTCTGACTCATTTCTAGGCCCGAAACTGCAACTCCGCCGGCGTTAGCCGCTTTGCTCGGTGCATATAACATCCCCGCATTCTGAAACGTGTGGATTCCCTCGAGGTCAGTTGGCATGTTGGCACCTTCAGACACACCTATGCAACCGTTCTTGACAAGATTTTCGGCGTCGTCGCGATTGATTTCATTTTGGGTGGCGCAGGGCATCGCTATGTCACAAGACACGCCCCAGGGTCGCCCTTCGTGGAAGCTTGCACCTTTAAACTCATCTGCGTATTCACTAATGCGTCCGCGGCGAACATTTTTCAGGTCCATTACAAAAGCAAGTTTTTCGGCGTTTATTCCATCTGGATCGTAAATAAACCCTGATGAGTCGGATAGGGTCACCACCTTACCTCCTAGCTGGTTCACTTTCTCTACAGCGTAGGTGGCGACATTCCCTGACCCTGAGATACAGACAGTTTTGCCGCGGATATCATCACCCTTATATTCGAGCATGTTCTGCATGAAATAAACCGCCCCATAGCCGGTCGCTTCGGTTCTGATTTTGCTGCCGCCAAATGCCATTCCCTTGCCGGTAAGTACACCAACAAAGCGATTTTCGATTCGTTTGTACTGCCCAAATAGGTAGCCGATTTCACGGGCGCCGACACCGATATCACCTGCTGGGATGTCGGTATTCTCACCGATATGTCGATGCAGTTCGGTCATGAAAGATTGGCAGAAACGCATAACCTCGTTGTCACTTTTACCCTTAGGGTTAAAATCAGAGCCTCCCTTGCCACCACCCATGGGGAGTCCAGTCAGGCTGTTCTTAAAGGTCTGCTCAAAACCGAGAAACTTGAGTACGCTAAGGTTAACCGACGGATGGAAGCGAAGTCCGCCTTTATATGGGCCAATTGAATTGTTGAACTGCACCCTGTATCCGCGTTGGTTACGTATATTCCCTTCGTCGTCTGTCCAGGGGACTCGAAACATGATGACCCTGTCTGGTTCGGCCATCCTCTCCATGATTTGCATTTTGTGGTATATCTGCTTATCCGCAATATAAGGGAATACGGTTTCCGCTACTTCGGCTACCGCCTGGTGAAATTCTTGTTCGCCAGGGTTGCGTTTCTCTACACCCGCGATGAAACGTTTAAGGTAGACATCGGTTTTGTTTACTGAAGACATTGTCATTTTATTCCCTTTATTATTGTAGTAATCGATCGTGTTGATCTTTAGATCGGGGGCTATATTCGGACCAGCGATAAAGCATCGCCATGCTTAGTAATCCTACATGGCGGTTCTGATTTTGACTAGCACTGGAGCTATAGGCTGGGAGATTTAGTCCCAGGGTTTAACCAGGACTTTTGCCTGGTCGTTAGGGGTCGCTAGAGATTCAAAGGTCGAAGCAACACCGTCTAAAGATGTTCGACCAGTGATCAGCGGTGCAACGTCGAATTTGCCTTCAGCGATGTAGCGAAGGCTCTGGGTAAACTCTTCCATCGACCAGCCCAGCAGGAAATGCAGGCTGAGTTCTTTATTAATAGCGATGAGTGGACGTATATAGTCCTGTTGCAGGCACACACCAACGATCATTATCTTCGCGTTCTTTGGTGCACCGAGAAAGATCTGGTCGATCATACCAGGAATGCCGACGCACTCGAATATGACCACTCCCTCCCGTTTTCTTAAAGCCGGTTCCTGGTAAGGGTCGGTATCCGAGGGGTCGATCACGATATCCGCACCGATCGCTTCTGCCAGTTGTCTGCGTGCCGGTGAAAAGTCTGAAACAATAATCGGGCCGGTATTAATCTGTTTCAATGCCGTTATGATCGCCAGGCCAACAGGCCCTGCACCGATAATCAGAATGGTTTCTTTTGCTGACAATCGCGCCTTGTTAACAGCATGAAGGCCAACGGCCATAGGCTCTGTCAACGCTGCAAGGTCTGCGTTACATCCGGAGGGGACAGGTAAAATCAATGATTCGGAGAGCAGCATATATTGCGCAAAGCCGCCGGGGATCTTGTCGGAGTATCCGACCGGTTCCATTGGTTTCCTTAATAAAACAGGCGCTGCACAGACCAGTTGACCCGGCGCGACGCTGCGCTCTGTTTTGGGCCCATAGTCGACGACCTCGGCGCAGAATTCGTGACCCAATATGACGGGGTTGAATGTCGTTAGCTTGAACGCCCCACCGGCTTCCCTGCTGGTGTTCACAAAATCTTCCGTGTGTCGTGCTGCATGTAAGTCACTGCCGCAGATTCCACAGGAGATGGTTTTGACCAGCACTTCGCCTCGTTGGGGGACAGGGTCAGGTTGTTCTATCTTCGTCAGAACACCTCGTTCCATGGTGACCGCCTGCATTAGAGTATGACTCCGGCTGACTGAAGGGGTTTAATATCTGTCTTACTGTAGCCGAACTCCGTCAGGATAGTCTTTGCATGCTCACTGAGGCGGGGTGCGGGTGAGCGAATACCGGTATTGTGGCTCGAAAACCGCGAACTGCGGTTCACGTGTCGCATGCTTCCGGCCATCGAGTCCTCGAAGGTCTTGATGACTTGATGGGCCTGAATCTGCGGGTCCAGCAATATGTTGTCGGGGTCCAGCACGACACCAAAGGGGACATCTTCTTTGGTCAGGCGTTCCACCAGTGGCGCTGTTTCCCAGGTGCCAATCTGCGCGAGTAGTTCCTGGTAGATCTCTGAGTAATGAGCGTACATAGACATCAGCTCCTGAAATCGGGGATCTTCTGCCCATTCCGGCTTGCCAACTGCCCGCGCCAGGCCGTGAAACTCATCAAGCTGAAGTGTCATGAACGTAATATGGCCGTCCAGGGTAGGGACAGTCTGGTACAGCGCGGTCAGATCGCTACCTTCTGAGTCTGGTTTGTCTACAAACGATTGATCGAGCATACGATCCGGCCAAATAAAGTAGAGGCTGGCTTCCAGCATGGACACTTCAACGTGTTGACCCTTACCAGTGTTTTTTCGATCGTACAGTGCTGCGGTGATGGCCTGAGCCATGGTCAATGAAGTGACCTTGTCGCAGATCATCATTTTGATTAGACCGGGTTCACCATTTGTTGTCTGGGCCGATGCGAATCCAGCATAAGCTTGGATAACAGGGTCATAGACGCGCCTTCGAGAGTAGGGTCCTTCGGCGCCAACACCGCTGATGGAGGCATAGATTAGTTCTGGGTTTATCCTTTTCAGATGCTCATAACCAATGCCGAGTTTCTCAACGACGCCAGGTCGGTAGTTTTGTATGCAGATATCAGCCCGTGCCGCAATTTTGTTGATGATCTCTATTGCTTCGGGCTTACGTAGATCCAGTGCAATAGATTCCTTGTTTCGATTGATAGATGAAAACAGGCTCGATACTCCGCCGTTGATGGCTCCTGCCATGCGCATGGAATCTCCATTGGGTGATTCCACCTTGATGACACGTGCACCCTGATCTCCCAGAATACTGGTGGCGAGGGGGCCGGAAATAACACTGGTCAGATCAAGAATGGTGACGTCTGAGAGAGGACCAGTCACCTAATCTTCCTTGCCGGACGTTCTGTAGTCTCCAAACTTGCCATCCCTTTTTGACAGCGCGTCCGTCAACCCGCCGGCGAGTTCTTTGAAGTGAGCTCTTGTCGACGTTGTGTGGAAAGCAAGGGCTTGTATCTCGGTTCCTTGCCTGATCGCGGCTCTCATGCCCATCAAGTCCATCTGCCGATGAACGGCACGCTTGTTCATTTGCTCGATATCAGGTGGGATCTTTGCGATCTTTGCGGCAACTTTCATGACCTCGGCTTCAAGCTCGTCGACCGGAAATGCCCGATTGGCAAAACCGTAGTTCGCGGCATCTGTGCCACTGATTGCGTCACCGGTAAGCATCATCTCCATAGCGTTCCTCATGCCTACCACCCAGGGGAAAAACTGGTTGTCCGGTGGGCTCATGCTTCTAACTACGGGGTAACCAATCTTTGCATCTTCGGCGACGTAAACCAGATCACAGGAAGTGGCGAGTTCAGTGCCTCCGGCTAGGCAGTATCCATGTACCTGTGCGATGACCGGTTTTGCAAGATCCCAAACCCTGAAGGCACCTTCTACGACGTGCCGGGCCCAGCTGCCGTCTCCGCCAGCTGTATGGAACGGTCGATCTTCGTCGCTGTTTCCCTTTAGGTCATATCCTGCGCAAAACGCCTGGCCTGCACCACGAATGATAGTCACACGAATGGCATCATTATTGTCGTTGGCCTCAAGGGTGCTATAGATTTCGCCACGTAATACGTTATTAAGTGCGTTACGGGAGTCAGGACGGTTCAGGGTGATGCGGGAAACACTTTCAAGGGGTGTATCCACAATAATATGTTGGTATTCAGTCATCGTCTTTGCTTACCTAGTTGATTATCGAACGAGTTTGAAGCAGCCACCCACAATTTGCAAAGAGCCCTCAGCGAGGCGGGAAAAGAGCCTTCAGCGAGGCGGGAAAAGAGCCCTCAGCGAGGCGGGAAAAGAGCCCTCAGCGGGGCGGGGTAGAGAGCCCTCAGCGAGGCGGGGTAGAGAGCCCTCAGCGGGGCGGGGTAGAGAGCCCTCAGCGGGGCGGGGTAGAGAGCCCTCAGCCAAAACTATCCTGTCTGGAAAAGCTTCGGTAGATCTTCATCTGAAGTCTCAAGGATTGTATCTACCCAGCTGTGAAAGTTATGACCGCCAGCTTCATTACGCCCGAACAATACGTGCTCTTTCGCGCCTGTTTCCATGGCCTTCTGTTGCTTCAGGCCCGTGGCGTAGTCCTCTTCTGCTACGACATAACGTAAGAAATCCAGCTGATCGCGAGCAGCCTTTACCGTCGCTTCGTCTTTGGGCTCCTCTGCCATCAGATAGTGCTGAACGGTGTAGGAGGTTCCCGGTGTTTCTCCTGGGAAAAGTTGGGATAACATTACGGCGCGGCCACCACCGTCGAAACCGGCAATGGAGATGTGCGGGAATATCGTCCATACACCTGCCGTCAGGTATTCCGTTGGCCAATCCTCTTCCGAGTCACCCAGCATTTTCGCCATCCCTTTCATAGGACCCGCTACGCGCTGATGTGGGCCCCAGCTGTAGTAGATTGCCTGGTTCGGAAAGTCAGACCCAAAAGTGTCCTTGTGAAGTATCGGTAAGTGGTAGAGGTCCAGGTATCCATCATAGGCGATCTTCCAGTTGGGGCCCTCAACGACTTGACTGGCGAAGTGGTGCCATTTCTCAAAACCAAAGTGCGCCAGCAGGTCATCATAACCAGACAGGAACAGTGCAATATCCAGTGTTGATTTTGGATCGATTGTTACCCAGATAAGACCTGCCTTTTCAAGGCAGGGGAGTTCAGTCAATCCGTACTGACTTTTGTCAATTTCCCCGAAGTCTTTTGGCGCGTAGATGCCAATCAGGGCTCCATCGCCGCTATACGACCACGCATGATAAGGACAGGTGAATCGATTGGCGTTGCCACAGCCTTCATCCATGACCTGCGCACCGCGGTGGGCACACATATTGACGAAAGCTTTTACCTCTCCATTTTCGGTTCTCGAAATCAGTACGGGAACGCCGCCTGCATTCATTGCCTTGTAATCACCAGGTTCTTTCAATTCTGCGGTCATTGCTAGCATGAGGGGAACGCGTTTGAAGATCTTGTTTATCTCTTGCTGCCATCGCGCAGTTTCGAAATAGTTCCCCACGGGAACCTTAAGCACATCGTCAGTCTGGGGTATAGTGCCAGCATCTCCATGAGCCATGTTGATTTTGGCCATCTCGATTAATTGTTCCCGTGACATTCGTGTCTCCTATTGCGGTTGATTTGTCATACATCAGGCCGTTTAATAACCGACAAAGCTGACTGTTTTTTAAAGATTACACCATAGGAGAATAGTATGTCATCAGGTCTGTTTGATCTCACTGGGGAAGTGGCGATTGTCACCGGCGCGGGTCGAGGTATTGGTGAGGGTGTCGCCAAGGTTCTCGCGGATTACGGCGCTTCCGTCGTTTGTGCAGCTAGAAGAACTGAGGAAATCGAGCGTGTGGCGTCTGAAATTGTCGCTGCAAATGGCAGGGCGATAGCCTGCACAGCGGATGTCACCAACGCTGCAGACCTTAATAAACTGGCACAGAGTGCCATAGATGAATTTGGACAACTGGACATGTGGGTTAATAACGCAGGAGGCTCAGCGGTTCAGGCGCCATTATTGGAGCTGGATCGCGACGAGTGGGATAACACGCTATCACTTAACCTGACGGCGGTCTGGGAAGCGACGCGAGTCGCAGCGAAACACATGGATGGCAAGGGTCGTATCCTGAATATTTCTTCCATCGCAGCTGAAGATGTGATTGAAGGCAGCGGCCACTACGCGGCGGCCAAAGCTGGCGTTAACATGATTACCCGGACTTTTTCAAAAGAATTGGGTCCGGGCATCAGGGTAAACGCCATTATGCCTGGCTTTGTGCCTACAGAGATCATGATGACCGCACTCAACATCACAGATGAACAGTTACCGATGATTGAGAAATCACTCAAGCTTCCTTCCGGGCGTTTGGGTACACCTGAGGATCTTGGCGCAGCAGCGCTATATTTACTGGCACCGGCATCCGAATGGGTAACGGGTCAAGTCATTCGAATATCAGGAGGTATGTAATGACAACGACACGAAAGGCAGTACTAACGAAGAGACCCGATGGCGAGCCTGTTGAGGCGGATTTTTCGATTGAAGAAGCTGAGTTGCCAGAGCTTCAGGAAGGAGAGGTGCTGTTAAAAGTAGAGCATCTGTCGATTGATGCGTTTATCCGAACCACGCTGGATGGACCGCAGGGGTTGCATGGAACAATGGATGTGGGTACACCGGTTATGGCATTGGGTATTGGCCGGGTGGTAGACAGCCGCAGCGATGAACTGAACCAAGGTGATGCTGTGTTTGGTCCAATGGGTGCACAGACTAATGTCATCTGGAACGCGTCGATGCTGCGCAAGGTAGAAGAGACAGATGTTCCCGCAAGAACTTACCTGGGTGCCCTGGGTATGACGACCGGGCTAACGGCTTATGCGGGTATGCTGGTCTGCGGCAAGATAGAAGAAGGTGATACGGTAGTGGTTTCAGCTGCCGCAGGTGCTGTTGGGTCGATTGCCTGTCAACTTGCGAAAATCGCCGGGGCAAGAGTCATCGGTATTGCGGGAGGTCCAGATAAGTGTAAGTTCCTGACGGATGTCATCGGGTGTGATGATGCCGCAGATTACAAGGCTGGTGACCTTAATGAGAGGTTAAAGGCGCTGGCCCCGGACGGTATTAATGTGTTTTTCGATAATGTCGGTGGAGATGTACTGGACGCTGCGCTGGACAATATCGCCAAGGGTGCAAGGGTTGTTATATGCGGCGCGATTTCTCAGTATAACGACATGGAGCACGTCACCGGCCCAAGACTCTACCTGCGGATTCCGGAGCGTAATGCCTCAATGATTGGTTTCACGGTTGACCAATACGCAGCGCTGTTCCCTAAAATGGAAGAAGACATTTCAGGTTGGATCAAAGAAGGCAAGATCAACCTGCCGGAGCATGTGATTGAAGGCGTGGATAACTTTCCCAGTGCTATCGTGATCCTAATGAGCGGTGGTCACATGGGCAAACTGCTGGTTGCACCTTAAGTCGTTCAAGCCAAAGTGCTGTACCCTGGATGACTTTACCCAAGGGGGCCGGCGTAAAAGGGCTCTTCGTTAGAGCACTTCAAATTAACGTGATTCAAACAGAATAAAACAATCCAGCTTGGGCTGGATTGTTTTATTCTGTAATTTTTTTAATCGAAAGGTCTCGGAACTGAACCTTACCGCCAGCGCTTTGTAATGCGATATGCCCTCTGCTGAATTCCGCAGTCGTCATCCCCGCGGTCAATTCTTCGTTCAGCCAGACGCTGAGCTTATCTCCGCTCGCGATAATCCTATATTGATTCCATTTCCCCACAGAGTTCAGGTGGACGAAGGGAGGGATGCTGTGGATGACAATCGCACCGGTCCGGTAATCCTGGTTGGGGTGCAGGTCCCAGATATTGATCTCGTAGCAGTTACTCAAGGCGATATCTTCAGGGTCCTGGCATCTAACGAGTACGCCTGAATTGACCGTTGCATCGGGTTTGAATTCGACTGTCAGTTCGAAATCATCATACTGCTCGATTGATACGAGGAAGCCGGTGCCGGATTGATTGGTGCTTTTGGTAATGCCGGCAGTTGAAATCCAGTTTGCATCGCCAGTCTGCGACCAACTATCAAGATTAGGGGCGCTAGCGACGCACCCCGCTAGTACCAGTATTGATATGAGTGGTAAAAGCCCCATCGAATCAGTCGTTATGTTCCAGATATATTTTTCGCACAGCCTCGGGTCTCTAGCCTATTGTTAGACCAAAATATCGCTTACCCAAACACGACAGCAATTACTGGCGTCTCTTTGCTGCGGCCTCTGCCAGTGAAAAAAGGGCTGTCTCGGTGTCGTCCCATGAAATACAGGCATCAGTGATCGACTGCCCATAGGTCAGGGGCTGGCTCTCAACGACATTCTGGCGTCCCTCGACAAGATGGCTTTCTATCATCAAGCCCATGATCCCGGCGTTCCCCCTGCTGACCTGGGTCGCGATGTCTTGAACGACTTCGATCTGGCGAGCTGGAATTTTTCGTGAATTGGAGTGGCTGGCGTCGATCATGATTCGAACGGGTAAGCCCGACTTGTCCAGCATGCCCGATGCATCTTCGACGGAGAACATGTCGTAGTTCGGGTGTTTACCACCACGAAGGATAATGTGGCAGTCCTCGTTACCGGCTGTTTTGAAAATAGCCGATCGGCCACCCTTGGTGACTGACAGAAAATGATGTGGTTGAGATGCTGAGTTGATTGCATCTACTGCTACCTGGATATCGCCATCGGTTGCGTTCTTGAATCCAACCGGGCATGACAGCCCAGAGGAAAGTTCCCGATGCGTTTGGCTCTCGGTTGTTCTCGCGCCGATCGCTCCCCAGGAAATCAAATCGGCCACATACTGCGGACTGATCAGGTCCAGGTATTCGGTACCACAGGGTATTCCCATTTCGCCAAGGTCCAGCAGGAGTCTTCGGGCCAGGTGAAGCCCTTTGGTAATCTGGAAACTATTGTCCAGGTCAGGGTCGTTAATCAGGCCTTTCCAGCCAACGGTGGTCCGGGGTTTCTCAAAATAGACCCGCATCACGATAAGCAAGTTGTCTGATAACTTCTCACTAAGTGCTTTCAGGCGAGTCGCATAATCCATCGCTGACTCAGGGTCGTGGATGGAGCAGGGGCCAACGACGACTAGAAGGCGGTCATCTTCGCCAGTGAGAATATGGTGAATTGAACGGCGGGCGACACTGACGGTATTGCTGACTGTCTCAGAGACGGGCAGGACAGCAATCAGTTCTTCCGGCGAGATTAGTTCCTGCGTTTCCTGGATGCGCAGGTCATCGGTCGAGACGGACATTTTCTGTTTTACTCAAGAGCTGGAAAGGCCGCGTATATTACCACTACTGTTTCCTAAGTGCTGCTATTTAGGCTGTTGTTACGACTATCGGTTGTTTTCAAAGGCTTACTTCTTCCGTCTAAATGCTTTTTGTACGATTAGCATCATCTTTATAAAGGGGTAGATGATGGGGAGTACTTTCAATGTTTTTTCTATTTCCCAATCTACCAATGCTGCGTCGAGGCGAGAATAAAACTGATGAAACAGAGCTTGTGCCCGCTCGGACGACTGGTCTACAGAATCCATAGACATAGAGAACATCAGTTGCACGACAACAAGGTTTGTACGATAAGCGTTGATGAATTTTTTGTAGCTGTAACCTTTCACGCCATACTCAACCAGTCGTTCATAATAAAGCCCTAGCAGTTCTTGTTCCGTTTCCCTGCGATCTTCAATGGAAATACTCTGGACCATCCATCGGACGATATCATTGACCGGATCACCAATGCCTGAGAGTTGCCAATCGATTATCGCAAAGCGACCACCTTCTGCGGATGGTTTGATGATATTGTCTGAACGAAGGTCACCATGGGTCAACGAAAAAGGGAATGGTGGCGCGGGGTCAAATTTGAACAATGGTCCGAGTAGCGGCATGAGCCGTTTAAGCTCTGGGTAAGCATCAAACTTACCGGTTTCCTCGTCCTCGATCATGCTTTGTTTCAGTAGTTCAAGCCCTTGCTCCATAGGCATTGCAGTAATTAACCATTTTGCCCATTCGTATTGTTCCAACTCGGGGTTGTTCCACCACTTGGCGTGAAGCCGGGCGAATTGCTCTATGACTTCCCTCGAGGTTTCCTTGTCTGTGCCGATCACCTGGTCGCTGGGCTCACCGGGGGCAAGGTCTTCCAGCAGCAGGATAAAGTGGTTGGACTCTTCGATATAGATTGAGTAATAACATTCGGCAATAGGAACGCCTACTCTATCGCCAATATCGTTATAGAAGCCTATTTCTCTCTGATACAGCTTTTGATCAGCCGCCATATCTCGCGTTTCCTGTTTGGTTGATGCGAACTTTGCTACGAGACTAGTGGGTGCACCAGCCGCTTCTTCGTTGTACGACAGTGCTACTCGTGCCAGTTGACCCATGAACCCTTCACCCACACCGATAATCTTGGGCTCAAAAGTTGATAATGTAGCGCCGTTAAGATGAGCTGCCATCGCTGCTTGCAACCATTCAAGTGTCAGATCATCGACTGTCAGTGGCGGGCGGTTATTGTTGGAATCGACTTGTGTTGGGTCAATTTTGAATTCTGCAGGTAGATGTTCGTGGTGGTTCAGTACAATAATCTCTGGGTCCGAGTCTTCTGGAAAAATAATCTCGGTGATGGCTGCGTTATGCATAATGAACTGAGGGCCGAATGCTGGTTTGCTACCCATCAGTCGAGCAATCAGGTGAGCGATTGCGCCGCCGTGACTGACGATGATCAGGTTCTCGTTAGGGTGAAGTGCACGAATTTCGAGTAATGATTTTTCAATTCGATCTGCAACTGCTCGCGGCGATTCGCCATTATGTCCGGTAAAGTCGTCATCCAGGATGGAATGCTTTGCATAACCGAACTCGTGGAGTTCCTTGTAGGTCACACCTTCAAGGTCACCCAGATTGCTTTCTATCAATCCAGAATGGACGCTGAGAGGCAGTCCCAGGGCGTCGGAAATTGCCTTGGCCGTATCATGGGCACGTGACAGTGGGCTGCAGTAGACCCTGTCGTAGTTTCGTTCCCAGTCCAGCAACATTTCCGCTGTGCTCTGAGCCTGTTTTATGCCGTGTTCGTTTAGGGGGGATTCAGTTTGGCCATGGGCAATCTGTTCTCGATTGCCTTGGGTTTCACCGTGCCTGACCAGCAGTAGGTGTTGCTCAGTGCTCATGTTTTATGCCGCGTCCTCTTTGATGTGACGAAAGTTAGCAGGAATAGCCAATTTTAGGCAGGACCTTCTGTATACGCTGTGGCTTCAACAGCGCAGTAACCGTGGTAGAAACCAGAAAAAATTTGTGTGTCGTCACTGTCACAATCCCTATCTCGATTTATTATCTTTTTGTAGGCCGCTAAAGAGTAGCAGCTCCCCCAAAACCTTCAAGAGTGGTTTTTTTAGTCGGGGCGCAATTTCTCAAGTGCTCGGAGGGAATTAGACTTTAATTCCCTCTGAGCCCCTTTAAAGAGGTGGGTTGGGTTATGCCATTTGTGAGGTAAATGACGCGAGGTCGAAGTAGTCTCTCCAGAGGCTAATTTTGCCAGCGGTGATCACGAAAGTACCCATTACCGGAAGTTCAACTCGCTTGCCACCGGGCATGTCGAAGTTGTCGATTCGTTCTGTCAGAACCTTGTTACCGTTTTCTGCAATGGACAGGACCACCCAGTCGACAGCCTCTGGTGCCATGCCGCGCATGGCAGCATCGACAACGGCTTTTCCTTCCATTGTTGCCATCGGGACGTTATCCCAGACGATGTCATCGGATAAAAGGTCAGCCGCCGCGTCCCAGTCCATGGTGTTCCAAGCGTCTATGAAAGACATGACGATATCTGAATTGGACATGATGTTTCCTTAGATTGAGTTTGTGTAGATTGAACCATAGATCCCTCGACTTCGCTCGGGATGATGGAATAAAACTCGAATTGAGAAGAGCGAGTTCAGGGTGTAGCGCAAAAAAAAGGCCGCGATAGCAGCCCTTGAGTACCTTTTACAAATTGGTGTTTTTTTAGTTTGAAGCTTTTAGTTTTCTGCACAGTAACGAATGCCACGACGCAGCAGTTCGTAGTACTGGGGTTTTTCCCAAGAGCCACGCTCGATCTCCGGGTAGTAGTCGACGACTGGCTCCATGTCATAATGCCCACGACAATGGCCGAGGTTCAAATACAGCACTTCCCCATCACCAGTCTTCTTGATGTAGTAAATCGCTCGTTTGTCTTCGTTGTTAAAGTCGGAGTTAATCCAACCGTCACAAGTCCCAGTGAATTCGCTATACATCAGGAGCTCGTGTTCACCATGCATCTTGCAGAGGTATTGTTCGTCGTCGGTATCGAATTCGCCGACACCCTTGACGAGTTCATGGTCATGAGCTTCTGTTTTAACGGTAAACGGTTGGATAGGGGGATGCGCCATGAATTGGCCCCCCAGGACATCCATAAACTCTGGTGCTGTCTCAGGTGCATCTACGCCATCAGCGGTAAATTCAAGAATAGAATTGGTTCCGTGAAGTGCGAACCATTTGCCGCCGTTTGCAAGGTATTCCCTGAGTCCTTTCTGTTCTTCTTCACTCGGTATTAGATTGCAGGTGTAGGTGATAAGAAAATCGCTTGCCTGGATACCTTCGATATCACTGAAGTCGCACGCGACCTTCGTACGAATATTTTCGTGTTCAGCAAGCAGTTTCAGTAGTTCGAGCCGGGCATAATCAATATCGTGATACATTCCGGCGGCAACCATGTAAGCGTTGATTTTCTTATCAGCCATAACCTTTTCCTTCTAGCTATTGTCTAATTGGTCTTAGTACTGGATGCGCTTCGTGAACGAACCATCGATAACAACGTTGGTACCGCTAGTGAATCCAGCTCTTGGGCTTGCGAGCAGTGTAATCTGCGCAGCTACTTCATCAGCTGTTCCCATACGACCTAGTGGAATCTGAGCCACAGTAGAGTCATAAAGTGCAGCCATATTCTGCTTAATCATGTCCCATGCGCCGCCTTCGATAAAGATTGGGCCTGGGCTGACAGAATTGACTCGGATACCTTTAGGTGCGAGTTCGTGTGCAAGTGCGCCGGAGTAGTTCAGCAGGGCAGCTTTCATTGCGTTGTAAGGGCCAGCGCTCATGAACTGCTCAACAGCAGCAGTAGTTGAAATCATCACAATGTTGCCATTGCTGGATTTCTCAAGATGCGGTCCGCCTGCTTCGACCATATGAACGGCTGTAAGAATGTTGCCTTCGAACTGACTCTTCCATCCTTCATCACCAGGTGCATTACCACCGGATACATTTGAAACCATAATATCAAGGCTGCCCAGTTCGGCTGCAGCTTCATTGATAAATGCTTTGAATGCATCGCCGTCGAATACATCCACAACCCTGCCGCAAACTTTCACGCCCTTTGCAGAAATAGCGTCAACAGTAGCAGCGACTTCGTCTGCATTTCGTGCACAAAACGCAATGTTGCAACCTTCATCAGAAAGCGCCTCAATAGTTGCGCGACCAATGCCTTTAGTTGCACCTGTTACCAGTGCACTTTGTCCTTTTAATTGTAGATCCACGGTTCTCTCCTCATAGGAATAAATAGTATGGCACGCAGCGCCAGATTAGATGCACAAGCGTAGGGAAGCTAAAACCGTCAGTCAAGACTGTTATTTAACGGACGGCTTCGGCGAATTCTGACACAATACGCTAAATGACCATAGAGGACGACCAAATGACGGGAGATACTCAGGCTATGTGGGCTCTGGCTGCCGGATGTGTGCCGGACGCCATGCCATGGGATATTCCCCGAATTGCGCAGAAAGCGGGATTTTTGTCATCTGGTATGTGGGTGGAGCCAGCGACGACATGGAGTAGCAACGCTCTCTCCAAAACGCGGTTGAGCCTCGCCGAGACCGGTATTAGTCTGGTTGATGTCGAGGTAATTTGGTTGGAAGGGGGCGGCCAGGCGAGCGACGAGCACAAACTGATCGTCGACGTTGGGTTGGAACTTGGCGCACGCAATGTACTGGTTGTTTCTCGTCATAAGGACCTGACAGCTTCCGTAGATCAGTTCAGGGATATCTGTGAGCGAGCCGGTGATGGCATTCGAATCTGTCTGGAATTTGGAGAATTTACCAACATCAAGAATCTGGATGCTGCGCAGTCGTTTGTAGAATCAGTGAATCACTCTACGGCAGGTATTCTGATAGACCTGATGCATATTAATCGGGCGGGTAATCCACTGCCGGATCTTGAGTCTTCCTTATACCCATACCTACAGGCTTGCGACTTTTACCAGGACTCGAGCGAAATGACGGGGATGGATTATATTACTGCAGCTGTGGACGGTCGCTGCTGCCTTGGTGAAGGAGAAGCACGTCAGAAAGATCTTGAGCAAATTTGTCAATCAGGAAAGGATGTCAGCCTAGAGATCAGGTCCAAAGACCTGCGGGAAATGTTTCCAGATCCTTTTGCTCGCGGCGAGGAAATTTTTAACCGCTGTAGCCGCGACAAATTTCAGTAACAATTTACCGCAGCCGCGCCCAGTCTAGTGCAGCATCGCTTGCGGCCCATTGGATTGTGCTCTGTATTAGCTGACGATAATGCGCGGACGAGTATGCTTCAGGATCATCGCCGCCCTGCATGTAGGCAATCGGGCTATTGCGATAGTGCTTCACCCAGCCAACAATGTTAGAGCCATCCGGATGTTCCCAGCCTTCGTTGTCGAACATCCTTCCGTCTTTTACCGCTTTGGTCGCTGAATAAAAATTGTCACGAGTGAAATCGTAGCTGCTTGTTAGTAGTGGTTCGATGCTGTCGGTAAATACTTCGGAAAGGTACAGCTCATCAGTCATCTGGAATTCAGCCGGTAATCCACTGGTAATAGGGTGGTTCTCCAAAACGCTAAGAGTGTGCTCAACCTTGTGCCTGTAGCCACTGTCGGGTCGACCTTCTCCCCTTAGGGTGTCAGACAGGTAAAGAAACCTGCCGCCGATAATTTCAGCATACTCTTCCCATGCTGGCCAGCCAGCAATAGCATGGTGCATAAATACCATGCCTTTTCCTGATTCAAGAAGATCCAAGAAACCTTTCTTGTAGCCGTCACTCGGTGTTTCTATTACAGGTCCGTCCTCGCCAAATTGAATGCCAGGCATGTCATACATCACCAGCGCGTCATAGTCGGCGGCAAGTTCTGTGTTGAAGAACTCCCGGGCAGCGGGTTGTTCAACGTGTGTCCAATTCACATCTATATCATCAAACATGCCAAAGAATGCATCACGTTCGAACGGATGACCTTTGGTTACGAGCAAAATGTTTGGAGTAGTCATAGTGCAACCTCTTAGTAAGATGACTGCGATGGTCAAACGGGGTAGTATAAAAACAGATTGTAGACTAAAAAAACAAGTCCATGACCCTACAGAAATCTCGTGAGATAGCAGATAGCCGCGACAAGACATGGCAGCAAACCAAAAGCGAGAACACTCGCGCTGCCATTTTAGAGGGTGCTCTGGCCTGCTTTTATGATCTGGGCTACCGAGCCACTACCACTGAAAAAGTGGCCAAGCGGGCAGGGGTCTCTCGTGGTGCGATGCTGTATCATTTTCCATCCAGGCTGCATCTTGTTCGCGCAGCAGTCAGGCACCTGAACGTCCAGAGACTGCAGCTATTTGAAGAGCAGGAACTAAAGGTAAATGAAGGCGCTGAATACACCCGGGTCAATGAGGGGATTGACGCCTATTGGCTACAACTTCACTCCCCTTTGTTTACTATCTTCCACGAGCTGCGCGTTGCTGCGAGAACCGATGATGATCTCCAGGAAGCCATGGCACTGGACCATCAGGAACTGGATAAATCATGGGCCAAGGTTGCCGCGAGTCTATTTCCCGACCTGGCGCAATCTGAAGATTTCGACATAGCAAACCTGCTGACAATGTTTCTGCTTGAAGGCATGGCTAATCGGGGGATCACTGACGGTACTATCCCGAATAAAATGATTCCCTGGCTTAAGACCCAACTAAACTCGATGTTTGCTGATGTCAGTGACATAGGCCGATCAACCGTCAAAAAGAGCATGACTGATGAGTAACCCTGCGGAAGATGAACTAGCGATCAGGCATCTGGTGGCAGCCTATGCCGATGCCGTTAATCGCCGTGACGGGCCTTTATGGGCAAGTACCTGGGCTGAGGACGGTGTATGGGACCTGATGGGTAATGAGATTAGCGGTAAGGATGCGGTAGTGGATATGTGGAACAACGCGATGAACGGTTTCGAGTTCGTCGTCCAACTGGTTTACCAGGGCACGCTTGAAATCGATGGTGCTTCTGCCACTGGCAGATGGTATCTCGCAGAGCATCTTAGGCCCCAGGGTTCGCAAAGCGGCAGATTTAACATCGGTACCTATGCCGATAAATACCAGCGTATTGATGGCAAATGGCTATTCACAAGGCGAACCTACAACGTCCTTTACGACGACGAAGGTAAAGGTGATATGAGCGGGATGATAATTCCAGTGCCTGCCTAAAACGGTCAATCTTGACTGTCTATCCGCGCCGCCGTAGGCTACCTTCTTGTGCCAATTCGACAGGAATTATCGATCATGAGCGAATCATCTATCCAACTATTTAGCCCAGAAAACCTGATCGATCCATACCCGGCCTATAAAAAATTGCGGGACGAGGCGCCGGTCCACTTCATGCCGGAAATGAATCTCCATGTTGTCACACGCTATGACTTATTGCGTGAGGCTATTAAGCGGACAGACGACTTCTCCTCAAAGTACGATCAGTTTCTCGGCGGCGCGCAGCAAATGATGTTCATGACGCTCTCGGAAGAGCAGCAGGCAGAAGCCATGGCCATCAATGAGCAAATGGTCGAGATACCTCCGACCATGTTGACCCTCGATGAGCCCGAACATACGCAATACAGATCCCTGGTATCAAAACTGTTTACTGCCTCGCAGGTCAGGAAAAGCGAAGACAGTGTTCGCGCCGTCATCAACAAAAACATCAATGCGATGAAAGGAACAACAGCAGCAGACTTCATGAGCCTGTTTGCAGGCCCTGTTCCTCTGGAAATCATTTCGGACCGATTGGGTATTCCTGATGAAGACCGCGGGTTTTTCTATGAAGCGGCAGCAGCGGCAGCTGCTGGCCTGAAAATGGCCCCGGTTCCACCGGAAATATTGATACACAGGATGCAACTGGGTCTGGACCTGCAAAGGCTACTGATCAAGTTGATCGAAGCCCGACGGGCTGAACCCAGAGAAGATATGATTACGATTCTGGCGAATTCAAAGCTGGAAGTAGTGGATCGCCAATTGACCCATGGCGAAATTCTGTCAGTTCTTAACCAGTTTTTGGTAGCCGGTCATGAAACAACGACCAGCACCTTTGGCTGGGGCATGTTGGCGCTCTGTGACAATCCCGCTATACAGGAAGAAATTCGCGGCGACGAGAAACGGGTCAAGACTTTCATCGAGGAAGTACTGAGGATTGAAGCACCGGTGCAGGGGCTACCCAGGCTAGTGGCAAGAGACACGGAATTAGGCGGCTATCCGTTGAAAAAGGGCGACATGATGATGTTGCGCTACGGCGCTGCTAATCGAGATGAGCGACAGTTCGCTAACCCTGATTCTGTCGATGTTGATCGTGAGAAAGCCGGTATGCAGATGGCGTTTGGCTCCGGGGTACATCACTGCATTGGTGCGCCGCTGGCAAGGCAGGAACTGAATATTGGGTTTTATCAGCTGGTAGAACATTTCACTGATTTTCAGCTGGATCCATCGAAGGGCCGCCCGGTAGCAGATCCCAGTTTCATCCTGCGAGGTTTACCACAATTGCACGTTAACTATAAACAGAGGCCCTAAACATGGTTGATGTCTCCGCAGCTGAAAAGGATGCATTTTTCGAGGAGGTAGGCAAAGCAAGTGCGGCAGCCGTTTGGAGTGCCTGGGCTACCCAGAGTCAAAATGGGCCGAGAGTTCGGATGGTTCACCCCACCTGGGAAGGTGACGTACTTTGGCTGGCGACAGGACCGAGCACGCCTAAAGCAAAGCAGATGGCAAGCAATCCGGTGGTTGATGTTCAGTGGCAGGTTTCACCGCCAAACTTCATTCATATCATGTGTCGCGGTAACGCAAAATTATTGGTGGACGACGCTAGTCGTGCCCGCGCTTGGGAGGCACTTGACTATGACCTAAAGGGTTTTTTCCCGGGTGGCCCCACCGATCCCAACTATGTGGCCGTGAAGCTGACTCCCACACGGGTCGAATTATCAGAAATGTTTGGCTCAGTAAACAAGCGCGTCTGGCGAGCGTAAAAAGGGGACCGAGGGGGTTATATTCTAATCCCCTGCGTCCCGTATAACTTTTAACTTTATGTTGCAAAGCCCGGTTGGTTGTTAGCCACCTGGATTCATAGACTGCGAGATAACCGAGAAGCCTTCGGTAGCTGCCAAACGCTTTCCTACAACGGCCTGGTAGTCATCCGAGTTATACCATGCCTTCGCTTTTTCAGTATTTTCAAACTTGATGACAACGGTCTGAGGACCCGGCGAGGTGCCTTCTATAGATTCAGAGGCAACGTCGAAAGCGACGAGCTCTGCACCATGCGCCGCGAGCGTTGGTCCAGCGCCTGCGGAGTACTCTGCGTAAAGACCCGGATCATTTACGGTGTATTGTGCGATAAAGTAAGCGGCCATGTTTGCTCTCCTTTGGTATGAATGATGATTAGGTTACTGACTAAAACTTCGACAGGTAGCGAGTGTGTCATAAATGGGAAATGAAGTCAGCGCCAACTTTGAGCTCTTCAATAATGCTGCGGAAAACAACCAAAAGTTCATTGCCGATGAGTTGAAGTGGCTATTAATGCCTGGTGCGCGGGTGCTGGAAATCGGCAGTGGTTCAGGCCAGCATGCGGTGCATTTTGTAAATCAGTTAAAAGAGGTCAACTGGCAACCAGCCGATAAGGAACCTTACTTTGGCCCTTTAGAACGAAACCTGAAAGGAATCTCACTTGCAGGACTGGAAAAGCCCCTCTACCTGGATGTTGCCCAGTTCGATGTTACCGGGCGCTTCGACGCGGTATTTTGCGCCAACGTGATGCACATCATGTCCGCAGATTTAATACCCCCTATGATGGCTGGAGTAGCTAAACTGCTTGATGACGATGGTTTGTTTATTCTTTACGGACCCTATAAGTACAAAGGCGCATTTACAACAGAATCTAATGCAGAGTTTGATGAATGGCTCAAGTCCCGCGACGTGCTCAGTGGTATTCGTGACATTGAACTCGTCCAGGATGAGGCCAGAACACGCCTTCTGGAACTGATTGAAGACCTTCCGATGCCAGCCAATAACCGGTTGCTGGTGTTTAGAAAGTTATCTGAAAATGACCATGTTATCGATTCAAGTTTCTGAGAATTTTGTGCCCGGTGCATAGTAACGCTGGTGCCAGATACCTGTTTGTGATTCACCCTCTATAGGCATACGCCAGCTTTTAACCACGCTTTTATCCAGGGGTAATCTGTACAGAGCACGAGCCTGGTCGATTGTATTTTGGACGTAATCCTCGGCGGCATCTGCAGGCACGTATCTCTGTGCAATGCTTCGGTAAAGATCACGCCAGGCGTCATCTTCGCCAAGATCGTGGACCAATTCAGCGGCACCTTCGACAATCACCTTTCGGTACGGCAACTCTTGCTCATCGATACAAAGTGCAACACGGGGGTCATGACGCAGGCAACCAAACCATTCTGACTGTGCCCTTGGTGTAAAACAGATGCTATCTTCATGAAGCACAAACCAGATAGGAGTGACCAGCGGGCTGCCGTCAGGGCGCACGCAGGAAATTCGCATCAAAATGCCGGGTGTCTCTAGGAAAGATGTTTGTTCGTGGCTGGTTAATTTGGGCATAGGATCTCCGTTTATTGTCGGGCATTATGACTACCCACTCCGCATTAAGGTAAACAGCATGATTTCCGATAACGAAGTGTTCGATCAGTTTATCAGTGAATGCCGTTGGGCAGTACTAACTACGCTGCGCAAAAGTGGTAGCCCGGTTTCTTCAGTCGTTGCCTATGCACGTGATGGTGATGAGTTGGTCGTGAGTACGCCTGGAACGGCATTCAAGAGTAAGACTCTTGAAAAAGACAGTCGCGCTAATCTTTGTATCGTCCCCAATGAAGAACCGTTTAACTTCGTTTCGATAGAAGGGGACGTGACGGTCGAAAAAGAGAACCTAGTGCGCAATACGCGGTTAGTGTTCAACAACATACAGAACACCGGGTTTGATGAACCGGAGGACTTTGAGGGCTGGCTGGAAAGTCAACAGCGAGTCATTCTGAGGATTAAACCTACCCGGGTTTATGGTGTGATCAGGTAATGACTATCAATTGCGTTTGCAATTGCTTTATTGGGTAGGTTTTGTATTTACTGAGGTTTACTCGGCTTTTTGTTCGGGCTTGTGCTCGGGCTTCTGCAATGTTCCTGCTCTTCTCAATTTCTGTAATGCGCAAGCTTTTTTAGGGTTCGCTGGAAACTTGGTTGTATGCTTTGTTGCCCCCAGCGTGGCTGAGATTAAGGTCAGAGAGGTTTGTCCCTGGAGGCTGCATATTCACAGCGAGAAGTTGCGGGCACACCAGCTTTTGGGCTAGCTTACACATTGGACCAAAGGAATGATCAGCAATGCATGGGATGATAATAGACTGGATAGGCCATAACGCTCATAACCAGCCCGATAATATCGCGATGATCGAGTTGCCGTCCGGCCGAACCCAGACATACGGTCAGATGCATGACCGGGTAGGCAGGGTGGCAGCGTGGCTGCAGTCCCTGGGTGTTAGAGAAGGCGACCGGGTCGGTGTGCTGGCGCCTAACTCCAGCGATACGATGGATATCCTATTTGCGACATGGCGCCTCGGTGCGGTGCACCTCGCGCTTAATTTTCGGCTCACCGCGGGTGAGCTTGATTACATCATCGGTAATGCAGAGCCTGATGTGCTTATCTATGACCAAGAGCTTCAGGATACCGTTGACGCTCTAACAGTGCCGATCTCACATGTTGTTGAAACTACCGGTGTGGGGGAGGAGTCTGCGTTTGAAGCAGCGATCGCGGATCAAGCACCGATAAATGAGATGGTTGAACTGATGCCGGATGATCAGTGCATGTTAATGTATTCATCGGGTACAACAGGATTACCCAAAGGCGTCATTATCACCCACGGAATGATGCTTTTTGCGCAGTACAACCTTGCAAGTCTGTATTGCGCGCAAGATATGGTCAGCCTTGCCGTCATGCCGCTATTTCATATCGGAGGATTGCAGGTGTTTACCTGCCCGGCTTTGTTTTCAGGTGGCACTGCAGTCATTACCCGGTCATTCGATCCGGGCGCAACTTTGGATGCGATGAGCGATCCGGATTTAAACGTCACCCATTTTCTTGGCGTACCCGCGATTTTCAATGCACTTCGCGACCACCCTAAAAACAAGGATGCCGATTTTTCAAGGTTAAAAGTTTGCCTTGCAGGTGCTGAGACGGTCCCCGAAGCACTGGTTAACTGGTGGCACAAACGTGGTGTTGTTATTCAGGAAGGCTACGGCATGACAGAAAACACGGCGAGTTGTTGCGTGCTGGGTTACGACGATGTGCCTGCGAGGGTGGGTTCAGCAGGTAAACCACTGAAACACACTCAACTTAAAATAATGAAGGAAGATGGTTCCGAAGCCGCACCTGGTGAATCCGGTGAAATCTGGACCAGGGGTCCCATTGTGACGCCGGGATACTGGCGACGGCCAGACGCGAACGAAGAAACCTTCGTGGACGGCTGGCTTCGAACAGGTGACATTGGGTCCTGCGATTCGGAAGGATTTGTTTATGTAGAAGATCGTCTGAAAGACATGTATATCTCGGGTGGTGAGAATGTATACCCTGCCGAGATAGAAAATGTACTTTATGAACTGGCTGAGATTCGTGAGGTGGCGGTCATTGGCGTGCCGGACGAAAGATGGGGTGAAATCGGTTGTGTCGTAGTGGCACTGCAGGAACAAGCCACGCTGTCTGCTGAAACCATCTTTGAACACTGCAGGCCAAAACTGGCACGGTTTAAACAACCAGGACACGTGGTGTATGTTGATGAATTGCCGCGCAATGCAACCGGTAAAGTTTTAAAATTTGAGTTGCGTAAATCGGTCAAGGTATAACCGTTAAAAACCACTAGAGTCAGAGGAGCAAGATATGTCAAGCGTACTTGAAACCGCTTATGAGCAAATGCAGGGCAGAGTAGGTGAACAAACCTCCCGAAGTGAATGGTTCGAGGTCACCCAGGATCGAATCAACGATTACGCGGATGTATCGATGGACCACCAGTGGATACACGTGGATGTTGATCGTGCGAACAAAGAGAGCCCGTTTGGCGCACCGATTGCGCATGGCAATCTTACCCTGGCGATTATGGGGCATCTGCCTATGGCATCCGTTGCAGAGGGTCCAAAACTTGAAGGCCAAAAGCTGGGCATTAACTATGGGTTTGACCGCATCAGGTTTCCTTCACCCGTGCCTGTTGGTACCAAGGTTCGTGCGACCAGCACGTTGAAAAGAGTTGAGATTAAGGGTGGCATGCTGGAAACCATGAATGAAGTTGTCGTTGAGGCGCAAGGGACAGATAAACCCGTCTGTGTGGCAGAAAGCCTCGGAAGAATGGTGTTCTGAGGTGGTTATGGCAAATCGCATAAAACCATATTATGGTTAAACTAACTTCACAACGAAGGGTTACCCAATGAGTATAGTAAGTGAACTTCTTGATCACAAAGGGCGAAATGTCTGGACGATCAGCGCAGACAGCAGTGTTTACGACGCGGTTGTGCTGATGTCGGAAAAGAACATTGGTGCACTGATAGTGACTAGCGATAGCTCCAAGCTTGCAGGCATCATTTCCGAGCGTGACTATGCGAGGAGCGTCGTTATAAATGACAAGTCCAGTAAGGCCACCCTGGTGTCCGAGATCATGACAGAGGAAGTAGTGTTCGCCAAAGAAAGCACTCTTCTGGATCGTTGTATGAGTCTCATGGCCCAAAAAAAAATCCGCCACCTCCCCATTGTTGACCGACAGGGGCCGGTTGGAATGATTACCGTCGGCGATATCATGAAGACCATCATTGAAGAGCAATCAATGACGATCGAGGAGCTGGAAACCTTCATGTTCGTCGATGAGGGCGGCGAAGGCTGATCGAGATAGTCCGCTCATCTACCTCGATACTATGTATTGACGATAATGATACGAGGGGCCTGCTGGAAGTCATAAAGCCTGCACAAAGCTCTGTCGGTCATGTGGCCCAGATAAAAAGTAATATAAAAATGATATAAAACATAGTGATAGAGTGTTTATGTAACCTCATATCGAGGTTTTTGACGGGTGACATGAGCGGTATAATTTTGTTAAGTACGTCGCGCAAAAGCTGCGGTTGACGGTGCATAACCTGAATCTTAAGTGCCGACATTCAGTTGTGGCCAACCCCTCAAATTGACCAGCTTTTCGAGTTCTTCGGGGCGATAGGAGGATTCGCGTTCGTAGCGTTCCTTGACGCTTGGATGAATAAGCGTGTCGATGCCTTCCTGTTCGATAGGACGGTTCAACCGAGCCTTGAAGCGGAACAACTTGCGCCTGGACTCATGTAACCGCGCACCAGCCCCATCTGAAAGCGCCGCTTTCAAATGCGGCTCCAGGATCAGACCCGCATCGAGAGCCTCGTCCATCATCCATCCAAGAGCGATATCAGACACTGACTTGCCGTCCTTACCTGGCGGGTATGAACCACCAATATCGGCATGCACCCCACAGAACCAGACCTGTTTCAGATTTACGCCTGTTCTTGGACGCCAGATGGTAGGTTTAAAGTCCTCGCGTTTTTCATCAATAGCCAATCCATGTCGGGCAAACTTCACATTGCCACCCATTTTTGTATCGTAGAACTCATCGTTGCCATCAAGTAAACCCATAATGCTGATGGGGATGCCCAGAGCACCTACGGTATCCCAGACCCCAACAAAGTGAACATTTCTGGACCGGTGGCAGTGAAACTTGCGAAAGTCCTTCGCATTGTCACCGTCAGGATGATTCTTGTTTGACGGGCTCTTATAAATCCCCCAGGCGCGGCTAATCAGGTTGGCGTCGTTGCGTTTAACGATACCGCAATTGTTGATCAGGCCGCATAGAGCCCGGACAGTGTAAGCACCGCGGCTAAAGCCAAACAGGTAAATCCGATCACCGGACGCGTAGTTCTGGACTATGTATCGGTATCCGTCGAGGATATTCTTGTGGATGCCGCGACCCGTGGCACCGGCAATGACGCCGCTATGGTAGGAGCCTAGGCCCCAGTCATAAAACACATGCTGTTTCTTTTCACCGGAGCCGGGCGCTATCGACCTCGCGAGCTTAAGGACATTGCTCGGAAAACTTTTCTCGATGTCATCCTCGGGTCGGTTCCAGGTTCCATCTGCACATATGACAATATTTGCCATCTTCCCCGTTCCCTGAGTTGTTGATGATTGATCTTATGTTAAGACGTATTGTCCTCGCAGAATAGCAAATGAGATAGACAGCGTTAGACCTAACTCGAGTGGCTTTCAAGGTGCCAGATGGAGGACGTGACACGTATCAGAACCACTGCCAGCATAATGCCTGATGCTGCAAAGAGCAGAGCACCTTCAGCGCGAAAAATTTCTACAAGATAACCATTCAACAGAGACCCAAACAGGCCAGCACCCATAAACGAAAGCGAAAAGAACGCCATGATACGGCCTCGTTGTTCGGCCGGAGCCTGTTCCTGCATGATGCTACGAGACATGATCATGACAAGCCCGCCACTAACTCCCCAGAGGAACACAACGAAGATGAGTTCGGCGAAACTTCCTGCAAAAGCAGCACAACCGAGCAGCAAACCAGCTACTGCCAGTGACAATAATAGGGCGCGTCCTGGTCTTTTAACCCCGCCCATCCTCAGTAGCGTCATTGAGCTGAGGAACAAGCCAGCGGCATTGGCAATATTCATCCACGCGAGCTCTGACGAGGTACCTTCATGGTTTTGCCGAATGAGCAGTGGCATGGTCACGATGTATGAGCCCATCAGAAACAATCCCATGGCAAGGTTCTGTAAAGTCACGGTGAGCAGGGCGGGGGTCGACCTGACAGTGGTGAACCCCTCAATGATTGAGTCGACTATATGTCGGGTGAACCCGACGTCCGAATGGCTGGTCGACTCGTCTACCTTTAGGGCGGCAAACGCGATAACGCCCAGCGACAGGATGGCGCTTTGGGTGCAGAGCACTGTGGTAGCGCCAAGTTGATCAGCCTTGGCTGCGATCATGAAACCCAGTATTTGGATACCAAACTGAATCATGCTGACCTTGATCACCAGTTTCTGTACCTTACCTTCCGCAAGTTTGGCCAGGAGTCCGTCCCGTGCCGGTGTTACCAGTGCCTGCGCAGTTCCCATCCATAGTGCAAACAGGATGACTGTCTGGAAACTTAGATGACCTGTAACGATAATTAGTGTTAATCCTATTGGTCCGAGCGCCGCCGCAGATTGGCCTATGATGGCAATTAATCGGCCACCATAGCGATCAGCAAGGCTGCCACCGATCAGGATAAAAATAAGTGAAGGCAGCAGCAGGGCCATCTGGGCGACGCCAACCCGGGTTGGTGATTCATTAAGTTGAATCGTAATCAGCCAAGCAAAGACGACCATCTGGATAGCAAAGGCGAGGTACCAGGTGCTGTTGGCTAAAAGATAAAGGTTGAGTCCGTTCGGTCTAAACACTGCTTTTCCAGATGAGGAACGTGCGCAATAAGGTTGGGAAGAAACTGGCACGAGAGTACTGAATATGTCGCAAGCAGCAGGTGCTCGCAAGTGTATTCTCGTTGTTGATACTTGGTGATCTGGCCGTTCGAAATAGTGTAATGTGATGAAATGACAGAGCCAATGCAACGCTTATCCCGCTTCAAGCTGTTCTGTTACGGCGTCACGGATATGCCACTGCATTTTGCGTTAACGCCGGTTCTTATTTTCGTTCCCAACTATTACACATCTGAAATGGGCATTAGCCTGATCCTGCTGGGAAATATGTTGTTGCTTGCCCGAGTCATGGATGTCTTTACAGACCCGCTAGTCGGTTATTGGAGTGATCGAACCCGGTCTCGATGGGGAAGACGAAGACCGTGGATTGTTGTGGGGATGCCAATTCTTACTTTGAGCTTTTATTTTCTTTTTTTACCGTCGGGCAAGGTGGGTGCGGGTTATTTGTTTGCGTGCATCATGGGATTGTATTTAGCGTTAACGATGATCTTGATTCCATACTACTCGTGGGCGGCGGAGCTGTCGGATGATTACCGTGAAAGGTCGCGGATAACCGGCTGGAGGTCCGCGATAGGGATAGTGGGTAACATAGCCGCGCAGGGTGTCCCGATTCTGTTTCTTGTGCTGTTTAACTATGGCGGGGACGAAGCGGTGATGACCATCCTTGGTGTCATGATGGTCATTCTGCTGCCGTTATGCGTGTTGGTCACGGTTACGCAAGTGCCTGAAACGCGCAACTACGTTAGTTCAACAACACCGATTGCCAAGGGCTTCCGGCTGATGTGGCGTAATGGTCCATTTAAGAGGCTGATTACTGCCCTGATGATCGGCTCGACGGCATTCAATATCACCACCCCGCTTTACGCCTTTTTTGTGGGTTATGTGCTCGGCGCGCCAAAGATGACTGTGGTGATGCTCGCCTTTTTCTATACCTTTAACCTGATAGGCATCCCATTTTGGGTCTGGTTGTCCAACCAGATTGGAAAGCACCGAGCTTATGCTGCGAGTTTTATTCTGATTGGGTGTGCGCACCCGCTCTATATCTTTCATGGCTGGGGTGACTTCTGGTGGATGATTCCAATATCAATAGTCTCCGGATTCGCAGGGGGTGCCTTCGCTGCGCTGCCCAACTCGATGAAAGCTGATGTTATAGACCTGGACACCATGTTGAGTGGGGATAATCGCAGCGCATCTTTTTTTGCAACCTGGTCGTTCACGGCCAAAATGTCGGCCGCAGTGGGTGGCTGGATTGCGTTGAATGTTCTCGGAATAATCGGATTTGATCCGCAGCTTGGTGCCGGTAATAGCGAGGAACACATGCTTGGGCTCAGGGTCCTTTTTACGATTCCCCCGGCGATTTTGTTTTTTACCGCAGCTGCAATCGTGTGGAATTATCCTATTACAGCCGAGCGACACGCGCGCATGAGAGCCACTATTGCAAGGCGGGACGCTCGGCGACTTGCTAAAGCAACCGCTAACCCGATCAGTTGACCCGAGGTATCGAGGAAAAATGAAAAGACCACCTGTCCTGTTAATCGCACTACTGTTTTTTGGCGCCGAATTGAAAGCTGCCAACCAGTCGATTGATGAATTGCTGGATGGATTTCATTCGGCGGCCGCAAATTCCAACTTTGATGATTACTTTTCCCGTTTCTCGTCTAACGGGTACTTTCTTGGCACTGACGCGGCAGAGCGCTGGTCGGTTGAAAAGTTCAAACATTACGCCCGCCCGGCTTTTTCTGCGGGCAGAGGTTGGCGCTATCTCGTTCTGAGCCGAAGTCTTGAGTCTGTATCAGGCCTTGATGTTGTTTGGTTTGACGAGGTCTTGACGAACGCCAGGCTTGGCAAGTGCCGTGGTACGGGAGTTGTTGTCAAGGAAAATGGCAACTGGAAGATTGCACAGTACAGCTTGACCCTGTTGATACCCAATGATATCGCGGTCTCTGTGGGTACGCAGTCCATGCAGGCAGATGCACTGGTGGCGCCTTCACTCTAGCAGGTTATACTCGATCCGGGGACAGCCTAAAACCAAAGGAGGAGCAATGTCAGAATTAAGAGAAGTCGAAAGTTGGCCCGAGCAGGAAACAAGAGGGCATACGATCCCGGGATCCCGTTACACCTCAGAAGAGTTTCGTAAACAGGAATGGGATGGCATGTGGACCAAGGTTTGGCTGCTTCTTGGTCGAGAAGATGAACTGCCAGAACCAGGCGACTGGCAAATGGAAGAAGTCGGAGTCCGAAGAAATTCTGATGGTTAGGCAGAAAGACGGGGGCGTTAAGGCGTTCTATAACGTATGCCAGCATCGAGGCAATCCATTGGTCTCAGAACCTAAAGGCACCGTTCTGAGGCGTTTCGTCTGTAAATATCACAGTTGGGCTTTCCTGCCCGACGGCACCCTCAACTTTGCACCCGACAAAGAAGACTTTCCTGAAGGTAACCCCTGCAATAAAGTCACGTTGGAAGAAGTGCGCTGCGAGACGTTTGCGGGCTTTATCTGGGTCAACATGGACCCGGACTGCATTAGCCTGCAAAAATTCCTCGGACCGATTTGGGACGACTGGGAAGCGCGAAACGTTGATACGTGGCAGCGAACAATGGCAAATTCCATGTGGCTGCCCTGCAACTGGAAAGTGGTACTGGATAACTTTAATGAGTCGTACCACGTACCAACAGTTCATCAGGGAGCGACTCCCGATACCGACAGAAAAGCAATCCGTGGCAATATTGATACCTATTTCAAGGAAACGCGATTCGACCTTTCCGATGAAGGTCATAACCGAATGGTGATGAAGGGGGGGTTCGGTGTTGGTCAGACAGATGTGGACGGCAACATTATCGATCCGCTTGCGAGCGAGTTGCGCTATTGGGAGATAGACCCGTCAGATTTTAAGGGCCGTCCCTGAGGCAACACGTGAAGCATTGCAGCAGGCGAAACGCCGTCTTGGCCCTGGCCGTGGATTCGCGCACTACGATAAGATCCCTGACGAGCAGTTTACGGATGCTTTTCACTACACACTGTTTCCCAATTTCGCTGTATCACTCTGGTCTGATGGCTTTCATTTTCTGCGTGCCCGCCCTCACAGAAGTGACCCGGAGCAGTGCCTGTTTGATAACTGGTGGTACGCAAGTCCGGCGTCAGTACAGAATGTAAATGCAAGGAGAGGAGCAAACACCGGTGCTGGTGCAGAACTCACGATGCTGGAATATGGTGGAGATGTGTCAATCGGCCCTGGGATCGAAGATGATGTGC
>CALKBV010000019.1 GCA_937775265.1 uncultured Pseudomonadales bacterium
ATTCCACAGCAACACGACGTGCCGGTAGTCTTGGCTGCCGCTCATCTCTCTCGAATCAATATCGGGTTCACCGCCATCAACCCAAAGACGATTACCACCTGAACGTCTTGCTGTATCCAGCGCAGAAGTGGCACGGCGAAACAATTCAATCGGTTCCTGATCCCCGCCGGTGCTATGGGCAAGCCCGGCACTAAAGGTAAACGGCTTGCCCGAATGCTCGTATTCATTGAGTTGCTCCAGAAGCGCAAAAGCGATCTGCTCACCAGCTGTCACAGTGGTGTAGGGCAAACTAATAGATACCATAGAATTGGCGAATATACTGACCAGGTCTGTCGCTCTCATGGATGAGTCGAGCCTGGCACGCACATCTTCAACAATTTCAGCTAAAACCGCGCTGGTCGCGCCGTCCGGCGAGATCAACACCTGGCAAAAAGATGATTCACTGGGGGACAGTTGACCTGAGCCAAGCATGGCATATCTTTCTATAGCGCCAAGTTTTACAGGGTCTTCGATATCACCAAGATCTCTCAGGATCAATACCGCACCCTCGTCCATGGGGCCTACAATACCATCGACCAGCTTAGTGGTACCGGGCGCGCGCTGCATTAGAAAAGGTGGCAGCTTAGTCAGGTTCTTGTCACGTAGCGCACTTTTTACGTTACCGGCGACTGATGATTTTTCACCAAGCACTTGACGCCAGGCGGCACCCGTATCCAGGTCCCGCCCCAGCAATTCTCGGGCATCCTGGTTGATGTTGATGATTTTACCTTCCTGATCCAAAAAAATCAGTGCATTGCCAATACAGGCAAGTGCGGTTTCCAGCAGCTGTTGTTTTTCTTTGAGTTCTTTTTCTACGCGAAATTTATACAGCGCCATTTCAATCGTGATTTGTAGGTCACGATTCTCAACAGGCTTAATGATGTATCCAAAGGGAGTGACTGTTTTGGCTCTGGCAACGGTGTCTTCGTCAGAGAAGGCGGTGAGAAAAACAATCGGAATGTCCATCAACGTCTGGATTTTTTCGGCCAGGTCGATACCACTTAAACCGTGGCGCAGCTGGATATCACTTAGCAAGAGGTCCGGCCGGGTTTCAAGCGCGAGCTCAACCGCTTCTTCGCCGAAAGCGGTGCCAACGACGTCCCAACCCATTTTTGTGAGCCTTTGCCGAATTTCATGCGCGATCAGCGCTTCATCTTCTACGATGAGAATTTTTGCCCGAGCCGGTTCCTCAGTCACCCTACCCTCGCTTCACACAGTGCCTATATAAGTGGCATGAGGTTATGCGCCGAATCGCGCCTTAGCTTCCTTCCGTCTTGCGTGCAGAACAGGCTCGGTATAACCATTAGGTTGATCCTTACCCTTAAACACAAGATCACACGCCGCCTGGAAGGCTACGTTATCATCAAAATTCGGGGCCATGTCCCGATACTCCGCATCTGCTGAATTCTGACGATCAACTACCGCTGCCATTTTTTTCAACGTTTCCATCACCTGCTCTTCACTACACACGCCATGGCGAATCCAGTTAGCAATGTGCTGGGAAGATATTCGCAGTGTCGCCCGATCTTCCATCAAACCCACATCATTAATATCCGGAACTTTCGAACATCCCACGCCCTGGTCAATCCAGCGAACAACGTAACCTAAAATTCCCTGGGCGTTGTTCTCAAGTTCCTGCTGCACATCTTGCTCTGACAGGTTTTCACCGCTTAGTGTCGGAATGGTCAATAAGTCCGCCAGGTTCGCCCGGCTTCGCGCCTTCAGCTCGTCCTGCCTGCTCATAACATTCAACTGGTGATAGTGCATCGCATGTAATGTTGCAGCCGTCGGTGAAGGTACCCATGCAGTGTTTGCACCTGCGGCCGGGTGGCCTATTTTCTGCTCCATCATCTGGGCCATTTCGTCCGGCATTGCCCACATGCCTTTGCCGATCTGCGCCTTACCTTGCAATCCGGCCGCCAGACCAACATCCACATTCCAGTCTTCGTAGGACCTGATCCAAACCTGCTGCTTCATAGCGGTTTTCTTTACCATCGGACCGGCTTCCATACTGGTGTGAATTTCATCTCCCGTGCGATCAAGAAACCCAGTGTTGATAAAGATCACACGATCTTTTGCAACGCGGATGCATTCCTTCAGGTTGAGCGTTGTACGCCGCTCTTCGTCCATAATGCCTACTTTCAGCGTATTCACAGGAAGCCCAAATGCCTTCTCGATTCGCGCAAACAGGTCGACCGTCAGTTTTACTTCTTCGGGGCCGTGCATTTTTGGTTTAACAATATATACGCTGCCCGTCCTGGAGTTGCTGAGCGAACCCGTCTTGTTCAGATCATGCATCGCAATCAGACTCGTGAACATGCCGTCCATGATGCCTTCCGGTATTTCACTGCCATCAGCCATCAGGATGGCATCATTGGTCATCAGGTGGCCAACATTACGAATCAACAGCAGACTCCGACCGTGCAGCGTCACATCATTCCCATCTGCACCCTTATAGATACGATCCGGGTTTAACGTGCGCCGAACCACCTGGTCGCCTTTTTTGAATTCTTCAACCAGCTTGCCTGACATCAGACCAAGCCAGTTGCCATATACGATGACCTTGTCGTCCGCATCGACGGCAGCAATGGAATCCTCGCAATCCTGGATAGTGGTGAGCGCAGATTCAACCAAAACGTCCTTCATACCCGCTTTTTCATTTTTACCAATCGAGTCTTCGCGATCGATCTGAATTTCGATATGTAAGCCATTGTGTTTCAACAGAATTCCAGAGGGTTCACCTTCATCGTCAAGGTAACCTACAAACTGGTCGGGGTTAGCCAGGCCAGTCGTTTCACCATTTTCAAGCTGGATTTCAACTGCCCCATTCACTATCCGGTAATGGACAGCTTCCTGGTGCTGCGCACCCTCTAACGGATAGGTTTCATTCAGGAAATTCGCTGCGTATGCAATCACGCGATCACCCCTAACGGTATTATATGCGCCACCTTTTTCGGCGCCATCGCTCTCAGGGATAACATCGGTACCATATAGGGCATCGTACAAACTTCCCCAACGTGCGTTAGCTGCGTTCAACGAAAAGCGTGCATTCATCACCGGTACTACCAGTTGTGGCCCGGCTGTTAATGCAATTTCCTTGTCTACATTTTCAGTGGTGATTTCAAAATCCGGCCCCTCCTCCAGGAGGTAGCCGATATCACGAAGAAAAGCGGTGTATTCGGCTTCATCAATCTGCTGTCCTGCATGCTCCTGATGCCAGGTGTCAATTTTCGACTGGAACTCATCACGCTTCGCCAACAGGGCTCGATTTCTCGGCACAAATTCTTCAAGAACAGCCTCCATTTCCGACCAAAAATGCGCAGTCGACACGCCCGTGCCCGGCGCAATTTCATTTTCCAGAAGATCACTCAGAACCTTCGCGATGTTTAACTGGCCAATTGTAACTCTTTCTGTCATAGCTCTACTTTCCAACTCACTTTGCTTTATACAGCAGATTCAATATTCAGGCACCTCAACGGCACCCTGAAGAAGTCGCATGCTACGCCAATTACCCGTATCTTGCATGTCACGCGACGGTTTTATGAATCATCAAAACCACTTATGCTGGCCAAACCAGCCCCAAAGGAAAGGAAATGGAATTTAGCCGGCTACACCACTACGTGCAGGTTGTTACCACGCTATTAGTCGATGGTTTTGTAATTGGTTTCACGGCGTTGATCATCGCAGTCATCGTTATGTACATTGCCGATATTACCCAAACATCCCACGCTATTCGCAGGAACTACCCGGTCGTTGGTCGCTTCCGCTACCTGTTTGAGAACATGGGTGAATTCTTTCGACAGTATTTTTTTGCTCAAGACCGAGAAGAATTGCCTTTCAATCGGGCAGAACGCGCCTGGGTGTATCGCTCCGCCAAAAATGTGGACAGCACGGTCGCTTTCGGCTCGACCAGAAGTCTGAATCCGCCGGGCACTGTTATCTTCTCAAATACTGCCTTTCCTAAACTGACAGGCGATTCTGTAGATAGCCAAGAGATGGAGATCGGTCCGCACTGCCGGGAGCCCTACCGACCACTGTCGATATTCAATATTTCAGCCATGAGCTACGGTGCCATTTCAAAACCGGCCATCCTGGCCCTGTCGAAAGGCGCAAAAATGGCCGGTTGCTGGATAAATACCGGTGAAGGCGGGTTAAGCCCATTTCATCTGCAAGGCGGCGCCGATATTGTCATGCAAATTGGCACAGCAAAATACGGTGTTCGGGACCAGGAGGGAAAGCTAAGCGACGACAAACTAAGGGAAATCAGTGCTATCGCTCAGGTTAAAATGTTCGAATTGAAATTGAGCCAAGGCGCCAAGCCTGGAAAGGGTGGCATGCTACCTGGTGAAAAAGTCAGTGAAGAAATTGCCGCTATTCGCGGTATTCCAGAAGGTCAGGATTCCATCAGCCCAAATCGCCATCCTGAGATTGACTCAGTAGAGGATTTGCTGGATACCATCGAACACATCCGTGACATCACAGGGAAGCCCACGGGCTTTAAGATAGTCCTAGGCGACGATCATTTTGCCGAAGAGCTTTGCATGGCCATTAACGCGCGGGGAGTAGCGTCAGCCCCCGATTTCATCACTCTCGATAGCGCTGACGGCGGCACAGGTGCTGCACCTCAAAGCCTTATTGACTACATGGGCTTACCCCTGAGGGAAAGTCTACCGATACTCGCTAATTCCCTTATCAAGCATAACCTTAAGCGCCGGATTCGTGTGATTGCATCGGGTAAGCTGGTCGACCCCGCATCCGTCGCCTGGGCACTTTGCCTGGGCGCCGACTTCGCCGTTTCTGCTCGTGGTTTCATGTTTGCCTTGGGCTGCATTCAGGCACTCCAATGCAACAAAAACAGCTGCCCTACTGGGATTACAACGAATAACCCTTCGCTTCAGAAGGGGCTGGTTGTGAGCGATAAAGCAGAGCGTGTCAAAAATTACTGCCATAACATGAACTACGAAGTTGGTGTTATCGCTCATGCCTGCGGTGTCGAAGAACCTCGCCGGTTATCGCGCCATCACGCCAGGGTGGTGACTGATACCGGACAATCTATCTCTTTGAAAGAGCTACACAAGCTACCCATAAACGCTGACTAAAAACCAAAACCATCAAGGAGTGTTAAGAATGCTGGACACAGAAATAGATATTGTCACTAACGATGGAAACATGAACACCTTCATTTCACATCCGGAAGAAGGAGGACCATATCCCGTCATTCTGTTTCTAATGGACGCTCCGGGGTACCGCGAAGAACTTCATGATATGGCTCGAAGAATAGCCACGGCAGGGTACTACGTAATGTTGCCCAATCTTTACTATCGCCGCACGCGGGAACCCATGATTAACGGTGTGCCAGAAAGCCGCGAGATTATGTTTGGTCATATGAATAGTCTTTCCAATTCGATGGTCGTGGATGATTGCAGGGCACTGCTGGACTTTGCTGATTCGCAGGTTGCAGCGAGTGATGGGGCTGTCGGTTGCACGGGATATTGCATGAGCGGCCCCTTCGCCTTCGCCGCGGCCGCACAGCTAGCTGATCGCATCAAAGCATCAGCTTCCTTCCACGGGGTCAGACTTTGCGTTGATACCGACGATTCACCTCACCTAGATGCCGACAAGATACAGGGCGAAATGTACTTCGGCATGGCAGAGACAGATGACTGGGCACCACCAGAAATGGTTGAAGCCCTGGACAAACATATGCAGACTACCGGCGCTAATTACCGCATTGAATGGTACCCGGGCACACATCATGGGTTTGTCTTTCCATTGCGCGAGGGTAAATACCACAAAGAATCAGCAGAACGACATTACGAACGATTGTTTGCGATGTTCGAAAGAAATTTATAAGGATCTCAAATGTCTCGCCCCCAACGATTAAGAAGGTGCCAGTTATCCGTTCCCGGCAGTAGTGAAAAAATGATGGCGAAGTCTGCTGGCCTTGATTGCGACCATGTGTTCCTGGATCTGGAAGATGCAGTTGCACCCAACGTAAAGTCAGACGCCCGTGGCATGATTGTTGATGCCTTGAACAAACACGACTGGAAACCCAAAACGCTTTGCGTACGAATCAATGACGTCGAAACCGAATACTGTCACGACGATATCATCGAAGTCGTGACAGGTGCCGGTGACAAACTCGATACGATCATGCTAACAAAAGCAAAAAGCGCACACGACGTCATGTTCGTGCATATGATGCTCGACCAGCTCGAAGCAAAACTTGGACTCAAGAACAGAATCGGTATTGAGTGCCTGATCGAAGAAGTCGAAGGCATGATGAACGTAGAAGAAATCGCAGCATGCAGCAATAGACTCGAGTGCCTGATTTTTGGTATGGGTGACTACTCTGCATCCCAGGTGATGAATATTGAGAACATCGGCGGAGACAGCGCCAGCTATCCACCTGACCTCTGGCACTACCCAAGATACAAGCTGATTATCGCGTCTCGCGCCAATGGCCTGGACCCTGTTGATGGTCCATTCGCGGATTTCCGCAATCCGGACTTTTTCAGAACGGAGTGTGAGCGAGGTAACGTCCTGGGGATGGCCGGAAAATGGGCAATTCATCCTAGCCAGGTCGAACTTGCACAGGATGCTTTTTCTCCCAGCGCAAAAGCCGTGAGTTCCGCGAGGAAACAACAAAAAGCTTATGATGAGGCGCTGAAACAGGGGCTTGGTGCCATCCAGGTGGATGGTGTCATGGTCGATGCAGCCAGTGTGCGTATCCTGAAGAACATCATCGACAAGGCCGAATTAATCGGCATGTAACGCCAAAAAATGAACTCAACATGATTAACAGACGTTTTGCTTTGGGTGTTGTTTTTTTTACAGCACTCATGGACTCAATTGGCTTTGGCATCATTCTACCGGTGACGCCGACTCTGTTGATGGAAGTCAGTGACCAGGGACTTTCAAGCTCTGCCGTGTACGGTGGCTGGTTGATGTTTTCCTTCGCTATCATGCAATTCGTCTCTATGCCGGTACTTGGGAACCTCTCCGACGCTTACGGACGAAAACCAGTCCTGTTAGGTTCGCTATTGGTACTAAGCATCAACTACCTGATCATGGGCCTGGCACAATCCCTGGTGCTGCTGTTTATCGGCAGGCTGATCTCTGGCATAGGGTCTGCAACATTTAGCACCTGTAACGCATACATTGCAGACACTACCTCAGTCGAAGAACGTGCTCAGTTCTTTGGTTTGATGGGTGCTGCTTTTGGCCTGGGATTCGTTATCGGGCCTGTCCTGGGAGGCTTTCTTGGGGAATATGGAAGCCGGGTGCCATTCTTTGCCACCGCTGGGCTGATTTTCTTTAACCTGTTAGTCGGGCTGATTTTCCTGCCGGAGTCCCATACGCCGAACAACCGACGCCCCTTTGAAATACGTCGCGCAAATCCGTTTTCTGCCATGAAACAGATGAGTCAATTCAAGGTTGCCTTCGGAATTATCGGCGTCCTGTTCCTGTACAACATGGGTCACCACGCGCTGCCCGCCGTGTGGACTTTTTGGGGCATCGAAAAATTCAACTGGACACCACGAGAGATCGGCTACAGCCTCGGCTTCATTGGTATCCTGATGGTGTTTTCACAGGGCTACCTGATAAGAATTGTGATACCTGCCATTGGCATGCGGTGGGCTGGTGTCGTCGGACTCAGCTTCACTATCACTGCCTTCCTGGGATATGCAATGTCGCAAACGCCGACCATGGCCTACATGTTTATGATCGCCGGTGCCCTGGGGGGGCTTGCGGGCCCAGCCATGAGCGGCATTGCTTCAAGTCAGGTCGGCCCGGATCAGCAAGGGGAATTACAGGGTGCGATTGGTAGCGTCGGGTCACTGACGAACATCATCAGTCCACTACTTATGACGATGGTTTTCGGGATCTATACTGGCTCGGATGCCCCCTTCTACTTCCCGGGTGCTCCTTTCATTCTTGCAGCGATACTCACCATGATGAGTCTCGCCTTATTTTTCCGAATCACTATTGGGTTCGCTCAAAAAGAGACTGCGGTCCAAGCGTAACAAGGTAATCGCTCAAAGCCCAAGGCAGGAAAGATTTCACCCATATTATTGTATTCTCTATTTTATGAATGAACTTTGCGCAAAAACCGCCGTGGAACTTCGCAATCTGATTGGCGAAAAAGAAATCAGCGCCGTCGAGTTACTGGATGCCCATCTCGAACAGATCGAGTTAACCAACCCCTCGTTGAACGCCATCGTGACTCTGGTCCCCTATCACGCTAAAGAGATGGCGCAAAAAGTCGACCATCAAATTGCAAGAGGTGAAAACCCCGGGTTGCTGGCAGGACTCCCTATTGCACATAAAGACCTTGTTCAAACCAAAGCTATCAGAACCACTTTTGGCTCACGGCTGTTTAAAAATTTCGTCCCCAAGGAAAACGCGCTGATCGTGCAACGCTTGATCGACGCGGGCGGCATCACTATCGGAAAAACAAACGTGCCGGAATGGGGAGCTGGCTCACAGACTTTTAATGATGTGTTTGGCGAAACGAAAAACCCGTTTGACCTGACTCGAACATGTGGGGGTAGTTCTGGCGGGGCGGCAGTAGCGCTTGCGGCAAGGATGGTCCCGCTCGCAGATGGCAGCGACATGGGTGGTTCGCTGCGTAATCCGGCTAGCTTTTGTAACGTTGTCGGGTTCAGGACCAGCGCTGGCCGGGTGCCCGCCTATCCTGTCCCTGATGGCTGGAGCAGCCTTGGCGTCCTCGGCCCGATGGCTCGCACTGTTTCAGATTGCGCATTGATGCTGGCCGCTATTACAGGGCCTGATGACAGAACCCCCATTTCACTACCTGATTCTGCAGCGCTATTTCTGCAAACACTCCATAGCGATCAAAAGGGGGCCCGAGTTGCTTTCTCAACTGACTTCGGAGGGCAACTCCCGGTCGAACCTGCGGTCCGGAATATTATTACACAGGGCGTGCAAGTGTTGTCAGACCTAGGGTGCAAGGTCAGTGAAAGCTGTCCTGATTTCAGTGGGGCGGATGAAGTGTTTAAGACCCTGCGGGCATGGAGCTTTGCGTCACGCCATGGCGAAGATATCAGGCGGTATCCAGAACAGTACAAGGAAACTATTATCTGGAATGTCGAAGCAGGGTTGAAACTGTCCGGCACTGATGTCTCAGAAGCCAACAAAGCACGCACCCAAATTTACCAGCGCGTTAACACCTTCTTCCAGGACTATGACTTTCTGGTACTGCCGGTAACCCAAGTAGCACCCTTCCCCCTCGCCAACGAGTACGTTACCAGCATCAACGGCACCCGGATGGAAACTTACATAGACTGGATGAAATCCTGCTACTACATAACCGTCACAGGCCTACCCGCAATCTCGATACCCTGCGGATTTACGCCGGGGGGGTTACCGGTCGGCATACAGATCATTGGCAAACCACTGCAGGAACTGGCCGTTCTGAGGATCGCTTATGCTTTCGAGCAGGCAACAAACACCTGGAAAACCCAGCCAAACATCTGCATCTAAAAGCGCACGTATCCACAAACTTCATGCATCGGAAAGCAAGATCAGTTATAGTGCGTTGAGTTCCTTGGGGGTGGTAGTACACCTGAGATCAAACCCCAGAACCTGATCCGGTTAGTACCGGCGTAGGAAAAGGATGATAGCTACATCTCCCATTACGTCCATGCCGGGTCTCTTACTTTTTTTACTGGAGAGACTCATGAACTTTATTAACACCATTGTTACAACCATCATTAGAAACAACCCTGGGCTGCTGCTTTTCTTTGCCGCCTATGCCCATTCAAACGACATCCCGGAAATCCTGGTCACTGCAGACCTTCGGCAATCGACAACCATGGAGACCGCCAGTAGCCTGACAATCGTGTCAGAGCAGGTCATCGAAGCGAGGTCCGCACAGCATTTCGAAGACATTATAAATGTCATCCCCAACGTTAATTTTGCTTCCGGCAGCAACCGGGCTCGATTCTTTCAGATTCGCGGCATCGGCGAGCGCAGCCAGTTTGTCAACCCTGTCAATCCTTCCGTTGGCGTTCTTATCGATGATGTCGATTTTAGCGGAGCTGGAACCATCGCCACGCTGATGGATGTTCAACAGGTCGAGGTTCTACGGGGGCCTCAGGGAACACGATATGGCGCTAACGCGCTGGCTGGGCTAATCAACTTTTCCACCAATGAACCGGACGACGCTTTCTTCACCTCTGTCAAATTATCCGGCGGGGAGTTTGGGACCCAAACTGCCGGCGGCGTCTTAAATGTGCCTATCAGCGAAACATTCCTTTCCCGGTTTGTCTTTGAGTCACACAAAAGTGACGGTTACGTTGAAAATGATTTCCAAGACAGCAACACAACGAACGATCGCGACGAGCTGACCAGCAGAGCAAAATTTTCCTGGCAGGTCAAAAAAAACTGGAGTCTGAACCTCTCACTCGCCTCCATAGATATCGACAATGGCTATGACGCTTTTTCACTCGACAACAACAGACACACATTGTCGGACGAGCCTGGTTTTGATCGCCAAAACTCTGCTTACGTGTCCCTGAAAAGCAGCTGGCAGTTGGAGACGATGAACATCGAAGTGCTGTGGAACCAATCAGATTCCGACCTTGACTACGGTTACGACGAGGACTGGTCTTTCACCGGTATCCATCCCTGGGGATACACATCAACTGATCATTACTTCCGTGAGCGCGACACCACCAGCGCCGAAATAAGGCTGTTATCTAACGAATCCGGTCGAGTTTTTGCCGACACGACGGACTGGGTCCTTGGTTTCTATTACCTTAGCTCAAGTGAAGCGCTGCAACGCCAATACACCTTCCTGCCGTCAGATTTCCTGAGCGACTACGAGTTTGACACCTTCGCGATTTTCACCCAACTCGATGTCGCCCTCTCGGATCGAATGACACTAAGTGCTGGCTTGCGACTGGAACAGCGTGACACTGAATATGACGATTCAGATGGAGCGACATTTTCACCTGACGATTCATTCTGGGGCGGTAAAGTTGCTCTCGAATACCTGGCAGGAGAAAACACACTGGCTTACGGTTCTGTTTCACGGGGCTACAAGGCGGGGGGGTTTAACATCGACGGTTCACTGGATACTGACCTTCGATCCTTCGATGAAGAATACCTGATCGAATATGAGCTTGGTGTCAAAACGCTGCTGGCAAATGAACGCGTTGCGCTTCAACTCGCGATCTTCTACGACGATCGACACGACCAGCAGGTAAAAAGTTCAGTCGTTCGCTCTCGACCGGACGGGAGCACCGAGTTCATCGACTTTCTGGGTAACGCAGCAGAAGGTACGAACCGCGGCGTAGAGATGGACATCAACTGGTTTGTTAATGACAACTTCAACATCAACGCCAATGCAGGTTGGTTAAATGCAGAATTTGACGAATTCATCAATGAGTTCGGTGAAGACCTGTCTGGCCGGGACCAGGCCCATGCACCCTCCTACACCTTCAGCCTGAACTTTAATTATCAACAGGGCCCTTGGTTTGGCAGTGTTTCCGCCGACGGTAAAGATAACTTTTTCTTTTCAGATCGGCACTCAATTAAGAGCAAGCGCTACACCTTGTACAACGCTTCGCTCGGTTTTGAGTCGGGGCAATGGAAAGTCACGTTATGGGGAAGGAATCTGACCGACAAAGACTATTATGTGCGCGGGTTTGGCAGCTTTGGCAACGACCCGCGCAATTTCTATGTTACTGAGCCCTATTTTCAGTATGGCGAACCCAGGGTGACTGGTGTGACCCTGCAATTAACAATGGGTGGGTGATGACGGATTTTTTGTCCTCGGCGCTGGGTGAATTCCATCAGAATTCCTTACTCGAACTGATCGCTGTTGTCCTTGCTATTGCCTACCTCTTACTGGCAGTCCGCCAGCACATCGCCTGCTGGTATGCTGCATTCATCTCGACAGCTATCTTCCTTTACGTCTTCTGGCAGGTAAATCTGTATATGGAATCTGGCCTACAGGTTTATTACCTGGGGATGGCGGTTTATGGATGGTGGGCGTGGCAAGGTGGAAGGAGCAAGGGCAAGCCTGGGTTAACAATCAACACCTGGTCACTCAGACAACACCTGATCGTAATCGGAATAGTAGTGGTGGCGACCTTTGTCAGTGGCACCCTGCTATCCGGCACAGAACAACGGCTTGGTTATCTGGATTCTTTTACTACCTGGGGCGCTGTCGTCGCGACATTCATGGTGACCAGAAAGGTCCTGGAAAACTGGCTCTATTGGATCGTCATCGATAGTGCATCGCTCTATCTGTACTTCGACAGAGAACTTTATTTCACCATGATCCTCTTCCTTGTATACCTGGTCATCATCTTCTTCGGGTTCCAAAGCTGGCTCAGGGAGTACAGGCTTGAAGCTCAAGAAGACGCAAACCTCACGATAAAACGATAACTCTGCCTCGGAATATCTAACGTCAGGATAGATCATTTTACCTATGTTAACGGCCGCACATTTTTCAGATATTCCTGATTCACACAATTTTCTAACTTACCGGTTCGCAGGTATTTAAGCGCGACGGTGATTCCCTTCGTACGCATATCGTAGAGAGATTGCGGCGTATAGAAAGCTGAATGCGGGGTGATGAGTAATCGATCACGTATCCACTCATCCTCGCCCTGCCATGCACGGATCAACTTTCGCTCCAGGTTAAGTGGTTCTTCCGGCATAACATCCAGTCCCACGCCACCAACCTGGTCAGACAACATCGAGTCATAGAGGGCATCCAAATCTACTATCTCCCCTCGTGCAGCGTTAATTAACACCAATCCCTTCTTTGCGTGCGCCAGCACATCAGCGTTCACCATATCGCGAGTTTCTTCACTCAGCGGCGCGTGCAGGCTAACGATGTCAGATTCAGCAAAAAGAGCCTCAAGGCTCTCTACACGATTGATATTTAGCGCCAGATCAGCGCCATTAGAGACATAAGGGTCATAGAAAGAGACCTGCATTCCGAACGCTTTACATCGCAGCGCCATTGCAGTGCCAATACGGCCCAACCCAACAAGACCAACTTTGGCGACCGACAAGCGAAGAGCCAACGGATTATCCCGCTGTTTCCATTCGGTTGGCGCTGAACGCAGTCGGTTATCCCAGCGATTAATCCCCTTCATTAATCCAAGCAGCATCCCCATCGCATGGTCGGCAACATCCTGTGTCCCATAATCCGGCACATTACAGACAGGGATGCCAGCATCTCCGTAGAGCTTCAGGTCAACGTTGTCGAACCCGACTTTGGGTGTAACAAATATTTTACAGTTTGCTATTTTCGGAAGCCGCTCTATATTGACAGGGTCTGGCACGCTGAGCAGCGCATCCGCTTGTGCCCATTGCTCATCTGCTACGTCTGATGGCCTATCAACAAAAATACATTCCACTTCACTCCCTGCAGTTTCCTTCTCGGGCTGATTGTCGTCACCCCATCGAGTTGCGGGCCAAAGTAAGGTTACAGACATCATTCCTCCAGGGTTTTATGAATCCTCAAACCAGTCACCGGGAAAGAATCCCAGCAAGACCTGCTGAAGACCAAATGTGTGAATACCAGTCGCATCATTACCTTCGCATCATGGCGCTGTTGACTCAACCAGATTCCTGCACGCAGCTTTTCATCATTCTGACCGGTTGCCATCAGCACAAGAACAATCAGACGCACTTAATCCTCTGAAAGTTAAAGGCTATCGAAGACGAACTGGCCATTGAGTGACGCCGAGTCTCTGATGGCCTTGTATTCAGTTAAGATCGGAAAATAATGGTAACGTTGTGTGGGAATTACGCCCTTTATGAGCAACGCTTTTTTCGCGTCAATCGACGCTGATGATTCAAGTGCGCTGTTTAAGGAACGAAATACCTCCTCGCGATCAACACCACGCCTCACAACATACGGCGGAGACGGGGCCTCAGAGCTCCGATCAACAATTTTCAGCCCTGCTACCTTTGCAGGCGTATCACGCTCGATTATGCTCCATGTAACTGCATCAATCGCAGCCACATCTGCGATACCATTTTTTAACACCTCAAGACTTGCCTGATGAGATCCAGTCACAACGACTCTTTGTGGTGTGCATATCGAAAGAAGTGCCGACCACCCAGATCGAGATGAAAGTGAATTAACCGCAGCAACGCGACCATTGACGTTGCCGACAATGTGGCTAAAGTACATACCTGCTTCGCAATCCAGGTCGAACACGGGCGATGCAACCGGCTCAATAGGAGCTTCCGATAGAAACAAATCAAGACCACACGCTTGAGTGACCAGTAGATCTGGGTCATGCCAAAGCTCAGACAAAGTTTGATGACGGTTAAGTTCTCCAGGATATCCTGTAGCTTCCCACACGCGATCGTTTGCCCATTGGACACTGGGAAAGTCGTACCAGGGAAACGAAGCTAGCATCTATTGCGGTCTATTTGTTGACAAGCAAAAGATGTCAGCTGGCTGAACAAATACTCGACGCTCGATTGCTCACCCATAGTTTCAATCATCCTTCCGATGATGGACTCCAAATCACGATTCGAGAATATCCTTTCTATTCGCTCTAGACTAAGCACAAATTTGGAGATTTCAAGCCCCGGAAGGCCGGACAGTGCCGCAACTGCCCGAGGTACAAAAAAACCCAAGATGTCGTCCTTTCTGAGTGAACTAATGTGATGTTTTTTTAGATACAGTGAGTGGCAGTTATGGTCAGCTCCAGGACCAGGCTGTGTGCAACATTAGAATTTCGAAAAACCTTCATTTCGACCATCCGGAGATTCACGATACCGTCGCCTAATTTTCAATTTCTCACTAAGGAACTGGCATCAGCCACTCTTCTTCAGCTGTCGCCGTGCCAAAATAGGGGTAAGCTGTGACGTTAGGATTCCTACAACTTAAGTTAATTAGATAGAGAGACGGAATAATATGAGTGACTCAGCAGCTGAGCTGGTTTTTGACCCTGACGCATTAAGGGAGCGTTATCGCGTTGAACGCGATAAGCGCCTTCGCGAAGACGCCAATGAGCAGTATGTCGAGATGACCGGCACTTTCGCGCACTATCTTGAAGACCCTTATGTCGATGAGAAGACGGAACGTAAACCCGTCACTGATGAAGTGGATGTTGTACTGATCGGTGGCGGCTTTGGCGGCCTTCAGGCCGGCGCACGGTTGCGCGATGCTGGCATCAAGGACATCAAGATCATTGAAAAGGGTGGCGCTTTTGGCGGCACCTGGTATTGGAATCGTTACCCCGGCGCTCAGTGTGACATTGAAGCCTATTGCTACCTGCCGCTGCTTGAAGAACTGAACTACGTCCCAAAAGAAAAGTATGCATTCGCGCGGGAAATTCTGGATCACAGTGAGGCAATTGGTCAGCATTTCGACCTGCACGACTGCGCCTTGTTTCAGACAGAGGTCACAGAACTTCGCTGGGATGAATCAATCGAACGCTGGATTGTGTCAACCAACCGAAGTGATGCTATCAAGGCCCGGTTTGTGTCCATGGCCAACGGTCCATTGCATCGTCCGAAGTTGCCGGGTATCCCGGGTGTCCGCGACTTTAAAGGACACACGTTCCACACCAGTCGCTGGGACTACGACTACACCGGCGGTGGTCCGGATGGCGGGCTCGACAAATTGGGTGACAAGAAGATTGCCATCATTGGTACTGGCGCGACCGCCATCCAATGTGTGCCGTTCCTGGGTGAAGCAGCAGAGCACCTTTATGTGTTTCAACGCACCCCGTCGACCGTGGATGTTCGTGGCAACTCACCCACTGACCCCGCCTGGGCAGAAGGTCTGCAGCCCGGTTGGCAGAAACACCGTATGGAAAACTTTAACTCGATGATCTCTGGTGTTCCCCAGGAAGAGGACCTGGTGAACGATGGGTGGACCGACCTCATCGGCAAGATGATCAATCAGTTCCAGAATGCAAAGGCCGATTCCAACATGAGCCTTGAGCAGATGATCGAGACGGCGAACTTCGAGAAGATGGAAGAAATCCGCGCCCGCGTTGATGAGTTGGTGGAAGACGATGACGTTGCGGAAAAGCTCAAACCTTATTACAAAATGTTCTGCAAAAGGCCGACGTTCAATGATGATTATCTGCCGACCTTCAATCGATCCAATGTGACCTTGGTCGACACCGATGGCAAGGGCGTTGAGCGCATCACTGAAAAAGGCCTGGTGGTTGATGGCGTCGAATATGAAGTTGACTGCATCATCTATAGCACGGGCTTTGAAGTCGGCACCAGTTACACCCGCCGGTCCGGTTACGACGTCATCGGCCGGGAGGCAAAATCGCTCAGTGATCATTGGCGTGACGGCACCCGTTCACTACACGGCATGGGCAGTCATGGTTTCCCTAATGTTTTCATTATGAATACTTCCCAGGGCGGCTTTACGGCCAACTTCCCGCACCTGCTGGATGAATCGGCAGTGCATCAGGCACATATCATCGCCCATGCACTGGCTCAGGGCTACAACACGGTTGAGGTCACGGCGACAGCTGAAGAAGAGTGGGTCGACACCATCGTCGGCTTTACAGGTGGCCCACTAGGAGGTCTCGGCGGGCCTGATTGCACCCCCGGTTATTACAATAATGAGGGGCAACCGAACCCCAATGCGCAGCAATCAGCGCCTTACGGCGGTGGTTCAATCCGCTTTTTTGAGCTGTTGAAAGAGTGGCGCGAGGATGGGAACTTTGAAGGGCTGACGTTTAAGTAAAAGCGAGCCAGGCGCTAAAATTCTGCCGGTACCGCCGCTACCGCTCGTGTTCCATACACCAATGGTGAAAGTACGTAAGCGCGTGAAACACCGGTATTTGAGCCCTGCAACGTGGCGCAGGGTTAACAACCCCGACAAAAAACCCGCTTGTGTCCTATACTGGTTGCTTCCAGGAAGAAGAACCTACATCAATATGCAGTCAGTGTTTCATCAGATGTTGAATACACGTGATGGATAATAAAATTATCCATCAACACGATTCCCGCCTATGAGCGATTCTCCACAGGAAACGGAAGTCGACTGGTTTATATTTGTCGCTGGCAGCCTGTTACTCGTCGCTGTCATCATACCTATTGTTTTCGCACCTGATGCGAGCCGAGAACTGATTGCTAACGTATTCACGTTTCTCACCACCGAAATGGGTATCGTCTACATCATCGCTGCTACACTTATCTTCGTCTTTCTGCTGGTCGTCGCAGTGAGTGGCTGGGGCAGAATCAGGCTGGGCGATCAACCCCCACAATATTCCTCGGCCAGCTGGATCGCGATGCTGTTCTCATGTGGCATCGGCGCAAGTCTCATTTACTGGGGCGCCGCTGAGTGGGTTTTTTATTATCTGGACCCGCCATTCGGTATCGAAGCAAAATCCGATGAAGCGGTATTGTGGGCGATGAGCTACGGCATGTTTCATTGGGGGCCTGTTGGCTGGGCACTTTACTGTCTTCCCGCCATCGCACTGGCCTGCAGTTATCATATCAAAAAAATTCCTTCACTCAGGCTCAGCGATGCCTGTGAACCGGTACTTGGTTCATACACGCACCGAATACCAGGTCGTATCATTGATCTGCTTTTTATCATTGGCCTCCTAGGAACGGCTGCCACGGGCCTTGGGCTTGGCACATCCGTCGTAGCCTCTGCTGCAACCCGCATGACCGGTCTTGAGGACGGCTTTGAGATGCAGGCAATCATCATCTTCATAGTCACCATCACTATTGCCTTCTCTGTTTATCGCGGCATGGACGGCGGTATAAGGGTGCTCAGCAACATCAACATGAGCCTTGCATTGATCCTGGTTACCTTTGTTCTGCTGGTTGGGCCGACTCGATTCATCCTGGAAATGGCCATTGTCAGCATAGGCCACATCACCAGCAATTTTGTCCGTATGATGACTTGGGCTGACCCACTGGAACGTTCAAGCTTCGTTGAGAGCTGGACCGTTTTTTACTGGGCATGGTGGCTGGCGCTTGGACCTTTTGTGGGTATGTTTGTGTGCAAAATTTCACACGGGCGTACCATTAGAGAAGTGATTTTCGGCATGATGGGTTGGGGTAGTCTTGGCTGTTGGTTGTTTTTTATCGTCCTCGGCAATCACGCGTTCTTCCTCGAACAACAGGGCATTTTACCTATTGTTCAGGAAGCATCCGAGGTCAGCCCTTCCGCCGCGATAGCCAGCATCATCGCGATACTTCCGTTCGGCACTTTTTGGCTCTTTTACCTCGCCGTCATCGGCATCATATTCACCGCCACCACTTACGACTCTGCGTCCTACACACTGGCTGCAGGCGCTTCGCGTTACCTGGGAGAACATGATCACCCCGCGCGATGGCATCGCGTCTTCTGGGCTGCTGCGCTGGGTATACTGCCAGCCTGTCTTCTCTATCTTGGTGGCATCAGGGTACTTCAGACAGCATCTGTCGTTGCCTCCCTGCCTCTGTTGTTGGTCTATCTAATGCTTGCTGTATCTATCGTGAGAACACTCTCCTCAGCAGTGGCAACTAAGGATTAGAATCAAAAAGGGCGCCTTTTCTATCACGTTATCAATACGAGGGCCGTTTACGCTGCCAGGGCGAAGTTTTGCATCTATGGTTTGTCCCTCAGGGTGTAACGCTGAAAAAATTGCCAAATAAGATCCATGCCCCAACTTTCGTATTCGGCATCCTCAGTCAATCCACAAACCGCCTGTTCCGGCATACTCGGCGATTGAAGCAATGTCGCACAGGTTGCTATTGCCCCTTTCACGGACATGCCGGGCCATAGGTGACCTGAATCAGGTTGGCCACAACTCACGGCTTCATGGCCTGCTATTGAACAATCTGTATAGGCTACACATCGCAAGCCATTGTCCTCCGAGAGTTTATTTTTCCACCCGATCGGACCCGAAGCACATGACAAACCGTGAGCCCAGGCCGCCAAAGTATCATCGGCGGTTTCGTAAATAAAACCATCAGCCGCAGGTTTACCGTCGCTGCGCACTGTATCGTCTCCCTCCGAGTAGAGATGAAACATAGGAACAGATTGCTCAGGCGCACAGGCAAAACCCGGCGCTAATTGCCCAATGATCGGCGCGATGGCTGCGAATCGATGACTCAAGTTGCAACCGAGTCTAAGCGCCATCATACCTCCATTACTCACCCCAAGAAGATAGTGCCGTTGGGGATCAGTATGAAATTCAAGCTCAACGGCATTCAGCACTTTCTCGATAAACCCCAGATCATCACCACAGGAAGTCCATGCGCACCGTGAACAACTTGAACAATCCGGCGGGCACGGAAACTTTTGTGCATCAGCAACACAATGTGGCGTTGAATCTGGGTCCGAGGACGCAAGGTTTGATGCCATATCGTTCCACGACGTAATTTGATAACCAAACCCTGGTTGTTGTGAGGTACGAAAGTGTTGGCCCTGTGGATAGACAGCGATGTATCCAAACCTCGCTGCGTGACGGTTAACACCGTGAAAAGCTTCAAAGCCGGTCGCAGTACTCCTATATCCATGAAGGCCAAGGACCAAAGGCGGGATAGATTTTTTTGATTTGGGCACAAAGACAAAATACTCGCGTTGGACACCATCATGAACCATCGCGCGCTTATGCACCTGTCCGGAGTCAGAGTCATTCGCTAAAGGCAGTGAATGGTAGAAAACCAGGCTAACCAATAATGCTGACACCGACAAAAAACGAACATCAATCACCACATTACGCCGCCTTGGTCGGCAGCCGACCCATAGACCAGAACGGGTGAAAGCACCGCTCCAGAACCCAGAGGGTGATGAGAGCATAAACGAAGCGCCTGCCTATGAGAGCGAGCAAATAATTTCCCTAATTACAATGATGGAAGAGGTTTCTAATGGCTTTTGTTATCGAGCGCAGCTGAAAAAGCGCTGATGTCCTCAGGGCCGATGCCACAACAACCACCGATAATACTGGCACCCTGATCGATGAAACGACTGCAGGCATCAACAAAATAGTCAGTCGTCAAATCAGTGCGGCGCTCAGTCTTGAGGTCATTGTCCAGCGTCCAGCCTTCCGGTACCTGAGCGATTCGGTTAGCGTAACAGCCAAGTGGTTTATCCGTCAGGGCTTTCACTTCCTGCAGCCCAAATTCAATCGCTTCAGGCAGGGTGCAGTTAAAGAAGAATCCGGCCAGATCGAGATGCGCAATCTTATTGTAGGCCGCGGTAATGGACTCGCCGCTGCGCAAACCACTGCCGGGCGTCTCGTTGAGGGTCCAGGACACGTAGACCGGTTTACCGCCGCCAAAGGCCATCGCCTGAGTCGCAGCATTGAGCGCCTCGGTTGCCGAAGACATGGTTTCACAAATGAACACGTCCACATAGGGTGCCAGCGCTTCAACCAGATTCAGATAAACCGGCATCGCCTCATCCGCAGGTGGCACCATGTCAGGACGATAGCTTTCCGAAAGTGGCGGCAGCGAACCGGCCACCTGCACGGCTTGACCGCTTTCATCTACTGCTCTTCTGGCAAGTTCGCCGCCCAGTCTTGTTAGCGCAACGTAATCATCCTCCCGTCCCTCTTTTCCGAGGTAACTCGGGATCGTCGAGTAGGTATTGGTGATAATCATCCGGGCACCGGCATCGATGTAATCCCGATGAATTTCGACAACCAGTTCAGGCTTTTCAATCAGCACGGTGGCAGACCATAGACCTTGCTGCGCGCCCTGATAGCGTTTTGCTATCTCGGCGCCCATTCCACCGTCGAGAACGATGACCGACATATCTTTCCCCAGAATTGATTTCACACGTTCCTTGACTATATCACTGTTCGACGCAGCCTATTTCCGCCAGGCGCATAATCCCAGGCGAACATGGTCAGTGGCTTGGACTTTCTCTGGTGTGATCAACTTATTTTTGTTGTTTGCGCACACTAGAACATCATCACCATAGCCCGCGATATCCAGCAGGATCTGGTCTAGGTGGCGATACTGAACGTCATGTCCTTCCCCAGCATATTCCCGCATTGTCACATCGGCTGCCGGAAAGGTATTACGCCAGACCTGCAAGTCCTCTTCACCCAGCACCCCATCGGCGAGACCGCGATAAACAAAGACCGGGACTTTAACGTTTGACGTGTCGATCGCACCTTCTTTGCAATAAAGGGAGATTTCGTGATCCAGTGGCGTTGCATCTGCCATCTGCCCACGCAAATTGTGAGCTCTTGCGGCCTCATCAAACGCAGTGTCCTGAAAGCCTTGTACCTGGTGCATGGGGCTGTCTGGCGCAAAGCCGAAAAACCGCATCGGCTGGTGCAACATGTCACGATATCCACTGGCCGGCGAATCCTGATCACATCTCGACGGTTGGCCGAGAGACGGCGATGTCGCGGCCATGTGGACTGACAAGAGTCGGTCGGTATTACGTGAGGCGATCTTTGCCGTGTATGGACCGCCGCCGGAAATACCAAACACTGCGAACTTATCAACGCCGACATGACTCAGTACGGCTTCAACCTCTTCGGAAAAATCTGCCATGTCCAGATCAGGATCGTATTCGGTCTGGCCGAAGCCATTTCGTTCAACGGTAATCACCCGAATCTGCAGCGTTTCCCGCATCGATCTCAAAAAATCGAGCAATCGAATGACACGGACCGAAGTGCCGAGGCCACCTGTAAGCACCACCGGCAACCAATCTGGTTCGCCATCGTCGATGTAGTGCACTCTTCTGCCATCGGTCAACACCAGTTCTTGAACTGTGGGACCCAGCGAATCGAACACTTCCGGCAGCACATTGCCGGGGAGATCAGGTTTTGCCAGAGCAGCGACCGGCATCAGTAATCCGATGAGCAACAAGATGATTTTCATGAAAGTTTCCATCACCGATAAAGTCATGACCCTACCATGGCAGCGCCCTAATCAGCTTGCTATATTGCACCTTTAACATGACGTTAAAACATGACCTTGGAGTAGAAAATGAATCGCGGAGTAATTATCTCTTGCGCAGAGACTGGCGCGGCGGATAACGCGAGCAGACATCCCGATCTGCCGATAACCCCGAAACAGATAGCATCCGCAGCGATTGAGGCGGCAAAGACAGGCGCCGCAATTGCGCACTGCCAGGTCAGAGACCCCGAAACCGGTCAGGGCTGCAGAGATCCGGGGCTGCATAAAGAAGTCGTCGATGGAATCAGATCCGCTGAAAGCGATGTTGCCATAAACCTGACAGCTGGAATGGTGGGCGATTTGTATAGCGGACCCGGCGAGGTACCACTGATCTACGTTTCAACCCCTGACATGCTTCCCGCAGGTACATTGCTGAAGGAGAGATCCTGATACAGACAAAACGCATCAACGAGCTTATCAGTTCGCTCATCAGTGTGGCCCTGATGGCTCTACTCACCGCCTGTTCACAGCCTCACGAACAAAAACCAAAGACACAAGCTAAACTGAATTCTGAATGGCTGGTGACCAGTGAAGAAGCTCAAACCTGGGCGCGCGTAAAGAATGACAATCTCCCTACGATGACCGGTAGCGTCGAATGGCAGGCATACCTGGCATTTCTCGAAAAAAAACTGAAAAAGTACGGCGCCGTTGATGTTTTCAGAAACAGCTGGGAATTTGAACGGTGGGATACCACCGATGACAATGCCGGCTGGTCATTAGTGTCCGATGGCAACCCGGTTCGCGTTGCTCACTATGGAGCTTATTCTGGTTCAACCGATGCAGATGGCATCACCGCAGAACTGGTCTACTACGATCATGGTAATCCTCCGGACTCTATCGAGGGCAAAATTGTGGTCATCCAAACGATGCCCCATCCGGAACCGCCCTATGACCAGGACTACCTGATTAATTACACGTTTAATGACTACGAATATGCGACCGATGCAGAAACATTGTCTACACCATTCGAATTTGTCGACCCGGCAGTCAGCTTTACGTTCGACATCTGGTGGCAGCTTGCGCAGGGTCTGGATCAGATTGCGAAGAACGGCGGCGCCGCTGGCGCCATCATCATCTATGACATGGCATACGAGCGAACGCATGAACTCTATACCTTCCCGGTACCCGAACTCTACGATGCACCGACATTAAAGCTCTCCCGAGAAGACGGCGCCCAGGTGATCATCGATGCCAGGGCCGGCAAAACAGCAACCCTTCGGCTGGAGGCCACCGTCACGCCTGCAGAGGCTTATCAACTGATTGCGTATCTGCCCGGTAAAGACTACGGCACACCTGCCGATGAGCAAATCGTTATGGTCAACCACTCCGATGGCCCATCGATTACCCAGGACAATGGCGCCCTCGGCATCCTCGCCATCGTCAAATACTTCTCGAATGTGCCCCAGCAGGAGAGGCTAAGAACGCTGACGGTATACCTGGATTGCCGGCATTATATGCCGGGCATGGAGAGGGCATTCAACGACGAGAGTTGGCTACATCGCCACCCGGAGGCCAAAAATAAAATAGTCGCCATGGTCCAGGCTGAACATCTAGGCGAGATGGATTTTCGAGAGGTCGACGGTATCGTTGAGCCTGTCGGGCTGGCCGAACAGTCGTATCTTTGGTCACGTGATAACAACGTTCTGATTGAAGCGGCCATCGGCGCGGTCAAGAAACACGGCTGGTCCCGCGCCCAAGTGGCCGTGCCGGGACGCCCTGGTAAAAATGGTGGCCTGCAGCAGGTCTGGTGGGGCCTTGGCGTGATCGGGCAATCTGGAGACCCTGAATCACAACGCTGCCAGGTCTGGCACTGTCTTGATGTCCCCGGCTATGGCCTCGGCGGGTTTCTGGGTTACTACTGGACCGTTGGTGCCGACATTGATCGATGGAACGGCGAACTGTTTCGATCTCAGGCCGCAACGATGACAGAACTGACGGGCGTGCTGATGACTTCTGACCTTGATGCCATCGCCCCCCGCCAGGTCGAACCATGACGCTTTCTCCGGCGGACAATGTCGGGTCATAATGGCGCATTCAGGTCTGAGACTATACTGACCATAACAACATTATTAAGCCGAGCACTAATCCCCACTATGCTAGATCAGCAAATAGACCTTAGTACTCTGATCATTGACGCGACAATCGATGTTGATCATGCCAAAGCCTTCAGCGCCCCGGCAGGAGAACTGGAGAAACTCACCGAGCAGCTATACACCACCCTCATCGATCATCTGGTTGTATTCCTTGAAAATCAATCCATCTCGCCGCAACAACAGGTGACGCTGGCAAAACAATTCGGTTCTCTCGACCTTCCGCATCCGCTCTATCAGAAGCTGGAGGAGCATCCTGAAATTCTCGAACTTGAGAATGATGGCGACAGGCCGCCGGACACAAACGATTGGCACACGGATCTGACCTTTAGACCCAATCCTCTTTTTATGTCCATTCTTTATACGACGGAAGTTCCGATCACTGGCGGTGGCACGCTCTGGGCCACTATGTACGGGGCATATGACGCCCTGCCGCGGGCAATGAAATCCATGCTGCATGAGTTGTCAGCGATCCACGACATGGGCACCTTTAGAAATGATTATCTCGGAGCAACTATGGACACCAATGCCGTCAACAAGGCAATGCGGGAGCTGGGTTCAGCGGTTCACCCGATAACGCCCGTGCATCCTGTGACGGGCAAACGTTTTCTCTGCGTCAACAGATCGTTCACCCAGCACATCGTCGGCATGATCAAAGCAGAAAGTGACAGAACGCTCAGCTATCTCTACGACCACATCAACCAGCCCGAATTCCAGGTTCGATATCGCTGGCAAGCAGGCTCCATGGTGCTGTGGGACAATAGGGTGACGCAACACTATGCGATAGCCGATTACCTGCCTAGTTACCGAAGGATGCATCGGGTGACGGTCGTCGACGATGCGAGAGTTTGACCATGCTGCCTGACGTCCCGGATTTTGATATTTACGCGATTGATCATCTGCCAGAGAAACTCATCGTTGCAGATCAGAGGCTCATCATTACCTGGGATGATGGTAAAATCAGCCATTACCCCTTTGTCTGGTTGAGAGAATATAGCCCGGATGCCGGTACTTTTAACGACATCACGCGTGAACAAAATATCGCCGTGACAGATCTGTCGGATAAACTGAACATCTCGAGCACGGAGATTGGCGCTGGCGGCTCAGTCATCGTCAACTGGCAACCCGAAAACCTGGACAGCCGGTACCACCCAGGATGGCTTCGAGCCCACTGCCCCTCGAACCCAAAACCCAATTTCGAGTTACCAAAACGAACTCTGTGGACTGCCACCAGAACCGCCGCCAGTCAGGCCTTCCCACCAACATTTAGTGGCGCACAGATCGACACCGATAAAGAATTCAGCGAGTGGCTGGGCGCTTTACATTCCAGTGGCGTTGCAGTGATCAGAGGCCTGCCTATTGCACCCGAAGCACTCGAAAAAGTGGTCCATCGAATCGGTCCCATCAGGACTTCTAACTTCGGCCGGATTTTCGATGTCGAACTAAAGGCCGAAACAAATTCGAATGCCTATACCTCCCAACCTCTGAGAGCACACACCGACCTTGCGACCCGCGAATATCAGCCCGGTCTGCAGTTCTTTTTCTGTATGGAAAATTCAGTCTCCGGCGGCGAAACAATTCTTACCGACGGACTTGCTGTCGCAGAAAAGATTCGCACCGATCATCCTGACGAATACGCTTTTCTGACAGAGCAACCCATACCCTTCGTCAATACCGACAGAGATTCTGAATACCGCTACGAAGTCCCTATTTTAGAAACCGATCACCACGGCGACATCACTACAGTCCGGTTCACCTATTGGCTTCGCGCGCCGATGACCGGCGATTTGACGACTCTGGATAATTTATATTCGGCGCTTCGACTATTTCATCACTATGCCGACCATGAGGACTACCAGCTTAGATTCCCGCTGAAGCCCGGTGATCTGATCGGTGTTGATAACCGCAGGGTTCTGCATGGGAGAACCGGCTTTGCACCTGACGCCGGTCATCGTTGGTTGCGTGGTTGCTATATGGAAAGAGAAGAACTCGAGTCACGACTGCGTGTGCTGGATCGGCAAAGGAGAATTCGGTCTGTCTGAAACCTCCTGAGCGACTATCTGCAGCTGGATTTGTGAAGTTGGGGTGGCGCTTGCAGTCTTGGCAAGCGCAAACAAGAGGCAACGATAAGCAGGCCAATGGTGGCAAACACCCTAACTATGTAGGATAGCGTCTACTCGGACCCCAACACGAACGATACTAAGGAGCGTTGATGACAGAGCTTTCGACTACTGACTCACAGCATCTGTGGCGACTTGCTCGAAAACCCAGCAAGGGCTGGCCAACAGACGGTGACTTTAACTGGACCGAGGAGCCAATTCCTGATCCCGGTGCCAATCAACTCTGCAGTAGGACCATTTACCTTTCGATGGACCCCTATCAGTGGGTCCGGCGTCGCACGGGCACGGAGCAACCCGGTGATATCTGTCACGGCCGCACAGTATCGCAGGTTGTGAAAAGTAACCACTCGGATTATGACGAAGGGGACTACCTCTTTAACACAAACGGTTGGAGTGAGTTTGGTTTAACAGGGGATGGTATCGATCATTTCAATTACATGTTGCCACGGAAACTTGATGCAACTGCAGCGCCTTTATCCACCGCCATCGGCGTGCTCGGCATGCTGGGCCTCACGGCATATGCCGGTTCGATAGTGCAATGTGACCCGCAACCAGGTGAGACATTTGTCGTGTCCGCAGCATCCGGCGGCGTAGGTCAGATCGCTGGACAACTTGCTCGTATACGCGGCTGCAGGGTTGTCGGTATCGCCGGTGTCGATGAGAAATGCCAGTATGTTGTTAATGAACTGGGTTTTGATGCCTGTGTATCACACCTAAGTGAGACCCTGGGTGACGACCTTAAATGTGCTTGCCCTGACGGCATTGATGTCTATTTTGAGAACGTTGGCGGCAAAGTATTTGATGCGGTCGCACCGCTACTCAATACTAAAAGTCGCGTCAGTGTCTGTGGAATGATATCGCAATATGGACTTGCTGATCCCCACATTTCTCGTCAGTTATGGAATGAAACCGGCCAGCCCCACTTCGATCGAAATGACGTGACCATCCATGATTTGTTCGTGGGTAATTTTGTCAAAGATTACCAGACAAAGTTTCTTGCGGAGGCATCCGCTTGGTACCGGGACGGCGAGCTAAAATATCGCGAAGACTTTTGGGACGGTTTAGAAAAAGCACCCAAGGCGCTAAATGCTATGTTAACTGGTCACAATTTTGGCAAAATGATCGTGCGCGTATGAAAAGTGCCTTAGCGCCCAGCAAAAGGTTCACCTTGTTTCGTCAGGATATTTGGGCTAACCGTCGCCACTTCCAGCTCATCTGACCCAAAGGTTCTCTTTAAAGGTTCGATCAATGCTTCTTTACTGTTCAGGGTAGTGAAAAGTTAAATACCGAAAATGAGATAATCCAGTCATGAGCATAGACGAAAGTCATCGGTGTCTGACCAAACTGGTAGAGAATCGGTAAGCCACGTTCACGGATACGGGTTTTCCATATCAATGCAATTAATCATCGCTGGCTTGTCGCTAACCTTGCGGATGACCGTCACTAAGTCGGCGGTACGGTCCCGCCTAGCTCCACCAATAATTTTCTGGACACTGTTTGTTGCATCACAAACACCTCGCTGAAGTCCTGAACCCCACCGGCAACATAATCTATTTGATTCATACCTTTTGCTGCCAATAAGGTGTTTTAGAAAACACTATTAAGTAACAAGATAATAATTGTAAAGCGGCTCATCAATAATTTATGCGGCGACACTAAAAGAAAATAGCCAGTTTTAAAAACAGGACATCACTGTGCTCCCAGGCGCAGGGGGCACAGAGACAATCGGGAGAAACAACAAGATTCGTTTTATGGTGGAGAAGTTAGCGAACCACGCGGATTTTCGAGCATTTCATTACGTTTCGCCTCAAGTACAGCATGCATGCTGCTTGCTTTATCAGGCTGATTGACTGAAACGTCATAGGACTCATTGTGATCTGTCTTCATATCGAATGGCCACGGTCCTTTCGCAATACGAGCAGCTACAGGTGCAGTTCCTCCGGCGCAGGGAATTCTCTTACAAACCATATTTCGATCTACCCATCAATCAACCCATCTAAATTGCTAAAGCTGTTCGAAATGGACCGAACATCTACAACTGTGATACTTGAGAGTTTGCTAACTATATTGATAAATTAATCGCCCAAACCTCTGAACATTAGTTTATGGCGAAGCGAAGGAGCAAGACTAGAGGCGCAGAAGGTATCAGATTTTCCGCTTCAGGCTCAAGCTTAGTCTCCTGTGTTAAGACGATGAAAGGCCCGTTCTCCTATTTTAAATAGAGACCGCACCTGGGCGAACAGGGACACGTCACAACTGTGATACTTGACCGTTCTTCAGAAAATGTGGTTTAAACTTCCTATCCTCCCGGTAACGTGAATGGTACGGCGACACTTTTTTAATGAATCAATCATCGTAGCCACGTTTACGATCTTTGCACCCTTTGCCGTATGAGCAGGAAAATTTATCATGACTAAGAATCAATTCGTTGTTGGCCATTGTACACAAGCTTGGGTTTGCGTCTTACTCGCTTGCATATTCAGTATCCAGGCTTCAGCAGAAACATCTTTTGACTTGGTGATCGCAAATGGTCGTGTGATTGATCCTGCATCATCCACCGATGCCATGCTTCATGTCGGGATTATTGATAACCGAATAGTCGCTGTCAGTGAAATCCCTTTGTCAGGCACAGAAACGATCGACGCGAAAGGCAAGGTTGTCACTGCCGGATTCATAGACTTACACAGTCATGCACAAACCCAACTCGGACAACAGTTTCAGGTAAGAGATGGTGTGACCACTGCGCTGGATCTAGAGGCTGGTGCGTACCCGGTGGCTGCTGTAGCGAACAATATTTCCGATCAAGCATTGATCAATTTTGGTGCGTCAGCGAGTTACGCCTCAATGCGTGCAAAGGTTCTCTCAAATACTGAGCAGCCTTACATTTTCTTCGCCGGAAAATCCTTTAGCTTTAAGGATGCAGCGTTTACAAAGCAGATGGATGAAGCGGAAATAGCGCGCACTATGCGGCACGTGGGCTTGGGTATTGATCAAGGGGGCATAGGTATCGGTTTGCTGCTAGATTACCTGGATGACGCTGTAAGTGATGGTGAACTCGAAGCATTGTTTACCACTACTGCTGATCGCCGCGCTCCACTGTTTATTCATATCAGGCGCGGAATAGCCGGAGACCCTTCAGGTTTGATAGAGGTCATTGAGTTAGCAAAACGTACCGGTGCATCAATCCACATTTGTCATCTCAGCGCGAGTGCGATGGGTGGTATCGACAACTTTCTCGAACTCGTTGATGAGGCGCTCGTCGCAGGGGTCGATATCAGTGCTGAATCCTATCCTTACAACGCGGGTTCAACATCGATCGGTGCTGATGTTTTTAACCGAGACTGGAAAAGCATATTTGGTATCACCTACAGCGATGTTCAACTGGCAGAGACGGGTGAGTTCTTTACCAAGGCCCGTTGGGATGAGGTGAGAGCGGAAGATCCTGGCGCTACCATCATCCATCACTATGGCCGAGAGGACTGGACTCAACGTGCAATGGTGTCATCCGCAATGATGATCGGTAGTGACGCAATGCCAATTTTCAGCAAAAAGATCAAATCACATCCGCGAGCCATTGGAACTTTCAGCAGAGTGCTCGCCGAGTATGTAAGAGGTAGTAAAATATTGAGCCTCTCGGAAGCGCTTGCGAAAATGTCGTATCTTCCGGCGAAACGTTTAGAGGGCGTCGCGCCTAAATTTAAGCGAAAGGGTAGAATTCAACCCGGTGCCGATGCTGACATTGTCATATTTGATGTAGATTCGATTCGAGATCGTGCGACTTACGATCAACCATATTCTCCCTCCACCGGAATCACAGCAGTCATCGTCAACGGCCAGTTAGTTGTCAGTCAGGGCATCATTGTGCCCAACGTGTTTCCCGGACGAATAGTGATTGGTGGCTAGACAAGCGAATCAGAAGACCCTATGACTAACGGTTGGATACAGGGGTTTCCATATGAGCGTAAAAAATCATCCGATTTATGGCAAAGCCCTTCTAAGCATGGACGCAGATTTGTTGGAGCCAGAATCACATGGATTAGCTCGTGCCCACCAAGAACGTTTGGCGAGAGTCTTGCGCTAGTGGAGAGTTGCCACCCGATCGCCTACGTGATCAACCCAACAGGCTGTAAGCCACCAGATCAGTGGCTATTCAGACCTTGATCATCCTCTACCGAAAAACTACCCCACGAACTTCTTTTCGCAAAAAAACCCAACCAAGGTACTTTTCAAATCCGGGATAAATGCGCTTTCAACTTACTATCCTCATTCGAACCTTGCCAGTTTTGAGCGGATTCTTTGCCCAGATCTATGTAGCGCTGACGCTGTTAGACCTTGTGTAGCAGGATTGAGGGCTACGCCCTGTTACTCAGGTCAGGTCATGCTGACATGGGAAGACTCGACACAACCATGGTCTAGCCTCACACCGTTCGGTAAGATACCTTGGTGATGGATACCGCAACAAAAATACCTGATACCGCGCAGGCGTTGCTCCAAACGCGCGGCTATACGGCAATGAGCTTACAAGCAAAGCGACCCTCGGTGTTGCTGTCATTCAACGCTATCGCAAAGCTATTTCGAGCCAACTACCCGAGGTCAAGGCCGGTCCCGACAAAACAGCCTGGGATCCGCTCGATCTCTGCTTTTCTCCTTACCTCGCATTCGCGGAAACACCTACTCGCATGGTCCGGAGCGTTTACAGCCCGCTTTAAGGCATATCGCTGGTGAGCTGCGCTACTGGCGACGCCAGCCAAGTAATAGTTGAGATCAAGGCAACACCTAAACTGGTGAAAACAACCCGTCTATGACATCTATAAACGCAATCAACAACATCATGGCGGAACGTCCCGACTGGGACCGGCTACTGTCTCAAAAAGCCGACGAGACCCTGGATGTCTACCTTGACCTGAAGTCGCCACACGCCTATCTGGCCGTCCGCCCTTCCCTCGAGGTCGCGCGGGATTTTCGAGTGGCGATCAATTTCTTACCCTATACGCTGAGCTACGAAACCCTCGGCGTCTCAAAGACCGTCGGGGCAGAAATGAAGCGTGAACCAGCTTCTCCAGCGGCCGATAGAAAGGCGCGCATGTACTATGCTGCCGCGCGCGAATATGCAGCACTACAATCGCTACCGTTTAAAAGCCCATATCGACTGCTCGATTCCAGCCTGGCACATAAAGCCTTTCTGTTTGCTAAACAGCAGACACTAGAAGTTCCTTTTGCCATGTGGGTGTATTTACAGGGATGGGCATCAGGCTGGCAAGAATTCGAGCTTGAATCTGCCGAGCAACTGCGGACAGCATGCGAAAATGTCGGTGCGGACACTAATGGGTTTGATGCGTTTGTTCAGCCCGGGGGCGAGGGGGAAGACGCGCTAGCACAGATCAAGGTTAGAGCAGAAGCCAGCGGTATCTCGGGTGCTCCGCATTACGTCTATACCGACCATTCGAAAGCGCGCCGGGTGGGTCTATTTGGGCGGGAACATTTAGCGCTGATTCGGGGCAAATACGCCGCTGCCGGCCTGGCTAGACGCATCGATGTGGTGCCAGAGTTTTCACACGCTTGGCCAGGAAACGATTAATCGATTCCCGGTTCAGGCAGGATTCCGCCAAATTTAAGCCCATGTAATTCGGAGGTCGTTTTATAGGTCAATGACTCTAGTGATGCTGAGCTTCGCCAAATCCCTGGCCTAATTGCAAACTCGGTCTAGAGACGGTACTACTACATCGTAATGTCGCCTCCACACAAAGAGTAAAGGCTAGTAACTTGCCAAACATTGGCTTTTCTAGCTTTTTTTGCCTGACAGGTAACCGCGAGATGAACTAGAACAGACATTGACCATCCTCTACCGAAAAACTACCCCACGAACTTATTTTCACAAAAAATCCAATCAAGATACTGTTGAAATCCGGGATAAGTGCGGTTAAAACTTACTATCCTCTTGTTCGCGCAGGGAGTGTGGTCTATGCGGTTAGATCGTCAAAAACCATCGGATTCCGTTGAAAACTGAATCTAATCCCTGTGTTTGGGTGGAACTTGTACGTGGCTAATGGACTAGGAATGTGGTCAATTCTTATTATCCCCCCGAACCCCAGGTGTGTCCCCATTCAGAAAAGGCCTATTTTAGCGTCGTATTTTTTGAGCAGAATTTTAGCGGTCAGATTCTAAACCGCCTATTCAAAGACCCATCCAAAGCCTCTATTCCAAAAGCGCATGTTCTAAGCGCTCGGTTTTTAAAAGTCCTGTTCTAATCGTCGCACTCTAGAAGAACCTGTTTTGGAAAAATGGGTTTTCAAACCAGTCTGTCTTGAATCAACCTCAGCGAGACTGGCAAGCTTTCGCGCACCCAAACGTTCCAGGAAAATGTTTAAACCCTAAAACCCAGCGTCCCGAGCTTCAATTTTCTCAAGCATCGCGACATCGAACTGAGCGTAATCCTCTGCCCCGGGTAACAAAGCAAAAACTGGGTCTTCAAAAGAACGAACATCATAGGCTTGCTTGCGCAATTCTCCCTTCACCATTTTAAAGGTTCCAGTCACATCAATATCAGGCTGAATTCGAACAAACAGCGGCACCGCGTAAGGCGGCAGTGAGGATCGCAAGAACGTTGAAAATGCTTCAAGGTCCAGCGCTGAAACCCCCTCTTGCAAAGTCACTGCGGCCATCCCTGCGCGACCGTCCGCGCCCGGAATCTCAACACCAAATACATTACAGAATTTAATTTGATCAAAACCGTTGATAATCTCTCCCACCTCATTCGTGGACACATTTTCAGATTTCCAGCGATACGTATCGCCAACACGGTCGACAAACTGATAATGGGGATACCCAAGCGTAAACCCAACATCGACCGTTCGCATCAGGTCACCAGAGTTAAACCAGGCATCATCAGGTTCAAGGGCCGATCGTATGACTTTCTTTTCGGTCGCTTCGGGATCTGTATAACCTTCGAAGACAGTGTCTTGCGTTATTTTCCCAAGGAGTAATCCTGGCTCACCCTCTTTCACCCGAACGCAGTGTCCAGCCGCATCCCGAACGATTTCGTCGTCATCAACATCGTATTCAACGAGCGCCACTTCCGCTGAGGTCATACCGACGGTGCAGTCTCGGTTCATTAAATTAGCGAACGCGACATTGCCTTCCGAGGCGCCATAAAACTCGGCGACCCGTGAGATCCCAAAGCGTTTTTTAAAGCCAAGCCAAACATCCGGCCGCATGCCATTACCCATCATCGAGCGCAGTGGATTTTTATGATCATCCGTTTGCGCCTCGGTGTTCGACAAGTACCGACACAACTCGCCAATATAGACCAGCAAGGTGCAACCATTCGCTCGCACCTCTGGCAGAAAATTTGAGGCTGAAAACTTTCTGCGGATGAACATGCTGGCCCCCGAGACCATCGCGGCGCCAGCACCAACCATCAGACCTGTGCCGTGATACAGCGGTAAACAGATATACAGACGGTCTTTCTCGGTGCACTTAAATCCAGCCATAGCGGCCATGTCGGCACTGGTTAGATAGCGGCGATTCGATAAGACCGCCGCCTTCGGCAGACCGGTTGTCCCCGAGGTGAAGATGTAGAGCGCAACTTCACCCAAGGTTGTTAGGCTTGTTTCTTCAGGGTTCTCGGTGCTTGCCACAGCCGCACCGTTGGCTAGATTCTTTGCCCAGTTGGTGGTTGGATCGAGACCGCCATCGGGCATCTCAAAATAGTCTTCGCCTTCGGTCAGCGCAAGCTCCGCCTTAATCTCGTTCAGCGCGCCTGAAACCTCACTGCCAAAAATGCACTTCTTTGAGTTGGTCACCGTAATGCAATGGATTAAGGGCTTATCCGTTAAGTTGGTATTGATTAGGCCCGCGGTCACCCCAATTTTATTAACGCCAACCAGCAGCGCCAAAAATTCGATTCGGTTTTCCATGATCACACTCACGGTGTCTCCGCGCTGCACGCCTTGGCTTTTTAAGTAGTGCGCATATTGATTCGCCAGGGCGTTGAACTCGGACCAGTTCACCTCTTGACCTTCAAATACGATCGCGGACCGATGCCCGAACTTATTCGCATTCGCCTCAACGCGCGCACCAATGCAATCGGCGACTGTGGCGGGACGCGGCACCATGCCTTTTTTTAGTTTCAGGAGTGTAGGCATCTCAGACAACACCGAAACAACATCAATTATTCCCATTCTGTAACTCCTTTTTTGACTTGCTTAGATGGTACAAGACCCAAGGTGGATAGGAACTATAACAGGGCTTCCGAGCGAAAGTCTGATGAAATCCCGGCTTGAGGATAGGAAGTTTAAACCGCATTTATCCCGGATTTCAAAAGTATCTTGATTGGTTTTTTTGCGAAAAGAAGCCCGTGTTGTAGTTTTTCGGAGGGGTATAGTCAATGTCTGATTAGCCAATGATCTACTGTCTTACAGACGCCCGGGTTGATCACTGAAAAGATCTTTGTTCCGCGCAAAGTTGATTTGGCGATTTATCCGCGAATGTTTTAGGGTTGGCTAGCTGTTACCCGCTTAATCAGTGGTGTTTGTGCTGCAATATGATCTGGAATTTCCTGAATGCCGCCTGGATCAGTAATGTCGGCGATAACGCGCATAGCTACCTTGGGCTGCAGGCTCGCCGCCACCCGAAGAAAGACGACTTATTCATGCAGGTCAGTACCACTGGTTTCGGTCAACATCAAGACCGACGCGATGGTGACGAGTGCGGCAAAAGCGATATAGATAGACACATAGAAAATACCGAGTTCTTTCCATAACAAGACCGCCAAGGTCGGCGCAAACGCCCCACCAAGGATCGCACCGAGTTGATAGCCAAGCGATGCCCCCGAGTAACGCACTTTTGTACTGAAGAGTTCCGTGTAAAAAGCCGCCTGCGGGCCGTATTGCATTGCCAAAAAAGCCAGCCCACCTGAAATGGCAAGAACAATTAACAAGAAGTTGCCGGTATCGATAAGCGGAAACATCGCAAATCCCCATACCCCCAGCAATCCAGCACCCGCCAAATAAATTCCGCGCCGACCATGACGATCAGAATAGGCGGCCGCTGGGAATTGCACAAATAATTGGATGACGCAGGCAATGAGCACCGCCGACAACATCGTGCTTCGCGGCAAGTTTAATCCCTCTTCTGCCGTGCCATAGGCGATCACAAAAGCAATCAAAATATAAAACGTCACTTGAATACTGATGAAAGCACCTGCTGCAAGTGCAATCCGCTTTGGATACAGTCGCAGTGCCTCTAAAACAGGCGAGCGGTCAGGATTGACGCGATCCGCACTGGTGGTGTTTTGCGATGTCTCCTTGTCATCCTTTGCTTGTTTCTTGCGCTTATTCTTCTCCAATGCTTTAAACGCAGGCGTATCTTCAAGATGCAACTGCACGTACATGCTGATGCCAATTAATACCACACTCGCCAAAAAGGGAACGCGCCATCCCCAAGCCATAAAACTTTCGTCCGACATACTTGCACCGATCATCAGGAATGCAAGGTTAGCGAGTATCACGCCAACCGGCGCACCCGCCTGGGCAAACGCACCATAGTAACCGCGCTTATTGCTCGGTGCGCTTTCTGTTACGAGCAACATTGCGCCACCCCACTGCCCTCCAATCGCAAGGCCCTGCACAAAGCGCAACAGCACCAAAAGCAAAGGCGCAAAAAACCCAATGCTTTCATAGGTCGGCAGCAAACCGATCATCGTGGTTCCCGCACCCATAATCAGCAGCGCAACCACCAGTGTCTGCTTGCGCCCGACCCGGTCACCATAATGACCGAACACCACCCCCCCTAGCGGCCTCGCAATAAAGCCAACCGCAAAGGTGCTAAAGGACGCAATAAGTGCGACGGTGGCTGGCATTTCTGCCGGGAAAAAGGCAGTTGGGAAGACCAGCGCGGCGGCAGTTCCATAAATAAAGAAGTCGTACCATTCAATACTCGTTCCTGCTAACGCTGTGCCTGCGACCTTGCGCATGCTGCGTTCATTATTCTCGTCTGAGGACTCTGTCTGCCTTGTTTCTTTTTGGTTCATAGATTCCTAGTGCTCACGATTGTGTAATCCAAAGCCTGACACAGGAAAGCGCCGGCCACAAATATCATGTCACTATTGATTTAGTGGCAACTCCAACCTCCGTGTCGCAGAAGTCGACTTAGGGCGAGTCGCATCCAAGGAAGAGACAACCCTACAAGGGTGTGCTCGCTAGCCAAGCACCCGATAAACGCGAGATTTGAATCCGAGTAATGGACGTAGACTCAATTTTCTGTTCTACATGTTGCCCTGCCCGGTAATTTCCCTCTTATTGTTCCGGGGTGAACCAAATCGGAGATGTATAAGCGCGCTCCTGAGTCACCATAGGTACGTGAGCAGGCAGCTCCAGATTAAAGTAAGCCGCATCATAAGCGGTCCAGCGGGGTGTCGGTATCTCCAGGACGCGCACGTAGTAAAATGAAGGCACATCGATTTCAAAAGTCGGATCAGTCCAGCGGGTGACGAACTGTACTTCGCCAATATCGTTACTGTAAGTAGGCTTTGACAGGTCGACCGTAGTTCCGACTCGGGGCGCTTTGCCAGTGACCGGTGAAACTACTCTGTCATCTGAAAGTGCGATATCGAAGACCTTCTCATGGGTTTCGCCTTGCTTGTCTACCCAGCCTTTTATGATCTGCACTCTATCTAAATTGGCGCCATCTGGGTCCTTCCAGGTATTGATCATGAATACGGGAACTTGCTGTTTGTTGGACGGCGCTGGCAGATCAGCGCCCATTGGCACACCTCTCCTGTAGCCTCGTTCTACCCAGTCCGGTGCATTCAGGTCTGCATCAGTAAAGTCCCACCCACCAAATACACGCACACGCATTCTGGGCCCTGTTGTTGCGTAAGTTTCCTTACGCCGCATTGCGTCAAATAGTGAAGCCCGAGTATTTTCTTGTGCCCAAACAGCAGCTAGCCCGGAAGCGGCCATCTCCCATTCAAATTGTGGAATGTCCGGGATATTGACGAATCGTTCCATTAATCGAGTTGGACTGGTTTCATGCCAACTGAATTTCCCCCAAAAATTGTTTTCGTCGGGAGACGGAATCCCTGTGTGGGAATCAGTGCTGCCGATCAAGCCAAACTTAAACGGGTTGCCACCGATATCAGCCGACACCGCGAGGCCGTTCTTGAGTGCAGCACGGGCATACTCCCGTTCAAACATCCACGCTTCTTGTTGTTTCTTATTACTGAAGCTCGCGAATTTGTCCCAGGATTCATAATCGGCAAACTCGTCATCAGGCGATACCACAGGGTGTGTTTCACTATCTCCTTTAAATTGCGTGACTTCGAGCAGAGGCTCCCACTTCACGCGTTGCTTTACATACTCGACGGTCATTGTGTTGCCGTCTGAATCTACTGGCGCAAACATGAGACCAGCACTCACGTTACTGTTATGAGGGATTGCGAATACTTCCCCGCCAGTTGTCTTTTCATAGTTGGCGAGAAATTTCCAAAGAGCATGAGGTCTGTTGTTGTTGAAAGAGCTAAAGGGCGTAATTTGGCTGGTCTTGTCAGCGTCATCTTTGAAGAGCACGATTCGATGCATATTTCCGCCGCCACGGCTCGAACTCCACTCATAACCGATGAAAGCGGTAAACACGCCGGGTTGGTTGTACGCTTCTGCCTTATCGATGACCGTCTGCCAAACAGACCGCTGAAAACTGTCGCTTTTTATTAAATCTTCACCGCTGGCCAGTGCACGGCCGAACTCAATCAAGATGCTGGCAGCCGCTTCAGGCCCGTCCTGTAACATTTGGTACCAGCGTTGACCTATATCAGTAGCTAATAGCTGTGAATTTTTTGCATCTAGTGCAGGGAAGAGACCCATGTACTCTGCGTGGTCTGCCGCTACTAGAAAATCCAACGGTCGGTTCAGGCGAACGCTCCGACCATTGTGAGCAGTAACTTCTTTTCCCATCGCTAGCTTATAGGCTTCATCATGGCCAAATAGACGGTTCCCACCGGCCGCTGCGTCAGGAGATAGATTCGTATGGAGGTGTGTATCACCAAAAAACACATCTCGAGGGAAATTTTTGCCGACCATTGGGGAGTAAGGGTCCACCGGTTCCGCGATTGACAACATGGAAGCCAGAGAAATTATTGTGATTAGAATCAGGGAATTCTTTTTTATGGCGATATTAGTACCTCCTCGAATACATTTTCCGTGTCCTAGCATACCAAGACAGCATTTGATCTCATCGCCCTTGTATTTAGAACCCTTCATCTAGCTTAATGTTCAAATTACTCTGTTGGGGGGTGAATTCCGCGGTTAAATTGCGCTGATTTCCACGGCACACTAAAAGTGTGCCGACATTTATCGAAGGATTCTATCCTTCGCCCTGCCCCTTTACTCTGACCCCAATTCTTCTGAAGTTGACTACAGTCGAGTGACAGCTCACACCAAGGCCAGTCGATGGTACAACCGTATTGCCTCACTTAAAAAACGCCACTTAGCGTTCTTTCTCAATGTACAAATCTGTAGCTAGCGCGAGATGTAAACCGAATAAATCGAATCGCTAAACATTGAACACTTTGGCGGCGGCGCCGGTGTCAAATGTCATCATCAAAGTGACCTCGCAAACGATGCGATGCCGTCGAGCATTCCGTTCCTGATCTCTGGCACTTCCGTCGGAAGGCTGACCTCGGTGGCGTGGACCGCGCCCTTCACCGCCGAGGAAATGCAGAGGTTGCCACCCCCGGACTCGCCTGTGGTGCACACCGTCGTGACTTGGAGCGCACTCTTGTTCTCCATGACCCAGCGAACGGCAGAAATGCAGTCGTTGAGACCCGCCGGGAAGGGCTTGGCGAACATCTTGAAAGGACCCATCCGGTTGCGCCTGTCGCTGCTATTCCGGAACTGGACCCCCACGCAAACCAGGCCGCGCGCGGCCAGTTCCCGCCGGTAACCGGGCCTGGAGGCGTTGACATGTCAACCTTTATGCAGCAGCATGTCGATTGACCTGCAAACCTCTCAGAGACAGCAATGGCGATACAGATAACGAGGCGGGATCTCCTTAATGGTATGGCGATCGGTGCGGGAGGCGTCCTGCTTCCGGCCTATGGCTTTGAGCCCGGGGTGAGTCCTGAGACATCCATCGGCCCCGGAACTCCATCTACTTATTATCCTCCCACCCTGACCGGTATGCGTGGCAGTCATGTAGGTTCCTTTGAAGTCGCACACGCATTGGCCTGGCAGGGACAGAAACCTGCCTCATACAAATCATTGGATGAACACTACGATCTGGTCATTGTCGGCGGTGGCATGAGCGGGCTTGCGGCAGCGCGGTATTACCAAAAGAAAGTAGGTCCTGAAGCACGCATCCTGATTATTGATAACCATGATGATTTTGGCGGCCACGCCAAGCGCAATGAGTTTAACCACAAGGGCAGGATGCTCCTGAGTCTCGGTGGCGCGCAGAATCTTGATAGCCCAAGTAATTATGGGGACGTCGCCGGAAGTCTTTTGATTGATATCGGTATAGATGAGGCAACCATAGCGCAGATGGCTGCCGACACACCTGATGATTGTGTCCTTGGAGGCAAGCTTAATGGGGATGTTGGTCTGACAGTACCTGATGGTGATGATCACCTGACTATCGGTGGGCACTGGTTAAAGTTTTTCCATGGCAGGGGTGACTATCAAGCCGCGGTCCGTGAGTTACCCATACCAGAAGATCAACAGGACAAGTTGCTCGCGTTTTTTGGTGGCGAGAAGGACTTCCTGGATGATCTGTCACTGGCCGAGAAATGGGACTATGTAAACAGCACCAGCTACAACCAGTTTTTGTTGGATCGTGTAGGGCTTTCAAGGGAGACAATTCCCATACTGAATGCGCATCTACTCATCTTGAATGGACCCTCTGGATGGAATCACACAGTGCTTGAAGCCATCATGGCCGGTAGTCCGGGTCTTCGCGCCATGGGATGGCTTGCAGACTTTGTCGATTCCGTTGCAGCCATGCTGATTGATGACCTCGCCGGTGATATACGCATGTTCCCGGACGGGAATGCGTCTGTTGCCCGCCTACTGGTTCAGAAAATGATTCCAGACGTGGCGCCGGGTATGAAAGGAGTAGAGGATGTTGCCATTGCCCGCTTTGACTATGGTGCCCTGGATCTGGCAGATCAACCGGTTCGAATACGACTCAATAGTACAGTCGTTGGCGTTAAAGAAGTGGGTGACCAGGTACAGGTAGACTACGTGCAGCAGGGTGAGCCATTGCGTATTTCGGCAAGCCACTGCGTTCTGGCTTGTTACAACAACCTGATACCTCGCCTCTGCCCGGAGATGAGTGATGCGCAAAAAGAAGGCCTGGCTTATGGCGTGCGCATGCCCTTTGTCTACGCCAACGTGCTACTGGAGAACGGGCGAGCTTTCTCAGAGCTAGGTGTGTCGATTACGCAATGTCCTTATGATCCTTTCCAGTGGGTCAGCGCGGCACCAACCATGACCACGGGAGGTTACGAGCCACCAAGGGGACCTGATGATCCTATGGTTGTCTTTATGATGGCATCCCCCACGCCCGCCGATGGAACCAAGGGAACAACTCGTGATCTTCTGCGTATGGGGCGTCACAAAATCTACGCGTCCACATTCGATGATTACGAGCAACAGATCCGTAAACAACTTCAACGGATGCTTGGCAGCCATGGCTTTGACCATGAAGCAGACATCAAGGCGATTACGGTCAACCGGATTCCTCATGGCTACGCCTACTGGTACCAGGGGCTGGATGATCCAGAATGGGAGGAAGGGCAAGCCCCCCATGAAATCGGACGTCAACAGTTTGGGCGTATCTCGATTGCGAATACCGACTCTGAGGTCACGCCTTTAATGAATGCAGCATTTGATGCAGCGCATCGGGCAGTTGAAGAACAAGTCAACTAATAGAGCCGACCCATTTACTCGGCAACGTTACGGAGTGCGGTATGACAGAGAGTACGTTCAAAATTCCTTCACATGCAGATGGAGCAAAGGTTCCATCAAGGCTGATTCCGAAAGCGTGTTTCACGACGGAAGAAAATGATGAGACGACTCAGAGCTTCTATGAAGCAGAAGATGGTTCTGTCTCAACTGGTGTCTGGGAATGTCCACCCTGCAAGATGGACATCGATAACTATCCGGTTAATGAAATGATGACCATCATCTGTGGCGCGTTAATTATGACGAACGCCGAAGGTGTACAGGAGACGTTTGGACCTGGCGAAGTTGTGTTTGTTTCAAAAGGTTCAAAGTTGACATGGCACATCACCGAACGGCTCCGCAAGTATTACATGACGTCTTCCTAGCAGGAGGGAACAGAGTCTGGACTCACGGCCCGTTTCAGATCGAGTGAGGTCCATACTTTCATCAAAGTAAGCTTCCAACCAATCTGATTCGATACTCAGGCTTTCGCTCGAAACGCCCTGTTATAATTCCTATCCTCAGGCGGACCGAAGCTAAAGATTCCCTTACAGCGTATTACAGAAAAAAAGAAGGTGAAAATGAAAGACGAGTTTGACGACATTGGTGGACACATCAGCAAAGAGAATGACAATTACACCGTCAAAGACAACTTTGTCGGTGAAAACCTCCTCCTGAGCAGCACGCACCTTTTCCCGGGTAAGGAAACGGCTGGGCATAAGCACCTGCTACAAGACGAAATATTCTTTTTTACGCAAGGTTCCGGGGAAATCTACCTTCGCCACCCTGACGAAGGCCAAGGCGAGTTGGAGGAGATATACGAAGTCAATGCACAGGACATCGTTACGGTTCAAGCCGGTATTTTTCACCGTGTACACAACAAGGGTAAAACCAAATTAAAATACTTGCGTGTAATGAACCGTCCTTAAAGGGGTAGCACCATTACTCGCTACCCACAGCAGGCAACCTGAGCTGATTCGATAGCTCTAGACTTTCGATCGAGAAGCCCTGCGATAATTCCTATCCCAGGATGGCCTCGTCGGTGTGTTGCTGCTAAGCGATTACGGGCGAAGCGCTAAAACCACGACGCTATTTGTCGCGGCCGCAGGGTCGATTGATTGATGGATAGTTTGCAGCGGGCTCATAAAACCATTAGTTCGACTGTGGATGCCCCTGATGAGGGGCCTCGCAGGACTATCGCCTTATGGCTTCTGTGCACTGATTAATAACTCGTGAAGCGGGCTAGGCCCTGCTTCACGAGTTACAATTGGATAACACTAGCTTCCAGTCCAGTTTGGGGCGCGCTTTTCTGCGAACGCAACCGGGCCTTCTTTGGCGTCGTTAGAGCTAAAGACTTTCTTCTGAAGAGGCACCTGCATTTCCCAGAGTTTGTCCTCTTCAATTCCGGAAGCCGCGGCTCGCACGAGTGCTTTCGA
>CALKBV010000020.1 GCA_937775265.1 uncultured Pseudomonadales bacterium
ATTAAAATTTCCGCACTTGATGGGTGGCACCCAGTCCGCCACGATATCCATAGAACCTGGTAGAAAGTCTGACCATGCGTCACCAGGAACTACTCCATCAGTTTCCCAAACGACCTCGAACTGCCCATCATTCTGAATTTCTCCAATTAGAACAGGCTTGGACAAGTGATGATTCTTGTTCATCACAGCTGTACCACCCGTAAGGTTCGGCGTGGTAATTCCGATAATCGCAGACTCAACCATATCAACATCAGTTGTACCCGCTTTTTCTACTGCTTTTGCCCACATATTGAAGCCAATAAAGGTTGCTTCCATTGGATCATTGGTAACGCGCTTCTCATCTTTAATGAAGGCTTTCCATTGGTTGATAAAAGCAGTATTTTCCTCACTCTCTACACTCTGAAAGTAGTTCCATGCGGCGAGGTGCCCGACCAGAGGCTTAGTGTCCAGGCCAGACAATTCCTCTTCACCTACAGAGAAGGCCACAACTGGAATATCTTCCGCAGAGATACCTCGATTACCCAATTCTTTATAGAAGGGAATATTGGCATCGCCATTAATCGTGGATACGACCGCTGTTTGCTTACCTGTGCCGCCGAATTTTTTGATGTCAGACACGATTCCCTGCCAATCGGAGTGTCCGAAAGGGGTATAATTAATCAGGATGTCTGAATCGGACACACCCTTAGCTTTTAGGTAGGCCTCGAGTATTTTGTTTGTCGTTCGAGGATAGACATAGTCTGTCCCAGCCAGCACCCAGCGTTCCACACCAATCTCGTTCATCAGGTAGTCAACTGCAGGGATTGCCTGCTGATTTGGAGCAGCACCGGTATAGAAAACATTTTTGGAAGATTCCTCACCTTCATACTGAACCGGGTAAAACAGCAGGCCATTGAGCTCTTCAATCACTGGCAATACGGACTTACGTGATACAGACGTCCAGCAACCAAAAATGACATCGACTTTCTCCTTGGAAAGTAACTCCCTTGTCTTTTCAGCGAACAGCGGCCAATTTGATGCAGGGTCAACGACCACAGCTTCCAGCTTCTTGCCGAGCAACCCTCCTTTCTTGTTTTGCTCCTCGATCATCATCAACACTGTATCCTTCAGTGTCGTTTCACTAATCGCCATAGTCCCGGAAAGTGAGTGAAGGACACCCACTTTAATCGTCTCTGCTGCCATGGCAGCTGTTGATAACGAGAGCAGCAGAGATGCGGCTATCGTAGTTAAAAGTCGTTTTAGTTTCATAGGTTCACCCTTTAGTTTTGGTTTCGTCCAATCGCTGGGTTTAAACAGCGGTCGCAGTCGTGGTTCGCTTAGAACGTAATGAGCGCTTCAAGTGCGTATGTGTCTGTGCTTTCGTTAGTGAGGTCATCATCGTCCATTCGGTATTCAAAGATGATTAAAAGGTTTTCAGATACCGCATAACTTGGCGCCAGCGTAAACGCGCTCAGATCTTCAACGGTGGTTCCCGCATCGGTTTCAACCTCCCAATCGTGATAGCGAAAAGTTAGGCCAAACTTTTCCCATGCATAATTAACCATTAGCAGATAGCCATCTGCCTCCGCCCCGACACCGGCAAAACCGACCGCCGCAGGAGCATTTTCGGATTGGTTATATTCTGCTGCGAATGTCCAGTCATCGACTGTGTAACTGGTCCAGATGTTTATAAGGTCTGTGTCCTCATTGGTTCCATCCAGTTTGTCAGTCATGTAAAACCCCTTCATGGTCCATGCCTCAACAGGATTTACCGCCAACATCAACTCAACACCAAGATCGTTAGAATCCCGGTTCTCACCTTTCAAATCACCCAGATCATTCACAACGGACATAGCCACATCGAATCCGGGTCCTTTGTAATAGGTCGAGATTCCTTGCTGGTAGCCACCATAGAAGTACTTGGCGTAGCCGGTACCTGAAAATTGATATAAGCCTGTAGGATCCTCTGTCTCCCACCCGGAATAACTCAGGAATCGACCGGCCTTGAAACTCAATGCGTCGTTTACGCTATAAGTAAAAAAGGCTTGCTCGACGTCGAACTCTTCGCCATCCCCATCGTCCTGGTATTCCAGGTCAACCTGAGCCGAAAGGCCAGAACCAAAGTCAAACAAGAGGTCGATCTCGAACTGGTCAAAACCGCTTTCCGTTGAATTATCCCCACTGTCCGGTTCTACTCGCACGGTGGACATGTCGATAAAACCAGTCACGCTAAGTTTTTCACTAAGATCAAAACCGTCAGAGTAGGCATTCGGTGATAAAGAAAAAATCGCTGTGGTAACAGCTGCTGTAATTGTTCGATATAAAAATTGTTTTGGCATAGCAATCCCCTTGTTTAGAAAATATATCTGAGGTCGAGACGTCTTGCCCATCGATCACGACCTAACTTTTAAATGACGAGAACAGTAATGCAGAATTCATGCCAAGATAAACTTACCCGTCTTTCCTCGTTTGTTTAGTCACCGCTCCCAACAGGCACCACCGGTTGCACCAATACCGCTCACAACACGCACCAATTTGGACTGTTTGCCGTCTTTCATTTCCGTAAACTCTGCGCTTTGGGCTTTTCGTTGCTGCACTAATTGGTACACTAGAGCTAACAACGCAATTTAACGGACTGAGGTGTGAGAACGACGTGGCACGATCGATAACCCCAATCCCTTTAACCCATGCTGATTTCAAACCCTTCGGAGATGTCATCGAGACTGGCAATGTAAAGACAAGATCGATCAATGAAGGCAACACTACTCGCTACCATGATTTAGCCGATCTGGATCTGTCTGCAGAAGGTGGAAGGCCCGGTCTCAATATCTTTAGATCGAACCCTCAACCACAGCCCATGATATTGAAAGTCATGGAGCGCCACCCATTAAGCAGCCAGGCATTTTATCCCCTGAGCACCTTTCCTTATCTTGTGGTGGTTGCACCAACCGGCGAGTTGGATCCATCCGCCATCGTCGCCTTTCTTGCGCGGCCCAACCAAGGGGTGAACTATCACAAAGGAGTCTGGCATCACTACAGCCTGGCATTGGTAGGTATTTCAGACTTTCTTGTGGTCGATAGAATCTCGGATGATGAGAACTGTGACGAAGTCAGGCTGACGGGTGAGGATAGGATAGAAATAGAAATGAGTAACACACGTCTATGAGACTTTTAGACGCTTTTTTAATCTCCTACAGCGACTCATCCTTCACTAACCCGCATCAGGTCGTAAGGCCCGATGAACCGGAAGAATGTACCGGCAACTTCACCCATATGGGAGCCAAATACTGGGGATTCGAGACAGCCAGGCACAAGGCAACCAGTCTGACTGACAATAACGAATACAGCTTCAACGATGACGCCTATCACTGGATACATATTGGGTTAGAGAATCGTGCAGCGGTATCGCGAATAAGTATCAGTACAAAATGGTTTACCGGTAACCAGGTGCCTGAAGTAGCCATCGAACTGGTTGATGACCAGGGTCGGACTGAGGTGGTCGCGCGAACACCCCTTGCGCCGGATAAGGAACACACTTTTGACATAGAGCCCACCATTGCCAGCGAATGCTTGGTTCGGTGCTACCATGAAGGCGGCATTGCCAGGGTCAACCTGTTCGGTGAAAACCAGACCAGTGAAGCCGGCCAAATTAACCTGCTGGAGCAGGCGACCATCTCCCACGTCTCTAACGAACACTACGGGAAACCACGTGACGCGGTAACCGGAACCCGGGAAGTTGATTATATGCTCGGTTGGGAATCAGCCAGGACAGGTTTCGGGGAATGCGCCCTGTTCCACTTGGATAAGGCACAAACTGTTTCCGAAATCATTGTTGATACCTACCTGCATCGATTGAATCCCCCACTTAGCTGCCATATTTTCGGCATCAATCTACCAAACGAAAACAAACTCGAAGAAACCTGGCGGCAGCGACCATGCTGGAAGATTGAATTCGTGGATGGGTTACAGGTCATACCTGCCGACTTTCAATCCTATATGCAGAAAAAGTTATATCGACAAGAACCTGCTGATGATCCCTCCAGGTTCACGATCATGCTGGAAAACCAGCATTCTGACGTTTGGAAACCACTGGTGTCATTTGGGCACCTGCGCGCCGATACATGGCACCGGTTCCGCGACATAGAGCATCGTGAACCAGTAACCCACATTCTTTACAGCCATTACCCCAACGGCGGGATACACGGGCTAAAAGTCTACGGTGTTGGCACCGACAGCTGATCTAACCATCCTGCGCAGGAAGCCTCGTCAATAAAGCTGCTACGGATACTATTAACGGCCAACTGTCGCGCATCTTCCATCGTTAAACCCAACTCGCGATGCAGCGCTTCAAAATTATCCAATAGATAGCCACCAAAATAGGGTGGATCATCAGCATTGACCGTCACATTTAGTCCCCGTTTGAGCATCTGGCGAATTGGGTGGTCAGCCATGGTCTCAAAAACACATAAGCGCACGTTTGATAACGGACAGACAGTCAAGGGGGTCTTTGTCTTCACCAACCGCTCAACGAGTTCTGGGTCTTCCAGACAACGTACGCCATGGTCAATACGCTCGACCTTCAGGCGATCAAGGGCATCAACAATATAGGCTGGCGGCCCCTCTTCTCCCGCATGAGCAACCAATCGATAACCTTGGAGGCTCGCGGCCGCATACACGCGCTCGAACTTTTCTGGCGGGTGACCAAGTTCGGAACTGTCCAGGCCTATCGACATTATCTGGCTTTTAAAAGGCTCAGCAGCTTTAAGTGTCTCGAACGCGCTTTCTTCTGGCAAATGCCGGAGGAAGCACATGATTAAGGAAGAAGACTGTCCCCATTGACCTTTAGCATCTTCGATGGCCCGACCAAACCCCCTCATAAACACAGAAAACCCAATCCCGCGTTCGGTATGCGTCTGCGGGTCAAACATCATTTCAGTATGGACAATTCCTTCATCACGACATCTCTCAAGATAACGAAACATCAACGAATAAAAGTCATCTTCGTCGATGAGCACGCTGGCACCCAGGTAGTAGAGATCAAGAAAGCTCTGCAGGTCTTCAAAGTCGTAAGCGCGCTCGACATCGGCGGCAGTTGAGTACGGCAGGTCAACTTGGTGCTTTTTCGCCAATTCCATAAGCATCGAAGGCTCAAGGGTACCTTCTATATGTAGATGCAATTCCGCTTTAGGCAAAGACCTGACGTAATCAATAAACTCACTCATTTTATCCACCTCTTAATCACTAGTGGGGATAGCGTCTTCATACTTGTCCCAGTTCTTTAATAGTTCATCCACGACTCTCGACGCAACGATATAACCGGACTCAACCGCGATCTCGAGGCCCGCGTATTTGTATCCCTGGGTTTCTTTAAGCAGATTCTCAGCAGCGGTTCGTGTCGGTGGCTGCATCGTAAAGTTACTACCCATTCGAAGCACCATGAAACGATCTTTATCAGCCCGACCAATTTTGTCTAGCCAGGAAATAGACAGATACGACCCCGTGTCCTCCATCCCTGAAGTCACCATATTGCCCTTGCCACCTGTCCAATATTCCACGAGCCGATTGGCCCAATCATTAAGCAGCGCGCCATGCCAGAAGGTTAATGCTGCAATATGGTCACCCTTGATGACCTTTGGCTTACCCTGGGCATTCGGGTGCTCCGTGTACAGATCTCTTTCATGCTGCACACTGGGGTCATCCGGTAATTCAATGTCTTTGGTAAGCTGATAGGCCCACTCAGTCAGACCTGGGTTAAGCCGGAACATCTCGCCACTAGGTTCAGGTTTCTCCGGATCAAAGGGACGGGTTGTATATCGGGGGAAATAGCCAAACGGCCAATCTTCGGGAATTTCTCTCGCATCAATATGATGGCCAAGGTCGCCATCGACCAGGTATTCCGCCCAGGCAGCCGACCCAACGGTCGCATCTTCAGGGTCAATGCCCGCGATGCCGGCCGTCAGCCAATAAGCTTTTGATAGATCAAAGCGCGGGTCCATTCCGACAGCCATGGTGGCGGCCGCTGACCTGGCAGTGCCGATGCCGGTGACAATCACCAGCAATCCATCCTCGCTGTTGTAGTGCAGGTCCTTGTAACCGTGGAACGGCAGAATTTCATCAAACACTCGCCGTTCTTTCCAAAGCTGAAACTCCCCTGCTCGGTCGCCGGTGTCCTCTCCAATTTCAAACAGGGTCACCACCACAACCTTGACGGGTCTTGGTTTCTCTTTGTGATTTTCCTCGACGGTGACCTCGACATCAGGCATGCCGCAGGCGGACAGCATAAAGACTACAGCCAGGCTAATTACTCGTGACACCATTACTACTCCTGTTTTCTATGGTTAAACATGGTAACAGCCATCCTAACTGTATTTACCGTGCAAAAAAAAGGGCAGCTAAAGCGGCCCTTTTTCAAGTTGTTATCCAAATACCTTACGCCCTTGGGACGTATGGGTTTCTAGAATTTGTACTGAAATCGTGCGTTGAAATGCCTTGGTAGCTCAGGCAAAACGATTGTGCCACCGAACAGATTTGGGAAGTTAGCCCGGAAGTACTCCTCATCTGAAAGGTTCTTGCCACTAACGCTAAGGAGCCAATTTTCGGTCTGAAACGAAACACCAAGGTTGATCAAAGTGTAATCAGGCAAGATAACAGCATTAGAATAACCAGAAGCCACTTCCTCCACATCAATAATAGACCCATTGACCGTCCAGCCGTTGCCAAAGTCATAGGTGCCAGTCATCGTGAAGATGTCTTCTGGCATACCAGCGCGTCTAGAACCACTCGCGATATTACTGACGTTGCCGCCAAGGGTACCGCCGTAGATCAGGTCGCAAGGAATATTAGGCATATCATCACAACCAATAAAGCTGAATCGGCGGCCATTTTCCTGAGTGCTTAGGTTAGTCACTTCGATGTGAGAGTAACCAAACGTGAGCAGCAGGTTTTCATTGACGACCCATCGAACTTCAACCTCAGCACCTTCTGTTTCCGTCGTCTGGTTGGTGACAATGGACTGTGCCGAGAAATCGGTTCGCTCTTGCTTGTACAGCGCGACGCCAAAATAGAGCGCGTTGTCTAGCAGGCTGCCTTTAAGGCCAACTTCTTGAAGCTCTGATTCGTCAAAGATACCACCACTGGAGATGTTGCTGGTCACAGCTTCTGCGCCCTGGCCTACAATCATTGTTGCCTGCGTTGAAGCGGTGATGTAAGGGATAAGACCATTGTCGAACTCGTAGCTAACACTGGCCGTCCATGAGACACCATCAACATCATCGCTAGCCTCACTGTTTTCGCATCCTGCGGCCGGACAGAAATTATTGGAGCTCGCGAACAGCAGTTTGTCTACTGGTTGCTTGCTTTCAATATCAATCGTGTCATATCGAACACCCAGCAATACGCTCAAACCATTGTTGAATACAAAGTCACCCATCACAGCAAAACCGAGATTCGTATAGTCACCTATGTAGTATTCGGTGTAGTCATCATCGATCTGAGTGGCAAGAAGACGCTTATCGAGGGCCGTAGAAGGTCCAGTCAAATCTCGACGATCAAAGTACTCATTCGTATAGTCATCACCATGTGCAAAATCAGTGTGACGAAGAGACGGAGAAATCTGAACTGAAGCAGTCATATTATCCATTGGGAATGACTTGGAAATGACCAACTTGTCTTCGATGACCCAGCTATCGTGAAACTGGGAGAATCCATAGGCATTTTCGTTGATGTTATCGTACTGCTCGTAGAACAACTGATTCTTATACTCCCAGCCGTTATCCGTTGTCACAATCACATCCATATAAAGTGTAGTGACAGTGTTTTCAAGCTTGTCTTCAGGCGCGACCAGAACATTATTGCCCTTGATTTTTCCAATACCCGGGTTTTCCAGGTTTAGCGCAGAAAGATCACCAGTTAAGATTTGAAGGAAGTCTATGTCGTCTGTGTTGCCCGGAAGCAGTTGACCGCCATTCGCGCCTTGGTTTATGAAGTCGAACCGGAATGGATTAATGTTGGTGAACCCGTCTCCATCAGTGTCATATTCCTGGTGAGAAATTCGACCATCTCCATCCGTATCAAGCGGCTTAGCTGTGCCCGTAACGTAAGTTCCATGGTCAATAAGGTCTTGAGTCAAGCGGTTCCAACCAGCAATCTGGTTGCCCGAAAAATCATGCCACATACCACCAAACTGGACGCGAACGTTGTCCTTTAAGTCCATGTCGAAAGACATCTGCAACAAGCTTTGATCCACACCAGAGTTATCATAGTAACTGCCAGAGTTTTCCACTTCACCGTAGATGTAATAACCAAACTCCTGACCACCCAATTCACCTGGGCCGCCAACTTCAGCGGTGACAACTGATTTGTCCCAGCTACCTGTTGTAAAAGACAGGGCACCGGTTTGTTCCGGAATAAACTGGCCTGTCTCTTCAATTCGTGCTGACTTAGGGTTGAAGTTCAGATAACCGCCAATCTTTGAAGGACCGTAGATCGGCGACGCTGGACCGCGCACCACATCAATTCGATCAGACGCACCAATCGGTGTTGGGTAATTGCCCGGGTTATCTAGACGACGTACGCCGCGAAAATATGTCTCTCCAGGCGTTCCTCGAACATCAAGACCACCAGCGACACCGAAGAAAGACTGAGTAAAACTACCGGGCGCCACCGCGACCAGCTCATCGATATCCTGCATATTGAATCGTTCCATCATCTCTTCCGAGATCGTGGACACTGATCGTGGTGTTTCTAGAACTGACTTATTGAACCCGAATACGGATTTAACATTTTTCCCTGGCAAACTGCCGAGGTCACCCTTGACGACTATCTCCTCCATTTCCGCTGCGTAGCTCGATAGCCCTGCAGACAAAATGACAAAAGCAACAATGCTTTGTGTAAAGCGAGATTTTCTAAGCTTCATTTGTTGTCTCCCCGATGTAGATTGTAAAATGTTGGTTATAAGATGTTGGTAACTTTTACGGTCACCGATCTAGGTTAGGTGTAAGCCTTCTTCTTTAAACAAGGCAGTGCGCACCCGTTTACCGCAATTATTTTACCGACTCGCTCGAGTTCCCGGCTCACATTGAGTTTATCGATAGTTCTACTGTTGCGATATGATATTATCTCAAATTGAAACCCATATGTGCACCCCTTACGGCCTACAAATATCGTATCTTCTACAGATAAATGATCTTCTTGGTGCACTTTGTGTGCTGAATCCAGCAGCACCCGAGCTTGAAGCCCTCCTTTCAAACTTACTGATACGTTTTTGAAAAGTTTCAAGCATCTCGTCCCTGACCGATTCGTCTACAAACGCATACCGCAAGGAATTTTCACTCAGCAGTTTAACCTCAGCCCAAGACAGGTTGAATTCGGTCACCGCCACATAAAACTCGTCGGTCATGGTTGAATCCCACATGCCCCGGTCATCCGTAGAGAGCGCAACCGGTATGCCTATCCGGAGATACTCAGGAAACGGGTGCTGGCTGTAGTCCGTGTAGTACTCAAGCATCAGGTTGCTGATCAGGTTAATTTCGACCATATAGGGCCCGTGCCGCATGAGTCGCATCGTTTCGGCATCCGTAATCAAGTTGAGCCCATGGCCAATGCGGTCTGCACCCAGGAGCAGAGTGTCGCGCACATGGTAATTCGGCTCATCAACCTCACCCGCGTGAATAGACAAGCGAACATTGTTGTACTCATGGCGAAGTTTCCGTAGGGTCGACAGGAATCTGAGTGGATGTCCCTTGGCATGATCTTCGCGACCCACCATGTTCACCGCGACATAGGGCTCATTTTCTGAGACAAACTGATACGCCTGCTCCAGTGACTGCTCTGCATCGGGGAGAAACCTCAAGATAGCTTGCTGGAAGCGATAGGTTAGGCCAGTTGCCTTCACATCCGGTTTTGCAAGTCTCTCCCGCAGAATTGCCGCAACATCCTCCGGCGGGATCGGCGTTCCGTCAGGCATTCTGTAACCAAATGCCGAGACCTGCGGCTCTACATAAATCAGGCCTTCATCAGCAAAGGCCTGGAAATTTCTTTGGATCAGGTCACCCCGCAGGTAAGGGTTCGCCGTTAGGTCTCCAAGCCGTTGCCAGTGGGTTTCAAAGAATTCTTCCCTGCCTTCATGGGGTTTATCCAGCCTAATAGAGTTCATCCAGGCATTCTTTTGCTTATCACTTAGCTCGGAAAGTGGCAGGTACTCATCACGCTCGCATTCCGGCAATGCCTGCCAACTGCTCTGTACGATCGTTTGGAACATCAGGTGATATGGCGTTGTTTTGAAGCCCTGCCAGCCATGCTCACGGCAGTTATTCAGTTTTACCTTGGTGTAATAGAGATACCCATCTGCTTTTGCCGAAAGGGCCAGGTCAAGCCACCATTCGGAGAATCCGGATCCCGACAGATGCTGATGAAGATCTCCGCCTTTGGGCATTTCATAGAGAAACTGGTGGAGCTGCTCTTTTGTTGCCTCTGCCTTAAAACCCTCAAACCAGTCAGCCGATACAATGCACGGCAAAATAAGCAGAACCAGGGATGCAACAGGAAACTTAATATTCATTTGGCCATCTCAAGTCGGGCGGTAGCACCTCAGAGATAGAGACGCACGTCCGATTGTGATTATATTAGATCGCCCCCCACAAGGGCTAGTACAATTATCGAACTGGAACCAGGACAGTACTTATGAGTAACGACTACCCCAGGGATATGATCGGCTATGGCGCAACGCCACCCGAGGCCAACTGGCCCGGTGGCGCCCGACTCGCCCTGAGTTTTGTCATCAACTACGAAGAAGGTGGCGAGAATTCCATTCTGCACGGTGACCGGGCCTCAGAGACGTTCCTTTCCGAAATCATTGGCGCCAAAGCCTATGAGGCCAGGCACATGAGCATGGAATCAATGTATGAGTATGGCAGTCGTGCTGGTTTCTGGCGCCTGCATCGCTTGTTTCAGCGTTATATGCTGCCCGTCACTGTGTATGGAATCGCTATGGCTATGGAACGAAACCCTGACGTTGTCGCCGCCATGCTAAAAGCGGATTGGGAAATCGCTTCACACGGCTATCGCTGGATCGACTATCAGTTTGTGCCTGAAGAGACAGAACGTGAACACATGGCTAAAGCCATTGATATCCATGAACGGCTCACCGGTAGCAAACCCCTTGGCTGGTATACCGGCCGTGATAGCCCAAATACGCGCAATCTGGTCCTCGAACATGATCACTTTCTTTATGACAGCGATTCCTATGCGGATGACCTGCCCTACTGGCATCAACATGACCGGGGTCATCACCTGGTCATTCCCTATACACTTGATAACAACGATATGCGCTTCGCTGCTCCCCAGGGGTTTAACTCCGGTGAACAGTTCTACACCTACCTTAAAGACAGTTTTGACACACTTTATGAAGAAGGTGGCAGGATGATGAATGTCGGGTTGCATTGCCGCGTTGTCGGCAAACCCGGACGTGCCTCCTCACTAGCGAGATTCCTGGAATATGTTTCAACGAAACCGGATGTCTGGGTCGCTCGCAGGATGGATATCGCTAATCACTGGCATCAGCATCACCAGAAGGAATAACAAACTCCAGTATTAATGCTACCAGCGCCCCGGTGGAGACCGGAAACTGGAACAAAATGACGATCTCCGGCGACAGATTAGGCACCCGATCTATAAACATTGAAATGACGTATCCCAATACAATCGCTAGCCCCACGACGGTCCAGTCCCGGGCTTTTGGCTGGGCCATCTCAACAACCCGGAATCCGGAAACGACAACCAACATAAACATTAATAACGTGGCACCAAAAATCACCTCCGAGGGGATACGCTGAAATACTGCTGTTACGATCGGCAAGCAGCCCAATAGCACAAGAAAACCAGCCACGTAGTTACCAACGTATCTGCTGCAGACACCGGTCAACCTGATGACGCCATTGTTCTGGCTAAAGGTCGTACTGGGAAACGTACAAAACAGAGCGGCAATAAATGAGCTAAAGGCCGTTGCCATAATTCCGCCACGGATACGCAGCCAATAGTCGGGCGTTCCTGTCTTCAGCCCGGACAGATTATTGGTTGCTGTGATATCCCCGATAGATTCCATCGCAGACACCAGAAAAATAGGCATGATCAATACCATCACCTGTATATCTAAGCTCAAGGGATAGCGCGAGAACTCCGGAACAAACAGGATATCGCCTTCGGTGACGCCTGAAAAATCAGCAACACCCATCTGAAGCGCTGCCAGAATACCAATGACAAGCCCAATTGTGATGCTGCTCAAACGCAGCCAAACCTGATGGAGGTTAGCGACAACCGCGATAACGACAAACACCACCGCCGCTAGTACAAGATGCGAGACTCCGGAACCCTCTAACCCACCGGCAGTATTAAAAGAACCCACTAGGTTCTGCAAGGTCGATTGAACGAGCGACAGTCCAATCAAGATGATAGTCGCACCCGCCACATTAGTCGTGATGATGCTTTTCAGTTGACGGATGAAGAGGGAAAGGACCAACATCAGCACCGCACAGGCTGCGGATGAGCCAAATATGGCACCCAAAGCTTCGCCGGATGTCATATTGAGTGCCAGTTTCTGATAGGCAAAGATCATAATGCCAATAAAGGCAAAGCTGGTTCCCTGAATGCTAAGTAATCCGGCGCCCAGCATACCCACGCGATTTATCTGAATCAGCGTCGCAAACCCGGACACGACCAAGGCTGAACTAATAACATAAGCACTGTCTTCCGCGTTTAACCCCATGCCGAGAGCGATCAGGAAAGGCGCCGTCAGGATGCCGCCGATTATAGCCAACAGATGTTGGAAGCCCACGAAAGCTGCGCCCAAAACGGGGGGCTTGTCATCAAGTTTATAAAGTAACTGCGGTTGTCTCGTATCCTGAGTCATGTAATCTGCTGCGTTAAAAACTTAATGTAACAAAGCTTGCGCCTTCCGCAAAACCAGATGCACAAGCGTTGCAGTATTTGTTATCTTGCCTCTCGTCAATTCAAAAGATGATCATTTATGAAAGCGTTCATTGAAGGTATGCCAAAGGCAGAACTGCACGTCCACCTTGAAGGCACCCTGGAACCGGAACACATCTTTGCGCTGGCAAAACGCAACAGTATAGAACTGGCCTATACCACGCCGGAAGAAGTCACCGCAGCCTATGATTTCCATGACCTGCCCTCATTCCTGGCCATCTACTATGCTGCGATGGACGTTCTACGCGAAGAAGAAGACTTCTACGAGCTCACCTATCAATATTTCAAGAAAGCGGCACAGAACAACGTGGTGTACGTAGAGCCCTTCTTCGATCCACAAGGCCACACTTCGCGTGGCGTAGATTTCGAAACGGTCATCTCAGGTATCCACCGGGCGCAAATAGATGCAGAGGCCAACCTGGGTGTGGAATCAAAGTTGATCATGTGTTTCCTACGGGATATGAGCGCCGAATCAGCCATGGAACACCTTGAACTAAGCTTGCCATTCAAAGACTGGATTGTCGGCGTCGGCCTGGATTCGGATGAAAGGGATAACCCACCAGCCAAGTTTGCAGAGGTTTTCGCAAAGGCGCGAAGCGAAGGCTTCAAGCTCACGATGCACTGTGATGTTAACCAAAAAAATATCGTTGATCACATTCGTGAATGCCTGGACCTGATAGAAGTCGACAGGATTGATCACGGCGTTAACGCACTGGAAGATGAATCCCTGCTCAGAGACATTGCTAATCGCGGTATTGGGCTTACAGTCTGCCCGGTGTCAAATCGATTCGTGGTGCAATCGCTTACCAGCAATGAAATCCGCACAATGCTGGAGAAAGGCATCAAGGCGACGGTAAACTCAGATGATCCTGCCTATTTTCGAGCTTACATGAACGAAAATTTTATCGCCCTGACAGAAGAAGGAGATTTCAGCAAAGATGAACTGGTGCAACTTTGCCGAAATGCTTTTGACATCGCATGGCTACCGGAGGATCGCAGGCAACACTATCTCGATCAATTACAGGCCTACGCAAATACATAATCAACAACTGGAGTCCACATGAAAATAGGCATTGTTCTGCCCCACCACGAAATCGGCGCTGACCCAGGCGCCATGAAGGCTTTTGCCACTGGCGCGGAAGAGCTTGGCGCAGATCACATTCTGATATATGACCATGTACTTGGCGCGGACAGGGAGCGACCAGGGGGATTCCAGGGACCCTACGACAAAGATACCGAGTTTCACGAACCGTTGACGACCTTTTCCTATATCGCCGCGCTAACCAGCAAGATCGAACTAGTGACTACCGTATTGATCCTGCCACAGAGACAAACAGCGCTGGTGGCCAAGCAAGCTGCCCAGCTAGCAATACTGTCCAATAACCGGTTTCGTATGGGGGTTGGCACAGGCTGGAATGCGATCGAATATGAAGCGCTAAACGAAGAGTTTACCACCAGGGGCAAACGACAAACTGAACAGGTCGAGTTATTGCGGCGTCTGTGGAGCGAGGATTCATTTTCGTTTGACGGCGAATACCACAAGATAACCCTTGCGGGAATTAACCCAAGACCGACTGAGCCTATCCCAATCTGGTTTGGCGGCGGCGCCCCCGCTCTGCTCGATCGTTGCGCGCGACTCGGCGACGGATGGATGCCACTCACTGGCCCCAACGATGCGGCGAAAGCCATGCTTGATACAATGAAAACAAAACGAGAAGCAGCAGGCCTGTCATGGGAAGGTTTCGGAATACAGGCGCAGGCTCAAGCCGGTGGCGGAACACCAGAACGATGGAGTAGTCACTACAACAAGTGGCAAGACCTTGGCGCGACGCATATGGCTATTGCTACACACAATGCGGGTGCTACCTCAGTTGATACGCACCTTAAGCTCTTTGAAGATTACAAAGCTGTCGTCAGCTAGAACATCTGGCTTCGATCAGGAACCGGTGTGCCCCTACCTCATAGCACCCCGGTTCTCGATCTTGGCATACGACTGTCGTAAGTCCGGGAAACATAAACGCGCACCAAAACCAGCAACTTGCAAGGGCATAGCCCAGGGCGAAGCGTTGAAGCCTATCTTCGATCATGCGACCTCCTACAAAGAAGAAACCACTCCTGCTCTTACTTCCAGCTCGACCACCCATTTGTAAGCCTTGAATACCAGTCACGGGGGCCAAAATAGGCAGAGCAATATTTACAAAGATCATATCGTCATCCCATCTTTCAAAGTCTATTCCATATAGTTCCAAACCATACATATCCATTATGAGTGTTCTGAGAAACACCCAGACAAGCGAAGCAGTTGAAGCAACAATATACATTCTTGGTAAATTAATTCTTCGGACATATTCTTTAACATCTATTCTCCTACCGTCGCACATGAGGCATTTTTAGTTTTGAGAACACAACAAAACACGCTTTCTCGCTCAAGGGCGGGGGTTGTCCGTTCGTATTCCAGTTTGGCTGCGCGACAATCCGCGACACTATGCTTACGAAACCAATGGCGATTGGTTTACAGAGAACTGATCTAAGGGATGTCAGCCTACGCTATGGCTTTTGAAATTGACTGGACTCCACCTGTAAAATTTAACTGATGCACTATTACATGGCTCCATCAGACTCAGACCGTTGCAGCCACTACCATACATATTGTTCCTCGGGAAATGCGGTTTATGTTGCCTATACTCAGATCGACGCTGTTCAGGATCACTTGAATGGCGTATAAATAAAGGAATCGAAATCTCTCAGGAAATGCCGATGGACTATCCAGTAATTTCAGCTGATTCCCATATTACCGAAGCCCCAAATACTTATATCGACTACATAGATGCCAAATTTCGAGATCGTGCGCCTCGAATAGAGTCGTTGGGGAATGGCGATGTTTTCATTATCGACGGCATGGATCGACCCATCCAGTTGGGGTTGGTTGCTGCAGCCGGTAAAAAACCGGAGGAAATCACCACCGGTGGTGTCAAATTTGAAGAGCTGCATCGCAGTGGCTGGGACCCCAAAGCCAGGATCGCAGACCAGGAAAAAGATGGTGTGTCAGCAGAGATCATTTATCCAACCGTCGGTATGATGCTGTGTAACCATAAAGATTTTGATTACAAACAGGCCTGCTTTGATGCCTACAATCTCTGGATTGCTGAATACTGCGGCGAAAACCCGAATCGATTGTTAGGCTGCGGGCAAACTGCCGTCAGCAGTCCGGAACAAACAGTTAAAGATCTCCAGTCCATCAAGGACCTGGGATTGCGTGGCGTGATGATGTCGGGGAATCCTCAGGAAGAAGACTTTGATTCAGAGATTTACAATCCCGTCTGGGAAAAGGCTATTGAGCTGGACCTGCCGGTTTCATTCCATATTCTCACGACCAAGGGAGGGGGGCATCGCGGGCCCAGAATTAACAGTTTCCTATCTATTATCCGGGGCAACCAAGACATTATGGGGACGTTGATCTTCGGTGGTGTGTTCGAGCGATATCCCGCATTGAAAGTTGTCTGCGTCGAAGCCGATGCAGGTTGGGTGCCGCATTATTTGTATCGAATGGATCATGCTTACAATCGTCACAGGAACTGGCTGGCACCGAACGTTGACCTGTCCAGGATGCCGAGCGAATATTTCCTCGAACATATCTACATCACCTTCCAGGATGATTGGGTCGCTTTCCGTAGTGCCGAAATGATGAACTGGCACCGTATGATGTGGGCTAACGATTTCCCCCACTCTGACTCCACCTGGCCCTGGTCACAGGCAATGCTGGAAGAACACACGAAGGTTCTAACACCAGAGATGAAACAGGCCATCTTGTGTGAAAATGTCGTCGATCTTTACAAGATTGACCTGAGCTTGCTGGCCCCGTAGATTCGGCGCTGTGTCAGTCTGAATTTCTTGCCTCACGCGCATCTCTCTTGGCAAAAACTTCGGTTGCCACCTGCATGCCTTCCACGGCGACTGGAAAGCCACCGTAAATTGCCATATGCATGATCAGCTCGCTTATTTCGGTTCGGGTAAGGCCATTGTCCAATCCCCGGCCAATGTGGATGCGCAGTTCGTTCGGGCAGTGCAACGCGGTCAGGGCAGCGACGGTGATCATACTGCGGTCTCTCGTCGACAATCCTTCCCTTGACCAGACGCCATCGGGTAACACGGTATCGATGATCAGTTTTCCCCAGTCATCTCGAATTTCTTCGGGTGCTGGGAGTTGGTCGGTAATTGCTCGAGAGAGTTCCAATTTTTCTTCTTCATTCATCTTCTCATCACTCCGTTATTCTCTTGTGAAAGGCTGGTGAGGGTTTGCGAAAGGTGTGAACGCGTGTGACGATCAATGTAAGCCTCTAACCAGACCTTGTAAAACTCCAAGCTGCCACATCAACCATCCACTTGCAGTAGTACCAAAGCTGGCGCAGCGACTCAAGAGAATCTTTGAACGGGTCGAGCCCGGCGTGATATTGCGCTATGCCCCATATGCCGCGGCACCATGCGTGTCATCGCTGACATCACTGATCCAGACATCACTCGGAAGCTCCAGGATCACATCGAAGCGCAACCACCGCCCTCCACCTTGCGACGGCCATTCAATCCTAAAACGTACCTTGATAAACAGGCGAACTAAACCTCGTTCCGGCGGTTTTTTATGACTAGACTTTAGCGACGGAAGACCAGTTTTCCATAGATGCTACGGCAAGCTAATCCCTCAATTAGAGGACGCAAGAGACATCAACCAGAACGGAATTTGGTTTGAAAGTTACTGGTTGCGTAGGCATCCATGTGCCCAACCTCGTTATGGCCCTCTATCTTTAAGTACCAGCAGTACCTGCGATACACCGTCTTTGGATCGGGCAAGCGGTAAAAAGTTTTCAGGGTTGTTGCTGGCTAAGAAAGAGAATGTTAACAAGGATATTCAGCCAACATCCTGAATATCGAAGCAATATCCATTGGCTTTTATTTCGGGAGATTTACACGGCTGCCTATGCCAAACAATCACTATTATGACATCTACTGAACCACCCAAAGTCTTGGCTGAGGATTACCACCCAGACTATCGTTAGCTAATCGCCTCAGCAACAAGACGCTCAAAATGCTGGTCACTCACTGGTGAAACCACTCTGCATGGATGATTAAAGAAACAGGAACTTACTCAGAAAAATCGCACCAATCACATAAACCGCGGCGGGACATTCTGCGGCCCTGCCACTCATCACTTTAACCGCAACATACGTGATAAAGCCAAGTCCAATCCCATCGGCAATCGAGAAAGACAAAGGCATACCGAGCGCACAAACAATAGCCGGTGCGCTTTCGGTAAGGTCTTGCCAATCCAACTCAGCCAGGCTCTTTGCCATCAGGCAAGCCACAAACAATAGCGCGGCTGATGTCGCAAACGCGGGAATAGTTTGGGCAAGCGGCGCAAAAAACAAGCAAAGAAGAAAAAGCCCTGACGCTGTTACAGCTACCAGTCCAGTTCGACCACCAGATTCCACTCCGGCAGCACTTTCTATATAAGACGTCGTCGACGAGGTTCCTGCGATTGCACCGACAACCGTTGCTGTTGAATCAGACAATAACGCCCTACCTAACCTAGGCAGTTTGCCATCAGAGTCCGTTAAACCCGCCCGATTAGAAACCCCGACTAAGGTCCCCGCTGTGTCAAACACATCCACGAGTAACATTGTTAACACGACCGTGACCATAGAGACGTCCAAAACCGCCATCAGATCAAATTTAAACAACACCGGAGAGAGCGATGGAGGCGCGGCAACAACGCCTTGATATTCTGCTGCACCAACGGCCAGACCAAGAACAGTCGCCACCAACATACCGATAATGACAGCGCCAGTGACACCCCGTGCCGTCAACGCGACGATCAATGCAAAGCCAGCTAAGCAAATAATAGCGCCGGGCGCCGCCATATCGCCAAAAGTCACCAGTGTTGCTGGGTTAGCCACCACCACGCCAGCATTCTTGAGCGCGATAAATCCAAGAAATAGCCCAATACCGGCGGAGATGCCCAGTTTAAGGTTCTTTGGAATGGCATTGATCAGCCATTCACGAACGGGCAATACACTCAAGATCACAAAAATAATCCCGGAGACAAAAACAGCCCCCAGCGCTGCCTCCCAGGTGTGTCCTAATCCAAGCACGATGCCATAGGTAAAAAACGCATTTTGGCCCATACCCGGCGCCTGAGCGATCGGGTAATTCGCCCATAACCCCATGACAAGTGAGCCCACCGCTGCAGCGATACAAGTCGCGACAAATACCGCCCCAAAATCCATACCCGCGTCTGACAAAATCGCAGGATTAACGACTGTAATGTAAACCATAGAGAGAAAAGTGGTGGCACCTGCGATGAGTTCAGTTCGCACATCCGTGCGGTGATGATCCAATTGAAAATAGCGCTGAAGAAAATCCTGCAATGCTGCACCCTGCTGGTTTTATAATTCATGTAACAATGACAAATAGCGTCCCGCAATGCTACTCTGCGGCCCATGAAAAAACGCTTCATTTCCGCCGATGAGTTGCTCATCGATTCTTTTAAACTGGCCGACCAGATTTTTCAGAGCGGCTTTAAACCCCATTTCATCGTTGGCGTCTGGCGCGGTGGCGCACCGGTTGGTATCGCGGTTCAGGAATACCTCGATTATCGAGGCCTCGAGACAGACCATATCGCTATTCGAACATCATCCTACTACTCGATCGGGGAGCAGGATAAAGAAGTTCGCGTACACGGTCTTAACTACATTATCGATAATGTTAACGCCGACGATGACCTACTGCTTGTCGATGACGTGTTCGATTCTGGTCGTAGCATCATCGCAATTTTGAATGAATTGTCTGATAAGTCCCGCGCTAATCTACCCAAGACGATTAAGATTGCCACACCGTGGTACAAGCCCGACAGAAACACCACAGATATCGTTCCAGATTTTTTTATCCACGAAACAGACCAATGGTTGGTGTTTCCCCATGAGCTATCGGGTTTAAGCGATGAAGAAATCGCAGCTAACAAACCGGAAATCTGGAAGACGATTTCTGCCATGAACGCAAAACCAGCAAACGGCTAATCATGAAAGTCGATATCGTAGACCTTAACGCGGTTGACGCGCAGCGACTTGTTACAGAATCCCTGATCCAATCAGGCTTTGCGGTAGTTGAAAACCATAAAATACCCATCTCGGAACTGAATGCACTTTACGAGGACTGGGACAATTTCTTTTGTAAAAGCAATCCGGATCAGTACGTCACAGATGCAGAATCTCAAGCTGGATACTTCTCGGCTCTTTTTGCAGAAACCGCAAAGGGACACGAAGCACAGGACCTTAAAGAATACTTCCATTACTGGCCAGGTGGTGTATTGCCTGGATCGGTTGAAAAGCTGACTCTGCATTATTATGACGCCATCTTTAACCTGGGCCGGGATGTGATGGCCTGGCTTCAGGCCAATTCACCAACAACCCTCTGGCAGTCTATCGACAAGCCTTTCGAAGAATATCTATCACGCAACCAGACCCTCTTACGTATCCTTAGGTATCCGCCCTTAACCGGCAATGAGCCGCCTGATGCAATTCGTGCCGGCGCTCACGAAGATATTAACCTCATCACCATGTTACCCGCCGCCAGCGAATCTGGCCTGCAGATTAAGCCAAAAGGCTTTGACAATTGGATACCCGTTGAGGCGCCACCCGGCTCCATTGTGATCAATATTGGGGACATGCTTCAGGAACTGACGGGCGGAGTAATACCATCGACGACTCACCGAGTCGTCAATCCTACAGGTGATGCCGCCAACAAGGCTCGACTGACCGCACCGGTATTTTGCCACCCTTACCCAGAGATGGTGCTGTCTGATAGATACACCGCAAAATCTTACCTTCACGAACGACTATCAGAAATCAATGCAGAAGCGCTTCGCCCTTCATGAGCGGCTCCCGGAAGGTAGTATTGGACACAGACCCAGGCATAGACGATGCCATGGCACTTCTTTACCTGCATGCCTGTGGCAACCTAGAACTATTAGGTATTACTACCATTTTGGGTAACGCCAGCATTGAAAACTGCACCAATAACGCCCTGTTCCTGTGTGAACAGTTTAGCATCACTGCGCCAGTCTATCGCGGAGCTGATCGGAGTGTGACGGGAGAACAACCCGAGGTTTACCCCGACTTTGTTCATGGCATAAACGGCCTAGCAGATATACAAGTAACGGTTGCAGGAAAATCAGCAGAAGATCAGGACGCCTGTACCTATTTGCTCGAATCATCCAACGCCAACCCAGGCGAGATCACCATTATCGCTGTGGGCAGACTGACTAACATCGCGATGGCGCTAAACAAAGACCCTACGTTTGCTAACCGCGTAAAAGAAATCATCTTCATGGGAGGCGCCGCAACTTGTGAAGGAAACGTTACCGCCTGGGCAGAAGCTAATATAATTGGCGATCCTGAAGCGGCGTCCATCGTCTTTAATTCGAACATTCCTCTCGTCATGGTTGGACTTGATGTCACCCTGCAGACCCGAATGTCACAACCCTTTGTGAATTCGTTAATGCCAGACCTATCACCGCTGCAAAACCTTTTGCGATCTATCAACGGTGTCTATGCGAACTTCTACAAAACCAGTCAGAACTGGGACGAGTTTCCTGTCCACGATTCCTCGGCCATTGCCTACGCTCACAATCCCGACATGTTTGGCACCGAGCACGGCCGGCTCAGCTGTATCCTGGATGGAGAGCAACGCGGCAGGACGGTCTTCGTGCCGAGCAGATCAGGGAATCATCAAGTCTGCTTATCGGTCGATTCAACCGCGATGCTCGATGATTATCTTAACAACGTCACTGCCGCTTACCGTTAAATAACCATCGATAAAGCCGTTAACGAAGCACCTTAGCGTCGAATGCGTCATGTTTTATCAAGAGACAATTCATACCTGTGGATGGTGGCCAGAGCAGCATTCGATGGCAATAAACCTGTTGCTAATCTCTTTCCTGAGGAACAAGCTCTGCGGATAATTTGAGGAAAATCCAATGGGCAGGGAACAAAAAACCAATAAGGAAAGTAAAAAGACCGCACAGCTGTCGCAAAAAGAAAAAAAAGCACAAAAGAAAGCGAAGAAAGACAGCAAAGCAAAAATTGTCAGCGACCTGTAACGACCGCTCTACCTGACAAAAACCCATACCGTCGCGCCCGATACCATTGGCGCTAAAGGCTAGTCTGGTTCATAAGGCCATTGCCTTCTGCGGCCTGAGTGCCATCAATGACGAATGATGATATGGGGAGTAAATCGACCATCTAAATACCTTTTTAGGTCGAGAAAGAAAGAAGACGTTTGACCAGACCGTAACAGTCGTGATCTTCTATCGCCTGATACATATACGGCATATTTGCTCCCCAGAGCGCCTTGGCCTCTCTTCCTTCTTGTGTCTCCAATGATTTAAGAACCGCTGTCCCCAAGGTGATCAGTGTCATCCACCAGAGGACATAACCCAGGCGATAGTCTTCCAATAACATTGGGTAGGTATAAGCGGCTGTTTTGGGCTCAATTTCCGTCAACCTCTGATGATATTGTTTTAGGAAGTCGAGGTCTTTTCGTCGGACTTCGGGGCGGACGGAGTGCTGCCATGCTTCGCTAAACTCCAGGCCAGGGGGCCCTGGAGCCACTAGCTGCCAGTCAATATAAGTGATTTCGCTGGACTCCCCAGTTTGGGGTTTCGTTCTAAATAAGTTGTTCCCTCTTAAATCGTTGTGCAGCAGTGTATGCGGTCTTTGGTTCAAGATTTGGTAGATTCGGTCTAATAGCCGCTCTGCGTTTCCATCACAGATGAGTCTGGTCATGGGCTCCAAAGATGGCCATTTATCCTGAAAAGGACCTTGTTTAAAAGCGTTCTCCCACAGTGCAACAAAAGTGTCGATATTATCTTCGCACCCCAGTGCAGATTCATGCATCGGAAATTCATACCGGTTTTCCGGAAATCCAATCCAATCTAATTTAAGAGTATCGCTTTCCCAAAAGAGAGCGTGAAACTCTGCCAGCTCCAAGATGATCTTTCGTATGTCTGCTTCTCCCTGCTGATCAATTAACTGATCAAATAACTTCGAGTGAGAGCTTAGGTCTTCCATGATGATAGAAAAAAATTCACATCGCTCCAGGTTGTCATATAGCACGCTGTAAATGGTCGGTGTACGAAGTGGTACCTCAGCGGCGAGTTTTTCGAAAAAAAGTACTTCTCGCAGATAAGCGTTATTGCTAATAGCAATTGCTCTTTGGTCTTCGTTCTGACAAACGATTTTGATGATGAGTGACGGAGGAAGTACTGATGGACTGTCGGCGTATATGATATCGTGAATTCTGAAGACATCTGCAAGATGACCTCCAGCAACGAGAGAGGTGTTAAAGCCTATGACTTGAGTTCCCAGAATGCTTGATAACCATGGGGAAGTTACCTCATTGATGCGCTTGGGAATAGTGGTGGTCATCTGGCGTTCCGAAAATTTCTTGAGCCATTGGAGCAGATAAGACTAGTTGCGCCAAGGTCTATTAACATGCAGGAAAGATGATGTTATGTTGACCCTACAGAAGAAGATCTATTGAACGCTATAAGTACTATTAATGGCACCATTTCACCCGATGATCTCGGGTTCACTCTGATGCATGAACATGTCATGGTCAGTGCGAGTGGTTTATGAAATCAATATCCTGAAATGTTGGGTCCTGACCGGTGTGTTATCAAACGGAACGTAAAAGGTGTCGGCACAGAAGAACATGAACATAGAAAGTCAACACAACAAGGCTTATGCGACCCAAGAAGACTGGGTTCAACGCGGTTTTGAAAGAGGCCAAAAGATCAGCCTACCCGTTTTCCATGGGCTTCAAAGGTTCCTAACTGAATTGAATGTCGGACAGACAACAAACCGCCAGAGCTATCGCGCAGCGAACATCAAATCGCGGCTTCTAGAACAATGGTTCGGTTGGAGCAACCCTGTCACCCGCAAGTTTTTGAAGAGCAACATGACCGAAGACCCATCGTATATCGAGAGATCAATCAACCGATACCTGGACAACGGTCGTTGCACAGAAACAAACGGCTATCTATATCCTAGTGAATCACTCACTGAGGATCTAGCAGACATTTGTATCAGAGCTCAAACGCCCCACGAGTGGAAAAAAGCGTCAATAAAGCTCAAGGTTTCAAAAGACCTATTACGTCTATCCGTCCTAATGACTGAAAGAGGCAATGATCCTTTACGTGGGGTGTCAGGCCAGCTGATTAGGATAGAACTGTCAATCTGGGAGCAACTATTATCCCAACGCAATTTGCCCCTTAGTAGTTCAGAGCTGGCAAACCGCTCGCGTATGCAAAAAAGTACTCTAACGACACTACTTGATGCGGCAATGAAACATAAATTATTCATCTCCGCCATAGACGTCGAGGATGAAAGAATTACGCGTTGGACGCTCAACTCTCGCCATAGCAGAAACAAGTATATTAAGTCTCTTCTAGAAGAGAACGTCGAAACAACCATCCGCTAATTGACGGGATAATCTGGCGACGTGGTTTACCTCCCCGTGGGTGAGGCAGTTTAAACTCAAGTAAAATAGGCCATCACTAACATCCGTTGTCTTTGTTTCGTAAGCAATAGAAACCGCTTTGCAGATAAGTGAGGGCTGTGCGCCTGTTTGCACACTTCTGTAACAGTCAAACACTACAGGTATTGCGACGCCTTGTCGCAACCGTTGCTACTTTTTAGCAGGAATACTGGAAGTCGGACTCACTTGAAACAGACTCCTCAGCATGGGTTCTGAGCGTCTGCACCAAGCAGGCCTCCTCGCCTGTCAACCAGTGACTCTCAGCAAGCTGCTTTTCCAACATACCCAGGTTACTGGGCCATATCTTTATCGCGGGCTCTACGTCGGAAGCATCAAGTCCTTCGGGAGTATAGGCGCTATTAACGCCCTCTTCGGAGGACACCGCAACAAGGACTTCCCCTGTTCTTGGCCTTGTCCCTCAACCCAAATACAGCCAATATCTGAACCCGCTAGGCCCCGTGACTCGCCCTAATCCGCTCCTGAATGTGTTCACCAGCAGTCACCTCGGGGAATTTCGGGCGTTCGCCCGCTATAAGGCAACTATCCAATACCTTGACCGGCGTTTCAGTATCAGGGTCAACGAACATGGCAATACTGTATCGATCAACATCGCCCAGTTTGGGTTGCACACGGTGTGGGGTAGAACGATATCTGCCATTGGTCCAACGCTCCATCAGGTCACCAGTATTGATGACAATGGCATCGTTTTTCGGCGCAACTGGATGCCAGGCACCCTCCGCGTCCTGAACCTCAAGCCCACCGATATCTTTTTGGAACAATAGCGTAATCATGCCGTAATCGGTGTGAGCGCCTGCGCCAAGCTGACCGGCCGCGATATCATCAATAACCGAAGATGGGTAGTAGAGTAATCGAAGGCTGACATTTTCGCCCTGGTGATATTGCACAAAAAAATCCTGCTCCATACCAAGCGCTTTTGAGAACACGCGTTGGATGCGATAGGCACCTTCGAGGCATGCTTTATAAAAATTCGTAAGCTCGTCCCTGAATTCAGGCGTAGGCCAACGGGGGTCTGATCTGTCATGTCGAAGCAGGTCGCGAAGGGTAAAAGTTTGTTTCAGGTCAGCGGGCTTACTCGGATCAAGATGTTCTACGCCCAGAGACTGATAACCAAAATTCTCTTCGGCACTCACATAGGCAGAAGTCGATTTTTCTTCCTCGGAACGAGAGAAGAACCACGTTGATAGTTCGAAGGTGTAATCAATCTGTGCCTGAGTAATTCCCAGGTTCACAATGTTCATGAATCCCGAATGGGTTAATGCGTCGGAGACCCGGCTCGCCAGATCGTCGAGGGCGGCATCGTCCTGCTCGTTATAGGTCGAAAAATCTATTGTTGGTATAAGCACTGGCACCGACCTAATCCTCTAAAGGTTTGTCTTCTTCTGCAGCCAACTCACCAGTTCTGCCCGCTCATCATCGGTCATACCCGTCAGGTTACCCAGCGGCATATAGTCAGTCTGCACCGCCGTAAGCATCTGGGCAGCAGATTGCAGGATCACATCTCGGTCATCCATCAGTATTCCCGCCGGAGGCACAACAAAACCCGGTTGCGTCGGGGTTTGCGAATGACAGACCGCGCAGTGAGTATCGATCAATGCAAACGCAGCACCATCAGCCACGTCCATGGCAACGGAGGTCCGCTGTTGTTCATAGCGCTCAATGCCAAGCGCACCCGACAGCAGTATAAATGCCACGAAGGCCTTAACCAGTATCGAGTAATCCACAATTCCCCGGTTACGCTGGTTAAAGAAGTGTCTGGCATAGGCAGTAATCGCAATGATCGCAATCAGAATTACCCAGTTATAACTATGCCCATACAGGAACGGATAGTGGTTGCTGATCATGCAGAACAGCACGGGCAAGGTGAAGTAATTGTTATGCATGGAACGCTGTTTGGCGAATGCCGCAGGCGCGGGATCAGGGTCCTGCCCCGCCTGTACGGCGGCGACGAACTTCTTCTGGGCAGGGATGATGCCAAGGAAAACATTGCCCGCCATGATCGTACCCATCAGCGCACCAACATGCAGAAACGCAGCGCGATCTGAGAACAACTTTGTCGCCAGCCAGCACTGTAAACCAATAAACACAGCCAGCAATCCAGCAAACAACATTGCCTGATGGCGAAGCGGTGAGCGCACCAATGCTTCATACACCAGCATTCCGGAAAGCAGATAACCAACGCTCGCGGCAATCGCCACATTCGGATCAGCGATCCATTTATCTGAACCCACCAGATAAGACTGCGCCTGCAGGTAATACACGGCGACCATCAAAAGGGTACCAGTTATCCAAGTGGTGTAGGCTTCCCATTTTGACCAATGCAGCACCGATGGCCAGGTTGGCGGCGCCAGCGCATATTTATTGAAGTTGTAGATGCCGCCACCATGGATGGCCCACAGATCCCCCTTGATACCCTGCGCCTTCTTGTCTTCATCGGGTTCTTCCAGGCTATTATCAAGCCAGGCAAAATGAAGCGATGCGCCAATCCAGGCAATGCCGGTTATAAAGTGCAGCCATCGGACGATGACGCTAAACCAATCGACAAAATACGCTTCCAAAACTGCTCCTTTACTGTCTGGCTAGATTGCCTTCAACATAGGTTGCCACCACCGTTCTTTCATCACCGATCGTCATCATCACGAAGAGTTCATCTTCTATAGTTTCAGATAATCCTGTTCTTCTGGAAGACAGATCAGTGGCATTCGGGTCAAGCATCAAAAAATCAGCCTCTTTACCCACCTCAAAATTACCAATGTGTTTATCCAGGTGCAGGCATTGCGCATTCCCCAGTGTAGACATGGCAAAGGCTTCCATCGCGCTTAACGAGTAACCGCGTAACTGGCAGACTTTGTAGGCATCACCCATGGTTCGAAGCATAGACAGGCTTGTGCCGGCTCCGACATCCGTCGCCAGACTGACGTCTATTCCATCGCTCTTGAGTTGCTCAAGATCAAGTAATCCACTGCCCAGAAACATGTTCGATGAAGGACAGAAAGCTACTTTGCCACCCGCGTCAGCGAGCCTGCCCCGTTCCGACTCCGTCAGGTGAATACAATGAGCGAATACTGAACGCTCACCGACCAGTTCGTATTTTTCGTAGGCATTTAAGTAATCCGAGGTATCAGGATGGATTTGTGCCACCCAGTCAATTTCGTCACGGTTTTCAGACAGATGTGTCTGCACCCAAGTGTCCGGGTACTTTTTATGAAGCTCACCCGCCAGTTGGAGCTGCTGTACGCTTGACGACCCGGCGAATCGTGGTGTGATGGCATATCCTAACCTGCCTGTGCCATGCCACTTGTTAATCAGTGTTTCACTGTCCGCAATTCCGCCAACAGCGGTATCGAGTATTTCCTGCAGCGCGTTTTGGTCCATTAGGACCTTGCCCGCAATCAGGCGCATGCCTTTCTCGTCAGCAGCCTCAAATAATTGGTCCGTCGCCTGCAGGTGACTGGTTGCAAACACAAGAGCGCTAGTTGTACCTGCGCCAAGGAGACTATCCAGGAAGGCTACCGCGGACGTTGCCGCATAGGTTTCATCCGCATAACGCGCTTCAGCAGGAAAGGTATATTTATTCAGCCAGTCCAGTAGCTGCTCACCGTACGAACCGATGATATCGAGCTGTGGCGAATGAACATGGGTATCTATGAATCCCGGCACAATGAGATAGTCTGGGTTGTGCTGGCAAACGGCCAACTGAAACCCCGCCTGCAAAAATCGTTGTGCAGGACCAATATCTTTGATCTTGCCGTCCTCAACCAGCAGCACGCCATCGATCAGGTATTCATACCTGAGAGGGTTGGTGGACGTCACATGCAAAATACGAGAGCGGTAGGCCTGATTACTCATTAATAGTACTCACCAATAGTTCTCTTCAACTTTAATCTTCAATTTCACTGATGCCAGATCAGCTTCCACGGTATGTAGAGTAGCCATAAGGGCTGAGCAATAACGGCACATGATAGTGCTCACGGGTATCATCAACTCGGAAAGAGATATGGACGTCCTCATAAAAAGTGCTCTCACCCTTTAAAGTGAACCAGGGTTCAACGTCAAATTCCAGCCGATACTTCCCTGCAGTAATCTCGAATGCCTGCGCCCAGGATTCCACGCGACCATCAGTATCAGTCCGCCCGGTTGAGATCAGCTGATCTCCTGAGTACAAGCTGACCGCTATGCCCGCAGCCGGTTTGCCCTTAACCAGGTCAAGAATATGGGTAGTAATGGGTGCGCGATCACTCATTTAGTCGTCCTCTAGTAATTTTGACAGGCGAAGGTTCATGATCTTACCCTGCTCTCTTGCACCGTTAGCCAGCTCTTCATCTGGACTATTGTTGATACGAGCTTTCAGCAGCGCTAGCATTTGTGATGCTGACTTACCTGCCGCACAGATTATAAAAATAAACCCAAACTTTTCCAGATACACCTGGTTTTGTTCGCGTAGCGCCAGCAAGACCGTTTCATCAGCATTGGTCACTTGCCCTTGTTCGGCGCTGGCTGTGGATGCGTACTTATTGCGTAACGCGTTCATGTCACCAATCTGTGGGTGACCGGAAAAGGCTTCCAAAATCTCGTCTTCGGTCGCCCTGCGCCACTCCGCTGCACAACACTCCAGCAGATTTTCCGCTGTCAAAAATGGCGATGATACGGCTACTCGCTCCGCCCATGCAGAGCAATGGCAGCAAGTCTGTAGTCGCCCACTAAGATCATCCGCCGTGAGGTTATTAATGGCATTGATATTCATGTCTGCGGAGGAAACGCCGCACGTATTTCTTTCCAGGTCAGGTCGGGCTTAATCTGGCTCGCTTTCACCGGATCCAGCGACAGGATCTGTGCCGCAATAGAAACGGCGATCTCCATCGGCAATTTTCCTTTCACGGTTGGCATTCCAATCGGGCAGCGACAACGTTTGCGGTCGTCGTCGCTCACGCCATCTTTCTCAAGCCGTGAATAGAAACGCTTCGCCTTCGTGTCTGATCCAATCAAACCTACATAGTCAATTTCAGTTTCAGTTAGAACCTTATGGGTTAATTGATAGTCGAGCGCATGATCATGAGTAATGATGATGCAACGGTGAGAATCGGTGAGCTCATTCACGTACGCAACCGGATCATTAACGCAGACCAGCCTAACATTGGCGGATACAGAAGCTGGAAACTGTTTCTCACGGGAATCGATCCACTCAATTCGTGCATCGCATTGTGCCAATACCTGCATTAATGCGCTTGCCACATGACCTGCGCCAAAAAGAGCCAACCGCATTGCAGTCAACGGAAAGGATTCAATGAGTACAGTCACGCTGCCACCGCAACACTGGTCTGCCTTGGTCGCGAGTGGGTAATGATCTATTTTCTGCGCGGGTACTCGAGATGCAAGCATCTCTCTTGCCACCTCGATCACCTTGAACTCGAGTTGCCCGCCGCCAATGGTGTCAAAAATCGTGGAGTGCGTAACCACCATCTTTGCTGACCCATCCCTGGGGGTCGAACCCGTGGTGCTGATGACCGTGGCAACAGCAAACGGATCACCGGCATTATGACAATGAGTCACAGCCTGTTGCCAGTTCATACTCATTGCGAGGAATACTCTTTTGCTGCGCTGATCGCGTAATAAACCTCTTCCGGCGTGGCAGGCGCATTCATGGGCGGGCTAAACTTATAGTCAGCAAAGCTGGCAGCAGCGTCGCGAAGCGCGCACCAGACTGACAGCGCCAGCATCAAGGGTGGTTCACCAACCGCCTTGGACTGGTAGATTGTTTCCTCCCGGTTGGGTTCCTCATAAAGCTGCACGGAAAACTTTTCGGGTACGTCATATGATGTGGGGATCTTGTAGTTGGCAGGGCTATTCGAGATCAACCGGCCGGTATCATCCCAGAGCAGCTCTTCGGTCGTCAGCCAGCCCATACCCTGAACAAACCCGCCCTCTATCTGCCCGATATCAATAGCGGGGTTAATAGAATTACCGACGTCATGAAGAATATCGACCTGCGACACCCGGTATTCCCCAGTAAGCCCATCGACAATAACCTCAGACAGTGCAACGCCATTAGCAAAGTAGAAGAACGGATGCCCTTTGCCTGTTTCCTTGTCGAAATGAATCTTCGGCGTTTTGTAGAATCCGGTGGCGGACAACTGCACCCGGTTCATATATGCAGCTTTAATCACATCATCGAATGCACGAGACTCTCCGCGCACCACAACCATATCGTTTTCAATCGTCACCTCGTTGCTCCGAGCGCCAGAATCACTTGCAACGAACTCGATCAGACGTTGTTTGATTTTTTCAGCCGCATTCTGCGCAGCCATCCCGTTAAGGTCTGTGCCAGCGGATGCCGCAGTAGGTGAAGTGTTGGGTACCTTGTCAGTTCGAGTTGAAGAGACCATCACCCGCTCGTATGAAACACCCAGCGTACTAGCCACCACTTGTGCAATCTTGGTATGCAAACCCTGGCCCATTTCTGTGCCACCATGGTTGATGTGGATGCTACCGTCGGTGTAGATATGTAACAGCGCGCCGGCCTGATTGAGGTGCGTCGACGTAAAGGAAATACCGAACTTAATCGGAGTTAACGCCAACCCTTTTCTTAAGTCGGCGTTTTCTTTGTTGAAAGCAACGATAGCATTTCTTCGGTTTCGATAATCGGCATCATCAGCGAGCTTTTCCATCATGTCACGCAGCATATGCTGCTCAATTTTCTGACCGTATGGGGTTTCATCTCTGCCCGGCGCATAAAGGTTGTCTAACCGCACATCCAAGGGGTCACGACCAACCTTCCTGGCAATATCCTCCATCATTGATTCAGCTGCGATCATGCCCTTCGGGCCACCGAAGCCCCTGAAGGCCGTGTTCGAAACCGTATTCGTTTTGCAGCGATAACCGTTGATTCGAGCCGCGGGGTAATAATAGGCATTGTCAGCGTGGAACATGGCTCTATCCACAATGCCTTCCGACAGGTCAGCGGTGCAGCCACAAAGACCGGCCAGTTCCATCTGGACACCGACAATGACCCCTTGATCTGTCACACCCGCTCGATATCGATTCCAGAAGTCATGTCGCTTGCCTGTTTGCACCATGTCGTCCTGACGAGGCATCCGATATTTCACAGATCGGCGGTTACGTATGGCGAACAGACTAGCGATACACGCGAGTACCGCTGCTTGGGATTCCTTACCGCCAAACCCGCCACCCATTCGCCGAGTCTCTGATTGCACCTGGTGAATGTTGACACCCAGCACTGAGGCCACAAGCTTTTGTACTTCCGATGGATGCTGGGAAGAAGAGATAACGTGAACACCCCCATCTTCCGTTGGCAATGCCAGGCTTATTTGGCCTTCCAAGTAAAAATGTTCCTGGCCGCGAACATGAAGTTGCGCTTCCACCACATGGGCTGCAGATTCAATCGCCTCGCCAACATCTCCTTTAACGAAACTTCGGGTCGGTAAAACAAAAGACTCATTCGCCAGAGCTTGCTGCGGTGTCAGCACAGCTTCCAGATCTTCATATTCAATTTTGGCCTGCAGACAAGCTTTCTTAGCCAACTCAATCGATATCGCCGCCACGGCGAAAATGGGCTGACCAATGTAGACCACCTCTGCTGAGGCCAAAAGCATGTCACCGGTGTAAACCGGGCTGACATCAGGATCTCCTGGAACGTCACTAACAGTAATAACGTCGACCACACCTTCCGCCAGGTGAACTGCGTCAAGATTCAGCGATTTAATGCGGCCATGCGCGATGGTTGATTGGCCGGTGGCAACATGCAACAGATCGACTGGCTCTAGAATATCATCGACATATTGAGCCCCGCCGGTGACATGCTTGATGGCGGAATCATGAGACAGCGAATCACCCATGCCGGATGCTACCGAATTTACGCCGGCACCCGCTTCGTTATTGGTTAACTTACGCATGGAGTTCCAGAGCCATAACGAGGGGCTTCGAAACACCGGAAAACTCATTGAGCGCCCGCTCAAGCATGGAGCGAGCCATGGCGGCTCTGTATTCAGCAGATGCCCTGACGTCCGTTAACGGGGCCATCGCCTTGCCAAGTGCCGCGCTAACGTCTTCTAACAGTTCATGGTTAACAAGTTTACCCACCAGCATATCTTCGATGCCACGTAGGCGAAGGGGCGTTGCCGCCATACCACCAAAGGCGATTCTCGCTGCCGTGATCTTCACACCGTCACCTTCAAACAGACAAGCTCCCATCACTGAGGAGATGTCGTCCTCTATGCGCTTAGAGGATTTATAAAACCGGGTAAAAGCACTGAATGACGTTTTTGGAATCCTTATTCCAGCAATGTATTCATCGTTCCGCAAAACAGTCTGCCGATAACCCGTGTAAAATTCATTCACATCCACTTCCCGCCGCTGACCCGCACTGGAACAGAGTTCGAGCGTTGCGTCCCAACAGATCAAAACGGGCGGCATATCCGCAATCGGCGACCCATTGGCCAGATTCCCCCCGATTGTTCCGCAATTGCGAATCTGCCGAGAACCCAGACGATGCAATAGAGACACAAGCTGTTCCGAACGGTTCGCAAAAAATTGTTCCAGCTCAGTGTAGGTAACCGAGGCGCCAATCGTATACGTATCCTGTGTTTCGGTGATCGACCTGAGTTCCGTCACTCGGGAAACATCAATCAGGCGCTCAAAAGACTGGTACCTTTGGGTCACCTCCAGCATCAGGTCTGTCCCGCCTGCGATCAGTGATGCCTGCGGATACTGGAGCATTGCTTCTCGAAGCGCTGATTCGTTTAATGGTTGTTGGACGCTCCCCAATGACGGCGGTTTTGTATCTTTGAAAAATACCGGATCCTGCAGCCTTGATTCATAATCACGACCCAGCGCATTCATACCTGCCTGTACGATGGATCGATATCCAGTGCAGCGACACAGGTTACCGGAAATACCCTGTTGTACTGTTTCAATTTTCGCCGGGTCTCCATTTTCGAGCATAGCGGCAAGCGACATCACGAACCCAGGCGTGCAGAATCCGCACTGCGAGCCATGACAGGCGACCATCTCAGTCTGAACAGGATGCAGTCGAGACTGATCAGCCAGTCCTTCTACTGTAACGACATGCATACCGGATAACTGACCAACCGGCACAATGCATGAATTGACGGCTTTAAACTGAACCTTTCCATCTTTGAGCTCACCCACCATCACCGTGCAAGCACCGCAGTCTCCAGAGGCACAGCCTTCCTTGGTACCGGTCAATCCATTGGCACGCAGATATTGCAGGGCAGTTCTGTCGGCTGGTTCATTAACCTCGACAACTTGCTCGTTGATCACTAATCTCAAATCTTGACCATTTGGACAGGTTTTGTGGTAATTTACCGTAATCACACAGAAATAGCACCCCTCATGTATCGACGAACGAACCAAAAGTGAGCACCAATACGATACAGAAACCACGAGACAAACATTTCACGACTATTCTTCTGGCCGCCCAGGAAGAATTTGCAACCCACGGACTGAAAGGCGCGCGCATGCAGGCGATCGCGGATCGAGCGGGCCTACCCAAAGCGAACGTACATTACTATTTTCAAAACAAAGTGAGCCTCTATCTGGCGGTGCTGGATAACATTATCGCGACGTGGGATGACTTCTTTAACGACGTGAGTGTCAATGATGACCCTGCGACTGCGCTCGACACTTTCATTCGAGAGAAGGTACGCCTCTCTTTTGAAAACCCAACCGCATCCAGGTTGTTCGCCAACGAAATTCTTCAAGGTGCGCCTTACCTCTCTGATTACATGAGAGAAACCTTGCGACCATGGGTTAATAATCGTGCAAAGGTCATACAACAGTGGATCGACGCAGGAAAGATGACCGCCACCGAGCCCGTGCTCCTCATCTTTATGATTTGGGCGACCACGCAGCACTATGCTGACTTCCAGGTGCAGGTGCTCGGGATACTCAACCAGAAAGAATACGATGCAAGTTTGATCAAACAGATATCAGATTTTACCAGCCAGACGATCCTTCGCGGTTGCGGGCTGGAACCACCTAACACCGACGCAACGGGCAATTAATGAAAACATGGATCAAAAACCCAGCCGCGACCTGGACAGGCAACCAAGCAACGGCAACTAATGGCATTGTTGTCGAGGGCAATGTTATTACCGAACTCGTCAACGGCGTACCCACGTCTCCGGTTGATGAAATCTACGACGCTGGGAAATGTGTCCTGCTGCCCGGGCTGGTGAATTGTCACCATCACTTCTACCAGACACTCACCAGGGCTTTGCCGGCGGCATTGAACAAAGAACTTTTTGACTGGCTGGTCACCCTTTACCCCGTCTGGGCTAATCTAGATGAGGCCGCCATCCGAGCCTCGACAACGACAGCTGTTTGTGAACTGTTGTTATCAGGGTGCACCACCACCACCGATCATCATTATGTCTTTTCAGACAAGACGCTAAGCGGTATCGACATTCAGGCCGAGGTTACTGAAAAATTAGGGATACGTGCCATTCTTACAAGGGGTTCCATGAGCCTCGGGCAGTCCGACGGCGGTCTTCCGCCAGATGATGTTGTCCAGACCGCGGATGAGATACTCAAAGATAGCGAGCGCCTAATCAGCCAATTCCATCAAGCAAACGAAGGGGCAATGCTACAAATCGCGCTGGCGCCCTGCTCTCCATTTTCCGTCACGACAGAGCTGATGAGAGACAGCGCCATCTTGGCTCGAGAACAGGGGGTCTTGTTACACACTCACCTTGCCGAGACGCTGGATGAAAATGAGTTTTGTCTCGAGAAATTCGGCGTCAGACCAGTAGACTATCTCGAGCAGGTCGGCTGGCTGGCCAACGATGTCTGGCTGGCACATGGCATTCATTTTGACAGCCAGGAAATAAACAGACTAGGAAGCGCCGGCGTTGCTATTTCGCACTGCCCCTCCTCCAATATGATTCTGGCATCGGGCATCAGCCCTGTGAAAGAGCTCATCACGGCAGGATGTGCGGTAGGAATCGGTGTAGATGGCTCGGCATCCAATGATGCTTCGAACTTAATTCAGGAGATCAGGCAGGCTTTTCTGATCCAAAGATTGAAGTATGGCTCGGCAAACGTCAGCCACGAAGATGCTCTGCATTTGGGCACAACCGGCGGCGCGGCGTTATTCCATCGCCAGGACATCGGTGAAATAGCGGTTGGGAAACAGGCAGATATCGCCTTGTTCAATCTGGAAGAATTGAGGTTTACGGGCGCAGGCGACCCAGTCGCCGCACTGGTGCTTTGTGGCGCACACCGTGCAGAGGCTGTCATGGTAGCCGGCAATTGGCGCGTGAAAGAACACCTGCTCATAGATACTGACCTTGCCCACGTGATGAATGACCAGAGAAAGGCAGCGTTAGCACTGGTGGGCTAGCGCCTATTGAGGTAATTCGTTTTTATATTGATCCCAGTTAGCCACTAACGTCTTAACAACCACGCTACCGACTCGGTAGGCCGCTTCCAGCGAGGCGCGCCCCTTATCAGGATACTCTGCCGTAGCGCTCCAAGCGGCTGTCCTGCCCGGTGGCGGCACCGTGAAATTGCTTGCGGTTCTCAATACCAGAACTCTATTCGCGTCGACCTTGTTGACCCGAGCCAGCCTGTGAAGCGCGGTCATCGTCCCGCTATCCTCCATGTTACTGGTCATAAAATTACCCTGCTGTGATGAGTAAAGTTTCACCCAGTCATTTGCCCAATCATTTAACGAATGGCCATGCCAATAAGTGCTCGCGGACAACGTGTCGCCAATCGTCACAAACGGTGGTTTCCTTGTCTTTGGATGCTCAGTGAATTGCGCTTGAAATCGGGACACACTGTCGCTTGCGGGAATTTCAACATCCTTCGTCAGCCGATAAGCCCAATTCACGAGCGCATCATTAAGCGCAAATTTAATTGTATCCACGGTCCAGCCTGACGAGAGATCAGCGTCCACCTTTGCCGGCTTCTGCCCCCCCAAAGGGATGATGCCGTAAGGCCAATCTTCTGGGATTTCCCTCGCGTCAATCTCAACCATGAGATCTCCATCGATAACAAATTTTGCCCAGGCGGCGGAACCCAACGATAAATCCTCCGGGTCGCCACCGGCGATACCTGCGACTAACCAGTAGGCGTTTGATAAATCAAATCGGTCATCCAACCCCAGCGCCATCACAGACGCCGTTGCATTGGCAATACCTCCGCCAGTACATATACCCAGAACGCCGTGTTCACTGAGCCGAAGGTCAAACTCTCCTGCAGGAAACGGAAGGCGCTTTTCCATCGGTAATCTCTCAACCCAAAATTGGAACTCACCAGGTCGGTCACCTGTTACTTCCCCATACTCAAACATAGAAACGACCACCACTTTAATGGGAATCGGCTCAGCGACGGTTAACAACGGCAACACCAAGAGTGACAGCACCAACAACTTCATCTTTTTCCCAAACACTTTTATCCTCTCGCCTATTCCTGATCCAATACCCAGCAGGGCTGATAATCCTCAACGTTGATCTTCATTCGTTTCTGGCTGATGAACTCTTTTAGCAGAAGATCAAGTTCTGCCATCAGTATGGCATCACCATTTAACCTGTATGGCCCATGCTGCTTGATAAGTTGTATACCACTGGCCTTAACATTTCCTGAAACAATCCCTGAAAATGCACAACGCAGCTCGGAAGCAAGCTGATATGCAGGCTGGTCCTTAGTGAGATTAAGCGCAGCCATGTTTTCATGAGTTGGAATGAAAGGCTGCTGCAACCCATGATCAATAGTCAGATCCCAATTAAACCCATAGGCATCCTGGGTTTTCATCCGGTGCTTGCGTACGCGCTCTACGCCATGTTTGGCCGTCTGGGCGACTCGCTCGGGGTCACCAACAATAATCTGGTAGTGTGCCGCCGCTTCCTCGCCTAACGTTGCACGAATGAATCGATCAAGGGAGTCGAAGTAATCTTTCTTTTCTGCCGGCGCAGTTAGGATAAACGAATAGGGTAGATCCCGATTGTGCTCATTCATTAGGACACTTAACAGGTAAAGAACCTCTTCTGCGGTGCCGGCACCACCGGGAAATACTACGATGCTGTGAGCCACCCTGACAAAAGCTTCAAGACGTTTTTCTATATCCGGCAGGATCACAAGTGCATTGACGATGGGATTGGGCGCCTCAGCAGCGATAATCCCGGGCTCTGTGATACCAATGTATCGCCTTCGGCCTATCTGTTGTTTGGCATGACCAATGGCAGCCCCTTTCATCGGTCCCTTCATGGCACCAGGCCCGCAACCGGTAGCTATATTTAGCCCACGCAACCCTAGCTGGTAACCTACCTCTTTTGTATAGTCGTACTCCACACGATCAATGGAATGCCCACCCCAGCACACCACTAAATCTGGACGAAACTTCGGCTGAACGATATTCGCGTTACGAAGAATGCTAAAGACGACCTCCGTGATACCCGCACTGGTCTCTAGATCATACAAGCCATCGCGGGACAGGATATGGTTGACATAAACCACATCTCGAAGCACTGAAAACAAGTGGTCCTGAATACCTCGGATCATACTGCCGTCGACAAATGCGGACCCTGGGGCGTTAAGCACGGCTATTCGCGGACCCCGTGCCTCAGGAACGACTTCAATCTCAAAATCGGCATGCTGCGCGAGCAACCGGTTCACATCGTCCTCGTCATTGCCCGTATTCAGGATTGCGAGAGCGCATTCACGAAATAACGTTCGCACTTCCTCCTTGGATGACATCAGGCCTTGAATTTCCCGATTGGATAAAAGATTTAGCGTACTTATGGGACGCAGGTTTGACTTGCTTTGTGTCAGTTGGCTTGTTGGCATAAGGATAGTTTACACTCAAAGGCTGTCACCGGTTTCGAGATTTTTTTGTACGAACTATCCGCCCTTCTTCTTACTGTTGTCAGTGCCACAGCACTTTGTTGCTGCGCACGATATCTCGGGCCCAACATCTTGCCACCCCTTCTAGCAGGTTCCGTGGTAACCAGCATTTTTATCTCAGAAAAACTGGGCGATATCCATCTACCTGGATTAGGCATCATCTCGATTTCAGGTTCGATTCTCATTTACTCCAGCACTTTCCTGCTGACAGATGTCATGTCCGAACTTTACGGCAAAAAATTCGCTCATGCCGCCGTGGTTGGAACGGCCCTGTGCTATCCAATCGTACTGCTCGCCACACAGTTCAGTATTTACTGGGAGCCGAGCCAACTCTATACGAACCAGTTGTCCTTCGAGTCCGTGATGAGTTTTGCCGGAAGAGTGACTGTCGCATCTCTACTGAGTTACATAGTGAGCCAGACTTTTGATGTTTGGGCTTTTCACCGCATCAAGGCCCGGACCGGTGAGACCAAGCTGTGGTTAAGGAACAACGGATCAACCGTTGCCAGCCAATTGCTGGATACTGCGATCTTCTATGGGATAGCCTTTTTCGGCATCATCCCTACAGCTCAGTTAATACAACTGATCCTTGCTACCTATATCCTTAAGATAGTCATCGCGTTGATCGATACACCGTTTGTGTATTTTGTTATCTGGTTCGTCCGTCGCGGGCAACACGACCCGCAGCGCATACTGCGAGCTGAGAACAATTAATGGGACTAATTCTCAGTTACTGACAGTTTAACCTTCCACGCTGGCACGGTAGATGTCGAACTTCTGCCTTAATGTTTTTACCCGTTCAGGCTCACCCTCAATCAGGTTATGAACCTCATAACGATCGTGTAGCAAGTTGAACAGGTATTGCGGCTGACCGTCGGGGTCAAGAATCATTTTCCACCAGCCTTCCCGTACAGCATATTCCATCCCATCCGGTGTCGGGATAGACCAGTAAAAAATGCTGCTTCGTTCCAGGGACGTGGCTTCGTCTTCATCAAGCAAACCGGTGATAGATTGACCGTCTACCGCCCTACCCTCGGGAAGCACCAACTCAAGGTAATCAGCAATTGTCGGGAGAATATCGAGCGCGGTTACCGGTGTATCTACCAACACCCCGCTGGCCAACCTGCCAGGCCAGCGAAATATGCCCGGAACCCGAAGACCACCTTCAAACAGGTATCGCTTCCGACCTCTGAAACCTCCCGTCTCACCCGCCATGTTGAGTTCCCAGGCTTCCTGCGGGTCACTGGTCACAGGTCCATTATCGCTACTAAATATAACCAACGTATCATCCAGCCTGCCGGACTGGCGCAGTAATTCCAGCACTCGACCCATCTGGGCATCCATGTAGGAAATATTTGCATAGTATTCGCCTTTACCCCGGCTGGGCCTGTCCGCCCAGTCCATGTAATAACGCCAGGGGTATCCCCTCGATTCATCAGTTAGAAACTGGTCGTATTGAACAAGGTATTTTTCGGGCGAAGCGACCGGCGTGTGCACTTCACTGTAGGTCAGTAGTAGAAAAAACGGCTCATCATGCGCACTGGACAACCACTCGATGGCTTCATCGGTGATCAGTTCCGCTGAGAACTTGTTCGTTTGGCCTACAGGCTCGTTATTTCGATACATATTGTCTGGATACAACTTCCCGCTCTTCGCTTTTTCAGCTTTTTCATTCTTGACCCAAGCCGCCAGGCCATACTGATAGTCAAACCCGAAATCTCGAGGCTGTGGCATATCTTCCAGATGCAACCCACCGTTCAGGTGCCATTTACCGATAACTGCAGTTCGGTACCCCAGGGGTTTGATCATTTGCGCGATCGTAAACTCGTCTCGGGCAAGAGAAACATCGGAATTATCGGGTATCCACGATTTCACGCCCGTTCGATACGGAGTCCTTCCTGTTAGCAGCCCTGCGCGTGATGGAGAACACAACGCTGAGGGTGCGTAGAACTGGGTAAAGCGAACACCCTCCTTTGCCAACTGATCGATATTTGGTGTTTTCACAAGTGGATGCCCATAGACAGCGGTATCGCCATAACCGAGGTCGTCCACGTAGATAATCAGGATGTTGGGGCTAGCAGAGAAGGCTGATGCGGCAAACAGGAAATGAAGTACAGTGAAGGTAAATCGGTTGATCAACTAACTGCCCCTAGAATTTAAGTATTTCCACCCTGAGTCCCTGCAAGTCCAGAACCCCGATCGCATTGCACCCGGCCATGTGACCGGCACACTCACCGGGATTAAAAGTGAGCTGATCACCATCATACTCAATCGTCTCCCGGTGGGTATGGCCGTGCAGGATGATGTCGTAGTCACCGGGGTCCACCATCGAAAGCTCGAGCGGATCGTGAACCACCACCATTTTCTTTTCCAACCAGAGCAACGTCAGTGGCGGCTCGATAAACTCAAAGCCAAACTGGTTAACCGCGCTCGTCAGCGAGTCCCGTTCACCAATATCGTTGTTGCCAAATACTCCCCATAGAGGCGCATTGAGCCCGGCAGAATATTTCCAGGGTTTTCGCCTGCGTGATGTCGCCCGTGTGAATAACACGGTCAACCCCAGCTTCATTGAACAACTCTACAATCTTATTACAGTTCTTAAGATTATTATGTGTATCACTAACCACTCCGACTTTCATAAGGTCCTCATCACGTGACCTGCCGCAGGCGCTTTACAGTTCTTAAGATTATTATGTGTATCACTAACCACTCCGACTTTCATAAGGTCCTCATCACGTGACCTGCCGCAGGCGCTTTACAGTTCTTAAGATTATTATGTGTATCACTAACCACTCCGACTTTCATAAGGTCCTCATCACGTGACCTGCCGCAGGCGCTTTACAGTTCTTAAGATTACTATGTGTATCACTAACCACTCCGACTTTCATGAAGCCATTGTTCCTCTGCTATAGCTACCGTAAAAAAAGAGCCGGGCATTGCCCGGCTCAATTGTTTCCGCCTGCGGTTATTTTTCAGGCGACTTTTTCCAGTATGTGAATACCACAGGCACTGCCCAGGCCGATCACATGAGTCATGCCAAACCGGGCGCCTTCTACCTGGCGCTTATCGGCTTCACCACGAAGGTGCGTGCTGACCTCATAGATATTCGCAATGCCGGTTGCACCAAGCGGGTGCCCTTTCGAGAGCAATCCTCCGGATACGTTCACCGGAATCCTTCCACCAAGCGCGACTTCGCCTTCATCTATCATTCGGCCTGCTTCACCATCTTTACAAAGCCCCAGGTTCTCGTAATGAAGAATCTCAGCAGTCGCAAAGCAGTCATGCAGTTCGACGAGGCTAATATCATCCGGACCAATACCTGCCATTTCATAGGCTTCTTTTACAGCACGTCGGGTCACTGCATTTACATCAGGCATCACCAGATCACGATCGGAATAAGGGTCACTGGTTAGAATGGAAGCCTTAACCCTGACGGCGCGAGCCATGCCCAACTCTTTAGCTTTCTTTTCAGAAACCAGCACTGCTGCTGCAGCACCATCCACATTGACTGAACACATCAGTTTGGTATTTGGGTATGAAATCATTTCCGCATTCATGACTGTTTCAAGCGGAGTTTCTATCTGGTACATCGCCTTTGGGTTTAACGTCGAATGATGATGGTTCTTCACTGACACTTTAGCGAATTGCTCAAAGGTCGTTCCATAGTTGCGCGAATGTTCCATGCCCGCCTCGGCGAACACTGCAGGCATTGTGCCGGAACCCAGCAGACCTTCCTTTGGGATACCTGCGGCACCACCGCCGCCCCCAAGTAATCCTTTGCCCATTTGCTCAACGCCGACGGCCAGAACAACGTCATTGACGCCGGCCTTGATAGACATCCATGCTTCCCGGAATGCTGTCGCACCAGTTGCACAGGCATTTGCGCAGTTCACGACACCAATACCTGTCTGGCCAATTTCCTGAAGGATTCGCTGCCCTACCATTGCACTAGCCTGCCCCAGATTACCGCAATACAATGCCTGCATGTCCTGGATGGTTAATCCTGCGTCGTCCAGTGCCATTAACGCAGCGGTCGCACCCAACTGCGGAACTGTCTTATCAGGAAACCGACCAAACTTGATCATGTCGATACCCATTACATATACATCACTCATAAGTCTCTCCTCGATTAATTATTGCGCTCAAGCTGCTGGTTGGAAAAAATAGCTAATGTAGCTGTTGCCGTCTTTGTCCTTTCGCCCAAGGGCGTCATCGAACACGACATCAACTGGCATGTCGAACTGGATCTTAGCTGGATCCGGTTCAACATTGATCAGATTACCCTTAACTGTACCGCCACCATCAAGATCAACAATCGCGGATATGTAAGGAACTTCAATGCCTGGAAAGCTTCGATGAACAATACTGTAGACATACAGTTTGCCTTTATTGGACAGCCGGGTCGGTTTTAACTGATCACGGGCACCACAACTTGAGCAGTTGTTCCTTTCGCCAAGAAAAATTGCTCCACACCCACATTTTTGACCTTCCAGGTACGGGTCATTTGTGCCGGCACCTTTCAGCCAGGGTACAACTGGCAGCGGCCCCTCGTCCTTCGCTTGTTCAGACATTCTTTACCTCAATGATAAATTGCAAAGGGATCAAGGGTAAACCTGAAGGCCCTTCCGTTTCAAGGAATTAGCCCAATAGACCCCTTAATTTAAAGAGGAAGGAGGGAATTAAAGCATTCTGTTCCATCTAATCCCTCCGTACCCTTAAAAAGTTAGCCAAAGACGCGGGTCATGGCCTTTTGGGCGCGTTCTCTAAGGGTATCCATCTTGGCAGCCATGACTGGCAATATCATCTGTTCGACGCCCAGCGCTTCAAACCTGCGCATATCGTCAAGCGACCTGACGCTAGCATGGGGGCTGACATAAAGTTTGATTTCCGACATGGATCGACCATTTTTCTCCAATTCGCCATTCAGGTACTCCAGCCTCTCTTCAAACGAATCCGGCGTGAGGTTAAAGCCATACCAGCCCTGCCCAACCTGAGCTACTCGCCGCAAGGCAGGATCACTCTCGCCTCCAAAGATAATAGGCGGATGGGGTTGCTGGACAGGCTTCGGGTTCTGGTAGGACGCCTGTACGGAATAGTATTTACCATCAAAACTGGAGACTTCGTCACACCAGAGTGTCTTCATCACAGCGAGGCACTCGAGCGTTCGGCCAGCCCGGTCTTCCCACGGCACACCCAGGGCGTCAAATTCTTCCTTAAGCCAACCAATACCGACGCCAAGTTCAAATCGCCCTCCGGACAAATAATCCAGATCCGCGCAGACCTTCGCCGTGTAAACAGGGTTCCTCTGAGGAACGAGACAGATTCCGGTGGCGAGCTTTATCCTGGAAGTATGTGCTGCCACAAAAGTCAGTGCACTGAACGGATCAAGCAGGCTTCTAGGCTCGCCCGCGATTCTGCCATCTTCTGTATACGGGTAACGTGATTCATATTCAGGAAAGAACATCACATGTTCTGGCACCCAAAAACCATAAAAGCCAACCTCTTCCACATGCTGGGCAGCCTCAATAATATACGATGGACTTGTGTATTCGTTAAACGCCATCTGGCATCCAATTTTCATGCTCACTCCTTTTGATAATAGGCAAATTGTTCACAAGCGCGACTTGTCACGCCTATATTGCAACACCAAGTTTTGAATCTACTTGACACTATACCGCAGTGACACGATGGTTGTGGACATACCTGACATCTCCGTTGGTGCTAAGCTCGCACTTATGGCCGATTGCAAACATAGCTGGATGTACCACGGCAGGAAACTCGCGCTGGATACTATTCTGGATGACTGGCTGGGTCCCACCCTCGCACTGGTACATTGTGAGGAATGTGATAACCCGGCGCTCCTTCACCTGGTTAGCTGGCGCGGAAAAGGTCTGGCAGAGCGAATTTACGCCATCAGGCTTGTCGACCCCAGGGCTAGGAATACTTACCTTGCCAATATCAACCGTGACTACTGTGACCTGACCCGAAAAGCCTCAGAAACCGAAGCACTCATTAGCGCCTGCAGTCAGAACGCTAGGCTGGTTCTGGTCAGCGGTCCTGAAATGATAGTTGAAGCGTTTTCCAGGGACTTATTCAACCCTCCGGTCATGGATTGGCAGGATGTAAAAACAGAGACCTATGAGGGCTGGATGAAATTTTTACCGATATGACCAATCGTGTATCCAGCTGTTGGTACGAGCTTGATTTCATCGCAGGGATTGATGTGAGGGGGTATTCACGAAACGTTAGCAATACTCAATATGTTTCGCCTTCTTTTTGAAAGTGCGAAACTGCGCGAGGTCGTAAAAATCCAGGGAAGTTATGAAATTTCAGTCAATCTCAGCGGTTATTTTGGGTTTATTCGCGTCGGGTTGTTCTTCCTTGGTTTCGAGAGTATTTCCTCTTGATGACTTGCCACCGCCTTCTGGGCCCCACGTCGTCGGCACACAGTTTTTTGAGTGGGTCGATGCGTCGCGCGAAGAACTGTTTACCGATGACCCGGGTGACCACCGTCGGTTGGCGGGACAGGTTTGGTATCCATCTGCTGCAACGAGTGACGAGGCTCGCCAACCGTACTTGGATTTTCCGGAACGGCGTCTCGATATGATCGCTTATCAGTCGGGGCTACCTAGTTTCATGATCGCGCATATGCAACGGGTGCAAACCAACTCTGTTCTGAATGCACCTTTTCTGGCCCAGGACCAGAAGACGCCAGTAGTTCTGTTTTCCCACGGCTTAAGCGGTATGAAGAATCAGAACGCCATACAGGCAGAGGTGCTGGCCAGCCACGGCATCACGGTCATCAGTGTAGACCACGCCTATGATGCTTACCTGACGATTTTCGCTGACGGGTCCGAGGCGGATTACCGATCATCGGATACAGAAAACCGTACGGGGGAGGCGTTTTTCGCCTTTCGATTACCCCAATTGAACACCCGAGTTGCCGATCTTGTCTTTGTGCTGAACGAAATTGAGAGGCGAAGTGACGAGACCGACAGCATTTGGGCCAACCTGCAGACTAACTCCGTCGGCGTGTTTGGACATTCCTTCGGCGGCACGACGGCACTTATGTTGTTAGCAAAAGACGATCGAGTGACCAAGGCTTTGGCCTTGGATGGCTGGATGGTTCCAGTGCCGCGAGAGGTTATTTCCGCTGGGACACAGAAACCATTTTATTATCTTGGGCAGGCCGCATGGGACGACCCCATCAATTACAAGAAACTCGACAAGTTTTTGCAGGCGTCCCCCCAGGCCCGGAAACAATTGGTGCCTGGCACCAAGCACTTTGACTACTCGGATGCACCGCAGTTTTCTAATCTGGCCAAGCGGTTTGGACTGTCTGGAGACGTCTCACGCCTAGAGCTCAGAAATCTTATTAACAAAGCGGTTCTTACCTTCTTTGAGTGACGCTAAAGCCAGTGGCGGTTGGGAAGAGCAGTGCAGTCCTAGCTGACGGCCACAATGCTGCCCTGAGTTCCGAAGGAGCTGGATCGGAGGAAAGGGCCACCACCGCGGGATGATCATTGTGATGTATGCAAACGGCAATAGACGAGAATTCGATACTTTCGCATAGGTCAATAGCTTCCCTAGCACTTAAACATTGGTGCAATTCAATATTAAGGACTCTAAAAGTGAGTTTCAGGACCAAAAGATTTTCGGGGGTGTCATCGACTATTAATATCGGTGCTTCACTTAATGACACCTTTTTGTTGGCGCCGTGCTAAACGAATCCCTGCCCCAAAAAATCATAATCAACGGAGAAATCTTTTCGATATGACCTCGAAACTAAGGGCTGGGCCTGCACTCGTTGCGGGGATGAGTAGACGATATGACACTGCAAATACTAGCTGCGTTGCTCGCGCCACCAATCTGGTACCTCAATCGGCATCGATTGGCTATTTTGTATCATTAAAGGCGTTGCGTCCTCTTGAGGTTCCTGCGGATTAGAGGGTGCAAGACCCTTGGATCCACGATCCATTGGATCAACCCATTTTACCCAATGGTCTTCAATGATTGCACCGAACTTCTCACCAAAGTCTTCGTGGTGATCACTACTCTGGTGAATGAGGAATGCCTGAAAATCGTCAAACGAAAGAAGTGCATAATACTCGCCGCGCTCCGGGCCCCTATAGAACTCATAGCGACGGCACCCGGGTTCAGTTGCCCAAGTATCCCGATAAAGCACTGCCTGCATATCCTCATATGCGGTTTCTTGACCTGCTTTGACCTTTATATAAGAAAGTAGTGTTGCCACGATTGTCTCCGACATAAGTTGATGCGTATCTCTAGCCCCTAGGATATTGATGTGCACCTCAAAAAACCAATGTAAATGTAAACGAACCAAAAGTTCCTGGTGACAGGTCTTTACGGTACTGCCTTTCAATCCTAATAAGGCTGCTAACGTCGCGGTCGGCAATGGCTGCTAGAGGCACTCAAGCACTTTAAATAATCGCAAACTAATCTGACAAACTTCACCAGGAGCAGAACGTGGCCCGCAAGGGTGAACCTGTATTTTAAGAAGATCAAACCGAGAGCTCTATTTACTCCAGCATCATAGACCAGGCATTCAGTCAGCATCTGGAAGGAATGCTCCCTACCAACCTGCCTAAAGGAACCGATGGGCGTCAGAAATCGCTATATTTGATCACTCCTTAGAAAGTGATACAGAATTTCTCTATACTCTGGTTATCAATGAATAGCCGCAGGCTCGAGGTAACGCGAGTACTAGTGAGTCATCAATTAATTCAGTGCGCGGGATTTGCTGGGCAATTACTTTCGTTTTAGTAGCCTCGCTACCGAAACCACGGAACAAGTCGGTCAATGACCGCTAAATACTAGCCAGGGGCGAGCAAAATTTAGTTGAATTGCCATTGTATCGGTAATTTAATCGTTTCGAACACCTCTTTGCTCGCCCTAAGATAGCGACCAACTAGCTGATTACAAAGGGCTTTCGGAAATAATTGTAGTCGGATATACATTTTGCTGTGAGAGGATTATTCTTTTTGAAAGAAACTTCCAAAATTCAAGGGTTCTGATGACAGTAGATGTAAAGCACGCGGTGGCTATCGCTTCAACATGATACAGAGAAATGCTTTTTCGATATGTGGTCGATGGCCTATCCGATTGAGGGTAAGCCCGAGTTTGTCAATCGCACTGCGTTAAATCCGATCGCCATTTAGGAAGCAGAGTTTGATTTTCGTGAATACAACAACGACCAAGACGTTCAAGACTTATCTGACCAGATCGTTTACCAGGACTGGCAGTTGACCGCAGATCAAAAAAAAATAGGGATGCCGTTCGCACGGTTGTCAAGAGCCGTACCTGGCTCCTCAGAAAGCAAGGGTGCGGCGCTTTCATGAGATTCTGAACGACATTCTGGCTGGGAATTCGCCAAACATTAAGATTCATCAGTGAGGTTAAGAAGCAAAACTAAAGGCCAAGGATAGGCTTGGTAAACAATTTGGTTTCCACTTGGTTTCCACAACGTTTTGGAGGCCAACGCTAGCATCTAGAGGTAAGGACATATGCGTATACGACACGCTTATAGCGGATTCATTTACGAATCCATGGACGACGGTAACGTCAGCGTAAAAGATCCAAAAACAGGTGACGACGGTGTTTTCACCCGTGACGCTGTTTGGATTTCCGGCTCGTTGAAGTATGGCGATCACCATATGATTGGGCATGTGGGTGGAAAGACCGCAGAGGGTGCAACCAGCCTTGGTGAGTTTTCCAATCGCCGCCGTTGATCCAGGTTGAGCCGACAGGTGTCTCGTTTGAGGCAAATGAAGACGAGACAATTATGGCCGCTGCAATTCGCAACGGTTACACATGGCCAACCATTTGCGGTGGACAAGGTACGTGTAAGACTTGCGTATTTTTGACGCTGGAAGGTAAGAGTAATCTGGTTGAGATTGAGCCCTGGGAAGAGCAAGCACTGGACTCGATCATCGATACCCTGCCGAACCGGGGCCAAGGCTGGCGACTAGCATGTCAGGCTAAAGCAACAGGTAACGTCAGATTAAGAAAAATTGGTGTAAGACAAGCATAGACAAGTGGCAACCAAATAAGAGGAAGCAAGATGGCTACAACAAAACAGGAAATGGACAGTAAGCTAGCACCCGGTGAGGCTCGCTCTCGAGGAAAGCAGATTCAGGATCTGCTCGATGATGAGACTGTCGAGGTACCTTGGCAATTGCGCGACGCGGATTATACCTATCTCGGCTCCGAACCCCTGGACCGCGCTCATTACATCTCTCAAGAATGGTGCGACAAAGAGACCGAGAATCTCTGGTCAAGAGTCTGGCAACTGGCATGCTTTGAACAGGATATTCCCGAAGTGGGCGATCATATTGTCTACGATATCGTTGATTGGTCCTTTATCATTGTTCGCACCGAGCCGGACACCATCAAGGCATTTTATAATTCATGCCTGCATCGAGGTCGCCGACTTTGTACCAATGAATTAGAGTCAGCCAACAAACCAGAATTTCGCTGCCCGTTCCACGGCATTACGTGGAACGTAAACGGTTCACTAAAAGCCATCCCTCCATCGATCGAATTCGACTTCCCGCACGTTGACAAAGATGAATTTAGTTTGCCCGAGGTCCGATGCGAACGATGGGACGGCTTCGTCTTCATCAATATCGATGACGATGCCGAACCCCTGATGGATTTTCTTGGAGACATCACTAAACACTTTGAACGCTGGCCATTTGCGAACCGCTGGAAGGCAACGCACAGCGCCAAAATTGTCGACTCTAATTGGAAGCTCGCTCAGGAAGCTTTCATGGAGGCATTCCATGTGTTGGCGACACATCCACAAATGAGTATTGGACTGCTCGGTGGCGATGGATCAAATACCGAGTACAACATTTACGACAACGGCGATGCTAATTGGAGCCGGATGACCATGGCGCCGCCTATGCCTAATCCTAATTTGCCCTATGAGCTTACTGAGCAAGAGCTTATTGAAGAAATGTTCTTCCGAGGTGAAAGCGTTAGCGAAATGGGTGTACAAAAAATGGAAGGCAGCGTTGATGATTTACCGGATGGCATGACCACGCGGAAGCTTCTGGCAGATTCAGCTCGCAAGAACGAACCTAAAGGCTTTGTGGGCGGCGAACCGACCGACGTAGAGCTTACCTCTGCTATCCAGTACCACATATTTCCCAACATCTCGCCTTGGCCGGGTCCGATTTTTTACAGGCATCGTCCCTACGGTCGTGATCCCGATAAGTGCATTATGGAGATCATGATGATGGTCGCATTGCCGGAAGGCGCCGAACGCCCGCCAGCGGCAAAGATTAAGTGGCTTGAGCCGGATGAGCAATTTGGCAGCATCTTTAATCAAGATGTAGAAAATGTTGCCCAGGTACAACGTGGCTTGAAAGCCGCCAAACCACCAGGAGGTTTGACCCTGGGAAATTATCAGGACATCAAAGTCCGCTGGCACCACCGTTTACTTGAAAAATGGGTGAATCGCGAAATCTGAGGGGTTCGCCTAGCTATTGGTAACAATCTATCCCTACGATAGGAACCGGAAAAGTCACGCAACCACATCGCTCCATGGGCAATGTGGTTGCTGGAGATGCTTCGTGAAGGCCGAGGAAGATGCCCCGGTTCAAGTCCATAAGGCTACGCAGATCATTGAGCCACCGATGTGGTGTGCGGGACAAAAAACCAATGGCCATAACCATCCTGTAGTTTTCGCCGGGAAGGGACCCAAACAAGTCATAAATCAGCATGCTCAAAATAGATGAGTGTCAATTTGTGCGCTATTATGTGTTCTCTTCTATCCTACGCCAACAGAGAAATACATCATGGACATCTTAGTAAACCTGCTCTCTAACCCATACGTCTGGATAGCTATTGTCATTTTCTACACCCTAAAGAAGGGCATATACTTTGTGCCGCAGAACCGAGGCTATGTAATCTACACCTTCGGTAAATACGACCAGACTTTAGGCGCGGGTCTGAACTTCATCATTCCCTTCGTGCAGAGCGTGGCCGCAGATCGCAACCTGAAAGAGCAGTCGCTGGACATTTCCTCGCAGTCAGCCATCACTAAGGATAATATCTCACTCGCCATCGACGGTATCTTGTTCATGAAGGTAACCGATGCCGGCGCAGCAACCAACAACGTTACTGATTACAAGATGGCAGTCATCCAACTCGCTATGACCACCATGCGTAATGCCATTGGTTCCATGGAGTTAGATGAGTGTTTCCAAAGCCGGGACGTAATCAACGCCACCATCCTATCGGCCATGACCGAAGCTACACAGCCTTGGGGCGTGATGGTCACCCGTTACGAAATCAAGGATATATCGCCGCCCCAATCTATCCGCGAAGACATGGAAAAACAAATGACTGCAGAGCGCGAGAAGCGTTCGGTCATTCTGACAGCAGAAGGCGTTAAATCTGCAGCGATTACAGAAGCCGAAGGTCTGAAAGCTGCTCGGGTTCTCGATGCTGAGGCAGCCAAATCGGAACAGGTATTAGCCGCAGAAGCCAACAAAGAACAGCAAATACTCGAAGCCACAGGTAAAGCCGAGGCAATCCGGCTAGTAGCGAATGCTGAGGCCGCCGCTTTGACGACCGTCGGAGCCGCTGCTAACACGGATTCGGGTGAAGCCGCGGTCTTACTGACCCTTGCGCAGGACGCCATCGGCGCTCATCGCCAGATCGCCGCTGAGAGCACGATTGTACTTACCGACGGTAAAACTAGCGATAACATCGCCAATACAGTGGCCCAGGCAATTGCCGTATCAAGTTCATTGAAGTTGTCGAGCGCTGACTCGGGGATCTAAGCAATGGAAATTTTTGAGCTCATCAACGCTAATCATGATCGGTTTTTTTATGTTTTAGCCGGCACCAGTTTTATTTTGGAATTGAGCCTGTTGGGGTTAAGCGGGCCACTACTTTTTTTTGCGATTGCCAGCCTGATCACTGCTCTTTTAATCAGCGTTGGACTAATTTCAGGTTGGGAGGTAGAAATTTTAGTCGTGGGTGTATTGACAGTCGTGATTGCCTTACTCCTTTGGAAACCGCTGAAAAAATTTCAGAATTCAGGTGGCGGCGCGGACACCAGCAGCGACATGATTGGTCGCGTCGTCAATGTGAGCAAGGACATTACAGCGGAGGAAGGCGCCATCCGTTATTCCGGAATCGATTGGCAGGCTCGCCTTGACGCCGGTGCTAATGAAGCATTTCTCGCTGAAGGAGAACAATGCATTATTGCCTCAGTAAGCGGCAATATCATGCTTGTTAAAGAGACGTCACCCTAAGGGGATTGTGCTTAGCCATTCTGGCGATATGCACGCCTTCCTATCCAATTTCGTCGACGATAATCAGAACTTTGGCAACCTAACCACGTAAGTTTTTTTAACAGAGCGGAAATTAAACCAAAACGGCATATACGGTTCGCCTATTTAGCTCTACGCGCCGCGAGTTCAAGTTGTATTTCCGCAATGCGAGTCCTGTCCAATCGATAACCAATATAAAAAGCAAGGATCGCCAGTCCTATAATTGACGTTGCCGGCCCCGCTATGATGCCTAGATTGAACAGAACCTCTGCAGACACTTCGCCTGGCGCCGCGCCTCTTGGGAACTCAATCAAATCAAGACCGATTCCGCCCAGTATGGTCGCGAATGCACCACCGGCCTTGAAGGCAAACGACCTTGCGGAAAAAATAATCCCTTCCTGTCTTTCGCCGGTCAGCAGTTCCTGCTCGTCAGAAATGTCCGCAAACATTGAATTGAGTGTAATCATGATTGCTGGACCAGCAAGGCCACTGGTAAAGATAAATGCCAACAGCATCGCTAACAGCTCTACGCTACCATTCTCTGGTAGCCAATCCGTAAACAGTCGCACGCAAATCATCATGTTGTTGCACACAATTATGACAACTGACAAGCCTATTAACGTTCTACGTTTATCAAGGTACTTCGTGAGAATTGGTGCGAGCAACACTGAAAAGGGTAACGCGCACAATACTGTCGGACCGATCCAGCGCATGTTTTCAGTCTCCATACCCCAGAAATGCACGTACATGTACACCATGAACGTACCCTCTATTCCTAATAGGATTACAGCGCAGAAAAGCCCTCCGACCAGCATCCTGTATGAGTGGTTCTTAAAGGCGGTTGTGACCTCGCGGAACAGCCTCCGTGGATTAAGACGCTCGGCCGTTTTGAAGTTGGCAGGTGGAAGGTGTGGGATTTCCCTTAGAGTACCGGCAATGCAGAGACTGATGGAAACAAAAATCCCGATCGCGGCCGCGATGGAAAATGGTCCGTAACCATTAGTATTGAGCAGACCATGCGAAAATTCTTCGGTAGTAGGAAAAAATAATGTCAGCATCACAAACCCAAAACCGGCAGAACCTACAGTACCAAAGAACTGGCTGAAACTGTAAACCCGAGTCCGATCGAGGTAGTCCTGCGCCATCTCTGCACCCAGGGCAAGATGCGGTATATGGTAAAGCGTCAAAAATAATCTTGCCGAAACGGCAAAGGTAATCAGCCAGCCGAAATAGAACATCTCCGACATGCCTGTTGGTGGGTTGAACAGCGCGATGATAGAAATGCCAAGTGGCAGCGCCGCACCCATCATCATCGGGTGACGTCTGCCCCATCGAGTCTCTAGCCGATCTGAAATGGAACCAGCTATCGGGTCTGTAATCGCATCACAAAACAGAGCGATGCCCAACGCAATACCCGTCAGGGTGCCCGACACCTGTAATATTTGATTGAAATAGAATAATAGAAATGTTGAAAACGCGCCAAGGGTAATACCTTCGGCAAGCTGTCCAACACCAAAACCGAGTTTCGAAGATAAAGGTAAAACGCGTGTCATAAAGACTCTGCCTGCTTTGTTTCAGTATCAATCCAATACGTCAAATGTGCAACAGACGCATAATTCATCCGAACGATCTCTGATTATTGCTAATCTCATAATAGGCCCAACCCTTTGTTTAAAGCACCCAACACCTGAATTGTATATCCGTGATTAAGCTAGAACGTACAAGAAGTGTCGTATTTTGGGGCGCGTCAGGTTTCGCGGCAATGACTGGACAAACTTGGCCTATAGCCACTGGAAGCTAAACGCTTTCCAGCACGAGAAAGATACGAGCAATATTTGCGTGAGAAGCTAAACAAAATATTTTACTGGAGTCGTAGCGCATTATTGATAGGCTGAATAAGCTTTAGGAAAGCTAAACCAAAATAGATGAATTGAACTATTCCATTCTTGAGTATGCTAAATTTTCTTCATACCGAAATTTTTTTGCGCTGTGCTAGCACTCGAGTGCCAAGTTCAATCTGACCCGGTCTTACGTTAACGGCGAATCTAAACAATGAACAAATTAGTCAACAACATCAAAAGACGGAAGCGCAAAGATGCAATCTGATGCCTATAAGCCCCTCAAGTTAGGTTTAGCCGCCAGCTTTGCATTTTTTGTGGGTTATGTTCTATTTGGATGGCAAGGTTGGGGCACACCGGCCGGTGTAGAGCAAGCAGTAGGTGAGGTTTCCAGGTGGTGTGAGCGTGTTCAACCCGGATTATTTCATGAACCAGTGAATGCGCTCAGTAATCTTGGCTTTATGATCGCAGGTCTTTGGATGCTTTGGCTGTTGGGAAGGGATGTCGAGGCTGGACGAACCGGGATCATGTTTGGCCACAGCCCTATTGCGTTGCTCTATTCGGCCGCTGCTATTTGGCTGGGTCCCGGATCGCTACTGATGCATGGTACCCACACGGCGTGGGGTGGTTGGGCCGATAACCTGAGCATGGTGATGTACATTCTGATCCCCTGGATGATTAATGTTTCAGCCATGGGACGCTGGCCGCCTCGACAGGTGTTAGGAGTCTATGCCGCTTTGGTGCTGGTTTATGGCATTGGTCGCGCAGTGAATGGCTGGGGTTTAGGGATCAATCTCGACTTCTTTGGCCTGTCGATCGCCTTTTGGGTGATCAGTGAGGTTTTGTACCGGTTCTGGTCGCAGTGGCTACGAGTTCTCTCGGGATTCGTGGGCTTTATTGTTGCTGGGATCTTTGGCATCACCCCTTTCGAGATGTTGGCAGAACCTACACGTTTCTGGTGGGTCTTACTGTTTTGGCTGCCAGGTCTCCTTGCCTCCGGTCCTGCCCCGACGCGACGCACCTATGTACCTTGGTTCGCTTTGGGTGTGGCCAGCTATTTGAGCGCATTTACGATTTGGCAGACGGGCAAGGCAGGACATCCTTTATGTGATCCGGATACACTTCTGCAGGCACACGGTATTTGGCATCTGCTATCTGCAGCATCCACTGCCTGTTTTTTCCTTTTCTTGCGGACTGAGCGACCAGTGCACACCACTTAATAAAACGCTTTAACTAACGAGGCCAAGGTCTCTGGTGTTTTTGGTCGATGCATGTTCTGACAATTCGAGCAGGAGCACGCGGTGTAACCTTGTCCCATAGTCGTTAACAACCCCATATGGCCAAAGAATCAGCCTGTCGTTGCCACCAAACCAGGTTTGCATACCAGTCAGTCCTCGTACCACTTCTTCATAACCGGGTTGATACTCCCAGGGGACCCTGTTCGCCCTGGCTGTTTCGGACCGGAGAACAATCACGCGGCTTTTAGTTTTATGATGTCCCCTAACAAATCGTCGCTAAGAGACCTGTCAATTTGCAAACCCTGAAACTGGATAACACCGCGCTGTCTGCAATCTATTCGCCGGCTGGTAATGCCAGCGTCCTGCTCGTATTAGCTCATGGCGCCGGCGCGAATTTTGAGCACGACCATATGAGCGCGCTGTCGTCGGCTCTGAATAATGTGGGTGTTAGCACACTGCGGTTCAATTTCCCTTTTATGGAGAAAGGTAAGCGACGAGTAGACAACCCCGATGTATGTATCGACACCATCGCCTGCGCAGTTGCAACAGCGAATCGGCTCTGTCCGAAGGTGAGACTGTTTATTGGCGGGCATTCATTTGGTGGGCGGATGGCTACCCACTATGCAGTCGAGCAGCCCACCAACGCGGTCGGTATTATTCTCTTTTCTTTTCCACTTCACTCCAGCAAGAAGCCGGCGATAAAGAGAGCGGCTCACCTGGGCGCGATTAATGAACCAATGTTATTTCTGTCGGGTGATCGAGACACGCTGGCGGAAGCAGTGCTGCTACAGTCAGTCACAGGCCCGCTAGCCAACGCACGATTGCATTGGCTGGAAACCGCAGATCACAGCTATAAAATTCTAAAGCGAACACGAAAGTCCGCAGAAAATGTTTATGCCGAGGCAGCCAGAGTTGCCTCGGCATGGATTGAAGAACTCTGACAAGGCGCCAGAAGAACTACTTCATGCTACTCAGGAATTCCAGAGTCCGATCATAAGCACCCTCTTCCACATTCATGATGGCAGCATTGAAATCCGTGACACCCGCATCCTCGAAGCGTTTTATTTCACCGCGCAGAGTATTTTCATCACCGATGATCGCGATATCCTGCGGGCCATCTACACCCTCACGGTCCAGCATTGCCCGGTAGCTGGGTAGCTGCCCGTACATCACAAGATTTTTCCCAATGGTTTCACGCGCCTGGTCTATATTGGTCGTCAGGACAATGGGGACGCCACCAACTACCGTTGCATCACTTCGTCCTAAACCAGGCACAATGTGCTTAGCCATGGTGTTGGGTCCGACCATCCAGGTATTCGTACCATCAGCCAGTTCACCCGCTATCTTTAACATGACAGGTCCAAGCGCCGCCACAACCACCGGCATTCGATCAGCACCCGGAACATCAAGGGCCAGCCCGTGAACACTGTATTGGTCACCATCATAATTCACTGTTTCGCCGCGTGTTAGCGGCATCAGTACTTCGAGATATTCACGCATGTGCTTTGCAGGCTTGTCGTAAGACATACCCAACATGTTTTCGATCACTACCTGGTGTGACAGCCCAATACCCAGCGTAAACCGGTTTTTAGAGGCTGCAGCCGTGGTCAATGCCTGCTGCGCAATGGCTGTAGGATGCCGGGGATAAGTCGGGGTTACGGCCGTGCCAAGCCCAATTCGATCCGTCTCTCTACCGACGATTGCCAGGGTAGATATCGCGTCAAAGCCAAAGATATTTGCCAGCCAGACATTATCAAGACCGGCCGCTTCGGCTCGCTTGGCGACATTAACGATGTCATCTAATGTATTGCTCGCGCCATCAGCGCCAATCATCGTTCCAATTCGCATTACAGTCTTCCTGATTAATAAAAGACGCTATCCTGAAGCATCGCTTGAACTATCTCAAGGTACCTGCATGCTGTTCACTGGACCTGCCCCGAAACCACCACTCAACCGATATCTATTACTTTTCCCGGGTTCATAATGTTCTTAGGATCAAAAGCTAACTTCACCTGGCGCATAAGATCCAGACTTGCACCATGTTCAAGCGCCATATAAGGCAACTTGCCGGAGCCTATGCCATGTTCGCCGGTTGAGGTGCCGCCCATTTCGATGGCCCGCCTGACCAGTCTGTCATTAATGCCTTTGGCCGTGGCCATCTCATCCGGGTTATCGGTATCAACCAAAAGCAGCAGATGGAAGTTGCCGTCCCCCACATGCCCAACTATAGGCGCAATGACGCCGGTCTCCTCAACATCGGTCCTGGTTAGTTGTATACATTCGGTCAGTCTGGTGATGGGTACACAGACATCAGTCGGCCATCCACTACAACCAGGGCGGAGCGCCATCCCCGCATAATAGGCATCGTGTCTGGCTTGCCACAACTGATTCTGTTCTTCCTGTTTGGTTGACCAGAGAAACTCACCGCCGCCGTACTCAGCGGTTATTTCTGCGACGCCCTCACTTTGCTCAATAACCGAGGCTTCAGTACCGTGAAATTCAAAGAACAGCGTGGGCAATTCTGCGTAGGATAGTTTTGAATAAGCGTTCACAGCTCTTACCTGCACCTCATCAAGAAACTCAACCCGCGCAATCGGAATGCCCATCTGGATAATGCTGATGACCGAATCCACGGCGCCTTCCAGCGTTTTAAAAGCGCAAACACCCGCCGAGTGCGCTTCAGGTAGCCCATAGACTTTGAGTTGGACCTCTGTAATCACCCCCAGGGTGCCTTCAGAACCACAAAACAGACGCGTCAGATCGTAGCCCGAGGCTGATTTTCGCGCCCTACCACCTGTCTGGACGATCTCACCGTTCGGCATAACGACAGTCAGACCAAGAATATTTTCCCGCATGGTGCCGTATCTGACCGCATTCGTACCCGATGCACCGGTCGCGGCCATTCCCCCTAACGTTGCATCTGCTCCAGGATCAACCGGGAAGAACAAACCATGCCGGGCAAGTTCCACGTTAAGTTGTTTTCGTGTCACGCCCGCCTGAACCCTGACATCAAGATCACCCGGGTTAATTTCAAGCACCTCATTCATCATTGAAAGATCAACGCACACCCCACCATGAAGCGCCGCAACATGTCCCTCAAGGGATGTGCCAACACCAAATGGAATGACCGGGGTATCCGAATCCGCGCATTGTTTTACGATACTCGCGACTTCGTCATTAGATCCAGGAAAGACAACAAGGTCGGGCGGCGCCGATGCATGAAATGATTCATCGCGTCCATGACGTTCCAGAACATCTTTATTCTGGGTCGCCCTCTCGCCAAATTGTTCGTGCAATACCTGAATCGACTCATTCATTGTGCTTCACCTTCAGCGCCGGCAGCGAAAATTCTGGATGGCATGCCCATCGAGCCGAGTAATAATATCCGAGCAATTTCCGTAACCGTCATACTTACCTCTTTACGTCTAATAGTCAGGACTCGTTTTGTCCTAGTTATTTACGCGCTGTCTCAAAATTTATCGCCAGATCCAGAATGTTACGAATCTGATGATCCCGCGGGACACGTGCATGTCTGCCGATCAATTGGCAGTCCATCCCAACACTCCTGGCACCTTTGTAGTCACGCTCGTAACTATTACCAATATAAATCGCCTGCTCGGCGGTCAACCCCAGTTTCTCTAGCGTATGTTCAAATATCAAGGGGTGAGGTTTCGCCCACCCCACCTCGACAGACAGAGTGACCACTTCAAACAGTCCCGTTAGCGCCATAGTATCCAATATAGCGTGGGCCATTGGCGGGTAATGGGTATTTGAAATCAGCGCCAGACGATAATGCTTCGACAGACGTTTCAGCAGACCTGACGCCCCGGTGACAGGCGAAGCCAGGGCTGACCAGTCTTCCATGTATTGCCTGGCCAACTGTCCTTCCTCTGTCCGGGAGCTATCGAGCCTTAACTCGCCAACGACAAGATCACAGACTTCACTCAAGTGAAACTCGCTGTTATCTGGCGCTGTTGCCTGTTCCATTTTCAGGAAAGCGCTATCCCATACCTTGATATAGTCTACATAACCGATGGCGCAGCCGAGTTCTGTCGCCTTTTTATAGCTACGGGAAAAGTCCTGTGAGGTACGCCCGACCTCATACTCGACCAGTGTTCCAAACAGGTCGAATATCAGGCATTCAGGCATTTTCTAGCCTACTAAAGCCCGGGAACCGGAAACTTTTTGCAGAAGGTTTCGACGGCACCCTGGATTTCGCCGATGACGGCTTCGTCTTCAGGAGATCGCAGGCAACGATCAATCCACTCACCTAGCTGCTTCATGTCCGCTTCGCCCATACCTCGAGCGGTCGCGGCCGGGGTACCGATCCTTATCCCGCTGGGTCGCAGGGGAGGCAGCGGATCATCAGGAATGATCTGTTTATTGGTTGTGATATTCACCTTATCGAGCGTTTCTTCAGCAACACGGCCATCAAGCCCGTAACTCTCCATCGTATCAACGACCATCATATGATTGTCTGTACCGCCGGTGACCAGACTTGCCTGCCGCTGCATCAGCTCATTCGCGAGGGTTTTACTGTTAACAAGCACCTGCTCCGCGTAATCCTTGAACTCCTGTGTCTGGGCGCGCTTAAGGGTCACGGCAATGCCAGCAACGGCATTCATATGGGGCCCACCCTGTAGCCCCGGAAAGACTGACTTGTCGATTTTGCTCGCAAATTCTTTCTTACAAAGCACCATCCCACCTCGTGGACCTCGCAGAGACTTATGCGTCGTCGTCGTCACTACGTCAAACCCGAAATCGAAGGGGTTAGCCATCGCCTCACCCGCAACCAACCCGCCAAAGTGAGACGCATCAGTCATTGTGATCGCGCCAACCTCATCGGCGATTGCCTTGAATTTCGCGTAGTCGATATCGCGGGGATAAGAGGTATAACCGCAAAGCACCATCTTGGGTTTGTGCTCAAGCGCGTCTTTTCGAACCTGGTCGTAGTCAATCGAACCATCAACCGGGTTGGTGACATAACGAACAAAATTGAACAGCTTACCCATGTGCGAAACCGGAGCACCATGTGTCAAGTGCCCACCGTGGGATAAATCCATCGCCAGGATGGTATCTCCCGGTTCAAGCAAGCCAAGATAAACCGCCTGGTTCATTGCAGAACCTGACAATGGCTGCACATTGGCGTGCTCACATTTAAAAACCGCCTTCGCCCGGTCCCTCGCCAGCGTTTCAATCTGGTCGGTATATTCCTGGCCGCCGTAATAACGGCGCCCGGGATAACCTTCTGAATATTTGTTGGTGAACACACTGCCAAGCGTGGACAGCACTTCAGGGAAGGTATAGTTCTCTGAGGGGATGAGTTCGATGCCAGACTTCTGTCGCTGTTCTTCGCCTTTAAGGGCCGCGTATACGTCCGGGTCTTGTTGTTGCAGGATCTCTAAATTACTGGTCAATGGGCTGACTCCCGTATTTGGTGGTGGGCGCCCAGGCGAACGGCTTCAATCTTGAGTCACACTTCCCGGTGGTTAGACCCACCTTGATTATCGCCAGTCATGTGAAGCCCGAAATTCTAACCGCTGCCTCCCTTTATTGAAATGGTGCTTTGCGGAATTCTTCTCAATTGTGGATCAATCTGACTCATCATGATGCTACATTAGGGGCTCTTAATACGAACCAACAGACAAAAGACATTGACTGACCAATTACCAGACCACATGTTCAATCGACAGGACGACTCTGCGGATGAAGCCTTCTACTCAGCTCCACGGATGGTGAAGCATATTGATGACGCAACCATCAATGAAATCACAAGGTTCTATCGGGAAACCCTGACCCCGGGGGATGAACTGCTGGATCTCATGTCATCATGGGTCAGCCACCTACCTGAAGAGGTCATCTACAGGAAAGTTACTGGACTAGGCATGAACCTTGATGAGTTGAATGCCAACGCTCGTCTGGATCAGGCTCTGGTCCATAACCTGAATAAAACGCCGACCATGCCTTTTCCTGACGCCACTTTCAACGCAGTCATGATCGTTGTTTCAATCCAGTACCTGACTCGGCCTTTTGAAGTCTTCGAAGAGATTCAGCGGGTTCTTAAGCCTGGCGGTAAATGTATCGTCGCCATGTCGCACCGCCTTTTCCCAACGAAAGCGATCTATGCGTTTCAGACTCTGGCGCCACAGGACAGGGTGCAGCTAGTGAAGGAATACATGCGCCGGGGCGGTCTGTCCGAGATCGAGTTTATTGACCGATCACCCGAGAAGGCAGACCCACTTTGGATCATTCAGGGGACTAATTCTTGATCTGGCCTTAACCGGTATGAAAAGGTCTTATCCTAACCAGTGAGAGGCAGCATAGTGAAGCCACAATCGGATCCGTCATCCTCTAATAAAGGTACACACATATGGACCTGATAAAACAAGCAGAGAACCTGGCACCCCTGCCCCCCGAAGCTGCACGAGAGCTGCTCTGCGAAACAGTGCAGAGACCGGTGCCAGCGACGGTCACTTGAGCAATCCGATCCAGCGAGCACAGCGGGACATCTCCATTGCCACAAATCACCGGATCTTCTCAACGACCAAGCGATATCACGATGTTGGGCTACCTTTAACCCGACGGTAATGACTCAACACGAAGATATAAAGACTATACGCAGCAGGATCTATAGATGATGGTTGAACCAATACGAGCGTTACGGCTGGGCGCCTTTGCATCGCCGGCATTCACGATAGCCGCCCTCGGCTTACCTATCTCCATATTTTTGCCACCCCTATATGCCGAGCTTGGCATCAGCCTGACAGTCATCGGCATGATATTTATGTTGACTCGCGTTTTCGATGTCATCACAGATCCATTGTTCGGTTGGCTGGGAGATAAGTTAGAGACTCGCTGGGGACGCCGGCGACCAGCAATCATTGCCGCCGTACCGTTTCTGGGTGCAGGTGTCTATTTCGCTTTTTCCCCGGCGAATCTGCTTCCCCGGTGACGTTGTTTCTATCTATGCTAATGCTTTACGCGGGATGGACTGCGTTCACGATTTCCCACACTGCCTGGGCAAGTGAGTAGTCAGAAAATTATGACGAACGTTCACGCATCATGGGCATGCTGCAGATCTTCGGGTTACTTGGCACCTTGCTGGTCGCGATACTTCCCACAATTCTGGATTTCACGACACCTGCGCGACAATGAGTCAAAGAACTGGTTTAACCGGAGCGATGGTTCTAATCAGTTTACCTTTGCTTGCACTGATAGCGGTATCGTCCGTAGGCGAACGCAAACGAGTTCAGCAAAATGTGCCTATTGCCTGGCGTAAGGCACTGAGCTCCATCGTTAAAAACCATACACTAAGACGGTTGCTGCTCGCCGACCTACTCATGGGATTTCAGAGCGGTATCAATGGCACAGTCCATTTCTTCTTTATCGCTGTCGTTTTACAAATGCCTGACTACGCCAGCTTTTATCTGGTGGCATTGTTTTCGACAGAATTACTGTCAGCCCCCCTATTTGTAAAACTAAGTTATCGTCTCGGCAAGCATCGTACACTCTGCGTTGGCACGCTCATTTCCAGTATCGGCACCTGTGCGTTATTTTTCCTACCTGCAGGTGGATTCTGGCTAACGTTCGGCGCTTATCTCTTTATCGGATTAAATTTTGGTGCACGAGACCTTCTCATGCGATCCATCATGTCGGATGTTATTGATGAAGATACGGTGAATACAGGGAGAGAGCGCAGCGCTTTATATTTTTCGATGTTAACGCTCACCGCCAAATTGGGCGCGGCCCTGGCCATCGGTACGATCCTGCCGGTGCTTGATTGGGTAGGTTTTGACCCTCGGGGCGAGAACACGCAAGCCACTCTGGATGGTGTGAGATTCGTCGTCGCTGCGACACCTACACTGGTGCTCTGTTTGCTGTCGCCGCAATCATGTGGAATTTTCCCCTCGACCGAGATAGGCAAAGTTCCTACAGCATTGAGTTGGATCGCCGCAAGGCTATAAACACAGACATTTCTTAAATAGGTTAAAAAGGCAGGTCGGTTAGATCCACGTTTCCGCCGGTTAATAGTAATCCCACCCTTTTACCCTCAAACAGGCCCGGATTACGCAGGACAACCGCAAGCGTCACCGCGGAAGAAGGCTCAATAATGAGCTTCATCCGGGTCCAGACCAACGACATTGCCTCGATAGTCTCCTGATCACTCACCAGCAGCATGCTGTCTACTTTATCGCGAATAATCTCAAAGTTGCGTGTACCAAGGGTTGTCAAAAGGCCGTCACAGATAGTCTTGGGTGTATGGCGTAGAACCAATTCACCGGTATCCACAGAACGACAAGCGTCGTCAGCGCCTTCCGGCTCTGCTCCAATAATTTTTATTTGTTCGTGCTCAGCGACAAGGCAGCACCCCGCGAGCAAACCCCCGCCGCCAACGGGAACGATGACAATATCGAGGCCCTGAACCTGCTGGACTAGCTCCAGCATTGCAGTGCCCTGCCCTGCGATGATTTCTTCCTGATCATAGGGGTGAACAAATGTGGCACCGGTTTCCTTGAGTACGACTTCAAGTTTGGCTTCTCTGTCTTCAAGGGTCGGTTCGCAGAGAATGACCTGACCACCATACGACAGAATCGCATCCTGTTTTACTTGCCTGGCATTGTCTGGAACCACGATATAGGCGGTGGTATTTTTCAGGCCAGCAGCTCTGGCAAGTGCTGCGCCATGGTTTCCTGAAGAATGGGTTGCAACACCTTTTGCCAGTGCTGGCGCGCCAAGTGACATGATTGCATTAACGGCACCCCGGCTTTTAAATGCGCCGGCTTTTTGTAGATTTTCACATTTAAAAAACAGCGAGCAACCGGCGATGATATCCAGCTTTTCACTGGTAATGACTGGGGTGTGGTTGATGAATGGCCCAATGCGTTCTGCGGCTGCCTGAACGCTCTCATAATCCGGATTCATGTGTCGCCCGATTGAACCATCTTCGCCCAGGTATCCCGCAGGCCAACGACCCGATTAAAAACGAGTGCGGCCGGTGTTGAATGCTTACTATCGACACAAAAGTAACCTTCACGTTCAAACTGGAACCTTTCGTCCGACGACGCCTGGTTCAACCCAGGCTCAACGAAGCCCTGGTGAACCTTAAGCGACTCATCATTGAGCAACTCGTGATAGTCCCGCTCATCAGCATCGGGGAAATCAACAGTAAAGAGTGGTTCGTATACCCGTATCTCAGCGGGCAGCCCTTCAGTTGCAGAGACCCAGTGAATGACACCACGCACCTTACGACCTTCCGGGTTTTTCCCCAGGGTATCCGGATCATAGCTCGCGCGAATCTCTACGATATCACCAGCGTCATCCTTAATGACCTGTTCAGCCTTAATCACGAACCCGTATCGAAGTCTTACTTCATTTCCCAGCACCAGGCGCTTGTACTTCCTGTTGGCTTCTTCCCGGAAATCCTCCCGGTCTATATAAAGCTCCCGGGTAAAGTTCATCGAGCGTGTACCCATGGTTTCATCTTTAGGGTGGTTCGGTAACTCAAGGCTCACACCCCCACTCGCACTGTCCCCTTTCGGGAAATTCTCAATGACCACCTTCAGCGGGTTCAACACACCCATCACCCGCGGCGCCGAGGCGTCGAGTTCCTCACGGATACAGCTCTGCAAAAGCGCCAGCTCAACATTGTTATCGCTCTTTGTAACCCCTATGCGGCGACAGAAGTCCCTGATAGAGGCAGAGGTATAGCCCCGGCGACGCAGCCCTGACAAGGTTGGTAAACGCGGATCATCCCAGCTATCTACCATATTTTCCTCGACCAGTTGTCGAATCTTGCGTTTACTCATTACCGTGAACTGCAGGTTCAATCGGGAGAATTCGATCTGTTGTGGGTGGCAGTTCATTGCCAGCTCATCCAGCACCCAGTCGTACAGCGGGCGATGATCCTCGAAGCTCAGATCACACAGTGAATGTGTGACCCCCTCCAGGGAGTCCGATACACAATGGGTGTAGTCGTACATGGGGTAGATACACCATTCATTACCAGTCTGGTGATGCTCAATATGCCTGATGCGATAAATCGCCGGGTCTCGCATATTGATGTTTGGCGAGCTCATATCAATCTTAAGACGAAGAATGTGTTCGCCATCGGCAAACTCACCGGCGCGCATTCTTCGAAACAGATCCAGGTTTTCATCAATCGTTCTGGCTCGAAAGGGACTGTCCTTTCCGGGCCGGGTTAACGTGCCACGATATTCCCTTAGCTCATCTGCTGACAGGGAATCAACGTAGGCCTTGCCTTTTTTTATCAACTGTTCAGCGAACTGGTACAACTGCTCGAAGTAGTCGGAAGCAAATCGCTCTTCCTTCCAGTTAAAACCCAGCCATTCAATGTCGCGCTTGATCGCATTAATATACTCAACGCTTTCCTTCAACGGGTTTGTATCGTCAAAACGAAGATTCGTTGCCCCTGTAAACTCCTCGGCCATGCCAAAACTCAGACATATCGCCTTTGCGTGACCGATATGGAGATAGCCATTGGGTTCAGGAGGAAACCGGGTCATGACCTGACCGGCATTTTTCCCATCCGCCACATCTTTCTCGATGATGTTTCGAATGAAGTTACTTGGATACTGTTCTTCGGTATTGCTCATTTTAGTATTACTCATTTCGGTACTGCTTGTTTCGGTGCTGATCACAGAGTTTCATATCAACCATCTAACAACTACCTAACAGCTATCTAACAACTATCTAACAACTAAAGAAAAACGGCACCGGCACAGGTGGCGATGACCATCACAAAGAGTAGCCATTTTAACGTGTTTTGACTGACGTTAATGGCAAATCGAACACTCGCCATTGCACCGGCGATACTGCCAACGGCCAATATCAAGCCGGGGATCCACCAGACCTGGCCTCGCATCGCAAAAACAACCAGCGCGACACCTGAAAAGGCCGCTGTGCACACTGTCTTGAGCGCGTTCGTCCTGATCAGATCATAACGAAGGCCCCCAGCGAGGGCAGCGATAAGAATGAACCCAACACCGGCCTGGACAAATCCACCGTAAACACCCGCCAGAAACAGTCCAAGACCAGCAACAGGTCTATCCACCAGCTTGTAGGGTTCGGTTCCGGCGACAGGAATGACGGCTTGCGGCCTAATCACCATCACCAAAGCCATGGTGATCATCGAACCCAATAGTACGGGTTTAAGCACCCAGACGGGCAGGAAGGAAGCCAGCAGCGAGCCTGCCAGCGCGCCGACGACCGTTGGAACCAAAACCGGCAAAATCGTAGACTTATCCAGCTTGTCTTGATCGCTAAAACCTTTTGCGCCGGTCACCGACTGCATTAAGACGCCGACCCGATTCGTGGCATTGGCAACATCGGCCGGCATACCCAACATCATCAACGCAGGCAAGGTCAGCATGGAGCCGCCCCCCGCCAGGGTATTGATGAAACCAGAAACCAGCCCGGTGACCAACAACAGGCAGATCATTAAAATTGAAAGTTCGTATTCGACCAATCTAACGCCCGACCCGCCCTAAAACCTCACCTTATCAACCCTCTGTAACGTAGACAAGACCTACTTCTTAGCGTTTTGGTTATTCTTCCTGACTACGCCAGAAAAACACCTGTGACTGCTGTATTCATTTTGCGTCTGGCCTAATTCGTCTGAAAACCAGTGCAGAGATAGGGTTAACCAGAAACCCCTTACAAGGCTTCTAAGGGGCCTCATATCATTCAGGACTGTAGCGGGTTTCGTCGTCTTCTATCTGTCCAGTATTAGCTCTAAACCACCGTCTAGCATCTTACAGGTCCCAAATTCTTGATACCCTTCAGTGTCGTCACTCAAGCAGGTATATGATGTATGCGTTGAGTATAAAGTCCCTAAATCAAGAGCAATTAGTGATGCGATGAGATGATCAGAACCGTTCAGAACCAATCAAGATGCTTTCAAGATACTTTTGAAATCCGGGATAAATGCGGTTTAAACCTACTATCCTCAACGAAAAATGTCGGAGACATTTTGGGGCGAGAGAAACAGTTTATGGTTGCACGCCAGAAGTTAGTCAAACCCTAGTGGGGACTGCTGCTTTATTTGACCCTATATTTAAAGTTGAGATTAAAGTTACCGCTCATCTATGAGTTAGTGACTCATAATAATTAGGTTCGGAGTAAAATTTGCAATTTTATTACATGGCTTGGAGCGAAAGGCTAAAGGCTTCATAACCGGAAGTTTACAGATACTCGCTGTTGATACTTGAACTTCTTCGGAACGGTTGTATAACCGGACGTTTATTCGTTGAAATCAGCGGTTTGATTGGCCTCACGGATCGATTCCGGCACCGCTGACGCTGACCTTCTCCTTTTTAGCATGATGGCGATAGCACCCATATGGCCCATAATAATATCCGCCTGCTCCTGGGTTAATCCGTGGTGTGCAACACCCATCATTTTCTCTCGCTCTGCAACTAACCCAGCCAGGTATTTTTCGTTGCACTTCGTGTGTTTTTTCATCGCCTTTTGAAAACTTCTGTCGTGAAACACTAGGCGGTTCGGTTTGACTCTGAATTCGCATTCATTTTTCGGTATCTGCCAATCAAGCGCCGCTTGAACCTCAGGATGCACATCCTGCCCAAGGACGCACACCGGTAAAAACAACAGACTGAGTAATGACAATATCCTACGCATTTTGCGTCTCCACTATGATTAACCCCTCTAGCATTACAAATACTGCTAACTTTTACATTGAGGATAGGTGTTATCGCCACTTTTTTCAAAGAATAGTCAAATACGGTAATTACGATGTTCAATCAAATTTAAGCCAGTATGACGCACTAATCCTTAGGATGGTCAACGGCTGCAGAGGGCTTTGAGGGCTTCAAAGTAGAGAAAACAGTGGACAATTTTCAGCCCTTGACAGTGAACTGGCTGCTTGGAACACTAATAAATACGTTAGGTAACAAAACAAATGCGGCCTAAAGCAGGTGATGAGCTTCACGCTACCCGCCACTTCATTTATGTTTTATTTTTCCTTAATATTCAATCACTTATAATATAAAATGATTTTAATTTCTCGCCATTATCCGCATTGGTACCATGGTGGCTGACGCCGAACACCATAACGTACACAGGCGACGACTTAGATAGTTTTATCTTTGACCGCGTCTAATTTGATCTGAAATCAATTAAGCGTTGAGCAAAATATGATCATAAATATTACGGTCGGACATTGCAGGAGCTTCTGATTCGGCGTTAGAATGAAGTGTTCATAGAAGAACCGTGATAGTTGTTGTTCTAGTTCGATATTGATGTTGCGCAATAGTTTATCGATGAATTTAGAACATCGTAGTAGCTAAGACACCGGTTATATATTCATATAATGGGAGGGTTTAGTAATGCTTACACGTATTCTGCGTGGCATCAGTTTCATAATACCAACCACACTTTTATTTTTTCCTGTATCGAACTCCGCGTTTGGCGCCGAAGAGCGACAGCTTGAAGAGGTCATCGTAACCGCTGAAAGGAGAGAGGCATCCATTAGCGACACCTCTATTTCTATCACAGCGTTTAACGCGGAAGCGATTGAAGATTTTGGCATTCGCAACCAGGAAGACCTGCAAGCAATGGTTCCGGCAGCCGTGATTGAGCCATACGATATGGCAATCCGCGGCGTTGGCCGAAACTTCCGATCTTTGGGAGGCGATCCAGGAATCGCGACATACCAAAATGGTGTGTACTCCGAGGACTTCGGTATCGCATCAACAGAAGGGGGGCTCTTTGATGTTGAGCGAATCGAATTTTTGCGAG
>CALKBV010000021.1 GCA_937775265.1 uncultured Pseudomonadales bacterium
TAATAGCTCGATGGCCGTATGGCTGCCTATGTAGCCAGCGCCACCTGTCAGTAGTACCTTCATCCCAGACCCTTGGGTGAGAACCCTATCTAAGTGAGAGCTTATCTAAGTGATAGGCCCAATTGCTGTTCAAGCTCGTTGATTGCCTGATCAGCAGAAAGCACTTTAATTGTAGACATCCCAAGCGCCCTTGCTGGTTTGAGATTAATGCCGAGGTCATCAAGGTAAATGGCTTCCGATGGTTCGATACCCATTTCTTGACAGGCTAGTTCATAAATTTTCGGATCGGGTTTTCGCATTCCAACCTTGCTGGACTCAATAACAATCTCAAAGAGCGACATGATGTCGGCTATGGCCTCGGCTTTTGACTCGGATTTTGCCATCCCCGGCCCGGCACCTGTATTAACGTTGTTGGTAATACAGCCGACCGATCGGGTTTCTTTAATTAGTCTTAGTGCCTTAACCATTTCTGGCCGGATATCCCCGGAAAGAAGAGCGAGCACCTGTTTACCCCTGATGTCATGCCCCTTGTCCAGGGCTTCTGATGCAAATAACGCGTCAAACTCATCGACACTGATCGCGCTACTTTCAAGCTGGGCCCACGCATTGGTGTCCGGGTTAGTAGAGTTTATTGAACGGATAATATCGGAGGGCAGATTGTTATTCGCTTCAAATCGATTGAAAGCTTCGAAAGGGCTAGAGGTAATGACACCGCCAAAATCCCACAGAACAGCTTTGAACATGGATTAAAACCTGGATGAAATGAGGAGGCAGTACTATACCGGATCTAATTTCAGGTACCAGAGCGGCTAATGGGGTTGCTCAGTCATCCGCGACATTAAATTCGAAAGTGGCAGATTCGGGCCTGGCAAGGCCGCGTTGAGACGAGGCAATACCATCAATCATCAATTGAATGTTTTCAGACTCAGGGAAGGTCTCCTTCACTTCGTTTACCGCCTCTTCTAGCCGTTTTTCTCTCATAAACAGAATACGGAACGCCTTACGGACGTCTGATATCTCGTCGTTCGAATACCCTGCGCGTTCCATTCCGACTTTGTTGATAACTCTCATTCTTGCAGGGTGCCCTTCAGCGATTGTAAAGGGCAACACATCCTGGATAGCTCTTGCCATGCCTGCAATCATCGCTGCTTTTCCAACATGACAAAACTGGTGTATAGCAGATAGTCCGCCGATATTCGCATGGTCACCGACAATAACGTGTCCCGCCAGCACAGCGCCATGGCTGATGATGACATTGTTTCCTACGGTGCAGTTGTGACCGATGTGTGAATGAGCGAGTAACGCGCTGTCATCGCCCAATGAAGTTGTGGAGTATTCTTCTGTGCCGCTGTGAACGCTGGCAAATTCACGAATCACACTTCGACTCCCGATGACTGTATACGTAACAGTCCCAGGAATATATTTCTGGTCCTGAGATTGCATTCCTAGTGTCACGAATGGGAAAACATCGCAGTCCTCGCCAAGCGTCGTGTGAGGTTCAACGACGACGTGCGATCTTAATGTAGTGTTCGCGCCAATTTTTGTGTTTGCTGCGACCGTACAGAAAGGCCCTATTTTGCAGTGCTCACCAATAACAGCGTCTTTATGTACCACGGCAAGTTTATCAATTTCTATCATTATTCAATTCCTGGTGCGCCGCATTCGAACCTTGAACCTGGTCACTTTAGTTGGGGGATACTAACAGTTAATCATGCGTAAAATCGCTTATTACACCTCAAGATGAATCAAAGTCAACGTCCGAAGTGGACATGCCAGTTTGTTCCCTTTTGGTTGTTGGGTGATATAATTCAGCATCCTGAGTCGATATTAAACTAGGTCGATTCCCAAATTAGAATATTAGCCTTTTATGCAAGAATCTAAACCCACAGTCAAACAGCTTGATAGATCGCTGGTTAACCAGCATAGCTTTACCAAGGAAGAACTGATCGCCTGCGGCATGGGTGAACTGTTTGGACCGGGCAGGGCACATCTACCGATTGAAGAAATGTTGATGATAGACCGAATCACAGAGATCACAGAAGACGGAGGTGTTAAAGGTAAAGGCAAAATTGTTGCTGAAATGGATATCAATCCTGATCTCTGGTTTTTCAAATGTCACTTTGTCGGTGATCCGGTGATGCCGGGTTGTCTTGGCCTCGATGCACTCTGGCAACTGGTAGGTTTTTTCCTTGGATGGAAAGGCAACTATGGGCTCGGTCGCGCGCTGGGTTGCGGTAAGGTCAATTTCAGGGGCCAGGTACTACCGACGGCAAAACTGCTGCGGTATGAAATTGAATTAAAGCGATTGAGGGAAGGTAACACCGTGTTAGGTATTGCAGACTGCAGAGTCCTGGTTGACGGTATACAGATATACACCGCTGAAGATGTAAAGTGTGGGTTGTTTACTTCGCTAGACGACTTTGGGTGACAAAAAATTGGGTAACACAATGAAGAGAGCCGTAATCACAGGAATGGGTGTCGTTTCCCCACTTGGGAACAATATCCCTGAAACCCTGACGTCGTTGAGGGAAACTAAATCGGGAATCAAATTTCAGGACGCCTATAAGGAAATGGGCCTTAGAAGTCACGTTGCGGGTAGCATCGAGATTGACATCGAGTCGATGATCGAAAGAAAGCTTCGTCGGTTTATGGGCGATGCCGCCGCGTTTTCTTACATTGCTATGCAAGAGGCGATTAACGATTCTGGTCTTGAAGAGTCAGAAGTTTCTAATGAGCGAAGCGGGATAATCGCAGGTTCGGGTGGTGCGTCCTCTTCTAATCTCGTCGAAGCAGCGGATATTCTTAGGGAAAAAGGACTGAAGCGAATTGGTCCGTATCGTGTCACTCGGACCATGAGTTCTACGATCTCTGCCTGTTTGGCGACGCCATTCAAAATCAAGGGCGTTAACTACTCAATCACATCAGCATGCTCGACCAGTGCCCATTGTATCGGCCACGCGGTTGAACTTATTCAGTTAGGTAAACAGAACGTCGTTTTTGCAGGCGGTGGCGAGGAAGAACACTGGTCGATGACATCGCTTTTTGATGCTATGGGCGCACTGTCAACGCGCAATGAATCTCCAGCTACGGCATCCCGTGCCTATGACAAAGATCGAGATGGATTCGTCATCGCCGGTGGCGCGGGTTTCGTTGTTGTTGAAGAGTTGGAACACGCAAAGGCGCGTGGTGCAAAAATTTACGCAGAGGTCGTCGGCTATGCTGCAACCTCGGATGGACATGACATGGTTGCTCCTTCAGGTGAAGGTGGTGAACGTGCCATGAGGCTCGCCTTGAGTACAGTGGATGGCCCCATCGATTATATTAACGCCCATGGTACTAGCACGCCTGCTGGCGACCCGCCTGAAATGGCTGCGATTCGTAGGGTTTTTGGGGAGAACATCCCAAAGATCAGCTCAACCAAGTCACTCTCCGGTCACTCACTAGGGGCCGCGGGTGTCCATGAATCTATCTATTCTCTTCTCATGATGGAGCATGACTTTCTTTGTGCGAGCGCGAATATCGAGAACCTTGACCCAGACTTTAGTGACGTTCCTATATTGACCAAACGACTGGACGACGCTGGTGTCAGAACGGCCATGTCTAACAGTTTCGGGTTTGGCGGCACCAATGCAGTGCTGGCCTTCCAGAAGATTTAGTATCAGCCGGTTAATCTTTAACGTTTCTTAACAAATACTTAAGATTCGCTTTACGCCTATTTAGACCGCTTGTGATTGAATGGCACACTTTTTATGCCTTTACTTTGCTGTAAACGGCCCATTCCCTTGTGAATTGTTCTTATGAATCGTAACAAGATAGTCGTCATTGAAGATGAGCCTGACATCATGGAAATCGTCAGCTACAACCTGAAACGGGAAGGCTACAGCGTGGTCGGTATTGATCGTGGTGACGAAGGTCTGAATGTTATCCGCAACCAGTCTCCCAACCTGGTTATTCTCGATTTGATGTTGCCGGGCATGGATGGATTGTCGATTTGCCAACAGATGAAATCTGATCCCATCGTGCGCGATATCCCAGTCATCATCATTTCTGCAAAAGGTGAAGAAAGTGACATCGTCATTGGCCTCGAACTCGGGGCAGATGATTATCTGGCTAAGCCGTTTAGCCCCAGAGAACTGCTCTCGCGTGTAAAGGCCGTGTTACGACGAGGCCCGGTTGCAGATGGACAGGGCCGGGAAAGAATCGTTATCCAGGACCTGGTCATTGACCTAGCCCGTCATGAAGTCAGAATCTCGGGAGAGATCAAAGATCTAACGGCAACCGAGTTTAAAATTCTTCACCAACTGGCATCTCAACCTGGAAGGGCTTTCACTCGTGAACAGTTGCTGAACAGAGTCGTTGGCCTTGGAGTGGTTGTGGTCGATCGGAACATTGACGTACATATACGCGCTGTTCGAAAAAAATTGGGAGAGTACAGTAATCTTATCCAGACGATCCGTGGTGTTGGTTATCGACTTGCTGACAAGTAGCGACCCTGGAGATTGTTAATGCTTGGATCTCGGTTTCTTTGGCAAGTCTGGGGTGTATTGGGTATTACGCTTATCATCAGTACCTTCGTGTTTGGTTTTTTTGTCGTCGATGAAGTCGAGAGAGATGCTTTCGATCGAATTGAAAACTCCTTGCATGAACAGGCGCTAGCTCTGTCGCCTTTGATGACTACCTTACTCGAAGAAAATCGACTTATAACCCCGGAAGAAATAAATCGTCTTGTGCCTGGAATCATCGCAAGAATAACGCTCGCGGATTCAAATGGTCGGGTGATTATAGACAATCAGCGTGCCCCGGCGAGCATGGATAACCATGGCAACCGTCCGGAAATAGTTGCGTCACGAGGAGCACCTTACGGTGTAGCAACCAGGTTTAGCCAGACCCTAAACCTAACCATGATTTACCTGGCAATCAGTTTGACTGGAGAAGACGCAAAGACAGGTTACCTTCGACTAGCGGTGCCACTCACTTCCATTGATGAACAACTGTCGAGCCTGCAAAACAGAATTTTTGTGAGCGCGGTTACGGTTGGGTTCTTGTTTCTTTTAATCGGTTATCTGCTTGCATCCCGGGTGACCAATCCGATAGAAAAAATGACAACCGTTGCCAGGCATATTTCCCGGGGCCAATTTCAGCTTAGACTCCCCACAGGTCGAATCGATGAGATCGGGCAGCTGGCGGAGGTGATTAATGATCTGGCACTCGGGGCCGAAGAACGGATAGCGGGATTAACACGACACAGAAATCAGCTAGCTGCTGTACTCGCTGGGCTCAATGAGGGGGTGATTGCCTTTGATGCTGAACAGAAGGTGCTGCACGTAAATCATGCCGCGTTGACAATATTATCTTTGAAAGAGACTCAGCTTGTCGATAGGAACTTCAGTGAGGTTTCCATAGCAGAGGAATTCAAGCAGTCTGTATCGACCTGCATATCAGAGCATATCAATGTTGCCTCAACCGTGACCGTCGGAGAACGAACCCTCGATTGTTTGTATTTGTGGCTAGACGCGGGGTTTGGGGAGGATACTGGTGGAATTTTGGTTCTCGAGGACATCACAGAACGACTGCATCTGGAGAAAGTGAGGAGCGATTTTGTCGCGAATGCATCCCATGAGCTAAAAACACCAATTTCAGCGATTCGCGGTCTATCAGAGACCATCATTGATGATCCAAATATCTCAGGAGAGAACCTGGGCCGTTTCGTTGAACGAATCAGGCAGCAATCCATACGCCTTGAGCTAATCGTTAAAGACCTGCTACATCTTTCAAGGTTCGACTCTTCCAACAAAGAGAGCAACCTGACTCGCATCAGGTTGTCAGAGCTCATCACCGCGCTATTGCAGACCAATGTTGAAAATGCTCGTGATGCGGGTGTGATACTAGGTTTAGACATCCAGGACGAAAGTGCACAAGTGCTTGGCGAGACTGAGGCGATCGACCAATTGCTTACGAACCTGGTAGATAACGCGATTAAATACACCGGAGAGGGTGGGAAAGTCACTGTGCATCTGAAAAGCGTTGGCCAGATGGCTTCAATTGAGGTTCAGGATAGCGGCATCGGTATCGCTCAGGAAGAAACTGCTCGTATCTTTGAACGGTTTTACCGCGCAGACCGCGCGCGATCGCGTGATGTTGGTGGGACCGGGCTTGGCCTAGCGATAGTGAAGCACATTGCACAGGCTCACAATGGTACCGTTTCCGTACATAGTCAGCTAGGAAGGGGAACTACATTCACAGTACAGATCCCGCTCGCCTGACAAGGCCGACTATAGAAACAGTGTGATTTAGTGATCGCTGATGATTTTTCTTGCAGCATTATAGCCCGGTAACCCGCTGACACCTGCTTTTGCCAGGTAGCAGGAGGACACTAGAACCTTGTGACCGGCATCTGCGGTCGCTGCATTCTATGCCATTACCTGCGGCTGCTTGAGTCTGCTGGGGCGTCAGTCTTGAGTCTGTTGGGGCGTCAGTGTATCTTAGCGTTCCCTGACGCACTAACCGCTCGCTGTCTAGCTAGACGGGAACCCTGGTAGTAATTTAGATGTCACATGTACAGCCCGATGTTACCGAAGAGGTTAAGCCTAGACCCGGTATCTGGGAGCTGGCATGGCCTGCGATTCTCAGTAACCTGCTGTTCTCGGTTATTGGCATCGTCACCATCAAGATCGTGGGTTCTCTCGGAGCCGAGGCGGTTGCGGCAGTCACTACCGGCCACAGGATTTTCTGGGGCCTTCAGGCAACCTTAATGGCGATCTCTGCTGGTACAACTGCGCTGGTTGCTCGTTCCTGGGGAGCCGGTGATCATGCCGAAGCTGCAAAGGTTACCAGAGTTTCACTTTGGCTCAGTAACGGCGTTGCGATTGTGCTAATGCTTCCGTGCATCTTTTTTTCCTATGAAATTGCCAGCGTTTTTGGTCTTGATGAAAACCCGACTCGTCAAGCAGCCGATTTTATTCAGTACCTTAGTGTGTTTAACATCGCCTTTTCCATCAATATGATCCTGGGTGCAGCACTTCGCGCAGCTGGTGACACCAAAACTCCTCTATGGATTGGGGTCGCAACCAATATCGTGAACGTGGTGTTAGTCTATCTTCTGGTTCACGGGATGTATGGTTTCCCGGCTATGGGTGTCGTCGGAGCGGCAATTGCCAACGGGATATCGTTCGCCGTTGGTGGCCTGATCTTCCTGTACCTTTACTATAGTCACCGCATGCGGGTAGGTGTCGGCGGTCCCAATTCAGTGACCAGAATAAGAGTTCGCCAGCTAGTGCACATAGGATACCCGGCAGGGGTCGAACAGTTCGTCTTCCAGATCGGTTTCATCGCGTTTCTTTGGCTGGTCGCATTTTTTGGTACTGCACCCTATGCAGCCTACGGGGTTGGCGTACAGATACTGTCTATTTCGTTTGTAGTCGGTTTCGGCTTCTCTATCGCTGGTTCGACTCTGGTAGGGCAACATCTTGGCGCAGGAGATCCAGAAGGTGCCGTCAGTAGCGGCTGGCGAGCGCTTGCCATGGCGATTGGCAGTATGGTGGCGCTTAGTATAGTGATAGCTTTGTTCGCTAACGAGATAGCTCGATATCTGATAGACGATGATGAAGTGGTTCGCCTCACCGTTGTCTTTATTTACATCATGGCGCTGGTGCAACCCCTTATGGCGGTTGAGTTTACCCTGGGTGGATGTCTGCGCGGCGCGGGCGACACGCGATTCCCACTAGTGACCACGATGGTAGGGCTCTGCGGGGTCAGGGTTGGTCTTGCCGCACTATTTGTACTGCTCGATTTTTCGGTAGAGTGGATCTATGCCGCACTGATTGGAGACTACATTGTAAAGGCAATCATGCTGTTGTATCGATTCCACGGCGGCAAATGGCAACATGTTTTTTCTGATTCAGAAGAAAAATTTGCTCGACTGCAGTCCTGATTAACCAGGATTTAAAGTGCCGTTAGCACCAACGGTTTACCCCTGGTGATGACCATCGTATGTTCGTACTGCGCTGATCTGTTTCCATCTCCGGTCAGAAGTGTCCAGCCGTCCTCGGCGGTCACAGTACCGTCCGCTGCGGTAGAGAGAAAAGGTTCAATGGTTATTACCTGACCTTCGCTCAGGGTGCGGCTATCTGACTTGTCAAAGAAATTTTGGATGAAATGTGGGTCCTCATGTAGACTCCGGCCAATACCGTGACTCCCCAGGTCCCGGATGGTGGTGAAGCCAGCATTGATGGCAGTTTTCTCAATCGCCTGACCAATCTGGTTCACTTTTGCGCCAGCACGAGCTGCCGCCATTGCAGCATTCAGAGATTTACGGGTAACCTGGCAAAGATACTCAATTCGGGGATCAACTGGCGGCACTGTGAAAGTCGCCCCGGTATCTCCAAAGTAGCCGTTTAATTCTGCAGACACATCAATATTCACGACGTCGCCCGGTTCGACTTTTCGACCTGACGGGATCCCATGAGCAGCCTCATCATTAATACTAATACAGGTGTGTCCTGGGAAGTCGTATATCAGAATGGGCGCCGACCTTGCGCCATATCGAGCGAGATTCTTTTCTCCGATCCTGTCTAGCTCTGCCGTGGAAATTCCTGGCTGCAGGCTCTTTTGCATCAGCAGCAGCGTTTCAAACACAATTCGTCCGATGGACTTGAGATGCTTGAGGTCATCGTCGTTATCTATGGTCATATTGGGTCAACGGGCGGTTTAGACAGGATATTACACTTTGTGCTACTGGTTTTCTGCGCTGGCCTTCTCGGTTAGTATGTCACCCAGCGACTTTAGGAGAACTCAACATGCAAATTCAGAGAACAATTTGCCTACTAGCATTTTTGCTGTTCCTCCAGAGCTGCACCATGACTTCTCGCGAACCCTCCGATTTGATCACGGGCAGTTGGCGAACTACCGTAGGTGGATTCAGCATCGCTACTACCTACTCGACAACAGAAGTCACGGTAGACGGGCACGAGCCACTAAACTATCAACTAGATGGGAACCAGCTGACGATTGATGGCGATCAGACAACCAGCAGGCTTGTCGGTTTTCCTTCAAGCTCAGTGATGATCCAGGTTGATGTGATCACCGGGACAGAACATCGATTCGAAAGAGCTGCCAGCGCAGGGTAATTTACCTGTATATAAATACAGGTTAAGCTCTGCAGGATGCCAGATGATCTTCCAGAGGGATATTACCTCGACAATTTTACATTCCTGCTCGACTTCGTTAGTCGGCAATATTGCCACCTCTTGTCCGAGCAGGAAAAACAGTTCTATTCATCTTTCCAGGCGCTAACACTAGATTCTCGTAAGCTGTTTGTTCGGCTAGCCAACCGAAAAGGCCCTTACTTCAGGCTCGATAAACTTAAATACCCGGAAGTCGAGAGTCTTGTCGTTGAAATCCAGTCACTTGTAGCAGCTTCGTTTATCGTACCAACGGTCCCCGATCTCGAGTCTGCGATCAGGATCTGTTCGAAAGCGGATCTGCTTAATCTTGACGCCTGTTCCGGTTTCCCTCAATCAGCTAGAAAGCAGGATCTGGCGGACTATCTATTGTCCGAACAGATTAATCCTGTTCAGGCACTTACGATCGAGGTGGTTGAGCTGGCGCGGATCGAAGAGCTAACGGTTTTCAAACTGCTGTTTTTCGGGAACTTTCATCAGGACATGACAACGTTTGTCATGCATGAACTGGTTGCTCCATTCGAGCAGTATGAAATCGACGGAAATGCTGGTCTGTTCCGCTGTCGTGAGGTTATCGACGAGTTGATTGTGCTGCGATCACTGTCGGATGCCAGCCGTAAACTCATGGAAAATGGAGACAGCGAAGGCAATCTCCTACAACTGATCGATAAACTACCTGCAAGGAATATCGAGCCAGTTTTATCACGGCGCTATGATCGCATCGTTAATCAGATTGGCCGATACCTGGAACGTGCCGGCAGGATAGAAGAAGCGGCTGGCGTCTATTGTAGAGCCAAAGCAACACCTGCTCGCGAACGGCAGGCGAGGATCCTGGATCGCCTGGGTAAACCTCAGGCAGCGATGGCGCTCTGTTCATCAATCATTGAAACTCCACAGAGTGAAGAGGAATTGGAGTTCGCCCAAATGTTTGGCCAACGTCTAGGCAGTAAACATGGGTTTGCCAGTGAACTTTCGTTCAATCTGCCCGTGATCAAGATTGAGCAGACCACCATCCAGGTATCACGGTTAGATGATAGCGTCGAGATATGCGCACGGGCGTATTTCCAGGATCTGGGTTACGAGAGCTACTACGTTGAAAACACCCTGATACGAAGCCTCTTCGGCTTATGCTTCTGGGACATCATCTATGCGCCGGTCAGCGGCGCTTTTTTTAATCCATTTCAACGGGGCCCGGTTGATCTTTACACGTCAGATTTTGTCGGTAGCAGACGGATGCTCATATCTGACAGATTTAAAGAGCTGAAGAAAAACGGTCCACTCGGGCTGGCGACGGCCATCTATCGCAAGAAACTGGGTGTCGCGAATCCATTCGTTAACTGGGTGTATGTTGACGAAGAACTCCTGGAAACTGCTTTGGTGAAAATCCCCTCGCAAGACCTGATCCGGATATTCGAACGGCTGCTGATTGATCTGCAAAACAACTCAAGCGGGTTCCCGGATCTGATTGTATTCGACCAAAACAGCTACCGCATGATCGAGATCAAAGGACCAGGAGATAAATTACAGAAAAACCAGGCTCGCTGGTTTCGCTATTTTCTGGAACATTCCATTCCCGCGGCAGTAGTGAATGTTGAATACATTGATCCTGCTTGCTGATAGATGAAAACTGTTTCCCTATCAGTTGGACAACTTACCGACATGTGTCGGCGCGGTGACATTAATTTCCGGTTCAGCGCTAAAAGCTCTGCGATCGAGGGCATTAGGGGGCACCAGCGAGTACAGCAATCACGGGGGCAAGGCTATCTCGCTGAACAGTCAGTTTCTGTCGCATTGAAAGCCGGGGGCATCGATCTTGAGGTGGGCGGTCGAATTGACGGCTGTTGGTATGACCCCGCGCGTGCATTATTCTGCATTGAAGAAATTAAAACCCTTCGCGTGGAAGTCGAAGATATTCCCCAGGACGTTCTTGACAGTTATTGGCACCAGGCTCAATTGTATGGATATATCGCTGGCAATCACGCTGGCGTAGACCGGCTCATCTTGAGACTCTGCTTCTACCATCTGGATAAAAAGACCGAAACCGTCCTCGAGAGAGTTAGCGACATCCAGGAATTGGCAGCGATATTTTTCGATACGGTCGTTTTTTTTTCAACGATCCTTGGTCAGCGCCAAAAATGGGTCGCCGCGAGAAACGCTTCAATGCGAGATCTGGAGTTTCCCTATGGAGAGTTCAGGCCCGGTCAGAGAGACATGGCGGTTTCTGTATACCGCGCAGTTGCCGACGACCGCCAGCTTATTATCGAGGCGCCGACCGGCATTGGGAAAACGATGGCGACACTTTACCCGTCAATCAAGGCAATGGAGTCGAGTGCCGCGAGCCGGGTGTTTTACCTGTCAGCAAAGACATCGACCCAGGCACTTGCTCAGATTGCCCTGAAGGACCTTACTATTGCTGGAGGCAGCCTGCGGTCTATCGTCATTACTTCAAAGGAAAAAACCTGTTTCAGTCCAGGGCAACCTTGTCATCCTGATCATTGTGAGTATGCGAAAGGCTATTACGATCAGGTACAGGATACTATTGATACCATGTTGGCGGAGACTGAGCATTTTGATCGGTCGACAATTGAATTTGCAGCCCGGAGGGACCGGGTCTGCCCGTTCGAATTAAGCCTGGATCTGTCCAGGTCCTGCGATGCCATTATCGCCGATTACAACTACGTCTTTGACCCCGTCGTTTACCTGCGCCGATATTTTGACTCCAATAACAGGGATTCTGTTGCGTTGGTTGACGAAGCTCACAACCTGGTCGATCGAGGCCGGGATATGTTCTCCGCAGAGGTATACAAGGAATCCTACCTTGCGATTGCCAGGGCTTCTAAAAATACAGCACCTGCTGTAATGAAGGCTGCGCAAAAAGTTAATCGGGCTTTCCTCGGCTATAAAAAGCGATATAAGAACGAATTTGAATCACAAGGACACACTACACGGTATGAAATACCGGAGTCTGTTGTGTCAGCAATGCAAATCTTCTGTAGCAGCGCAGAGGAAGAACTTCGCAAGGAGACCTATGGAAGATTCCGCGATGAGTTACTGAATTGTTACTTTGATACGCTCAGGTTTCTCAGGACTGCTGAGAACTTTGATGCTGATTACGTGGTGCTCTTCCAGCTCGAATCCAAAAAACATAGTCTGAAACTTTACTGTATGGATCCCTCAAGGCAGTTAGGGGAGGGCTTCGATAGACTGGCGTCGACTATTTGCTTCTCTGCGACTATGCAACCGGCTGAATACTTCAGACAGATGCTTGGCGCCTCGGATGCCGCTAGCTGGTACCGGCTAGCATCGCCATTTAGTGCCGCAAATATGCAGGTAAACGTCGCTGGATATGTTGACACTTCTTATAAGGGCAGGAATCAATCACTTACTGATCTGGTAGCCCTTATTCAATGTGTGATCACCGCCAGACGGGGGAACTATCTGGTGTTCTTTCCTTCTTATGATTACCTTCGAAGTGCCGTGCACGCATTCGAGAACCGTTTCCCCCAGATTCCTCTAATGGTGCAACAAAGGAAAATGTCTGATGAGGTACGGCAAAACTTCCTTAGCGCATTCAAAGATGGTGGCGAGGTTTGTGGTTTCGCGGTGATGGGCGGCGCCTTTTCCGAGGGTATTGACCTGAAGGGCAACCGTTTAATCGGTGCCATCGTGGTAGGTGTCGGTTTACCCCAGATAGGAATAGAACGGGACCTGATTCGGAATCACTTCCCTGCAGCAGGTTTTGAATATGCTTACCAGTACCCCGGTTTAGTAAGGGTATTGCAGACAGCGGGTCGCGTGATCCGGGATGAAGAAGATCGTGGGATAATTTTTCTGGTAGACAGGCGATACCGTGAACGCAGATACCTGGACCTGCTTCCGTCAGAATGGGTGCCCAGGTTCTGTGAAAACACAGCAGAGATCGCGGTGAACCTTGAATCTTTCTGGAGCCGCCAGCAAGAACTTTTCGGGCTGTAGGTCCCTAAAAAGTAATTTTACAGTTAGTGCACTGCAGATAGATTGATGGTGACCTGACCATCTGGGTGAGCGTTTTAAGTTCCGCAGGAATCGCAGGGAACAAACCAGTCTGCACCGGTGGCAGGATGCTAACTGCGGATTGCAATACTTGTCTTAAAAACAGCTCCCTGGCTGAAAGCTCTTTGTTCGATGTAGACGACGTCGTAATCTGTCAATCCAGCAAGAACGGCTGCGGATTCGATCGCTACGTTAACGTCTCCAATGCCGTCAATGAGCCCGTGTTCAAGCGCCCGCGAACCAGACCAGACCCTACCCTGGGCAACTGAGTCGGCTTCTTCGATTGACAGGCCTCGGCCTTCTGATACCAGCGCAAGGAATTTATTGTATGTCTGGTTGACGGAGTTTTGCAGTACCCGCTTGAAAACCGGATTGATCTCTTTAAAATTATTCATCGCCCCGGATAGCGAGGTGGTGCCAATACCATCTGAATGAACGCCCAGGTAATCCAGGCTTCGTTCAAATGTCGGAAAGATAGTAAATACCCCGATGGAACCTGTGATCGTGGTTTCTGATGCGAAAATTTTATTGGCGGTGCTCGAGATCCAGTAGCCACCGGATGCCGCGTATCCACCCATAGATGCAACGACAGGTTTGCCGCTCTCCTGGGCCGCTACCAGCTCGGTTCGAATCAATTCCGATGCCGCAGCGCTTCCCCCCGGGCTATCGACACGCAGGACAATGGCCTTAACGTTCTTTGAGTTTTTTGCTTTGCGAATCAGTTTCGCGATTGTGTCGCCGCCAACTTCGCCTGCAGGCTGCTCACCATAGAGTATCGTACCCTTGGCGATGATAACGGCAATCTTATCGGTGGCCGGGTTTTGTTCTGGCATCGGTGGTCGCATCGATTGTAGATAGCTGCGATAGACAACATGCTCAAAGGTGTCGCCAGACTCTCCGCTGATGGCCTGCATTTTAGATCGCCATTCGGCGCTTGTCACAAGCCCATCGATTAACCCCAGTTCAAGGGCGAGTTCTGCAGGTCCACTTTCTGTTTGATCCAGTAATGTGGCGTAATTGTTAATGTAGTTAGCGATTGCCTCTGCGCTGATATTCCTGTGCCTGGTGATTTTTGACAGGTAGCTTTCCCACAGGAAGTCGATGACTTCCTGTGTTGATTCCCTGGATTCATCTGACATGTTGTCGCGTAGATAGGTTTCTGCGGCATCCTTGTAAATACCAGCCTTGAGGACATGCATGCTGACCTGCAGCTTGTCCAAGCGCAGACTTCAGGTAAAGGGGGTAGACGCCAAATCCCTGAAGAAATACCCCACCCATTACTGGCAGGCTTTCTTTGTCGATGTAGATGGTGTCCGCAAAGGATGCAAGGTAATACTGAGACTGCGTATAGCTTGTGCCATAGGCGAAAACAGGCTTACCGCTATCTTTAAAACTGTCCAGAGCATTACCAATGTCGTCGTACTGGTTCAGGGTAGTACCCTGCAGCCTGGAAAGATCCAGGGCAATCGCCTTGATACGATCATCTGTCTTGGCGAGTTGGATTGCGTCCACCAGGTCCCTGCCCAGGGTCTCTGCATTTACGGATTCCCCACCCCGCAGAAATTCCTCTATCGGCTCAATGGGCCGTAACTGTTCAACAATCACACCCTCTGGGTCTACGATCATTACCGCTGAAGCAGGAATGCCCACCGATTCATGGCCTACCAGGGCAACGATGACAAAAACGATGAACGCAATGAACAGCAGATTGCCAATGGCGTTTTTTAGTGCAGTGATGATCTGCCAGACCTTTTTCACGAACGAACTCTACCGAGATAAGAAGGACTGAATGCTATCACATCGGCCCGTCTGATCAGATGTTCGCGCCCACTTCATTCAGCGCCTCGATCACGCCTTCCGGGGTTTTGGCGCATTCAGCGTTCATGCCCATTCTTCTCGCCGCGGAGACGTTCCCGGGATTGTCATCGAAGAAAAGAATTGCCTCGGCCGAGACGCCCAGACTGTCCAGGACATGGATGAAGGCTGCATCATCGGGTTTAAGAACACCTGTCTGGTGCGAAAGGAAAACGTCGCTGAAAGACGCCATGATTTCCTGATCACATAAAAACCCTTCCCAGTGTGTGTGATTGGTGTTGGACAGGCATGCAAGGCGGAATTTTCCGGAGAGGTTATCCAGCAGTGATTGGGCGCTCGGGTAAGTACGTTTGGGCCATTGTCGGAATTTTTCTATAAACTCGGTAGCGGTAATAGACAGCTTGAATTCGTCTACCATGTTTGTAGCGAATTCCTCTGACGTACATGCTCCCGATTCGTAACATCTCACAGAGAGGCTTCGTGTCCAGCCTTTCCAGATATCTTCATCAGAATATGGAGAGGTCGCCATCATTTCGGACAGAGACCCGAGTTCGATCAGAACGCCCCCAGATCAAAAAGAACAGTGGTAATATTTCGCATAACAGCTGATTGAGTGAAGTTCAGCGGAAATCATATCGGAAAGGAGGACAATTTTGCCAAAAGGTATTTATGAGATGGGGTTGGATAAGAATCCAGCCAACTTTGAAGCACTTACGCCGCTAAGCTTTTTGGCAAGGACAGCCGCCCTGTATCCTGATTACCCGGCCACTGTTTACGGAAATACCACCAGGAAATGGGGTGAGTTCAATGAGCGGTGCCTCAGGGTGGCATCTGCGCTGGTAAATCGGGGCGTAAAGCCCGGCGATACTGTAGCCGCGATCCTGCCGAACATCCCGGAAATGCTGGAACTGCACTTTGCGGTGCCGATGACCGGCGCGATATTTAACGCCATCAACACACGTCTTGATGCCCCTACTATCGCATTCCTGTTGGAGCATGCTGAGTCGAGTGTCCTTATTACCGATAGAGAGTTTTCCTCTGTCGTCAAGAAAGCACTCGCGAACTCAGCACGTGACATGCTTATCATCGATGTAGATGACCCGTCCTTCGAGGGAGGGGAACTTATAGGTCAGCTGGACTACGAAGCGCTGTGTGCCGAGGGGTCCGTAGATTATTCCTGGCAGCCGCCGAATGATGAGTGGGACGCGATTTCACTTAACTATACTTCGGGAACGACCGGAGATCCGAAGGGTGTGGTCTATCATCATCGGGGCGCGTACCTGAATGCTGCCAACAATGCCCTGACCTGGGAAATGGGCATGCATCCCAACTACCTGTGGA
>CALKBV010000022.1 GCA_937775265.1 uncultured Pseudomonadales bacterium
TGGCTGCTATCAGAAGAGCATCAGGATCATATGCATCCTGTTAATACAGTAAAACTTAAAGCTGCAGGAAGTGCGGATACTGTTATTACCCGATCGGAGTCTGGTAAAACATTCAGGCAAGTTAGATCTGGTTGGAGTCAGGAATGGGAATCAGAAGATGCGCCCAAACCACTGAAGATGCCATATCAGGATGTGCTGGTCGGCGATTTACTAGGCGCCATTGAAGAACATGATATTGAACCGTTGATCCACTCTGGGGCGGGGCAAAGCATTGGCTATTTTGACGAAGTAAGAACCGTGCAAGTCATTATGGATGATCTTGTGGAAGAAGCGTCAGCGGTACTCCGTCTTCAGGCTAGCTTTCTTAAATAAGTGTTTTGAAGCGGATATTCCCAATAAGCGCGCACATGCGGCTTCCGCAAGCGAGTGATAATGCCCTTCGTTCTGGTAATCTGTAGGATTATCGGCGCGTCTGAAGGTTGCTTGCTGATTGAATGGGATCTGGTCGGCGCTGCGCAAGCCGCATATCCGCTAATCCGCGGCGATCTGCAGGTTCGATATTTAGGGAGTGGCCTATGCCAGGTGAAAAAATAACGGAAATCGAGCAGGATATGGTCATTCCACGCCTGATTCTGGGATCTACTTCCCCCTATCGAAAAAAGCTTCTTGCGAGCCTGGGCGTCACATTTACCCAGATGCAACCCGACGCCGATGAAAGCCCGAACCCGGGCGAGAATCCCAGTTCGCTGGCATCGCGATTAGGTGTCTCAAAAGCCCAGTCGGTCGCCGATCAACTACAAAATGAAGAACACTGGATATGTATCGGTTCCGACCAGGTGTGCCATCTTGAGCACACACTTTACGGCAAGCCAGGAACCGCTGAGCAGGCTGCGCTTCAGCTCACCGCTTTTAGTGGATGCTGGGTCACGTTCAGTACATCTCTAGCGCTCATTGCCAGTAACGGGCAAACATTTAGCGCTGTGGAAGACTATGAATGCCGCTTCAGAACATTGTCGAGTAATGAAATCGACACCTATATCCAACTAGACCAGCCCCTCGATTGCGCCGGCTCTATCAAGGCCGAGCAAGCTGGGGTCAGTTTGCTCTGCGACGCGCGGGGGCGGGATATAAATTCGCTCTATGGGCTGCCGCTCATGCTGTTATCTGAAGCACTCCAGTCATTTTCTTATAGTATATTTGACTTTAGAAGATGACCTTAAATCACTGAATATAAAAAGATCTAATTGCAAAGCTAGCTTTAACTTTAAGTAGGAAGTCCTCATCCATTGGCGCCTTTGCATGGATGGCAGGTCTATCTCCAAGTGCTGGAATCTGTAGTTCCGCTGCATGCAACATAAGTCGCCCTTCTATCCCTGAGGTTTGGTCCAGGGTCTGGTCCCCATACCTCGTGTCACCGACCAATGGATGTCTTGCCCATCGCGCGTGCACCCTTATCTGGTGGGTACGACCCGTTCTGGGTGAGGCCCTGACTATAGACATTTCATCATTGGCCTCGAGCAATGCAAAACCGGTCACCGCGGATTTACCCTGGCCATTCACGCGAGTGACGCGTTCTTTTCCAGCGATAGAACTCGTCAGCAAAGGCTGATCTATTTGGACCATCTTCCTTGGCCACCTGCCATGTACCACAGCCAGATAGTGTTTCCTGATCTGTCCCGGTTTACGCAACGCGTCCTGCAATAATCTCAAATAACTGCGGCGTTTCGAGACCATCAGGCACCCGGAAGTGCCCCGGTCCAGGCGATGTACCAGTTCAAGACGGTTGCCTTCAGGCCTGGCATGGCGCAGCGATTCAATGACACCCACACTGACCCCACTGCCCCCATGAACCGCCATACCAGCTGGTTTGTTGATGATAAGCAGATGGTCATCTTCGTAGACCATCAGGCTCTCAACGTCATTAAAATGGCCAACGGCGGCAGATCTGGCAGGCAGGTGTTGAATCGGTGGAATTCGAACCAGGTCACCTGCAACGAGTTTGACCTCTGGTTTACAGCGTTTGCTGTTAATCCGGACCTCTCCCTTGCGGATAATCCGATAGATTCGGGACTTGGGTAGTCCTTTGAGTGTCTTTATCAGGTAATTGTCCAGCCGCTGACCTGCAATATCTGCATCGATTTCATGTATTTGAACTTTACTGGACGTCGTCATCGGCGAATTCAGGCTGTATTACAGTGGTTTACAGGGCACAAAAAGCATAATTTGAAACATTGCTATTTATTGCTATGATAGACGGCAAGACGGGTTTATACACCTTTTGAATAACACCGTCATTTTTTATAGCGTTATCGTCAATAGAGTGAACCCGCTAAGACAGGTCCGCGAAGAAACGCTTTTACCCTCAGGTTTTTGTACAACGCTTCTTAAAAGTGATAGAAATTTGAGAAATAAATATTTGGGGTCTAGCTTCAATTACTTAGCTAGGCAAGCAATAACCGCGTCGAAGTGCGGAAAGTGCAGCGTCAAATCGGTTAATTTGATCAGTTTAGAACTTTCATCAATTTTTAATTTTTGTTGACCCCACAACACCGGGTCTAAAGTAGAGAACTGTAAAAATACCAGAATCCTGGGACCCTTAACAGGGACCAACGGAGTCTATTTGTAAGAGCGGCCCTGGCCGCAGCACTGACAATAAAAATGATTTGGCGGTTCACCTGCCGCGCCCAAGGCGCCTGAAATAGTGTGAATCGTAATGAAACGAATGTTAATTAACGCAACCCATAGTGAGGAGTTGCGAGTAGCTCTTGTTGATGGGCAAAAACTCTACGACCTAGACATCGAAAGCCGGGTCCGAGAACAAAAAAAGTCCAACATTTATAAGGCCAAAATCACCCGGGTCGAACCCAGCCTAGAAGCCGCCTTCGTGGAATACGGTGGTAACAGGCATGGCTTCCTGCCTCTTAAAGAAATTTCCCGAGAGTATTTCAGGATACCACCGAACGAAATCCGTGGTCGTGTCAACATCGCAGAAGTCGTTAAAGAAGGCCAGGAAATCATTGTTCAGGTGGACAAAGAAGAGCGTGGTAATAAAGGCGCTGCTCTAACCACCCAATTATCACTTGCCGGCCGGTACATGGTGTTAATGCCCAACAATCCCAGAGCTGGTGGAATCTCTCGAAGAATTGAAGGAGCCGAAAGAGATCAGCTAAAGGAATCCATGTCGCAATTGGATATCCCAAAAAATATGGGTGTTATTGTTCGAACTGCTGGTATTGACCGAAGTGTTGAAGAACTACAGTGGGACCTTAATTACCTGGTTCAACTCTACGAAGCCATCACCAAGGCTGCCGCCGAGCGATCTTCCCCCTTCCTTATCTACCAAGAAAGCGACGTTATCATTCGTGCGATACGAGATTATCTCAGGGACGACGTTGCCGAAATTTTACTGGACACGCCGGAGTCATTCGAACAGGCCAACCAATTTGTAGACCAGGTAATGCCTCAGTACAAATCACGGCTGAAGCTCTATGAAAGTGACGTCCCGTTATTTAATCGATACCAGATTGAAGGCCAGATTGAATCAGCCTTCAATCGCGAAGTACGACTGCCTTCCGGCGGTGCATTGGTTATCGATCCTACCGAAGCCCTGGTATCAATCGACATCAACTCGGCTCGAGCCACTCGTGGCGCAGACATCGAAGAGACTGCACTCAACACGAACCTAGAGGCTGCAGAAGAAATCTGCAGACAACTTCGGTTACGTGATATTGGTGGCCTGGTAGTGATCGATTTTATCGACATGACTGCTTCGAAAAATCAGCGCGCAGTAGAAAACAGAATGCGCGACTCGCTGCAGGTGGACCGGGCACGAGTGCAGGTTGGCAAGATTTCACGATTTGGCCTACTGGAAATGTCTAGGCAGAGGCTCAGACCTTCACTTGGAGAAACCAGTGGTGTGGTCTGCCCAAGATGCAGTGGTCTTGGAACAATCAGAGACGTAGAGTCATCCGCCCTAGCTGTCATCAGGATGATCGAAGAAGAATCACTGAAGGAATCCAGCTCAGAAATCAGAGCGTTCCTGCCTATTAGTGTTTCATCCTTCATACTTAATGAGAAACGAAATGCACTTTCCGAAATTGAAGAACGCAGTAAAGTCAGGGTAGTGGTTGTCCCGGACCCACAGATGGATACGCCGCACTACCGAGTAGAAAGAATCAGGACACAGGATGCAACAGAAGAAACAGCCGCTTCCTACGACATCACCAGCTCTGAAGAACTAGAGGAACTTGTGGTTACTGCCGCTAAACCCGTCGCAGTAGAGCGGGCGGCGGTACAGACCGTTGCACCACCTGCCCCGCGACCCGCCTCTGAGAAAGCAAATAACAGCGCGAAAGCGAAGGCTAACCCAAAACCAGCAGCAAAACGACCACAGAAAGGCGAAGGTTTTATTTCGAAGATTCTGGGCAAACTGTTTGGTGGTCCGAAAAAAGTTGAACCCAAGCGTGCTGAACCAAAACGTCAGGGCGGTCGCAATCGATCACAGAATAACCGGGATGGTCAGGCTAACCAGAATCGACGTCCTAACAACGACCGAAACCGTCAGGATAATCGGCAAAACAAAAAGCAGGACAATCGACAGGACAATCGTCGTTCTGAAGAAGGTCGTAAACCTCGCGACAACAAACAAAATGAGAACAAGCGACCTGCAAGGGATGAGACAAGCGATCGCAAGACAGGTCAGGAAAGAAAACGTCCTAACAGTCCGCGGAATGAGCGCAAAAACCAAAGTGATCAGAACGATCAAGCTGCAAATGGTGAAGGGCGTGACAAGAGAAACCGCGGTAATCGGGAACGATCTAACCGGGGCAAACGAGTTCGCGAGGAAGAAGTCACCGCGACAACAGTACAGGAAGTCTCTGATCTGGCTGTAGCACCTAATCAAGCTGTAGCACCTAATCAAGCTGTGGCACCTATCAAGCTGTGGCACCTATCAAGCTCTGGCAGCTGAGCAAGTTGTAGCGCCCCCTGTCGCGGCAATGGCACCTGCAGTCGAGCAAACACAGCAGGAACCAGCAGTAGCGACACAGGAGGCACCGCTCAAGGCGGTTATCGCCGCAGGTGATACCGAACAACAGGATAGTTCACCGAAGAGGCCAGAAGCACCAGCACCTGTTGTCGCTGAGGCGACTGCGCATCCCGCTAGTCTTGGACGAATCGGAAATGACCCAAGGGATAACCCGGCTAAACAGCGTCAGTCGACGGTTTTACAGCCTGGGGTTGCTAAAAGTGCCGCGCCAAGTCCGTTGGCAAGTTCTCGGACAGTGGCAGAATCACACCCCAGTCTTGTTGGTCGTATCGCCAACGATCCAAGGAGTGCTAACCGGCCCAGCGATGAAGACTAACCAGATCAAGCAGATCATTAGGATATCTCAAAACCTTCGGGATAGATTCTGGGTTCAATCTCCAGATCTATTCCGAAGGTGTGCTTCACCTTCTGTTTGACAACGCCAACCAGCTCAAACAATTCCAGCTGCGTACCGCCCCCTTCGTTAATGATGACCAGTGCGTGTTTGTCTGATACTACAAAACGGCCTACTCGGTAGCCTTTTAATCCCACCTGATCAATGAGCCACGCGGCCGACAGTTTTTTCCCACCTGCCACCTCAAATTGCACGAGGTCGGGAAATCCTTTGGCGACGGCTTCGGCCCGCTCAGCTTCCAACACCGGATTTTTAAAAAAACTACCCACATTCGGAACCCGTGAGGGGTCCGGCAATTTTTCCGCTCGGATATGCGAGACCGCTTCGGCAATGGATTCTCCTGAAATGTCGAGCCTGTGTTCCTTCAGGTAAGAAACAATACCCGGGTAAGTGGTAACACGTTCACTGATCTTTGAGAGCGCCAGACTGACCTCTGTGATAAGCCATTCATCATTTCTTTTGAACAGACTGCCCCTATAAGCGAACTCACACTCTGCCTCACGAAAGGTTTTCTGTTCCAGGGTAGGAAGATGTATTGCTTTGAGTGAAATGAATCTATCACTCAGTTCGACGCCGTAAGCGCCAATATTCTGGACCGGTGCAGCGCCGACGGTACCCGGGATTAAGGCAAGATTCTCCAGACCAAACAACCCGGAACTGACAGTCGAGCGAACCAGTCTGTGCCAATTTTCGCCACTTGCGGCATGCACGATTTCGGCATCATAGGTCACTCCGGGGATTCGATTCTTGATCACCAGTCCGGCAATATTGTCCGCTAGAACAATATTGCTGCCCTCGCCAAGAGAAATGACTTTTAGCTTATGGGTTAACGCGAACTCTGCGGCTTCGAGCAGCGCGTCCACCGTAAAGGCTTCACAATACCACTCGGCCCGGGCGTCAACGCGTAACGTGTTCTTGTCAGCCAGCGATATGTTCTGGTGGATCTTCAATCGACACGCCTAAATTCATTCACGTTGAGAATAGAAACCTCGAAGCGGCAGGTACGCCTGCCACTTCATCGACGACTACTTTTCCTCGAGAATCATGGCCAGAATATCTTCGAAGGCTTCTTCTGCCAGCGTTTGCATTTCTGCATCAGTTCTATCCTGTATCGGATGACCAACGAAGACTTTATAAGGGTCAAACCCTAACGATTCGGCCTGGGCTTTCGCCGCCTCAATAAATTCTGTGGATGCAATGAATCCCCCAGGAACTCCCCTGCTATCCAGGTCCATAATGTCATGCAAACTGCACGACGTGCACGAACCTCAGTCCGCTAGCGATTCAATAACAACATCACATTCCGCCGCGATCTGTTGATTAAGTTCAACCGGTGCAACTCTGGTGAATGTCGGTTTGATATAGCGTTTCGTTGTCAGGCCCTTTTGAACAAGAAGATCTTCGAGTCGGTCGATGAAAATGTTCCCCTTGGGCTTTGAAATATCCAGCAACCCAACCGTCTTGCCTTCAAGATCTGCTGGCCTCGGCAATGGCTGTCTGTTTTCAGGCGCCCGCTCCGAGGTTGGATCCATCAATATAGTCATACTTTTTCCTCTCTTTTCTTACTTTATTTCACGGGTCACCGGTACGCTACCAATAGTGCCGCTGGCACCCCATCCCGCGATAATGGCAGAAAACATACCCGCGCTGCCACCAGCCCTGACGATATTGAGTCCACCTTCCCTAAATTTAGGCAGTTGTTTACCCGCTAGCTTCTCTGGAATTCCCTCAGCGATACCACCAGCACCGGCAATCAATTCAGATCCGTCGATCGTCAGAAGCCTATTCAGGCAATTTTTCAAATCCTGTTTGGTCCAGCCAGCCAGTCGGTAAATTCGCTCATGTTCCGGTGAAACGACCAGTATTACATCCGCTGCCATGATCATTTTAGGATGGCCCACGACTCTTAACGCGGCTGCGAAACTGCGGCTTAACGATTCTGGGTCACGTGATTTCTGGTCGACAATCCCTTGCATGCCATCGGCTGCAAACAACGTGACCGTCGATGCTGTTTCAGAAAATCCCTTCTCGACAGCCAGCGATTCCCAGCAGGAGTTTGTCTCGTCTTCTGCGAAACAGTACGTGTACTTCCCGGGGTTTCCGAACACCGATCGATCTACCCCCCTAGGTTTACCACCGCCAATGTTACGAATAACCAGTTGCAGGGCCCGCCCAATAGTACCGTTTGCCCTGTTGCCCTGACCAAGCGCGTTGCCCTTCGAATTCATCCCGATAGCACGGCTCAAGGGTCCGTTTACGATCACCAGGGGGCCTGAAAAATAAGTCGTCGCCAACAGACCGTGCATGCAGAATTCGTCCTGCAAGGCGGCCTCTACCGATGCAATCACAACCGGCAGATATTCTGGTTTACATCCGGCCAGCACCGCATTGATAGCAATTTTTTCGATCGTGCATGGCACAAGATCCGGCGGAACAACACCGATGACTTCATCTGGCAACCTGTTCGTACCCGTCAGCATACGCATAACGCGTTCCGCTGTAGGCGGCACCACTGGCAAACCATCGGACCAGCCCCTGTCGTAGCAGGCCTCTGCATCATCTTCTTCCATCGATATGGTTAATTCGCGGGATTGCAGCTTATCCCTGTCAAAACGTGCGGCCAACTTTTCTGGCATACCGGGGTCCACGCTCTTTGATCCACAACCTGGACGGAAGTCCGGTAAATCAAACCCTAACGGTCTCCCTGTCAGCGTCTGCCATTCGCTCTTTTCCCAACCAACTACCCTTGCTAGCTCTTCACCATTATCATCAAACTTAATGAGCGTCGGTACAGTATCAATTCGACGATGCCAAGAGTATTCGAGCTGCGTATCGTCGATCACCGAGACTCCAGACGGGAACTGAACGTTATCCTGGCTGTATATCGTTAGCTCGTCATCTCCTTTCAATTGTTTGATGACAGGCACTACTAACTGACAAGTTGAACAATCTTCCTTCACGATAACCGAATAACTCATGCGCCCTCCTTCAGGACCTTAAGCGTGCGTTCAACATCTCCCGGGACGTCGATTCCTGGAGGAATTTTATCGGGAGCGATGGCAATTTTTATTTTCTCACCATTATACAGGGCCCGGAGCTGCTCTAACTTTTCGGCTTCTTCCAGTGGCGCAGGATCCCAGGTAACAAACCTTGCCAGCATCGCTGCAGTATAGGCATAGATCCCCAGATGGCGATACCAGCTTATCCCATCCGGTATCGACCCAGATCCGAAGTGATCCCGGGACCAGGGAATGGGCGCGCGTGAAAAATACAGGGCAATGCCGTTAGCGTCCGAGACGACCTTAACCACATTGGGATCAAATACTTCTTTTGGATCAATAATAAGTTCACAGAGGGTCGACATCTGAACGTTTGAATCAATCATCCCCGCCACCTTATTGATCACAGAGGGAGGGATGAGCGGTTCATCACCCTGAACGTTTACAACAATGTCATCATCACCCAATCCAATAAGGCTGGCCGCCTCGAAAATACGGTCGGTGCCCGTTGGATGATCCGGGCTGGTCATAACAATCAGGCCACCAAAGCTCTCTACTTCGTCTACAATCCGCTCATCATCCGTTGCTACGTATATGGTATCAGCATCACTATTGGATGCCTGTTCGTAGACCCTTCGAATCATGGACTTGCCGTCCAGATCTATCAGCGGCTTTCCCGGGAACCTCGATGATTCATATCGGGCCGGGATGATGACGTTAAAACCAGCTATGACACTTCATCCGATTCCAATCGACGGGCTTCTGATTCCAACATAATTGGAATGTCGTCCTGTATTGGAAACGCTAGCTTCTCTGCGTGACAGACAAGCTCTTCATTTGCCTTTTCATAGGTCAAATTCCCCTTGCAAATCGGGCAAACGAGAATCGCTAATAGTTTTTTATCTACAGGCATATCAGCCTCCGGTAGTACGTTTTATTTTTTCAATCCCTGCCTTACTCAGAAGGGCATCAATTTTCGCTAAATCAAAGCAGGCTTCGACTTCCAGATACCAGTATAGGCCCTCTGGCAATCCGGGTATGTCGAGTTTCACCGCATCCTTTTCTGTCATTACTACAGGAATATTGTCATCGAAATTAACATCTTCAATTGTAAATGCATGGTGGTCAGGAAACTCGTGAGGTATGACCACAATTCCAAGAGAGTTAAGCGTATTGAAAAAACGCTCGGGATGACTAATTCCAGCCACAGCATGAACAGTTTTACCACCAAGTGAATCAGCAGGTTTCCCGTCACCGGTGGTCATATTCACCAGTCTGACCGGTTTCAATTGCATCATTGAAGAGTTTGCATCATTTCCCAATCGCGGTACGCTGTGCTCACCGTTAATGACAACAAGGTCAACTTCTTCCAAACGCGACACCGGTTCCCTAAGAGGCCCAGCGGGCAGACAGAGTCCATTACCGAGGCCTCGCACACCATCGATCACCACGATCTCTATGGCTCTTCCCAGCGCATAATGTTGCAAGCCATCATCACTCACTACGACATCGCACTCATGATGACTAATAAGTTCTTTCACCGCACGAACCCTGTCCGGGTCTACAACAACGGGCACTCCAGTACGCTTGTAGATCATCAGAGGCTCATCACCGACTTCAGCACCCGAAGAGGTCATAGTCACTTCGACCGGGTAATGATTAGAATTAGCGCCATAGCCTCGGCTTACCACGCCAGGCCTCAGACCCAGCTCTATAAGGTATTGTACGATGCCAATAACCAAAGGCGATTTACCGGTACCTCCCACCGAAATATTCCCGACTATAATGAGCGGTACAGGCGATTTCCAAACCGATCGTTTTGTCAGCCAGCTTCGACGAAGCGAGGCGAGCAGCCTATAGAGATAAGATAGCGGTGCAAACGCTTTAACCCACAAAGTATCGTTGTACCAGGCATCAACCAGAAAACTGGAACCAGCACCTCGCATATTGTATTTTCTTGTCTCAAATTGAGCGCCAACCGTTATAGGTTTGGGGGTTGAAGGCGTGCTCTCGGCTATCTCATCCTTGGCGTGTAACTGGTAATAAAACCCACTTTTCGCCAGTAGTTCCTCATGGCAGCCCTCTTCGACTATCTGACCTTCTTCGATAACAAATATTCGATCTGCTTTTTCGATCGTTGATAGACGATGAGCAATGATGAAAGTTGTCCTGCCCTGAACAACTGCTTCAAGTGCCGACTGTATATAACGCTCAGACTCCATATCAAGTGATGACGTCGCCTCATCAAGGATCAGGATCGGCGCATCCTTCAGAAAGGCTCTTGCTATAGCGAGTCGCTGACGCTGACCGCCGGATAAAAGAACCCCATCATCACCGACGATGGTATCAAGACCAGAATCCAGCTCTTCTATAAACTGCCAGGCGTAGGCTTTCTCCGCGGCGCCCTTTACTGCATCTCTGCTGGCCCCATGAAGCGTGCCATAGCCGATGTTTCGCATCACCGTATCGTTGAACAAAGTCACCTGCTGACTCACAATCGCGATGTGTTCCCTGAGGTTATCCAGCGTGAACGAATCGATAGGGTGACCATCAATAAGAATCTCTCCGCTGTTCGGAGCATAGAAGCGCGGTATCAGGCTCATCAGAGTACTCTTGCCACTGCCTGATCTACCAACCAGGGCGACGGTCTCTCCGGGGTTTACAGTGAAGCTGATGCCCTTCAATACGGTCTTCGAATTGCTCTGATATCCGAATTCAACATTCTTGAACTCGACTTTCCCGGCAACCCTGTCGATCTCAAGCTTACCGGCGTCTTTTTCTACTTCTTCATCAAACAGATCAAAGATATCTTCGGCTGCTGCCAGTCCTTTCTGTACGGTAGCTACCACCTCTGACAATTGGCGTATCGGCTTAGCCAACAGACCTCCAGTAGTAATGAACGCAATGACCCCACCGGTAGACATGTTCGCGAGAAAAACAGGGTCCAACACCAACCATACAAGCCCCGCCAGGGCAAAGGAAACCATGATCTGAATTGCAGGGGTAGCCAGAGATGATGTCACTACCATTTTCATCGACTGCCGCCGATTGTCCTGACTCACTTTATTAAAACGTTCGCTTTCATAGTCACTACCACCAAACGTCCTGACTTCACGGTAGCCCTGAACCGCTTCGGAGGCGACATGGGTAACATCCCCCATGGAATTCTGAATACGTTGACTGATTCGCCTGAATCGCTTACCCGCTAAGCCAACAAGTAGCGCGATAACAGGCGCTACCGCAAGAAATACCAGGGTGAGCTTCCAGCTCAGGAAAAGCAGGTACCCCATGTATCCAAGGACTGTGAATCCTTCCCGAATGATGACTCTCACGGCGTCGGTCGCTGCACCCGTCACCTGGGTGACATGGAAAGTCACCTTGGCAACCAGATGTCCCATCGCATGCCGGTCATAAAAGGCACTGGGTAGCGTAAGCAGACGATCAAACAACTCCCGCCTCAGATTGTGAACCAGGTTGTTGGACACGTAAGCGATAAAGTAGTTGCCAACGAATGCGCCGAGCCCGCGGGTCGTCGCTATTAACACCAGCAGAACTGGTATAAGGGTCCGATTAAGGTCACCCTCCTCGCCCAGGATTGCAGATAAATAATCCTTAACCTCTGCCGCAATAGGAACGGCACCGGATTGAAGCGAATCTACGATGTAGCTGACCAGCCAAACAAAGGAAACATTCGACAGTGAATAGATCAAAAAACCGACAATACTGACCACGAACGCACCCCAGTAGGGCAGCACGTAGGTTAATAGTCTGCGATAGATCTCCAGGTCAGATTTATGTTCGTCACGAGCCATTATTAGTCCGCGTGGTTAGTCAATGTAGTCGTGATACTCAAGTGCGAGAACCCGAGTTGACCCGCAACATCCAGCGCCGTCACGACAGACTGGTGTGGGGTAGCTGAATCAGCAGTAATCACCATTGGAATCGCAGTGTCACCTTCACTGATCTTGCCTATGGCAGCCCGAAGAGTGCTTTGCTCCCGGTTGATCAACGCAACACCATTTATCGCAAAATCACCTTCTCGCGTGATTAAAATTTCAATCTGCAGGTCTGCTACGCGATTCGACTGCGAGCTGGATTCCGGCAGATCAATCGAAAGGTGGGTTTCTTTTGTGAATGTTGTCGATACCATAAAAAAAATCAGTAGTAGAAACACCACATCAATCAGCGGTGTCAGGTTTACCTCTACCTCCTGGCGAGCACGCCTGGAGAACTTCACCTATTGACTGCCTGAGCCATTGTCGGACGCTTTACATCTGCGTTGTCCGCTCGGTCGGCGTTAAGTACTTCAACGAGCTTGAGGGCCTCCTGCTCCATATAGATAACTAACTCATCAACTTTACGTTGAAAATAACGGTGAAAAAACAGACTTGGGATCGCCACCGTTAATCCTGCTGCGGTGGTGATGAGCGCTTCTGATATGCCACCAGCCAGCACGGCCGCATTGCCTGTGCCTTCCAGCTGAATAGCCGTAAATACTTTAATCATACCGATGACAGTACCCAACAATCCAAGTAGTGGAGTGATCGCAGCGACGGTACCCAGGGTGTTGAGATATCGCTCTAGTTCATGGACCACGTGATTGGCGACTTCCTCAATAGACTCCTTCATCACGTCCCTGCCTCGGCGATGAGATGTGATGCCAGCGACAAGTATCTGCCCAAGCGGTGAACCGCTTTTCACTTCGCGCAATCTGCTGCTGTCCATCTCATTGTTCCTTATCCAGCTCCAGACCTGGGTAAGAAGGTCTCGAGGTGCGACCTGCGCAGCACGCAGCGTCCATAACCTTTCCACAGAGATACCTGCGGCAACGACGGAGCACAGAAGAATGGGAATCATTAACCACCCACCGGCCTGAACCAATTCAAACAAGGTTATTCTCCGAGGTGAGTCAAATTTGGGTTACTGTATCATAAAAGGCTGGATTGAACGGCATCAAGTATTGGAAATACTCAATAAAATCAAGGCACTCCGCCCTTCAGGTTCAAGAACTGGCACTCGAATACAGCTACCAGGCAACAATACCCTCGGCCTTCAGGCGGCCGACTTCGCCGTCACTTAGCGAGAGCTCTTGCTTAAGGATTTCCTCGGTGTGCTGCCCCAGCGTCGGCGCAGGAAGCGTTTGGAGGTTGTCATCTACAAACCGGATCGGTGAGCCTGAGGCGAGATACTCTCCAATATTCGGCTGGGTAACCATTCCCATCATTGGATTATCCGGCGAACAGTCATCATCATCTTCAACCATTTCCCTGAAGCTTCTGTAAGGTCCGTAGCAAACCGCATGTTCATCGAACAAAGGGCAAATCTCTGAATAGGCTTTGCACGCGAACCATGGCTCGACCAATTCGGCTATCTTATGGCGAGCCTTAAATCGCTCTCCTTCACCTGAAAGACTATAGCCCAGCTCAATCTCCAACGATGACATCTGCTCCGCAATCCCCATTGATTCGACAATGCCCTTCCACTGGCGCGGCGTTAATCCAACAATCATGACCCGAACACCATCTTTTGACACAAAGTCCCTACCAAAAGCGCCATAGAGGTAATTACCCGCTTTCTGGCGGTCTTCGTTGTTAATCGTTACTTCTGAGATATTACCGAGATTACTTGCTGTCGCGACTGCCACGTCTTTCAGGGCAATTTTCACCAATTGCCCTTCACCATTGATACGCCTGTAACGGTCAGCTGCCAGCAATGCCACCGCCGACATCTGTCCCGTAATGTTGTCCCAGGCGGGCAACAGGTAGTTAGTGGGGTCCTCATTCGATGGATCACCTGTTGCACTAGCGAAGCCAACCGCACAGTTCACGGTGTAGTCGAGAGCTGAGCCACCATTCCGATCGCCCATGATGTTGACGTAGATGAGATCCCCGCGAACTTGCTTGAGCTTCTCGTAAGCCAGCCAGCCACGTTCAGGAAAGTTTGTCAGAAATATCCCATCCTCCTGACTGTCACCGCGGAGCAACTCCATAATCAATTCACGACCTTCTGCGTGTCCAATATCGACCTGGAATGACCGTTTGCCTTTGTTCATGCCGGCCCAGAACAGACTCATACCGCTATCCGTAATGGGCCACCGCCGGTAATCGAGTCCACCACCAATCGGGTCAAATCGAATGACATCGGCACCAAGTTGCGCCAGAGTCATTCCACCCAGCGGCGCCGCGACAAACGCGGAACCTTCCACAACTCTCATTCCACTGAGGACACCTTTAGACACCTTGACCTCCGACCAACACCGCTAATTGCCAATCAAGCACTTTGATATCACTTCCAGGTTCCGGGGCTTCTGCCCCCCTTTCTGCATACACCTCGATACCCAGGTCCAGAATTTTTCCCTTACCTGCTGAAGTTTCTCCCTTGACCGTTATTACGCTGCCCAAAACATCCTGCTCAAACACGGGCGCAACATGGTTACATTTATACCAGCAAAGCACGGTTGCGAGTGAAGGCAGTACCCTTGAAAGCTGGGCAGCCGCCAGCGAAATGGTGTGCCCACCGTATACCAGTCGCCTCTTATAGACACCACGACCTGCATCGGTATGCGTCATCGCCAGGTTTAATGTCATACGTACTATTTCTGGCGCGGAGGTCACAGTGTCCCTGGCTTCAACCTTAATTACGTTTCCCGGGCTGAACTCATCTGTGATGGCTGGTAGCAAATCCAGATTCCAGTCGGGAACAGCACTCAACAGGTCTTCAGGATCGATATCCTCCGGCATTAACGATAAATCATCATTGTGACCGGTGTCAGCCTTCTCTTCTCTGCAGGGCACCATGGGACATCGCCAGAATAGCAGGACGGTTTCACCATCCTGGTTCACGACATGCATTTCCAGGCCAACCATTCCCGAGGAAGGCCGTCCCGGTTTTATTGCATTCTGCCGAAGCGCCACGACCTTGGTTGTCGTCGTCAGAGTATCCCCGATATAAACGGGCCGATGGAATCGCAATCCCCGATAAAACAGGTTACCTAACACACGTTGTGTCGGAATCGTGCTCTGGCCGATCGCTATGTTGCACACCAGCGAAGGGTTAACCAACGCCCTCTCCTGACCGGTCACCTGCCGCGATAAAACAAGATCAAGGGGAAGCCGGGAGCGATCCCCAAAAACCATTTGGTGAATCGCTGCGTAGCCATCGGTCACCGTAACGGAAGGAACGGCACTCAGATCATTTCCTACAGAGAAATCCTCGAACCAGGGTACTTCTAAACTCAATGTGAAAATCCTCTTGCTGTAATCGGCCATATTTCATGGACAAGACCATCTCGATAAGGGAAATAAAAATCATGTAGGTTTACCGTGGGGTCACAGTGCGGAGTAAGCATTGGAAGTTTGTTCCCCAGGCGTATTTCAAGCGATGGATTATTCAGCTGAACGATGCCGTGTTCATCTCCACCCCAATGAAAGGTGACGCCTTCGACGTCCCGAAACTCTGGCGCCATCTTGTCTGAAGCGAATGATTTAAAACCTCCATCTACTGTGATCAGCCGACTCTGCGGCTGGCTGATCGCAGTAACGAGAACGCACAGCGAAACACCAAAATCCAGGAACCGCGCTGAGTCAATCCCGCCGATATCCCGATACTCAATGTCCATAAATGCATATGAACCAGCCTGGAGTTCATTGATCAGCCCAAGGTCAGGTTCCATATTGTAAGTGCCGGTTCCTCCTCCCGACACAACAGGTACCGCTATTCCAGCCTGGTCAAGCAATGCAAGGGTCTCAATGCCCTTGTTCATTATGTGAGCATATTTTTGTTTACGCTTAGAGAACCCTTCAATATGCATGCAGTTGCCGGCGTACATTTGGAGGCCCGAAAAATTCAGCGAATTCGATTCGCCAATGTGGCGAACAAGTTGCAGGGCTTTTTCTCCTGTTTCGATTCCAGTGCGCCCCATTCCAGGGTCCAGATCCACAAAGACGTCGACAACAAGACCCTCCAAACCGGCAACTTTTGCCAACAGGTTTGCTGAGTCGACACTATCCACGACAATTTTCAAACCGGGATGGTTTCTTCGTGCTTCAACGAACCGATTCACTTTATCTAGCGTTGCTATGGGTGAAGTGACCAGGACATCCTCGATACCTGCCGCGCACATAACCTCCGCCTCGCTAATCTTTGCCGCACAGACCCCAATTGCGCCGCCTTCAATCTGCTTGCGCGCGATGATCGGACACTTGTGCATTTTAGTGTGCGACCTAAGTGCAATTTCCTGCTGTCCAAGGTATGACTGCATCTTGGCGAGATTAGCGTCGAACACATCCAGGTCGATAATCAGCGCTGGGGTTTGAAGTTCTTCCAACGGGATCGGATCATCAAGTACTATGGGTTCCACTGGGCGAGCTTCACGAACCTGTTGATAGAACCTTGATAACGTTGTCATTTACGTAGCTACTCCAATTTTTGAGAACACTAGTCACAGTCCTGAGTAGCGCAATCGAAATCTTTTTCAACCTGCAGCGTGACGTGCTGAATCCTGAACTCATCGTCGAGCGCCTTACCTATATCCCCGTAACCTGACTCAGTATCCCACAAGGTATTCTCTGGCATCACTAGATGAGCCGTCAGGCAGCTTTCATTGGTGCTAAGCGCCCATATATGAAGATCATGGACCTCGCTAACTCCGTCGATTTGCAGCAGGTAATTATGCACGGCCTCGCGATCGATATGTTGGGGAACCGCATCAAGAATCATGTTCACGCTGTCCATCAATAATCCCCAGGTTCCCCAGATGATAACCACGACAACGAGCAGACCCACTGCGCCATCCAGCCATAGCCATCCTGTGAAATACATGGCCGCAGCAGCGACTACGACCCCAACAGATATCAGCGCGTCATAGGCAAGATGGAGGTAAGCGCCTTTCATGTTCAGGTCGTCCTTACTTGATGCCCTGAATAACATGGCACAACCAGCGTTCACTGCAATGCCGATCCCTGCGACGATCATGATGACAATCTCCGAGACTTCGGTCGGATTTAGTATCTTGTCTATTGACTCAAACGCTATAAAAGCGGAGGCAAAGATAAGTACCAGGGCATTCGTTATTGCCGCAAGAATAGTTGTGCGCCGATAGCCATAACTGTAAAGGCTACTGGTACTTCGTGTGGCAAGGTACGCAGCACCCCAGGCGAGCAACAAGCCCAGGACATCAGAAAGATTATGTCCGGCGTCCGCCAGCAGGCTCGCTGAATCGGTGATAAAGGCATAGAAGGCTTCTATTGCCGTAAATCCCAGATTTGCGACAACAGCAATCACGAAACTGGTACTGATATTTCGGAACCCAACGTTGTGTTCATGTCCATGATGATGATCATGGCTATGCGTATGACTAGACATCAGATACCTCAATAAGTGAGATGTGAACGTACGGTGTGAGCATACAAATAAGGCCCTGTCGTTGGTAAATACAGCCCTACGCTGAAAACCCTATAGTCGGTAAAGTCGTGCGGCGACAGTTTCTGCTATGGCGATAGACGAAGTCAAACCCGGAGACTCTACGCCAAATAAATTCACTAACCCTGGTACCTGGTGGACATCTTCCGTCTGGATAACAAAATCACAAAACGGATCCCCTGGACCCTGTAACTTTGGCCTGATACCGGCATAACCCGCAACCAGACGGTCTTCGTCCAATGCAGGAAAGTATTTCCTGATTGCGCGGATACCTCGATCCAGTCGGTCGTCGGACACAGCGTAGCCCTCAGTTTCGACATACTCGACATCCGGTCCGAATTTAACCTGACCACCAAGGTCAATGGTTGCATGCACACCGAGTCCGGCGCCGCTGCGTTCTGGTACGGGATAAATCAAATGTGAAAAAGGAGACCGGCCCTGATACGTGAAGTAATTCCCCTTACAAAGAAAAAGTGGCGGTACAAACTCTTGCGACAAACCTTCTATAGATGTTGCAAGTTGCTGTGCCCCTAATCCTGCCGCATTGACCAGTCGTTCACACCGGAACTCGTAGAGCTCCTTCTCAATGTCACACATCACGGTGAACCCTAACGTTCCATATTTGACCGCGCTTACAGAGGTCCTTGTTGCGAGTGTGCCCCCGCAAGACTCAAGATCAGCAAGTAGCGAGGTCATCAAATCAGGCGCACTAATAATCCCCGTTGACGGAGAGAACAGCGCCATACTTGCGTTTAGCGCCGGTTCTATTTCTTGAAGTCGATGACGGGAAACTTCAACTAGGTCGTCAACGCCATTGTCTGAAGCTTGCCGCTTGATATCCTGCAACTGCTGCTCTTCAGCCTCAGTGGTGGCTACGATAAGTTTACCTATCCGATCATGGCCAACGCCTCTGGATCCGCAATACTCATAGAGCAATGACTTACCACGGACACAGAGCTCAGCTTTCAACGAACCTGTCGGGTAATAAATACCTGCGTGTATGACTTCGCTATTCCTGCTGCTAATGCCTTCGCCGAACCGAGGCCCCTGCTCCAGCACCAGAACATCTTTTCCGGAAATCGCCAACTCCCGGGCGATCGCAAGGCCAATGACGCCCGCCCCCACTATGCAGACGTCTACCATCTCTGAGTTATTCACGAAAACTCAAGGGGATCTACCATTACCTTTCTTATACGCGTGTAAGCTATCTTGACTAGCCTGTAAATAACCTGCCTTCACTACTGAACTCTACAGTGCCAACAACAGCTCCCTAATCAATGCAGGATCTGTGTAAAAGCACCAACAGGCAATGTGGGTTTCGAAACAAGATTATCTCATGCGCCGGGCAGTCTTCCCAGACCGTCTGTATGTTCGCCTCGAAAAGTACCTTGTGGGAACACCAGGTGACAATGTAGCTGACCTAAGTGGTAGTCAACCTGGGTATAGGAATGGGCATCAGGGGCCGGGATGCTACGAGTAACGCGCCTGCGGCATAACATAAGATGAATTGATTCAGAGTGGGTGTCGCTGCACTCGGAGCAACATCGTTAACTGATGCAGCTTTTGACCGTATTACCGCCCCCGATGCTCGCAGTTCATCCTGATATTTAGCTTCTTTCTTTAGCTTGTTTCTATTGCCAGGTTTCTAACAAGCACCTCAATAAACCAGCCCCAAACAGAGAAACAGACCGTTCAGAACCCCAATCGAAATTGAGGTTCTTTACCAGCAGCGTGTTTCCGCGGTACAGCCCCCCTGGGAGACAGATCACTCGCAAGCATCATCTTCAGGTGGTGACAGACTTCCTGGCCAGTTCTTAGCTTCTGGCGTGACCTGCGCATTTTTCTGGCAGCTTCCATCGCAAGGACCGAATGATACTTTGCATGAATAGCGTCTTTGGGTGCTGCAGCATCTGCCGGCAGCTTCAACTCAACCAGGGTCAATCGAGCACTGTCGTCGGCGCCCAGCAAACCTGCATCGTACTTCTCCGGTTCGCAACCGTCTGGAGGCGTCTTCGCCAATGTGCTTTTTAACAAAACAATTTTTGTTTTCGTTTTTGCTTTCGTTTTTTCTTTCGTTATAGCTTTCGTTATTGCTTTTGATATTCGTGGTTTCATGCGCGTCACCTTTCTCAGCCTGTATGAGAGCTTGACCAAACTACTGGATAAACACACAGTACATTTTAACTGTGTTTATGTACAGTACTTTTTAGGTTTTAGCGAAAACTATGCGCTTATCAGCCGTGCTTGCCTGAACCTGGTCTCCTGCCACGTAATCGCCAGACAGAATTGCCTCTGCCAACGGATTCTCGACGTATTGCTGAATCGCGCGCTTTAACGGCCTGGCGCC